>NZ_JAAFKG010000008.1:39822-158733 GCF_013299185.1 Microcoleus sp. bin48.metabat.b7b8b9.023 | reverse complement strand
GACTGCATTGGACACAAATGTGATTTTGTTTTCCTTTCTTCTTGCCGTTTTTACGGATATGGGTTGATTTACATTCAGGGCATTGCATAAATTATTCCTCCTATTCATACTCTAACTCAGCAACGCCAATATTTGTAAACTCGCCCTCCCCAACCCAAGATTCAAGTCGGCAATAATCTGTAAATCAGCCCCGATCGCAAACCAGGGCTTATCGTAATATTAGGCTTCTAGAACAGTGTGACCGGAAGCAACCACAGCTTGTTTAATAGACTCTTCCGAGGCTTTAGCTTCCACAGTCACAGTTTTGGCGGCTAAATCCACATCAATCTTAGCTTCCGGTTCCACGGTTTTGATGGCTTCGGTAATAGTGTTTCCGCAGCCGGAACAGACGATCGACGGAACATGAAGTTTGAGTGCCATAATTAAGCGATATCTTGTAGATGACAGGATTGATTCTGTTTTTATTTTAATCAAATTTTGCTTTTTGGGACAGGCTAGAAGGCCATCCCACAAGAAAAAAATTTGTGGGATGGGCTTCCAGCCCGTCCAAATTTTCTTGAAAGAGGTCTCCAGTCCAATGACTAATAACGTTCGCGAGCGGGGACGCTCGCGCTAATGACTAATAACTAATGACGTTTGCGAGCGGGGACGCTCGCACTTCTGACTAATGACTAATGACTAATGACTAATGACTAATGACCAATGACTTAGCATCTGGTACCAACCGCCCGACGGCCGCAGCCACAGGCCGCAAACTTGCAACCAAATCTACCATATCCGGCAAAGAAAGAGCTTGCCGCGCGTCAGAAACGGATTTTTCTGGTTGCGGGTGACACTCAACAATCAAGCCATCAGCACCGCAAGCAACCGCTGCTTTTGCTAGAGGTGCGACTAATTCCCGCTTGCCGGCGGCGTGAGAAGGATCTACAATTACTGGCAGATGAGTTAACTGTTTTAGGGCTACGACTGTACCCAAATCTAAGACGTTGCGGGTGTAATTGTCGAAGCTGCGGATGCCTCTTTCGCACATCACTACATTCGGATTTCCGTGGCTGAGAATGTATTCGGCGGCCATTACAAATTCTTCGATGGTTGCTGACAAACCGCGTTTTAGTAAGACTGGTTTTCCGGCTTGACCGATCGCCTTTAGTAACTCGAAATTTTGCATATTGCGACTGCCTATTTGCAGCATATCAGCATAGGCGACAACCGGATCGATTTGGGCGATCGACATTACCTCTGTCACCACGGGTAAACCGTAACGCCGGCTGACATCAGCTAAAATTTCCAGTCCCTCAATTCCCATCCCTTGGAAAGCATAGGGAGAAGTGCGGGGTTTGTAGACTCCCCCCCGCAAAGCCTGCACCGGTGCGACTGAGAGTTTGCTGGCGACTGTCTCCATTTGTTCTGAACTTTCAACGGTACAGGGCCCGCCGACAATTAACAATTCTGTGCCGCCGACAGAGACTGTTTCTGATAGTTTGACAA
This sequence comes from Microcoleus sp. bin48.metabat.b7b8b9.023, assembly GCF_013299185.1. GTDB lineage: Bacteria > Cyanobacteriota > Cyanobacteriia > Cyanobacteriales > Microcoleaceae > Microcoleus. The sequence goes on along the minus strand of NZ_JAAFKG010000008.1, from coordinate 157,245 downwards.
TAGTTTGGTGTTCGGGATGAGATTTGGTTGCGAGTTTGGCTTCTAACATGATGGAATTCTCCTAAAAAATCGAGTGATTGGTTGACAATAAAAAACCCGGAACCTTTAAGGAGTTCCGGGTTGGCGCGAAAAGACAGCACGACAATTTACCCAGAACTCCTGCGGGGCCAAAAATAAAAGCCGTAATACCAGTTACTGAATAATGTCATTGCTGTTTTCGCTTGCGATGATTGGTGGATGGGACAAGAAGTAGAAAAAACAAAACCGCAGGTGTTAGTCTGCGGTTCGCCCGGATGTTCACAGCAATCTGTAAATTCACTCCGGGCGAACTTGACCGTACCAAAAATAAAAATAGCTGTTGGTTGCGAACATAGGTGAAGCGATGCGATTACTGATTAAATGCAATGCTATTCGTTAACCTAGCGCAGAGTGGTAGTAATGTCAAGGCCTTTTTGCAACAGGTACGTTGTTGCGCTTCAGCGCTCTTTGAGATATATGAGAAAGAGCGCTTTTCCCGGAACTACGTACCTTAAGGCATTTAGTCCCAATCGAAGTCTCGATCGCACAATTGAGTTAATCTCTGATTGGGCGATCGATCGTATTCCCTCAATTACTCGTATTTTGATATATCTCTCAAAGAGCGCTGAAGCGCAACTACGTACCAAAGAGAGCGCTGAAGCGCAACTACGTACCAAAGAGAGCGCTGAAGCGCAACTACATACCTTTTAGTCCCAGCCGAAGTCTCGATCGCACAATTGAGCTAATCTCTGATTGGGCGATCGATAATATGCCTTTAATTGCTCGTATACTGTCTCGCTGACCGGCGGATATTGGTTGGAATTGTACTTTTCGTAGGTTTCTAATTCGTGCGGCGGCGAGCCTAGAAATTTCAACACGCTGTTGTAAGTGCCGCAAGGATTAACATACAAATCTTCGCTTTTGAGGATTAAAAGTTGTGATTTGGGAAATAGCTGCATCCAGGCTGGAAGTTGGTCGGCGTATATACCGCGACTGAGATATGTGTAGTGGCGGTGGTTGTAACTTTCGTAGGTTGGACTCGCTAGGATTTTTTCGATTTCGCCTTTGAGTCTTTCGGGTTCGCGGGCGATCGCACTTTCGAGAGATAGCGATTCGTATCCAATTTTTATGTAGTAATGATAGTGGGAAATTGCGCGTTCTACTGGGTTTCTCAGCAGGGCGATGATTTTAACTTTCGGACACAAATCGTGGATGCGCTGGGCGACTCGGGGATGAAAAATATAGTAGGGGCTGGCTTCTCCGGTTAGCAGTTGTTCGCCGCTTTGTATCTGGGGAAATTGGGAATAATACCAGTCCGGGCTTTTGTCGAAGTTGAGGTCGAAATAATGGATTTCTTTTTGGGCGGCGGGGGCGATTTGGGGATGTTGGATCAGGTAGTTGTACAGGGATGTTGTGCCGCCTTTTTGGACGCCGATGATGATGAAATCGGGGGGTTTGGAGGGTTGTTTCATGGATTGGTGATGATATCTGGCGCTTGGTTGGTGTCGGTTTGGGCGTCGAACTGTCGATCAATATAGCTTACAGCCGAGTTGCGATCGCGCGATCGTCCAATTAACTCGGCGGGGTTGTGGTTTTTTAGCTGATCGTGCTACTATTACGTTTAACGCGATTGCGCGCAATACGTAGCGATTCGTTGTCGATCGCCAGATGCGAGAATGCAGATATGCGCGTTTGAGAGATATGGCTAAAAAAATTCCACCTGACATGGCTGAGCTGAGCGTTTATGTAGACAAAAAGCTAAAGTTGCAATTCAAACTAGCTTGTACGGCCCAAGAAAAACCAATGAGTGAAGTCGTTGGTTTGCTGATGAAGCAGTGGCTAGAGATACAAGCAACCTCGCCAGAGTCTGAACCCTAGCGTGTCAACACGGCCGCCAAAACTGAGGAGACAAATGTTGAGAGATTCAGACAACCCTGAGAAATCTTGGGAAGATTTAGAAGCCGAACTGCTTCCTCACCGTCCTTTTTATGCCCCGGGCGAGACTGAAATTGAAAAAGACCTTTACGCTAAGCGTCGATGTGCTCAGCAACAAATGAAGGCTGAAAAACGCCCCGATATTGCAGGCCACTCTTATTACTACTGCACGGAGACAAATAATGATGACTAACTTAAATTACCGACTGCTACCTCCGAAAGATGAGTACGTTCAAGTGTCTATCTATCTGAATCGGGTGCACTTGGATGGATTTACGCCCGATCGCGCGATCGCACAATTGATCGAAATGGGTTATGTTCCTAGTTTGCAATACCAGTGGAATCCAAAACGCAACGAGTTTGATTTGTTTGCTGTGATTCACGATCGCCCGATCGCAGATTCGCTGATGGATAAACAGGCTTGCGATGCTCTCTGGGCTGCATTTAACGAATCTTCGCTTTACGTGATTGGTTGCGAGGCTGCCCAAAATCCTAATTGGCTGGCTGCGGGCAGTTTTAATGACTCGCGCCGTCACGCTGCGCCGGAGGAAATTGAGCCTCTGCAAGCAAATGCTACGGCTGCTGCTTGATATTCGTGCTCTTGGTACGTTGTTGCGCTTCAGCGCTCTTTCCTAAAATCTGGAAAGAGCGCTGAAGCGCAACTACATACGTTTCTTGGTACGTTGTTGCGCTTTAGCGCTCTTTGCTAAAATCTGTCAAGAGCGCAAAGAGCGCAACTACATACCTTTCTTGGTACGTTGTTGCGCTTGAGCGCTCTTCGCGAATATCTGGAAAGAGCGAAGACAGCGCAACTACATACCTTGTACGATCGCACAATTGAGCTAATCTCTGATTGGGCGAATGACCATTTTATGCGATTTTTTACTCCACGAGCTCATAACCAAGCTCTATCGCTAAAGGATTGACCACACTCTTTAATAATCTCAATTCTTCTGGCAGTGCCTGACGCTTTGTACTGTATATGACTTTTTCGATAGTAGTTTTATTTAGCTTGAGTTCTAAATAATTTTCTAACTCGGTAAAATCAAAGTTTCCATTGCATAAATCTTCATATTTTATTAGCATTCCATTTACTTTATGACTATCTGCAATGTATCCTTGAAGTAAATTTGTCCAGTGCAATCCAAACTGCTCTGGTGTGTATACAGGCTCGTTTGGCCATTTTTTGTACCAGTAAAAACCCTGAAAAGAAGCATAGGCATTGTAAGGATTTCTATACAAAAATAGGAATTTGGCATTGGGAAACAGCCATTTTAAGTAAATAGCGTGATCGATAGTCAACCTCACTTCTTTTAGCCCCCATCGCAAAATTCCCCTCGCTTTTGCGGGTTTTTCAAAATGATTTACCAAGAAGGCAATATGAGATTCAAGTAAGTAATTTATGTCGGGATAAAGGTTGGCAATCCATTCGCCAGCTAAGTCAGACAGTGGAGCACCATCGCTTAAAACTTCATCAATAAACCATTCCGCAGCAGGATAGGTATCAGTAATTGATTTGAGTGGGCTAGATAAATGATCGATTAATCCTGCACGACCGTAGGGTTCACCCCATACGATGATAGAACCCGATGACATCACTAACCTTTGCAAAAGAGTTGACCCTGACCTCCAACCAGCAGAAAATATAAATACGGGACTGGAATCGCAATTACTTTTAATGTTCGGCCACCTGACCGAAAATGTTTTAAGAGCTTCTTCGATTGTTGGAACTTTTTTCAAGTCCTCTTCATGTTTGATTTTAAAGTCCATATTGAAAATTAGTTGTTGTTATAATTGATGTGGGTTGTTGGTTGTTCAATTTTAGTGGCAATCTGCGAAAACTTCAACTCTAGTTTAAGCTTATAGCCTTTCTCAAAAAGATGAGGTATGACCGACACCTTCTATAACCGCTTAAATAAAGAGGGCTGAAGCCCAACAACGTACCTCATCCTAGCTCCCTTTGATGAGTACGATCGCCGTTGGCTGGCGATTCCTGTTCGCGATCGCCTTGCCGCGCCTACTTTTGGACTTCGCGGACATTCGATCGCGCCCTGGGGTAGGAGGACAGGGAACTGCCGTTTCCCCACGGATGTCACGTACAATTTAGTCCCAGCCGAAATCTCGATCGAGCAATTGATGTTTGGGAAAAGTCTACTGAGCAGTTTTAAACAGTTGAGTTCTTACAAAATTAGCATACTCCTTGGCGCTCGACGTAACCAAGTGAATCCCATCATTAGTTTTCCACTCTCTTGAGGGCGGTTCTGGTAGCCACTCATAAATATTTTCTGGGAAAATATCTCGAAATAATTCTCGCAGTTGCTTTTCCATGATTGTGTCTTTGACTCGTTTTTCGTTAGGTACGTCCATGAGAACAACTCGCACTCCTGCCTTTTTTAATTGGGTGATTTTTGTTTTGATGTACTCAGACTCTTCGGTGATTGCGTTCTTTACTCCTTCAGACATAGTATTTTTTTTTGCTTGTATTTGCTGTTGAATTAGCTTTTCTATTAATTCTGGGTCTATCTGTTGTTGGGTGCTGTTTGCTTCTTCTAAGAAACGGAATGCAATTTTATTATCCTGTGTAGTCGCTTTGATTAATGATTGGATTATACTGAGCAATGGCTGATATTCTTGTCTAAACATTGGAAATTGTAAACGAATCAAATAAAATAAGGGCTGGTATAGGTTCTCTATAAAATCCTGGCTTGCTTTAAACTTTTCACCTTTGAGAATTGTCTCGCTTAGTTCTACTAATAAGAATTTTGGTTTAACCTTTTCTCTTTCAATTATTTGTAATCCTGTTGGGCTAGACATTCCTAGCAGAGCTAGACTTACGGCTTGAGGGCTGATGTACTGAGGATCTAGCCGTGCAGTTATTGAACTTCCTACCAAAACTATTTCTCGTTCGGATTTTTGATTGTAAATGTAACGTTGAGCTTTTATCGTATTGCTCTGCGGCCCATTAATTCCATCGCTGGGTAACACAACTCCACCTATCACTAAGGTATGATACAGGCTTAACAAAAAAATACAAATCAAGAAAGAAATAAAAAATGGGCGGAGTCTATTAGCCATTGAAATAAAAATTATTTACGACTATCTATATTATTTTAACAATACTGATGCAGGAACATCGCACTTCCACGAACAAAGCCCGCCGCTGTTTAGCTTCACTCTTGTTGACCCTCAAAAGAATCTAAGGATGGGATCGGAATACAGGAAGAGGTAAATTAACCTGCTTGGCTATGAGTGGGCGTTTGGGGCGATGCGATCGCGATCGCTGTTTTTTGGCGATCGGACTCACTCGGTCTCTGGGCACTGACAATATCATTGAACTAGACTAGAGTGGAGTTCCCCAGCCCAAATCCTTGCGGGGCAAATCTTTCGGGGAAAATATATCTGCGGTGAACCTCATCGCGGGTTTGTCGATTTTATTCTTCAGTGAGATTACACAATTTGTGAATTTTTGCAAGGGCTGATATGGATGTTGTGGAAATTGGGAACTATAAAAATGGGATCGTACTGTCCAGCAGTAACTACCTGCAATACCATCTCTGAAATTATTCAGGAAGGCGTCAATGTTTAAGAGCAAATTATCCAAAGTTATCGTATCTCTGCTGCGGCGGATTGCTGGTGTTACCAGATCCGGTGCCAAGCGGCTGATGAGAGCAATGCTGCAAGCCCTCATGGCTATGGGCCGCAGGGCAAAGTTGCCGGTGGCGGGGTTTGTGCTGCCGACGGTGACGATGGTGTTGCTGGTAGTGATTTTGTTGACTGTGGCGATCGTCCTGCGATCGTTCGATCGGGCTAATTTGGCGCGCAACGTGCGGGTGAACCAGCAGGTACTGGCTGCCGCAACCCCCGCGCTCGATCGGGCAAAAGCAAAAATTCAGTTTATGCTGCGGGAAGACCCGCAAAGGCCGACAGCGACTCCCTCCGATGCTGAACTTTACCGGATCATGTCCTTTGACGGTAAAAGTAAAAGTGGTGGAGCTGCACAGCCTGACTTGTATACATTTGGGGACGAAGAGCGACTAATCCTCAGAGCCGATCTTAACAGTGACGGCAAGCCCGATCCCAACGCCGATCCAAAAGGCGCGCTGGTGATTGCGGGAGCCGATAATGAAGCGTTAAATACAGCTTGGAGATATCCGGTCGATACGAATAATAACGGTTTAGTTGATACTTACACACTTTACGGTATATACTTTCGCACCCCACAACGTGATGCTACGGGCAACTTTGCAAGGGCCAGAAAGCCATTGGAAGCAAGAACGCCGCCGATGTCAATCACGGGCTTACTCAGACCTGAGTGTGTGGCGGCGGCAGGTACTAGCGCTAGCTTGGTCGGTGACTCTGGTTGGTACAAACTTGATGGCAGACTTAAAAAAAGTTTTTTTGTTTACACAGTTAATGTACCGATTACAGAAACAAATCGACCACCGAATGGTGAAGTTTTCACAGGCACTCCCAGCCTTTCGGCTCTTGAATACCAACAAGACCAAAGTCGCATTCCCCTCAGCAATAATGCTGTGGTATATGAAGACGATTTAGATATATCTCCGGCGCTGAAGCTGAATCTAAACGGTCGAATTATCACAAATAGCAACTTGCTAATATCATCACTCAGCGGTGCTAATGACATCAAACTTCATCTAGTCAGTAGCGAGAAGTCTTGTTTCTACGACCAAGAAAACAGCAAAATAGTGGTCAGCGGTAATGTAGTTAGCGGAAATGCTGGTAGTGGCATTCCGCTTGCTGCTGAAGTACACCTGTTCAAAAAAACAGGCTTGCCCGACAAAAGTAAAGTCATTGATGACACGAATCAATCTGTTACCAATAATAGTCTTCAGGTACTTTATAACAACAACGCCTATGCCAATCGCATTGCGCTGTTAGTAGCTTCACGAATAGCTGCCGAGCCAAATAACGACCCTAATACCAATACCGACCCTCTATCAGTCAAACAAGCTATGCGGCCGCCCCTGAGTCAGACGCGAGAGCAAGCGCTGCAAGCTTATTTTAAAGAAAGGACTCGGAAAGTTCCTTTTGCAGAAGCAGATTTGCGAACCTCAGGATTGGATACTTACAGCGCCACAAATCCCCCGATTGCACCAGGAGCAACTGGAGATGATCTCAGACCTGTAAATGAATGGAGTCTTCCTACAGGGGGAACTGCGACGGCAGCAACTACCGACGGGCCGAAAACAAAACTGACAATAAACCCAACTCAGTTACAAGCAACAAATCCTATAAAACCCAGCCCACCGGAGGAAGAAACTTTTCTAGGCGATCGCGTGGTAGCAGGCAACAACTTGCCAGCACAGCGGTGGGACGAAAGCAGCAAAAAGTTTCTCGGCAGCGATACACCACAAACCGTTGACGGCACAACTGCTTGGGATGGAGGCGACAAAACTCCCCGCACCCGCAGACCGCAGATTACGCAGATCGCCGATATAGGGGCGATAGATAGAGACGGTTTCTGGGAAAAAGCAGCGGCTCAAATACCTAAAACTGCCGTTGACGGCATTGGCGGTTTGCGCGTCGTCACCAGTGCGGGAGTTTACGAACGGCTCAATTCTTTTCTGCCTCTTCCCCGTTGGGACGACCCGACAACATCTACTGTAGAAGGGTCGCTAACATACGATGACCCGGCAACAACAGGCCCGGAGAAGCTTCCCATCGTCTGGCCTGATTCCATGCCCATGTCGCCCGTGCTGGGAGCGCAGCTAGTGTACAACAACGGCAGGGCTGACACCGTAGCGCCGTCTGGTTGGGCTATTGCCCCATTGCCCAACCCTGAGGCTCCCGCCACTCCAACTCCCCTACCAGCCCCACAAGCTCCTACCATTGACCCCAACACTCCCAAGTATGCTAAGGGCGATTTGCGGATGCGGGCAACAGCCGTATATCACTACGCACAAGGCGGTGGCTACGATCCAACTGTAGAACCAACGAATCTTGATAACGTTCGACCAATCGCCTGCATCAGCAGCTATTACGACCCCAGCACGGCTGTAACGGCTAGAAATATCTCAACACTTCCAAATGTTAGCGGTCTTTTACCATCAGAATTAGAAAAATTAGCATCAGGAACCCTGTCAACGAGACCGCAGCCAACAACAGTCGGCTCCAACAATGGAGTAGTCTACCCCCCACCTGCCGATCGCACAAAAGATGGAGCGGTGGTTCCGGATGCCGACGGCTTGCTAGGCAGCGGTGATTTACAAACGCAAGCTAACTACGTCTTCCCTGACGGTCGCTTTGCCAACGAACCTTTGAGAAACGCACTGCTGAAAGATCCAACCAAACGCAACTTGGCGGATAAGGCAGCGATAGACTCTACAATGTGTGCATTAGAAATTTTAAAGAACCCCGCCAGCAAGGCCAATGTTGCCGGTATTCCTGATGGGGCGATCCAAGAAGTAGCATTTTTGAATGCCAGAGAAGTCAAGGCGATCGAGCGCGACGACTTGAACACTCGTGTTGACGAAACCTTTACCCTCAGCAGTCCTCTGTCTCCGGCGGCAGGCCCTCGGAACCCCCAATCTGCTTGGCTGAAAGGGAATTATAACCTTGCCTTAGAAGACAGAGAACCGCTAGAAATTCGCGCCACTCAATTAAACATCGCGCAACTGCGGACAACAAGTATTGGATCGTCACCTACGGGCCCGAATCCCGAGTGGTTGCTGCCAAGTAGCGGGATTGTTTTTGCTAGTAGGGATGACGCGCTGCCCGATCGCAGCAATCGCACCCCCTCAACAACAACACCGGGAATTATTGATGAAAATACCAGCAAGCTCGTCAGTCCCACAGATTCCCTGCTCGACCCCACCCGCAAACCCAACGGAATTTTACTGGTCGAGGGTTCGCGCTTATTTCGGGGCACTACACCCACGACAAAGACGGTGACAGATGTGGTGAAGGAAAAAGGTCTGACCTTAGTATCGAACTTGCCCGTTTACATCAAAGGAAACTTTAACCTTCACGGCAGGACCGATGAAACTACTAAGAACTTTACCGAAGTTGAAGAGTTCGATGAGCTTTTGACTAAAGCAACTTCGTCAACTGATTCAGGCTGGGGCAATTTCTACACTCGCACGACTCTCAGCAAAAACTTTGCCTGTCGAAATGGCGATCCCAGACTCACCTGCGGGGGCGATTTCTGGAGGCAGGCAAACGTGCTGGCAGATGCGGTAACAGTCCTTTCTGACAATTACCGTTTTGGATTCCGCAATGAGGGAGACTTTGACCTGAGAAACAATGCCGGCGGTGCCGTTATTCCCAGGGACGCCGATGGCAACGGCACGATCGCAGAAACAGAAATACAAACACTTAAAAGAGCTCGATTGGACAACGGCTTTTTTACCAATAACTTTGTCACTAACGGGCTCACCAGCGGCGCGTTTAACGCTAATGGTAGCGGTTTAATTCCCCCCAATGCTCCTGCTGGCGTTGCGCGATTGCTCGACAGCGACTATGTAGGTGTACCCCCCGCTACTCCTAAGCCCGATGAAGTTCGCGACAGTTCTTATTTCAACAATTTTGTCACTCCCGTTCAGCGGCGGGGCCTATTTCCACAATACTTGATGGAAGTCTGTGTGAAACTGCCTGTCGCTGCGTGCGGACCAAAGGACTGGTATATTAATCCGCCCTCTACGGCAACTCCCGCAGGAGTTAAAGCCAGCAATACTTCTCTTTCTTTAAACCAAACTTATCAGCCATCTATTTCTCTGACAGATACCATTAACTTTAAAGCAGGAACAACAGTTGACCCACCTGTACCGGAATTACAACGTTTTCCACGTCGCATTGCTTTTCTAAGAGATGCCAACGATCAATTGCTCAGCGCTTCCCCACAGCCTCTAGGAATTAAAGATGGAACAGTTGCCCCCGGTGCTGGCACTCCTAAGGCTAACTCTCTGTGGTTCGCCGCAGCAAATGGGGCTGTACTCAGTTACAAGAACAACACGGGTGAAACGCCGTACCTCGTAAACAACAATACAACAGACGGAAATGGAACCACATTGCCGCCACTAGCAGCAAACTCCAAAGTTCAGCCGCTTTTGCTGCCTGTATTGCAGATTCAGACTGTGCGGGATGTCGCCGCAGTAAGGGATGAGACCCCCCTGCCTCAATCTGGAGGAGACCCTGATGGGGTTAAAAAATCAAGATGGATGCCACGGGCTATAAACACAACACAAAATCTTATTGTAGGAGCAGGGGACACTCCTTCACGAGCCCTCTCCATCAGCGCCCCCTTGAGTGGGGACTTTAACGGTGGGTTACAAAACTTCCCCCGCTTTGTAGAAAACTGGAATATTCCAGGCTCTCCCAGCACTAACAATATTAAAGGTTCCTTCATCCAATTAAACCGCAGCGCCTACAGTACCGCCCCTTACGTCCCGATTCTGGCTGCTCCGCCACCAGATGTGCCGGCCGCTGTGGCACCAAATCTTCAAAACTCGATCCAGAGTTTGTTTTTTGCGGCAAGTTTACCGCCAAATACTATTCCTACAGCTAGGTATAGAACAGACAACAATGGTGGGCGAATTCCATTCTTTACCCCGCCACTCCGAAATTGGGGTTATGACGTGGGAATGCTCTCTCAGTCACCTGACTTGTTTACTCAAAGGTTCACTACCCCTCCGACAAAGACTCAGCCTGCTGAGTATTTCCGGGAAGTACCTCGCAATGACGAGTGGATAAACACTTTGATGTGCGGGAAAACTGTTGCTGGCGCGAACGCAGTCGGCGACAATTACCGCACTGAATGTCCTCCTGCTTCTCCTTAACTGACCAATCCTATGCCGCGCAATTACTGGAGTCCTATTTATGACTAAGCGACAACAACAGCAAAATTTACCTCCGTCGCAAGATGGCGGCTACACGATTATCGAGTCATTGGTAGCAATGATTGTAGTTTCGGTGCTGATGATCGCGATCGCCCCCGTGATGGCCTTCTCGGTTGCAACTCGCGTGCAAGCGCGGCGGGTGGAACTGGCCACGCAGGCGGCGAAAACTTACATTGATGCCCTCAGAACAGGTACTATCAAATTCGGTGGATCGGGGTTCCCCACAGCCGCACCAGCAAATGACTTGGCAAGTGCAGCACCTCCGGCAGTTGGTGACACATACTGCGTCAACATGAATGGAGGAGGTTGTGAGCCGAACAGTAACAAAGGCTTTTACGTTCAGGGGGCTTGGCTAAATCAAAATGCTACTGCTGGTAACGATCCCACATCAAAAGGCTACCAACTCTTAGTCCGGGTTTACAGGGCTGATTCCTTTGCAGGTGGTGTAACTTTGAGGCCTCCCAAGACTGCGACTAAGCAATCTGTTGTGGGTTCTGGTTTGGGCGACAAGACCATCCCAGTAGTAGAAATGTCTACAGAGATTCCGGCGAGTGGAACTCCCTCCTATAGCTCAATCTCCGATCGCCTCAAAAAACCATGAACTACTGTATGCCCATAATTACAGTGAGTGTTATTAGATTAAAACACCTCCCAACCACTCGGCAAAGGAAGAAGTCAAAATGAAAAATTTACTCAGGTTGCTTCTGAAAAATCAGCATCAGCAAAACCGCTCGGGGCAAGCTCAAACAGAAAAGGGCATGACTCTAGTAGAGCTATTGGTCGGCTCGATTATGGCATTTTTAATCATCACGCCGATGCTCGCCTTTGTAGTCGATATGCTGAATACCGACAGGAGGGAACAAGTCAAGTCAAACACTGAGCAAGATATTCAGGCGGCCGTTGATTTCATCGGCCAAGATTTGAGTCAAGCTATTTATATTTACGATAACAATCCCGCTACTACTACCACTACCACCACTACCCCGACAGGCATCCCGGCACTCCTAGCTGGAAATTTTATCCCCCCAAAAAACGCAACTCAAACTCCAATTCTAGTATTCTGGAAGCGGCAACAGATTAAAAATGCTGTTCCTGTTAACAGTTCAATAAAACCAAACCAATGTGAAACTAAAGCTAATGCAAATAACTGCAACGATACTTACGTACTATCATTAGTTGCCTACTACCGGTTTAAAGATAAGAATTCTACTTGGTGTCAGCCTTCAGGAGACACTTGTCCTACCCGTATTGCTCGCTATGAAATTAGGGATGGAGTAAGAAACCCTTACGCGACAGATCCTACAAATCCTTACTACAACGTTAGTGATACAGAAGATACTCAACAACCAGATCCAGCTTTTGATAAAGCTTTTGAATTGACTAAACCCACAACAAACGTGACACTTCCTGCCGGACTGACAGATCCTAAATCCGGGGTTCAGAACCCACAGGTACTGGTTAACTACATCGACCACAATCCACCAGTGCAGGCATTATCAGCCACTGAATGCCAGACGGCTCTTGGTAATCCGAGTGACCCAAAAGATGCAACAAAAAATCTAGATGAAGAAACGCTAAAAGTAACAGATTCAGATAAAACAAATAGCTTCTACGCTTGTGTAGATACAGCTAAAAATATAGCCCGAGTAACGATCAGAGGAAATAGCCTCCGCCGCCTTCAAGATAGTAATGTTCCTTCTAGCACCGAAAATTCGGCATTTTTCCCAACAGCAACCGTGCAAGTACAAGGTCGCGGTGCATTAGGAAAGTAACTTATGCCTGAAACACATTTCCGAATCGCCACCGCCGATAAAAAGAGGAGACTACAATGAAAATCCCACCAATACTATTAAAACTTTTGCATAAATCTGCCGACAAAGCCAGCCCTAATTTCAACAATAATTTATCCAAAAAGGGCGACGGAGGATTCACTCTTCTAGAAGTGCTGATCGTAGTGGTGGTATTAGGTATATTTGCTTCGATCGCAGCTCCGGGCTGGCTGGGCTTCATCAACCGACAAAGAGTCCGCACTGTGAACGATCGCGTTTTCCAATCATTGCGACTCGCACAAAGCGAAGCAAAGCGAACTAAGCGCGATGTCACAATTACATTTAATCCTGGTTCAGCTACTGACCCGCCAAAAGTTACGTTTAACCCAGCATTACCCACCGGTGGTAGCGAGCAAAAATTAGATGGTGGAGGCGAAATCAAACCCGGGACTATTCAACTTTCTGCTGCTAGCTGTCCTGCTGGTGCGTGTACGGCTGCGACATCACTAACTTTTGATTACCAAGGCAATCTCACCGCAGGTACAACTCCTTTTTATGTCACAGTTGCTGCATCTGGTGGCGGTACAAAGCAGTGCGTAATTGTTGATACTCTTCTAGGAGGAATGAGAACTGCTGAAGGAAACGATCCAGTAACTGGGTGTAAATGATAGCTTTCAATAAATTTAATCTTAATCTCTAACAGCGATTCCGCATAAGTGCAGAATTGCTAAACTATACTAACTTAAATTATTTTATAGTTCAAATCTAATTAAAATGACCAAACTATGCTGCTAGAACTCAAGCAAATCACCGTACCACCAGGAAATCAACTATTGCTCAAAGACATCACCTGGCAAAAGTTTGAAACCCTACTAACAGAATTGGGAGAAAGCCGCGCATCCCGACTTTCTTACAGCAACGGAACATTAGAAATGATGGTTCCGTGCATGGAACACGAAGTTAACAAAGTTCTGATTAGCGACTTAGTAAAAATTCTCCTCGAAGAACTAGATATAGAATTTTGGCCGCTGGGTTCAACCACATTTAAAAATGAAAATATCGCTCAAGCTATAGAAGCTGACGACTGTTTCTACATCCAAAACGAAGCCGCAGTCAGAGGCAAAAACCGCATCGACTTAGCCACAGATCCACCTCCAGATTTAGCCATAGAAATTGACATCACCTCCCGCACTCAGCTCAACAACTACGAAGCATTGGGAGTTCCCGAATTGTGGCGCTACAACGGCCGCAGCCTGCAAATCAGCGTATTGCAAGATGGAAAATACGTACAGTCCGATCGCACTCCGCAATTTCCCAGCTTCCCGATCGCCCATCTCATCCCCCAGTATATCGAACAAAGCAAAACAGCCGGCAGAAATGTCGCCATGAAAGCCTTTCGAGCATTAGTACGATCGCAAATTTAGCAATTCGGGCGCGCTCTGATCCACAGCGGGCGATCGCATCAATACGCGCAATTTCTCCCAAAGGGCGATCGATTCTCTCCACACCGCCCCTACCAGATCCTAATTTTTTATGTAAATTTTATTTAAGCGACCTATACAGTAACCACACTCAAAGTTAAAATACTCCCAACAAAAATAGAGCCTTCCAGCTATTTTTTTTAAACAAAAAATCACTGAGTGTACTTACGTGTCAATAAATAAAACCCCCAAACGCAGAGCCACAGCATCTAACGCCGGTTTTACAATGCTTGAGACATTGATAATTATCGCAATACTGGGAATATTTTGTGCGATCGCCAGCCCCTCTTGGCTCATGTTCATCAACAACCACCGTTTGAAGGTATCAGTCGATCGGGCTTCTTGGGCAATGGAACTGGCCCAAAGCAATGCCAAACGCGACAAAACCTCATGGCAAGCCAGCTTCAAACAAGTCGGAGAAAATGTCGAAGTAGCCATCCACAAATCCGAAATTTTCCCAGCCAAAGTACCAGCCAGTCAATGGAAAAGCTTAGAATATCAAATTAGGATAAATGAAAATGACACAACTTTGCGAAAGGTCAATGAGAACACAAATAAAGTAACACAAGATGGAACAGTCTGGCGAGCCATGTTCAATTACCAAGGTTGCCCAGTGTATAACAAAACTGACGAATGTGGCCTAACAAGCATTCTAGCAAAAGGAAACCTCACACTATCTCATCCAAATCTTCCAAAAGGCGATCGATGCGTGATTATTTCCACACTTATAGGACATACACGCACCTCCGAAAGACAAAGCAAACCCAATCCAGACAATAACAAAAATAGATTCTGTTACTGAATTCAGTTACATCGAATTCGGCGATCGATATATCACCGATCAACCCAAAATCCCGGCGGTTGAAACCGCGTCTACACAAACAAAACCCGCCTCCGCGGGTTGAAGAGTCAATCGCACATTTCTCTCAAATTCCATATTTCTTCGTCCGCGGAGGCGGACATCGTTTGTGTAGGCGCGGTTTCCAACCGCCGGGAATTTCAAATCAAATTCCATCATATTTCTTCGTCCGCGGAGGCGGACATGGTTTGTGTAGACGCGGTTTCCAACCGCCGGGAATTTCAAATAAAATTCCATCATATTTCTTAGTCCGCGGAGGCGGACATCGTTTGTGTAGGCGCGGTTTCCAACCGCCGGGAAATTCAACTCAAATTCCATCATATTTCTTAGTCCGCGGAGGCGGACATCGTTTGTGTAGGCGCGGTTTCCAACCGCCGGGAAATTCAACTCAAATTCCATCATATTTCTTCGTCGGCGTCCGGCGGACATCGTTTGTGTAGGCGCGGTTTCCAACCGCCGGGATTTCTCAAATTCCATATTTCTTCGTCGGCGTCCGGCGGACATCGTTTGTGTAGGCGCGGTTTCCAACCGCCGGGATTTCTCAAATTCCATATTTCTTAGTCCGCGGAGGCGGACATGGTTTGTGTAGACGCGGTTTCCAACCGCCGGGAATTTCAAATCAAATTCCATATTTCTTCGTCGGCGTCCGGCGGACATCGTTTGTGTAGGCGCGGTTTCCAACCGCCGGGAATTTCAAATCAAATTCCATATTTCTTCGTCGGCGTCCGGCGGACATCGTTTGTGTAGACGCGGTTTCCAACCGCCGGAATTTCTGCTTCCTACTTCTTACTCGGCGCAATCTTCTCAATATTAATCAACGCCTCCATCACCGACTCCACAATCGGCGCCGCCACAACTCCCCCGCTACCACCACCCTTCGGCTCATCAATCACCGCCAGCACCACATACCGAGGAGCCTCCACAGGCACGATCCCCACAAAGCTAGTAATAATCGCCTTATCAGAATAACCCCTACCAGCACTAGCTTTTTGAGCCGTTCCCGTTTTCCCAGCAATCCGATACCCAGGAATTTGTGCAGCTTTCCCCGTACCACCATCCACCACAGTTTCCATCATTTCCAAAACCTTCTTGGTAGTTTGTGGCGAAAAAACCTGCTTCGGAACAGCCCTCGGCAACTTCCAAAAAGGTTGACCTTCGCGATCGAAAAGTCCCCGCACAACATGAGGAGTTACCAACTTGCCACCGTTAGCCAAAGCCCCGTTAAGCTGCACCAACTGCATCGGAGTAATCGAAAAACCCTGACCAAAAGCAGTAGTAGCAACTTCCACCGGAGAATTAATAAATTGGTCTCGATTTTTAAGCTGACTCGTTACTTCAAAAGGCAAATCTGTACCCGCAGTTTGTCCCAGTCCCAATTTTTCTAAAGCTTGATAGTAAAGAGAAGCTTTCATCGTGTTCATTATGTGAACCATCCCCACATTACTAGAATGTTTCAAAATCTGCGTAACAGTCGAAGGGCCGCGGGCGCCTGCTTGTTTGTAATCGGAATTTTGGATAGTCCAGATATCCATATAAATCCGACCTTCGTCGTTAAACACAGTGTTAGGTTTGACCGCACCCGCTTCCAGGGCGATCGCCACATTAATCGGTTTAAAAGTCGAACCAGGCTCATAAACATCAGTTACAGCCCAATTTTTATACCGCGACAAATCGAAATTAAAATATTGATTCGGATCGTAAGAAGGTTCAGCCACCACCGACAGCAACTCCCCGTTACGGGCATCCATCACAATCACCGTACCCCGCTTCGCCTCATGTTTGAGCATTTTCTCCTTCAGAGCAATCCGGGCCGCCCGCTGCAAGCGACTGTCGATCGTCAATTGCAATTTCAAGTCATCAAGCTGCACAAAACCCGCCGTCAGTCGATCGGGAAGCCAACGCCCGTCGATCGACTTACTAAATTGAATCGACGGCATCGATCGTTCCAGCAAATTCTGCTGGCTGTATTCCACCCCCGCCTGTCCCTTCCGTTCCCCATCCACATAACCCAGAACATCCGCCGCCAACTCCTGCTGCGGGTAAAAACGCTGCTGCTGCCGCACCAACTCCAGCCCATCCACCGGGCTATTTTTAATTTGCATCTGCCCCACGCGATCGGCAATTTCTTGAGCCAAAGAACTAGCGATCGTAATACCGCTTTCTCCCAGATTAAACCTTCGCAGCAGTTCAGTTTCCGCCGTATTGCCAGGGGCTACCTCGATCGGCAACATCGGAGCCAATTTAGCAGCAATATCCGCCTTCGAGTGCTTGAACAACTTCGGGTGAGCGTAGAGAGTGTACACCTGTCTGTCGATCGCCAACACATTCCCCGTGCGATCGACGATCGGGCGTCTCGGCACAAACGGCTTCGTTTTGAGAGTTTGCTGCTGAAGAGCCTGTTTGCGTAGCGCCGGAGCTCGCGTCACCTGCAAATAAAACAAATTTACAGCCAGCCCCAGCCCCCCCAGCATCAACACCACCCACACAACCCACAAGCGGAACTTGTTGCGTTTTAAACGCTCCAGGGGTGCCCGGGGCGGGCTGCTAGCCGTAGCCGCAACTCTGGGTTTGGCCCTTTGGCCCCACCAAGTGCGATCGCTCGACGCTTTTGGACGTTTAAAATTCGGCGATCTGTAGCGGTCAAAACGGGGATCGTAGCTCATAGAATTCCAAATTCACCGACAAGTTCTACCATTTTAGATTTTAGATTTTAAATTTAATAATTTAATAATTTAAGAATTTAATAATTGGCAATATTTGATAAATATTGGATTTGGATTTATTCTTACCCGAAAGAATTGGTTCAAAGCCCCAAGCCCGATCGGGAGAAATTAAAATCAGACTATTGATTACTCCAATTCTCCGACTTTTAGGTAGATGTCGCTCTTAAACTGTCAACTGTCAACTGTCAACTGTCAACTGTCAACTGCTTACTGTAGCATTATTTTTTTGAACTTCTGTTTGTTAATTATTTTAAAATAAAATTTTAACCGAGGGTAAGTAGGGCCAAAATCGATCGGCACTTACACAAAAATCAAACCGGAAGCAAGCCCTCGGACATTTCCCCCTCGGGCCCTCTCCGCGTTGACATTGCCCAAAAACGGGTACCGTAGCCCCGACAGACAGACAATCTTTGTGCATATCCCCAAATTTTAGACTCAAGATTCAAGCCTCCAGATTCATCTTCAGAGCAAATCTAAAATCTAAAATCTAAAATCCATCGACTGATATAGCCTCAATAGCCCAGCGGCGTTTCCCCGCCCGATCGCTTCTGGAGAGCAGGTTCTTCGGAATTTGGTGCCGGCGCACCAGGCGATCGGTTTTCCGGGGCCGGGCGCAAGAAAATCGTGTCCGCAGGCTTCTGTGCAGCCAAACCAGTTTCTGGATTTTCAGCTTCTTTAGCAAGTTGATGTTTCAAGACTTCGCTAGCAGCACTCAACTGCTGTTCGCCCCGGCGCAGAGTTTCCAGCTTTTGATACTCTTGACTCCAGCGTTGCTCGCCGTAAACAGTCAAACCGTAGAGAGTCAGAGCACCGCCCAACAGCAGCACCAATGCGGCTGAGGAGGCGCGCTCCACCCGCAGGAGCGATTGCAGCCACATCGGATGCGACTGGCGATCGGGCATCACTTTCAGCACCGATGCTTGCGGGCGAGGTTTAGCCTGTTCGTCGGCTGGGGAGTAGTTAGGCAACTCAGGCCCAGTTTTTGCCCGTCTAGCTCGGGCAATAGAAGTAACTTTGCTTTTGGTAGCGTCTGTGGTGGCCTTGCCGGTCGATCGGGAGCGGCGAGGAGAATCCGGGGATCTGATAGCAGCGGTCATAGAGTTCACCAAATTTACGTATAGAGGGCAGCTTCAGCTTGAGTAAGGTTAGGAGTTTTTGCGGTTGCCGATCGCCAATTTCTGGAAATCTCGGTTATCCTTACCAAAGATACCTCACAAACCACCCAACCCATCCTACCACTGGTCTCTTTGACTTGTAGATTTGCCAAAAAAATGAATTTTTTGCCGGTTCGCCAGAATCAATGTGAAATTTATTAATAAATGCAGTATTGTAATCAACGAGCGAATCGTCGATCTATTCGTGCCAGCATTGTTTCTCAAGTACACTATTCCCTTCCTTGCGATGGGTTTTGAATGTTAAGGAGTGTTTATGAACAAGGGATTAATTCGTTTGACTTTGGTAATTGGCATTGCAGCAGCCCTGGGTGCTTGCGGCGGTGAGGGTGGCAGTGGCGGTGGCGCTAGCCCCACTCCTGGTGGCGGTACAACTCCTCCTCCTGTTTCTTCTCCAGCAACACCAAAGGAATCTCCAAAGGCTTCTCCTGGGGCTGAGAAGTCTCCTGGGGCTGAGAAGTCTCCTGGGGCAGACAAGCCTCCAGCAGGCGGTGCTTCTCCCTCTCCTAAAAAGCCCTAACTAGGCGATCGCGGAGTACAACCCCAACGGGCCTAGCCTCCGAGTGAAAAATGGTTCGCTCTTCGCATTTTTCAATCTCATCAGTCTAGGCCTCAAGTTGGGTGTTATTTTTTGTCAGATGCTTTTACTACAGTTCAGTACCTCCCCTTACT
Organism: Microcoleus sp. bin48.metabat.b7b8b9.023; assembly: GCF_013299185.1. GTDB lineage: Bacteria > Cyanobacteriota > Cyanobacteriia > Cyanobacteriales > Microcoleaceae > Microcoleus. The sequence goes on along the minus strand of NZ_JAAFKG010000008.1, from coordinate 137,761 downwards.
GCCGCAAAGTCCGCTTAGCCCTTGGTTACAAGGGAATCCCCTTTCAAGTAGAAAATTTGACTCCGGGCCTGCACGTTTTGAAACTCAAGCCTCTCACGGGGGGTTTGAGGACAGTCCCGGTACTGCTGCCTCAAATTGAAGGTCAACCAGGGGCGATCGCAGACTCGACGCAAATTTTGCACTGGATCGAGTCTAGTTTTCCTTCAACGCCGCTGTTGCCTGCAGGCGAGAGTTTGCAAGCAGAGGCCTGGATGCTGGAAGACTGGCTCGATGAAAGCATCGGCATTGCCACTCGATTTGTTTACTACGAGTTTCGCGCCGGTGCGGGCAAGGCAATCGACCCCTCTGTTTTGAGCCAGTTAGTGATTCAGTTAGCGCGCCACCAGTTCGGCATTAACCACGCTTCGGCAAAACTCGCCGAGTTGCGCCTGAGCGCTGCTTTAGACCTGTTACAGCGTCGCTGGCAAGATGGTTCCTATTTGGTAGGCGAGTCCTTGAGCGTGGCAGATATTGCTGCTGCCGCGCTGCTGAGTCCTTTAGCTTTGATTCCTCAATACCGGATTGAGCATCCTTGGCTGTTGGAGCGCATTGCCAACATTCACCAAGTTTGCGGCGAAACCCTGCCTCCGGGATTTTAAAAGATACCTGTCGGGCGATCGCCCCAGCCTGAAAATTCCACTAATTAATCATCATTGAGTTCTCGGCCAAACTCACCCTCCTTGGCCCACCTGAGTTTGGCACATTGACCATAATTTGAAAAAAACTTATATCACACAGGTTAAAAAAAGTCAAGAATATTATCTAAAAAATATAAATTTTTCAATTTGTTTTAATATTTCTATACTTAGATGTTAGCCCTTAGCAGTAAAAGCACAGCTTGGTCGCCAGCAAGGCAAGAGCGCGCGCAAGGATTGCAGTAAGCGTGGTAGCATTAGCGATCAAAAATGTATCCAAATGTAAAGTGCAGCTCCGCTCTAGGTTTTGAAAGCCGCCATTTAGTCAAAAGATTGAGGTAAGTAGTTTTATGCCCGCGACCGTCCCCTTTGAACAGATTGACCGGATTGTTTGGAATCAGCACCACGATCCATTTGAAGTGCTAGGCCCCCACGCTACGCAAGAAAATGGCAAAAAAGTCTGGGTCGTCCGAGCTTATCTGCCGAATGCCGAAGCAGTATCGGTAGTTTTGCCTGAAGCGAGGGCCGAATACCCGATGAAATCAGAACATCACCCTCACTTTTTTGAATGTACGATCGACACCCCAGAACTAGCAAACTATCAACTGCGAGTCAAAGAAGGGGAACACGAACGCTTTATCTACGATCCCTACGCCTTTCGATCGCCCAAACTCACAGAATTTGACCTTCACCTATTCTCAGAAGGCAACCACCACCGGATTTACGAAAAACTAGGAGCCCACTTCACCGAAGTAGACGGCATTACAGGAGTATATTTTGCAGTTTGGGCTCCGAATGCCCGCAACGTATCAGTATTAGGCGATTTCAACCTGTGGGACGGCCGCAAACATCAAATGCGGAAATCCCAAAACGGCATCTGGGAATTATTCATTCCGGGACTATCCTACGGAACTCACTACAAATACGAAGTGAAAAACCAAGACGGACATCCCTACGAAAAGTCCGACCCCTACGGTTTCCAGCAAGAGGTACGGCCCAAAACAGCCTCAATAGTCACCGACTTAGATACCTACACTTGGCACGATAGCGCTTGGATCGAACAGCGGCGGCACACAGACCAACTGACGCAGCCGGTTTCGGTTTACGAATGCCACATCGGTTCTTGGCTGCACGCGGGTACAGCCGAACCTGCCGTACTGCCAAACGGCGAAATAGAACCAGCAGTGTCGGTTTCGGAACTGAATCCGGGCGCGCGCTTTTTGACTTACCGCGAATTGGCCGATCGGCTAATTCCCTACGTCAAAGACTTAGGATTCACCCACATCGAAATGTTGCCCATTGCCGAACATCCCTTCGACGGTTCCTGGGGCTATCAAGTAACAGGCTATTTCGCCCCAACATCCCGCTACGGCACACCAGAAGATTTCATGTATTTTGTTGACCAGTGCCACGCCGCAGGGATAGGCGTACTGGTAGATTGGGTGCCGGGACATTTCCCCAAAGACGGTCACGGTTTAGCCTTCTTTGACGGAACTCACTTGTACGAACACGCCGATCCCCGCAAGGGCGAGCACAAAGAGTGGGGAACCCTAGTATTTAACTACGGCCGCAACGAAGTGCGGAATTTCCTAGTATCAAATGCTCTGTTCTGGTTTGACAAGTATCACATCGACGGCATTCGCGTAGACGCAGTAGCCTCGATGTTGTACTTAGATTACTGCCGCGAACCCGGAGAATGGCTGACCAACCAGTACGGTGGACGCGAAAATATCGAGGCGGCAGATTTTCTGCGCCAGACAAATCACGTCATTTTTAGCTATTTCCCAGGCGCATTGTCGATCGCCGAAGAATCTACCTCTTGGCCGATGGTATCTTGGCCAACCTATGTAGGCGGTTTGGGCTTCAACCTCAAGTGGAACATGGGTTGGATGCACGATATGCTCGACTACTACCACATGGATCCGTGGTTCCGGCAGTTCCACCAAAACAACATAACTTTCAGTATGTGGTACAACCACAGCGAGAATTTCATGCTGGCTTTGTCCCACGATGAAGTCGTCCACGGCAAGGCCCACATCATCGGGAAAATGCCAGGGGACGAATGGCAAAAGTTTGCAAACGTGCGGTGTTTGTTTACCTTTATGTTTGCCCATCCCGGAAAGAAAACCATGTTTATGGGGATGGAGTTCGGCCAGTGGCAAGAGTGGAACGTTTGGGGGGATTTGGAGTGGCAGTTGCTGCAATTTGAGCCACACCAAAAGTTGAAGCTATTTTTCAAGGATTTGAACAATTTGTACCGCAGCGAAACGGCACTTTACAGTCAAGATTTTGCTGAGGATGGGTTTGAGTGGATTGATTGCAGCGACAACAGACACAGCGTGGTAGCCTTTGTGCGCCGCGAGAAGGATGGCGATCAGTTTGTGATTACTGTGTGCAATTTTACGCCACAGCCGCACTCTCACTATCGCGTCGGAGTGCCGGAACCGGGTTTCTATACGGAGTTGTTTAACAGCGACGCGCGGGAGTACGGCGGCAGCAATATGGGGAATTTGGGAGGTAAGTGGACTGATGAGTGGTGGTTCCACAACAGCGCTTATTCGATCGACTTGTGTCTGCCGCCTTTGGGTGTATTGATCTTAAAGATCGATCGGGAAAAAACAGCAGCAAAATCTCAAGAGTTTTAAGTTAACAATCAAAACTTGATTAAACCTCAAAGTTTGAGGTTATTAAAAAACCCGGTTTCTCCAAAAACCGGGTTTTTTTCTCACTATTGGATTAGGTACGTTGTTGCGCTTAAGCGCTCTTTCTTATATCTATCAAAGAGCGCTTAAGCGCAACAACATACCAAGGCTTAATTTTCAACTACGAGTATCGGAAGCACCAAGATTATAAGAAACTTTAGATGGCTCAACTTTCACTACTTCGGAAATAGACTGTTCTTCCTCTGCTTTCAAATTCGGCAGTGGCATATGCTTCATTTCCCAAACTTTGAGCAAAATTAGATATTCATAAAAAGCTTGTAGCGTGCACCAAGCCAATCCAGCTTGACCGTCAAGAAATCCGCCGAGTAAAATATACATATAGAAAAAGCGCACCACAGGCCGCAAAGGCAAACGCAAAGAAAAATCTTTCAAAGCGCGGCGCCTTTCAACCTCCGATGCGCCAAACAATAAATCCCACCAATTTACTTGACCGGCTGCTAATTGGCGGAGAGTTTCAGCCGCCTCGTCAGTCGAGTAGCGGTTGTGCTTTTCAATCCAGCGAGAAAGACCTTTGCTGCAAGTATAGTGAGGGTAGGTTTCCTTCAAAAAGTGAGTGGGCCCGTTGCAGACTTCCCGTTCAGTGTGACCGTAGTCAGTAAACCATACTTGGTCTTTGCGAAACAGGCGCATTTGATAGCGCGGATATTGAGTGCTGCGACGAATCCAGCGCTCCATAAATATTACTTTTTCAGCTACGTAATAACCGATATATTCTTGACTTTCGATCGCCTTTAAGCATTCAGCAAACAGTGCAGGCGTCATCCGCTCGTCAGCTTCCAGGATGTAAACCCATTCGTACTTGCATTCTACTTCTTGAAGCATCCAAGTCCGCTGGCGTCCGTGAGTTTCAAAGCGGTGCTGCACTGTTTGCACGGGATAGTTTTGAACAATCTCAAGGGTGCGATCGCTGCTGAAAGAATCAACTACAATGATATCGTCACAAAGCAGTGCCGATTCAATGCAAGCGGCGATATCAATCTCTTCGTTGTAAGTCAGAATATAAATTGAGAACATTCCCAGCTTTCAGTAAGGGCAAACTATAGCAGAAGGAAGAAGGAAGAAGGAAGAAGTAAGAAGGAAGAAGTAAGAAGGAAGAAGTAAGAAGTAAGAAGGAAGAAGGAAGAAGGAAGAAGGAAGAAGGAAGAAGTAAGAAGGAAGAAGTAAGAAGGAAGAAGTAAGAAGGAAGAAGTAAGAAGGAAGAAGTAAGAAGGAAGAAGGAAGAAGGAAGAAGGAAGAAGAACGATGGTTTCAGCAATTAACAGCGTCCTAACTACTAGGTGCAGTTGCTATATTCAGCAGATCAAGTATTTCTTAGGGATATCTCGACTTGCGCGTTCCGAGCAGTCGGGTCGATCAATTTTTGCGGTGGCCGAACCGCAGAATTCCCATACTTCTGAGTCCACTCCAACCAACAGTAATGTAGCCGATCGCCAACAGCAAACTGTTGATTCCAGTCTGCAAACTCGAATTTCTCGATCGAGTTCTCAACTCTTTCTCTTTTTGTTGCTTCTGGGTACCAATCTCTTTGCGAGCTTGATTTGGCAGTTCTTGGGCTTGCTGTTCCAAGAACTTATCGAGGGCTTTCGGGTCATTTTTCGACTCCTGAAGCACGGCTTTCAATTCCTTGGGAAGATTTGGATTCTTGAGTTCTTGTTGCAGCTTCCCGTCGTCTTGCAGTAGCGCGCCTATCTGGTTCCGGAGAAGGCTTTTACGCTGCTCTAACTCAGATTTATACTGCTCGCTTTTAATTTGGGCATCTAGTTTAGCTTCTGCTTGTCCGGCTTCCTTATCGAGTAGAACCAGAGCATCCTTGAGTTCCAGGCGAGTATTGTTGAGATGAACGGGAACCAGCAATAGGTAAATTAGCCCTAACAAGCTGGAAATCAATAGTGCCCAAAATCGCAAATCAACCCAAACATTGCGCCGGTCAATAGAGACTCCACTGCTGCTGTCCACCCAAAAGCCCGTCATCAGCAGGGCGATCCCCATCAAAGGAATAATGCCCCGGTCAACTATCTGAGTTGCTGCGGCCAACTGCCAGCCTCGATTGCTCATGTCCGAGATTTCTCCCGGCAGCGATAGAACAATGCTGTTAAGCAAGGCAGAGAGAATCAAGATAATCCCGACTACTTTGAGAGTGCGAGCAGCTACTGAAGAAAATTGACGGCTGTTAGTTGCTTTCATAATTGCTGTTAGATAATTCTACACTGTTAGATTAAACGAAATTTTGTTTAATGAGTTGACTGATGAGAGGGTTCAATTGCTCTTCCTCACTGATTGCTTCGTTTGGGGAGATCGCGCGGCCGGTGCCACACCATCGCAGAGGTTAAGTCCCGAATCTGTGCAAACAGGAGTCCTGAATCTGAAAAGGGCTGTTGAGACGGGAAACTCCGGACACGAAAGACGAATCAAACCGTCCCCCATTTGATGATTTGGGAAGTCCCAACAAGATGCTTGCACAGGTTGGTACTTCAGGTTATTTTCCACCAAAATAGCTCGATCGGGTAATCGCCTCAAATTTCCTCCCACCAGTTGCTAAGCTGTCAGTCATTTAAATTTATTGCCTCAACCCCTTACAGTATGGGGTCTGGCACACAAATAGTGCAGTTTGAATGTCGAACAGCTTACCCCAAACACTTTGCCAAAATATTCAATCCAATTTCTAAAAGTTGTCCAAGCCGCATCAGATATCGACTTGGATAGCTTTTTGTTTTTGACCATGTTCTTCACCTGCAAGTCTTCATAGGCTACCAAGTCGTTAGACTGGACTACGCACCTTGCCAATTTCACAGCAAAGTCTTTACGTCGCCTACTTACCTTAAGGTGTTTTTTGTTCAAGCGATTTCTCGCCTTATCTCTGTTTTTGGAACCCTTTTTGGTTCTGGAGAGTCTCCGATTAAGTCGTTTTAGCGACTTCTCTGATTTTCTTAGATGACGCGGGTTCTCGACGGTATTACCGTCAGAGTCCGTGTAGAAATGAGTTAGCCCTACATCCAAACCGATAGTTTTCCTGGTCGGTTCACGCTTTTCGTTGCGTTCAGCGTCAATACAAAATTGCACATAGTAGCCGTCTGCCCGACGAACTACGCGCACCCGTTTAATTTGATTTAGCTGATATTCGTGCAAGTCGCGACTTCCCCATAACTTGAAAGAACCTGCTTTGAAGCCATCACTGAAGTTGATGCTTCTTCTGCCTTCATAAAGTTTCCACCCACAAGTCTTGTATTCTACAGAACCGTGCGACGAGTGCTTTTTGAAGCGCGGAAAACCTTTCTTTCCTGGTTTTGCCTTTTTGCAGTTGTCGAAGAACCGCGCAATTGATGACCAAGCTCTTTCTGCGGAAGCCTGCCTAGCCATTGAATTAAGCTTGGTGGCCCAAGGAAATTCCTTGGCAAGAACTACGCAATAAGCGCTTAAGTCGTAGCGACCCACCCCTTTCGTATCCATCCAGTATCTGATGCAGCTATTACGAATGAAGCGAGCAGTACGAATGGCTTCGTCTAGCCGTTCGTACTGCTCGCTTTTTCCTTCTAGCTTGGCTTCAAATACTAACATTTACGTTACCGAACCGGATATAAAAACTCTAACACAGTTCTGGCAGAATTAAAGCTGTCCTAAAAGGACGGGGCTTTAGACCCAAATTTTTGGTAAGATTTAGGTGTGTTTCACCGCTATATTTCTCGCTTGCCAGATGGCGTGGCACTTTCATCCCCTGTCTTATAGTAATTGATCTCACAGAGATCTGAAAGAAATAATTGTTTCCCAATCTTTTGAACCTCCAATTACCAACTGCACAACACGGCAGTCACTCGATCGATTTGAGATTTTCCGTTTTCGCTTGTAGGATTTATACCTATTGACGAAAACAATGCAACTTTCGGCTGGTTCTCGAACCCATACAGAATAAGTCATTCCTCATCGCCTACCGCGCTCTTGAAAATCGACATTTTTATTACTCGATAGATGAATCTGGGAGTTTGAACTCTTAGTCTCAAATTTGGGGCTGCTGGCGGCTGTGGGAAAGCAAGTATCGATTTTTTTGGTGGGAGTAGAGATACAGGAGTAGCTATTTTCCGCTTTTTCCTTCTGTTTGCCGGAAAGCGCAGCCGAAGGGCATTCTTGTTTGTTGCTTCCTCCTTAAGAGCGATCAATTACTAATTACCAATTACTAATTACCAATTACTAATTATTGGCAGCTCGATCGCTGGCTCGTTCAATGGCAAACGCGCTCTTATCTCACATTTTTTGCTAGGATGATTCATCGCCGTGCATTTTTTTAGTTATGACTGTAATGATTTCGGGTGTTTACACGTTGGGAGAACTTGAAAGATCGATCGCCTCCGATCCTCAAAAGTGGCGTCCGATGGTGTTTACTAACGGCTGCTTCGATATCCTGCACGCGGGGCACGTCCGCTATTTGCAGGCGGCAAAAGCTTTGGGGCGATCGCTCGTGGTGGGCTTGAATAGCGATGTTAGCGTGCAAGCTATCAAACCGCAGCAGCCAGGATTGCCACCCCGCCCGATCGTACCGGAAATTCAGCGAGCCGAAGTGCTGGCTGCTCTCAAACCAGTGGACGGCGTAGTAATTTTTTCCGAAATTACAGCTACTAAACTGATAAGTATCCTGAGGCCTGATATATACGTTAAAGGAGGCGACTATCAACTAGAAACTTTGCCCGAAGCACCGGCAGTTATTGCCGGAGGTGGCAAGATTTCCTTGATCGAAATAGAAGTTCCGAGTTCTACCAGTGCGATCGTCAAACGCATTTTGCAGTTAGGCGTTTAACCGCTCGTAAAAACCTGGACAAAACTACCCAAAAGTAGTCAATGTTAGACATCTACGTTAGTAATTTTAGTCCACAGTCCTAAAACTACAGGAATAAACGGCAATTCCTCTATTCCCTTCATGAAGTCGGGAATTACTTTTCTCGCTATATTCAGACTTCCATTGATATCAGCATTGATTGTTTTGCCAGTTGAGGTTCTATACAATCCACGCTGAACGCGTTTACCGCTAAAAACAGGCTTGGTTTCTGTCTTTTTGTGATAATTCGGTAAATTATCACCATCTAAAGCACTAGCTTTTGACGTGTAACTTTCCTCAGTTAATGTCACAGCAATCCCTGCCAATTGTGCTTTATACGTCAATAAACTAATCAGCTTGGCATGGGGAATATTGGTAAATGCTTGATTGTTTTTTTTGCCAATATTGATTGACTGTTTCCATCCTGGGTTTTTGCCGATAATTAACTGACCAATATCGTTCAACTGACACCAATCAATTACACGACGACTCGCAGTGTGAAGATAGTTGTCAATTCTTCTGCTTCGCTTACTGTTCAGTGATTTTATCTGTCTGCTAGCTGCGATTGATTGTGATGCGGCTACCCGTTTATTGAATAATTGATTAATACTTTTCAAGGGTTTACCATTAATCAACAGCGGCTTGATGCCGGGATGATTGGATGTTATAGCCATCAAATTGTTTAAACCCAGGTCTACACCAGCTACATATTTCCCCTGGGATAAGGGTATCTCATTAACTGTGTAAACAACTTCAATAACATAATGGTCAAGCTTTGGGACAATCCTTACTTGGTCTATATTTTTAGCTTGAGTAGCCAACTCAATATTAGTCTGAGACAGTTTAACATTCCCGATTGTCAAAGCAGGTTTTGATATTGCATCTATCGGGTAAATGACAACATTCCTACCATGCTCTTTGTGCTTGTATCCTGGTATTTTCGGTTTTCCCAGATATTTTTCAGGGTGTTTTGACCAATCTTTAAGTGCAGCTAACCATCCCTTCCAAGTCTCAGCAACTCTCCGAACAATTTGTTTGCTAACTTTTGTTGGTAGATACCTATAAGCTTCTAAATGCTTAGTCTGGTGATAAATATTGATGGAGTTGTAATACTTATTGGTTTCAAAAAAGTATTGGCGCTGAACGTAGTTAGCACAGTTGTATAGATGTTTAGACTGTAATGCCAAATAATCGCATTCTTGCCAAAATCTATGTTGTTTGTTAATTACGTGTTTTTCTACTAGCTGCATTTGACTCGACATGAGTAAATGTACTGTGCTTTGTATTATATACGACTTCCTGCGAGCGTCAACATGGCAGGTAAAAAAATTATAATGATTGCAAACGCAGATTCCTCTGACGCAAGACGCCCGCATCTGTAATCCAATACCACGGGGGCAAAAACAAATTGAACCAGGGGCCAATAGTCTCGTGCGATCGCCCGAGTTGCGGACAAAGCTACCCAAATAGTGAAGGATGGGTAGCTTTGTCCATAAATTAAGTTACGGTTTCAAACCCCCGATCGCAAACAGCAAACAGTGAGCTAAACTCAGAAGTTACGCCATCCAAAATACCAAGAGTGCGATCGGTCGTACAATTTTATCCAAATTGCTAAGCAGGAGATAATTTTAATGGAACTCACAAGCAATCACACGATCGCGGAAATCCTCGAAAAAAACAAAGCTGAGTTACTAGCAGACTGGCTCAAAGAACTGCAAAACACCGGGCTGCGGCGGGACGACTTGATGAGAGCGAAGGAATTGCGATCGGAGTGTCAAGAGTTCCTGCAATTGCTCCAAATAGCTGTGGGACACGGTAACTTGAGCGACATCCAGACACCAGAGTGGGAAAATATGCGGCTGCTGCTGGCCGAAGTTTCGCGATCGCGCGTTCAGAGGGGCTTTACCCCATCGGAGATAGCCAGTTTTATCTTATGCTTCAAAAAGCCATTGTTCGATCGGCTTTGTCGCGAATTGACACAAAACCGCGACGCACTTGTCGAACAACTTTGGCTTTCCACCAGCTTATTAGACCAGCTCGGTCTGTGGGTGACAGAAATCTTTCTCAAAGCCCGCGAAGAAGTCATCGAACGCCAGCAGCAAGAAATGCTCGAATTGTCAACACCTGTAGTCAAACTTTGGCAAGGTATTCTCGCTTTACCCATGATTGGAACTCTTGACAGCGCCCGCACTCAAATAGTGATGGAAACTCTGTTGCAGGAAATCATGGAAACAGGCTCAGAATTTGCAATTTTAGATATTACAGGGGTGCCGACTGTTGATACTTTAGTCGCTCAACATTTATTGAAAACTGTAGCCGCCGCCCGTTTGATGGGTACTGAGTGCATCATCAGCGGCATTCGCCCGCAAATCGCTCAAACCATCGTTCATTTGGGAGTTGATTTGCAGGATATTCTGACCAAAGCGACTTTGGCAGATGCTTTTAAAGTAGCTTTGCAACGCCAAGGTTTAACTATTAAAAATATTAAAGAGGAAAGATAAAAAAAATGGGAATTGGCCAAACAGGGCATTGGGCAAACAGGTCATTGGGAATTGGGCAAACAGGGAATTGGCCAAACAGGGCATTGGCCAAACAGGGCATTGGGAAGAAGGCCAAACAGGGCATTGGGCATTTGGTAATTTGTAATTGGTAATTTGTAATTGGTAATTGCTCTGTGACTTACATTGATAACCGCTATATTGTGTTTATGCGTAAAAAAATATTTGATTCAAAACTCAAATAGAGGTGAATTTATGGAACGGATTCCTATCCTGCAAATGGGAGAATTTCTGCTAGTCACAATCCAAGTAGATATGCACGATCGCTTGGCAATGACTTTGCAAGACGACCTGACAAACCGTATAGTAAAAACTGGAGTCAAAGGAGTTTTAATAGAAATCTCTTCCCTGGAAATCGTAGATTCTTTTATCGGTCGCATTCTCAATAATATCGCTACAATGTCGCGATTTTTAGATGCAGAAACGGTTGTGGTGGGGATGCAGCCGGCGGTGGCGATTACGCTGGTTGAATTGGGGCTTTCTTTGACAGGAGTTCGGACAGCTTTAAGCGTTGAGAAGGGGATGAATTTATTGCGGAAATCCTTGGGTTTGTCTGATTCAGAGGTGTAAATAATCGATGAATTGTCCGGTGATTTAGATATAGGGCATTAAAAAATAGGTTTGTTTTTCAGTTGAAAGTTAATCCTTGACAGTTGACAACAACCTCTACCCAGAAGGAAGACAATTAGAGTAATGAATTATCTGATATTATGTCTGCTCGATTGACCAATAATACCAATTTTTTATGAGGCTGCATAGAATTCCGATCCCCCCGGCGCCTTGAGGGCGGACACTCTTGGCACGGCCCCTACTAAGGGAGGAACAAGATTTCTCCTCAAAGTCCCCCGGGAGGGGAATTTAGGGGGATCGAGATATGTGCAACGACCCATTAAATTGGTATAAGTAAGGTTTGTAGTGCGGACTTCAGTCCGCAGAATAAAGCGGACTGAAGTCCGCACTACAAACAGTTTTTGTGATAGCAATCAACCGGAAATGATATGATTTTAATTTCTCCTTTTAAGGAGAGGCTTTCAACCAATTCTTTCTGGTAAATACGTTTTTGATACTGTGAAGATTTATTACAAGGAACTCGCGTGAGGAGTGTCACTTCTATGTTTTCTGGAGAAGTTCTATTTTAACTAGAGTAGCCGCCATGTCAAAACGTGAGACACTAGAAATTCGATCGTCCTCCGATATAGTCCACGTCCGACAGCAAGTGCGAACCTGGGCTGTAGCAATGGGATTCGGCTTGGTAGACCAAACGAAAATTGTTACCGCAGCCAGCGAACTCGCCCGCAATACTGTAGACTACGGCAAGGGGGGAACTGTAACTCTAGAAATGCTTCAATTAGGTACTCGCAAAGGGCTGCGGCTGATATTTGAAGACAAGGGCCCGGGAATTCCAGACATTGAATTGGCGATGACTGATGGTTATACTTCCGATCGTGGTTTGGGTTTGGGGCTCAGCGGTTCTAAGCGGTTGATGCACGAGTTTGAGATTGTTTCTAAGGTGGGTAAGGGAACTAAAATTGCGATCGTCCGTTGGAGATGAGAGGGGTTCAACAGTTGACAGTTGATAGTTGACAGTTGACAGTTGGGGGAGAGGGGTTCAACAGTTGACAGTTGACAGTTGACAGTTGACAGTTGACGGTTTTTAAAACGATTGATGATGGGCAAGAAACTGGGTTTCTCCGAGTTTTAGGTTGGGTAACTAGAAATATTCTCAGAAATTAGTTTTCTGAAGTCAGTAACAACTAACAAATAACAACTAACAAATAACAATTAACAACTAATTACTTTTGAAATGTGCACTAGCTTGAGATTAGAACTAGACAAATAATGATAAATGTCCTAGCCTTACCCGTAACAGAAGAAAGTCAAGTCGGAGAAGCGCGACGAATTGCAGTCGCCCTCGCGGCCGAAGTTGGATTTAATGAGACCGATCGCGGTAAAGTGGCAATTGCGATCGCCGAAGCAGCAAAAAACCTTGTCAAACACGCCCGCGAAGGAGAAATTTTGCTGCAAACCGTACCAACAGCGGCAGGATATGACATTCAAATTGTAGCCCTAGACCGGGGGGCGGGTATGGCAAATGTCGGTCAGTGTTTGCGGGATGGTTTTTCGACTGCGGGAACTCTGGGAACCGGACTCGGCGCGATTCAACGCCTTTCTAGTTTTTTTGATATTCATTCTGTACCGAAACTCGGGACTGCTTTGTTAATGCGACTCTCGCCTACCCAGAATCGCGCGGAAGCTTCGGAAAACAGCAATTATTTGGAATTTGGGGTTGTTCGCTTGCCCAAAGTAGGAGAGCAAATTTGTGGCGATTCCTGGGCGACGCAAAATCATCTGAACAAAAATCTGATTTTAGTTGCTGATGGGCTTGGCTACGGGGTTTTGGCTGAGGAAGCGTCTCAGGAAGCTGTGCGAGTTTTTGGGGAAAACGCTAAACTCGGGCCGAAAGCTATTTTAGAGAAGGCTCACGCTGCTTTAAAAAATACCAGAGGAGCGGCTGCTGCGATCGCCCAGATCGATCGTACTCAAAAAACCATCTGTTTTGCCGGAGTTGGCAACATTACTGGTGTAGTGTTCACAGATAACCAAGCCCGCAGCATGGTTTCCTACAACGGCACTGTGGGACACATGATGCGTAAAGTAGCAGAATTTGTCTATCCTTGGTCGTCCCATTCCTTGTTAATTATGCACTCCGATGGTTTGGCGGCGCAGTGGGATTTAAACCGCTACCCGGGTTTGGCTGCGAGACATCCGGCTTTAATTGCAGCCGTACTCTACCGAGACTTTAAACGCACTCGCGATGACATGACAGTTGTAGTAGCCAAGTTCAACAGTTGACAGTTGACAGTTGACAGTTGACAGTTTAAGAGCGACCTCTACCATTAAGTCCGAGAATTGAAGTAATGAATAGTCTGATTTTAATTTCTCCCTCAAAGCCAGAGGCTTTCAACCAATTCTTTCTGGTAAGACAAGCAGCTTGAGAATATTTGCTAACAAGCGTGAAACTGTAGGCTAACTATAAATCACGATCGTCATGAGTGATTTCCCGATCGACAATCCCCAATGCTTCAATGCGAAAAAGGCATGATTTACCCAATTCTGACAACGGAAGTCCGCTTTGAACAAGACATCGTACAAGTACGTCAAAGAGCTCGCCAAATTGGCGCATTGTTGGGATTCGATTCCCAAACACAAACCCGCATCGCGACAGCAGTTTCCGAAATTGCTCGCAATGCTTTTAAATATGCAGGTGGTGGTAAGGTAGAATTTTTTGTGGAAGGGGAATCGCCACAGGTTTTTCGGACTCGGATTTCTGATAGCGGGCCGGGAATTGCTGATTTAGCTCAGGTTTTGGGCCCCAATTTTCGATCGCAAACTGGTGCTGGCCTCGGTTTAGCAGCAGCCAAACGGTTGATGGATGAGGTGCAAATCGATTCGGCGCGCGATCGCGGGACGGCTGTACAATTAATCAAGCAGTTTTCTAAGCAGATGCCTGCGCTGAGTGCGATCGAACTCAATAAATTACTTGATAAACTAGCGCGCCAAATTCCTGAAGATCCCTATGCGGAAATTCAGCAGCAAAATCAAGAATTGCTGCGTACTTTAGACGAACTCCGCCAGCGTCAAGAAGAACTCGTACAGTTAAATCAAGAATTAGAAGATAGGAATCGCGGAGTCGTCGCACTTTATGCCGAATTGAACGACAAAGCTGAATCTCTCCAGCGAGAGGGCGAACTCAAAACCAGCTTTCTCTCCAACATGAGCCACGAGTTTCGCACTCCCCTAACGACAATTCTCAGTATTTCCGAAATCTTGTTAAATCGCATCGACGGAGAACTTTCACCCGAACAAGATAAGCAATTAAATTTTATTCGCAAATCTGCCGAATCTCTGGCAGAACTTGTTGATGATTCGTTAGATTTAGCTAAGGTGGAAGCCGGAAAAGTAACGGTTCGCGTGGCTGATTTTGAAGTCGAAGATTTGTTCAGTGCGCTGCGCGGAATGATGCGCCCCTTGCTACCGCAAAACTCGCCCGTCAGTCTCATTTTTGAAGTGCCTTTGGAAGTGCCAACTCTTACTACGGATGAGGGAAAAGTTTCTCAGATTTTGCGGAATCTGATTTCTAATGCGCTGAAATTTACCGAAGCGGGAGAAGTCAGAGTTGCCGCCGAAATGGGAAAGGGGGGAATGGTTACTTTTTCAGTGGCTGATACGGGTATTGGAATTCCAACCGCCGACCAAACGCGGATTTTTGAAGAATTTGTCCAAGTGGAAAATCACTTGCAGAAGGGGGTGAAAGGCACAGGATTGGGATTGTCTCTGTGTAGAAAAATGGCTGAATTTCTGGGGGGGAGTATTGAAATAGAAAGTTCGCCCGGGGTGGGTTCGACTTTTTTGGTGAATTTGCCGATCGCCTATGCTGGAGAGTCAGAAGTATCTGCGAAAATCTCGGCATCTCAACCAGAGGAAACAGGGCGGGCGATCGAGAATTTGCGATCGGCTGCGCGCGATTTCGCACCAAAAGTTGCGATCGTGAAGGAGCAAAAGAGTTTTTCGCTATTTGGTGAAAGACTTGCGGGCAGAAATCCATTGTACTGTGACGTGCACCGCCAACGATGGTAAAGTTTCGAGGTGTGGATATCGCGATCGATCGATTAGGATAACAAACATGGTTTGTAGTGCGCTCTCCCATTCCGCAGCAGCAGAGCGGACTGAAGTCCGTACTACGAACCCTTATGCTGTAAAATGTATGCGTTCTCAGTAGTAACCGTAGGGTGTGCCGCCATTCACAATCTCTCAAAAAACGATTTTTCCAGTAGCGGCGCACCGCTGGCATCGATCGCCTAGTGCAAACAAATTTTAATAGTTAGTATTAGCTTCAGTGTCGATTTAAAAAACAATGAAACAGTAGCCTCGCGCTCCCAACCCACATACAGAATCAGCCCTTCCCACTTCTGCAATCTAAAATCCCAAATCCAAAATCTAAAATCGCATGACTTTCATTTCCCTTCAATATGCCCTGTTTTTGTTAGTTTTGTTCGCGGCTTACTGGTTGGTTCCCCTGCGGTGGTGGCGGCTGTTTGTCATGCTGGCGGGAAGTCTGATTTTTTACGCTTCGCTGCAAATTTGGTACATTCCTCTGCTGTTAGTCGGTGTTGTGTTTAATTACTGCTTGGCGATGGCGATTGGGGAACCTTTGGATTGGCGGATTGCTAATGAATCTTGGAATCGCCGGCGCTTGTTGGTACTGTGGCTGGGAATAGGGCTGAATGTTTTGCTGCTGCTGGGTTTTAAGTATGTACCTTTTTTCTTGAATTCGATCGGCACTTTGTTAAATTGGCCTGTTGCTCTCGACGGTGCTAACTGGGTAAAAACTCACGTCATCGCACCCCTGGGATTGAGTTTCTTTTGCTTTGAATGCATTGCTTATTTGATTGACGTGTACCGAGGCGCGCCGGCTGCTACTTCGCTGCTGCACTTTGCTGCTTACAAGTTGTTTTTTGCGAAACTGATTTCCGGGCCCATTACTCGCTATCATAATTTGATATATCAACTCAAATCCCAGAAATTTCCGACGCCCGATCGCATTTCTGAGGCCCTTTGGACGATCGCCTTTGGTGCAGTCAAAAAAGGTCTTTTCGCCGACAACTTGGGAATTTATGTCGATTTAAGTTTTACCAACTTGCAGCGCGCTGGTAGCGAGGATTTGTGGCTGGCGATTTTTGCTTACGGGCTGCAACTTTATCTCGATTTTAGCGGCTACGTTGACATGGCGCGCGGTACTGCTTTGCTGCTGGGTTGGTACTTGCCACCAAATTTTGATTTTCCTTATTTTAGTACGAGCATCGCTGATTTTTGGCGGCGCTGGCACATGACTTTGGGGGATTGGCTGCGGAATTATTTGTATTTTCCCTTGGGAGGTTCGCGCGTTGGTTTGTGGCGCACTTGTTTCAATTTGTCTCTCGTTATGTTAATTGCGGGAATTTGGCACGGTGCAGCTTGGGGATTCATAGTGTGGGGGGGTTTGCACGGTTTGGCTTTGGCGGTGCACCGGGTGACGGATGTGACTTTTAAAAAGTTGCGGATCGACTTTTTGTGGGAAAATCCGATCGGAATGGCGATCGGTTGGCTGTTAACTCAGGCGATGGTTTTTGGTAGTTGGATATTTTTCCGGCTTCCCGATTTAAAGAATTCGGGATGGGCTATTTCGCATTTGTGGGGGCATCCTGCTGATGTGCAGTTTTCGCATAAAGTTTATGTGGAAGCTTTGGGCTTGGAAAGAATACATTTAACTTGGATGTTGGCTGCTGTGGCTGCTGCAATGCTGGGGAATTATATTTTGAGTCGCGGTTTGAAGTTGGAGTTAAATTGGCCAGTGAAATTGGTGTTAGTGCCGCTTTGTTTGTATGCGGTTTGGGTGTTGGCGCCGGAAGGCGGTTTACCTTATATTTATTTCGATTTTTAGGGTATGATACTAAATCTGGGTAACATATCCCCCTTGATGATTGAACCGCGAAGACGCGAAGAACGCGAAGAAAGAAGAAAGAAGAAAGAAGAGTCAGAAGATAAAGGGAGGTTGTCAAATCGGATTTGCTATAATACCAAGTTCGAGTTAAAAACCCCGTTTATTTCTTATACCAAATCCGGGTCAGAAAACCCCTTTATAATCCACGATTGGGTAGGGTGCGTCGCTACGAAAAACTCTGGCTGCTTGCAACTATTTTTGAGCGATGCACCCTACGACTAACTTTTATCGTTTCCGGTTGTATCGGAATTATTTAACCGCAGAGGGCGCAGAGGGCGCAGAGAGAGAAGATAGAGAAGATAGAGATGAATAGAAGATGATGCAATCGGATTTGATATTATTGGTGCTTTGATATGCACTCTACAACTGATAGGAACACCAGTCACTCCAGCTACCGACATAGAGTTTAGCAGCGGGAATTCCGGCGATTTCTAAGGATAGTAAATTTACGCAAGCTGTCACGCCGGAACCGCAATAAACGATGATTTCTTCGGCTTTTTCTAATTCCGCCCACCGCTGTTTTTGTTCGGAGTTCGATCGCACTTTTCCAGTTTCCTCGGTCACTCCTTGCCAAGGGTAGTTGACAGCACCCGGAATGTGGCCTGCAATAGGGTCGATCGGCTCCCGCAAACCCTCGTATCTCTCACTTTCTCGCGAATCAACCAAAACTGTCTCCGGCAAGTCTTTTCGCTCTTTTACAGCCTCGATATCTACCGCCATATCTGGCTGCAATTGCACTACAAATTTACCCGCGCGAGGTTTTGTCCAAGTATCTGTTACCGGATATCCCGCCGCTTTCCAAGCGCTGAAACCGCCGTCTAACAAAGCGACTTTGCTGTGTCCCATGTATCGCAGCAGCCACCACAAACGAGATGCAAATGCCAGTCGCGAATCGTCATAAGCCACGACTAAAGTTTCTGATGAATTAATGCCGATAGCGCTGAATTTCTTAGCTAATTCTGCAATATTGGGCAGCGGGTGTCTGCCGCCGTGGGTGCCAACTACACTCGCCAGATCTTCGTTTAAATCTAAATAGAAAGATCCGGGAATGTGACTTTCTTGATATTGTTTTTGTCCCAATTTTCGATCGGCGAGAGCAAATCGACAGTCCACAATTACCACTTGCGGATTTTCGGTATTGGCGGCCAACCATTCAGGGGAAACGATTAAATTGTTGTCATTCATAACTATTCAAATTTGTGATAGGACATCTCTCGGTACTTCATAAATACCCGCAGAATATCTAGGCTAATTCTTAGGTATGTAGTTGCGCTTAAGCGCTCTTTGAGATATATAAGAAATAGCGCTAGAGCTAGGCTAATTCTTAGGTATGTAGTTGCGCTTAAGCGCTCTTTGAGATACATGAGAAAAAGCGCTGAAGCGCAACTACGTACCTTTTGTTCTCCGGTTCGGCTTTTTTGGAAGATCTAAGCTAATTTTCAGGTATGTAGTTGCGATGAAAGCGCTCTTTTATATATATAAGCAAGAGCGCTTAAGCGCAACTACGTACCTAATTTATCGAGAAGGAGTTGCTTTATCCGGTTCTGCTTTTTCGGAATTAGCTTTCTTAGGATTAGGTTTTTCGGAGCTTTCTTTTTCGGAATTGGCTTTCTTAGAAGTTGCTTTATCCGGTTCTGCTTTTTCGGAATTAGCTTTCTTAGGATTAGGTTTTACGGCTGTTGGGGGAGTTGGCTCTAGGGGAGGTGGATTTACTGCTGATTCTTGAGCGTAAAGCAGATATTTTTGATACTCGATTACTTTTGTCTGAGCTAGTTCGTGGTTGGCGCTGGACACGGGTACTCTTCTCATCAACGATACCGCTTCTTGCCAGCGATCGGCAACGATCGTCCAATCTTCCTTCGTTTTTGCCGATCGCCCTAACTCTGCTGCTTTGACTGCGCTGTTAACGGCTTCTCGAAAGGTATCCGGTACAGTTGCTACATTGGCAGTAGTTTCATCTGGATTCTTCAGAGCAGTTGCTGGCGGCTCGTTTAACATCTTACTGACAAATGCCACCACGGCGATCGCCAAAATACCCGTTACCAGCCCGACGACAATGAAAGTCGATCGCAATCGGTTCTCAAATGCAGCCAATTCCGGCGATTTCTCCTCATCCATATCTGTACTCTCTCTTTCTGTGCGATCGTCCATATTAGCAACAGCAAGATTTGGCACTGATTCTCCTGCAAAGCTTTGTGGTTCCAAAATGCTGCTCTCCAAACTAAACTCTTGACTCCAAGCAGCCCCAATCTCACCGCTTTCTCGCCCCTCAACCTTCACTTTGCGAATCGAATTCGGCTGCAAATCCGTCAGTTTTTCACGGACAAAATCAACTAATGTATCTTCTATCGGTAGTTGCTCTGCCTCCAGAATTACATCCAAACAGTCGCCGTTGAGATTCGCGGAGGCTGCGATCCCTTCAGATGGCAACTGGCTGTTGAGCCAAGATGCGATCGCCTGTGGATTTCCCTGCTTGGCAAGTTCCTGAAAATTAAGCTCTGTCATAGCTGGACACCTGATTGCAGAAAGAAAGGAAGAAGGAAGAAGGAAGAAGGAAGAAGGAAGTTCGGCAACGGATTCTGTAGCGGATGTAACGGATGTAACGGATTCAGTCCGATGGAAGTCGGAAGAAGGAAGTCGGAAGAAGGAAGTCGGAAGAAGGAACTAATAGTTTTTTTGAGTTGAAAACACCATAACTGAAATTCAACGAACAGTATAATCTATCTCGGTAAATCCCAGATCAAAGATGCAAATAATTTCTCTCTGTCTCCGTCCCATCTCTTGGGGAAGGACTGAAGTCCTTACTACGAAACGAACTCAGGTTCGTAGTGAGGACTTCAGTCCTCAGAAATTTGATATCGGGCGCGCAACTCCAGATACCACAACCGTAGCGCCTCAAACGGACATCCGGCTGGAAAAAGACGCAGTACGCCCGGATTCGAGATTGGAGATTAAAAAATTGTGCGATCGCAGTGCCATCGACGGACAGCGAGTGATATCATCATTTAGTCAATATTCTAGTTTTTATAGCAAATAGCTCGATCGCACAATGATAGCAATAGCAATTTTAGCTGCTGGACGCGGCACGCGCATGAAATCTGACTTGCCCAAAGTTCTCCACGAATTGGGTGGTCGATCGCTAGTTGAACGAGTCCTCCAAAGTTGTCAAGAAATTGAAATTTCCCGGCGACTTGTCATAGTCGGTTATCGAGGTGAACTCGTTAAACAATCGCTGATGGAAAGTCAAGAAATACCGGAAAATCCTGATTTTCCTCCCCTAGAATTTGTCGAACAAACCGAACAATTGGGAACCGGTCACGCCATCCAGCAATTGCTGCCTCACTTAAAGGGATTTCCAGGAGATTTGCTGGTATTAAATGGGGATGTACCTTTGCTGAGGGCAGAAACTATCAAACAATTGATGGCAATTCACCAACAGCACAAAAACTCTGCTACTATATTGACAGCTAATTTGCCGAATCCTCAAGGATACGGGCGAGTATTTACTGACAGTCAAAACTTTGTCCAGCAAATTGTCGAAGATCGCGACTGTACAACAGCTCAAAAGAAAAACCAGCGAATCAATGCAGGTGTTTATTGTTTTCACTGGCCGCATTTAGAGAAAATTTTGCCAGATTTAAAAGCAGACAATGACCAAAAAGAATATTACCTAACTGATACGGTAAGTATTCTCTCTCCCGTGATGGCGGTGGATGTTGAAGATTATCAAGAAATCTTGGGAATTAACGATCGCAAACATTTAGCCACAGCTTCCGATATTTTGCAAGCCCGGGTAAAGGATAAGTGGATGAAAGCGGGCGTGACGCTGATCGATCCCAACAGCATCACGATCGACGATACCGTAGAGTTGCAGCCGGATGTGGTAATTGAACCGCAAACTCACTTGCGGGGTAAAACTTCGATCGCCTCTGGGAGTCGCATCGGGCCCGGTAGTTTGATTGAAAACAGTCAAATTAAGGAAAACGTGACTGTGCTTTATTCGGTAATTTCGGACAGTACGGTGTCGGAAAATTCGCGAATTGGGCCCTACGCACACTTGCGGGGACACGCACAAATAGGCGCCAACTGTCGCGTCGGCAATTTTGTAGAATTGAAAAATACTCAAATTGGCGATCGAACTAATGTCGCTCACTTGTCTTATTTAGGCGACGCGACTTTGGGAGAAAAAGTCAACATCGGTGCAGGGACAATTACCGCCAATTACGACGGCAAAAATAAGCACAAAACTCAAATAGGCGATCGCACTAAAATCGGTGCAAACAGCGTGCTAGTTGCACCGATAACTGTGGGGGAAGATGTGACTGTAGCCGCAGGTTCTGCGGTAACGGAAGATGTGCCGGACGATTGTTTAGTAATTGCACGTTCCCGCCAAGTTGTCAAACCAGGTTGGAAGTTGAAAGATCGAAACAAAGAACTAGGTTTGTAGTGAGGACTTTAGTCCGCAAAAAGAACTAGGTTTGTAGTGAGGACTTTAGTCCGCAAAAAGAACTAGGTTTGTAGTGAGGACTTTAGTCCGCAAAAATAACTAGGTTTGTAGTGAAGACAGGTTTGTAGTGAGGACTTTAGTCCGCAAAAAGAACTAGGTTTGTAGTGAGGACTTTAGTCCGCAAAAAAAACTAGGTTTGTAGTGAGGACTTTAGTCCGCAAAAATAACTAGGTTTGTAGTGAAGACTTTAGCCGGCAGAATTTTCACTCTGACTGCAATCCTCACTACAAATACTTTCGTGCGATCGCGCGTGGAGGTAGTTGTTAATCGCTTTGGCGATTTCTACTTGCTTGTAAGGGTTCATAGTGTGGGGAAGGGATATGCGATCTCCTCCAGAAACTAACAGTCTAACTTGGTACCAAATATCATGATCCCGATCTCTCGTGCGATCGACTTCCACCCCATAAATCTCGAACAGAGAGCGTTTAATTACTTTACGAGCCAACAAACCCCGCCGTTTAACAGTCAAGGTGTTGGAAGTTCCATCGAAGCTGTAGGTTTCTTTATTTCCCAAGGCGATGACTCCGACTCCTGCGAGCAAAAATATGCCTCCTGTCCATCCCAACCAGCGATCGTCTTGGCTTAAGCGCAGCAAGCGAGATTTTGCATTTTTCAGATAAAAATTGATGTCGGAAGCAACAGCCTCTTTATTCCCCCAGTTAGTCGAGTTAGCACTCAAAGGAACATCGCCAACATTCGTCACAAGTACAACTCTGCTTTTGGCTCCAAATCTTTCTACTTTTGCTCCCTGCAAAGCAGCAAGATGAATTTCTTGGATGTTCGATCCCAGTAAGTGCGATCGCACCAACTGGCAATTTCCTTGTTTTTCCTGCGATCGCTGGCAGATCAAAGTTGCTGCATGATAGTCAAAAGTCAGCCCGATCAGTCCAAATGTCATTAATAAACAACTAGGGAACCAAAAATCCAATATGCTTTTGGTCTGAATTATTAGTTCAGTTGCCGTGTGCTTAATTATTTTCATTTACTTCACCCTTTAACTCCAAAACTGATGTTACAGATCGACTTCCCGACCAGGCTAGGTCAAATTGTTAACTTATATATTATTGGAAGCGATCCTATGGAATAACCCTTTTTATCTTGCTAATAGGCTAGCACTAAAATTTCTGACCGACAACAATTGTCGCGAGTTAAGCTGCGGCTGCGTTTGAGAGAGCTTTCCGCGATCTAAGGAGATGAATCGTAAAAATATATTAATTATCTCATTGGGAGTCAAACGTTAGCTTTCTAGCGCGATCGTACAGGAAGTAATGGCAAACAAAAATGAAGAAAACTTTATAATGTAACAGAATGTAAAGTTTATTGGCGCCTACCTAAGTATCGTTAATTATTGATTTGGGCGATTCAGCCCAGAGGGATAGCTACGCCGCGCGTACTTAAAGTCGCAGGTGAATTCATTTAGTGCGATCGCTTCTCGATATAGCCGCAAATCAAGTCAGCCATTTTTTGTTGCTCTTTCTGATTCGCAATTTTGCCTAAAGATAGATGATCGCCCTCATTCATTAGCAAACGTACTTCATATAAGTTATCGTTTTCGGTAGGTATTGTTTTTAATTCTACTTTGGAAATTTCGCCGATGGATATTTCTGCAACTTCATTTACCCATATTCCCCTTTTTTTGATAGTTAATGTACTTGTATTTATATCAAAGATGTAATTTTCCAGAATGAATTCATAACGAAGTGCAAAGTATGTTCCTCCTACAACAGCTAATACAAAAGGGAGCATGGCAACCGCTCCTATCAAAATACCCGAAAACGATGACCCGTAATCTTTTTATATTACTATTTCTCCGACAGCCGTTTGTATGTATTTGTTGAACAACCTTACATCGTCACCAGTTTGATTCGGTAGCGGAACATCACCTTGGTTGGTTACGAGAAATACCTCCTCCATATCTGTATCAGTTATTTTATCAACTCTCGATCCTTTAACTCCCTCGATTGAGGTTAATTTGCCTTTCACTAACCCCACAAAAGTTGACGTGGTTAATTCGCAAGTTGCGATCGTTCGCTCAACTTTTTTGCAGGAAAATCTTTCCACTCCAGCATCGACGATCCCGACAGGTATTAACAAAAATAAGCCTAAAGTTGGCAGTCCAAATGTGAAAAAATAGCTGGTAAGGAATACGATCGCATTATTCTTCAATTCGAGTCTATTGCTAAGTTCTAGAAGATGTCTTGTTTTTTGAATAACTTTCATGTCAGATATCAGCTCCAGTATAATTAATTGACAATTGTTACAAAACTTTCTAGATCGTCATTAATCGTTGATTATTGATTCAGATCGCCCGTCGAGGAAGCGGCGAATCAAATCAGCCATTTCTTGTTGCTCTCCCGGATTCCAGCTACTGCTTAAACATAAGATATCTCCCGCATTGATTAGCAAACACACCTCGTAGTAAGTATGGCTGTCATCTTCTGTTTTATTTACTTGAACTGTTTTCAATTCGACTTCAGCAATTTCACTCAACGATCGTTCGGCAACTTGATTCATCCACAACCAGTTTTTATGAATAGTCAAAATATTTTTATTTTTGTCGAAAACGTAATTTTGCCTAATCAGTTTACGGCGCAATATATTTATATCTTCACGAGCAGCAACAAAAGAAAACATGATAAAAAAAAGCAAGATACCAGAATGATATAACCGATCATCTTTTTCTATTATTAATCCTCCGACAGCAGTTTGTATATATTTATTGAACAACTCTACGTCCTCCCCAGAAAATCGATTCGCTAGGCTAATATTTTCTTGCTTTGTCACAAGAGACATCTGCTGCTTAGAAGTTGAATTTCCCTCGCTATCGGTACTATTTATTGTGTCAACTTTAGCTTTTTGGACTCCCTCAATCGAAGTTATTTCACCTTTCACTAATCCCATAACACTTGACGTGCTGATTTCGCAAGTTGCGATCGTTCGCTCGATCTTTTTGCACGAAAGTCTGTCCACTCCAGAAGCGGAAATCAAGCCGAGTGTCATTATTAATACAATAAATCCTAAAAATTTGACACCAAACCCGGTAAAAATTATCGCCATAAAACTCCCTTCTTCTCGATCGTCAAGCTCTAGAATATCTTCCGTTTTTTGAATAACTTTCATGTTAGGCATCAGCTCCAGTGTAGTTAATTGACAATTGTTACAAAACTTTTTAGATCGTCATTGAAGGCGATGTATTCATTTAGTGCGATCGCCCATAATCCAACGACAATGAAGGGCAAGCTAGACAATAAATCTAGCCAGATATTAGAACGTTGAATTTTTAGTTCATTATATGGTGTTCCCTTGAGTTTTTTCATGAATTCATCCTTTGGATGACACAAAAACTTGAATTGCTTATTTTTGTGTTGTTTCCATTCTATCATGCACAGATTATTTGACAATCCCTCCGGTGCACTTGCTTGGCAAAGATATTGCTTCAGTGCTATCATAGCTCGTCGAGACATAGCTGCGGATTAAGTCGGCCATTTGGCATTGTTCTGTTACTGAATTGCTTCTCAAACAAATGCGATCGCAACCCAACATTAATAACTCAACATAGTAGCTATAATTTCCTTCGCTATCTCCTATTTCCTCTAATTCCACCGCACAAATATCGCGAATTGATCGTTCGGCAACATGATTAAGCGACAAACCCCGTCGTTTAACGGTCATTTTTCCCAAAGTTTTATCAAAGATATAGATTTCAGATATCGCGCCGTCCAACAAACACAGGGAGAATAACAAAAATATGCCTCCCCCTATCCAATTGCAGGCAAAGATAATCTGCAAGAATCCGATTGCGACAAAAGGAGAAATCAATAGCAATCCATTCCAGATTCTAGAAGTTTGAATTATTAGTTGGGTTGGTGTTTGTTTGAGAATATTCATAAGTTTACCCTGTTATTATTGTTTGGAAAATGATGTGAATTACTAATTTATAATCCACGGATTATTTAGTCCGGCGGCCGACGATCGCCATTTTGGTATTGTCAACAGCCTGGACAGCACAAGCATCGTCCGGAAGCACCTGCAAAGCTCTGTTAAAATTGATTAAAGCCGTTTGATAGTCTCTCTGTGCGTAGCAGACATAGCCAAGTTTCATTGATTTTTTGAATTCATCTTTGTTACCGGGTACAGATGCTGCATCAAATCGAGGAGATGGCTGAGTACCCGGAGATGATTCTTGAGTTGCTGGTGGGTGGGGAAACATCGGTTTGTTGAGTCTAAGTGCATCAATCTTGATAATCTGAACCTCGCTTTCCCATCATTCCCCAATAAGCCACACCGTAAAGTTGAGCAGCCTGCATAGCTTCCTCGTCATAGCCTTGAGCTTTGAACAAAGCCTCGGCCTCTTTGAGATAGCCCATTGCTTGTTCTTTATTGTTGGTTGCATCTTGAACCATCAAAGCTAATCCCAATTTCATGCGAGCATCAGCATCATTAGCATCACTTTTAATTGCTGTTTTCCAGTGGGCAATTTCCTCTTCTATAGTCTCCCATTTAAGTTCGTTAGAGTTTTCGGTAGGAAAGCCATCAATACCGTAATTGGTGATATTCAAGAATGTCGCAATGACTTCGGCTGTTTTGTGCTTGCTTCCTACACCAGTGCTGAAGCTAGAAGTTAGAGGAACACGTCGCTTACCTGAGTTCAACACCAGACATACACGATAGGTATTGCTCTCACTGCTCGACATCTCCTGTATTTCCACACCTGAAATATCTTGAAGCAGGTGTTTGATCAGTTTCTTTTTGCCAATGAGTGGTTTATGCCGCTTGATAGTCATATGACCGAGATTTTTGTCAAATGCAATGGTCTCAATTTCTACAAATATCACTATCAGCAAACCAACGACAGCAAATAAATAAAGGAAAAAACTGCCAGAAGACAAACCTCCAAATACGCCGACTAATAAAAAACTCCCCCCAACAAATAGCCCCATCCAAAATGCGAACATTTCTACGAATTCTAGTTTGTCTGCTGTCTGTTTCATGATTTTATTTTGAATCAATTTTAAGTGAATGTGGACGTAGATTATTTAGCTTTTGCTTGAGCGATCGCCTTTTTGGTATCGACAACAGCCTTGAGGGCTTCAGCATCGCCGGGATTCGCTTGTACAGCTCTGTTAAAATTGATTAAAGCTGTTTGATAATCTCCCTGTCCGTAGTAGGCATAACCGAGCTTCATCGATTGTTTGAAGTCATATTGTTGACCGCCAACGGTACCAAAGCTAGGCTCAGGAATAGGTGCTGGCGAAAGTTGAGGGGATGACTCGGAACTAGGAGATTTCTCGGAAGCAGGAGATTGCTCTTGACTTGGCGATGAAGAAGTGCTGAAATCTGAAGGAAAAGAAGAGGGCGATTGCTCGCTAGATCCTTGGTTTACGGTTATGGTTCCCGACTGAGCCAATTTTGTAAACTCTGCGCCATAACTTACCACAGTAATAATGCCTCCTAATAAAAACATTGGCCATGCAGATAGTTGAATCAAAAGTGTTTTTCTGATTTTTTTATTGCTCCATTTTTTAATATAAAAAATTAAGGAAGCAAATGGAATAAACCAGTAAAGTAATCCCCAAACTACTTCTTCTTGGAAAGCTTGAACTAATCCCCAGATATAGCCAACAGTAGCTAAAAGAAAACCCAGACCAAAAAATAAGGCGATCGCAATTTCAGACATTTTCTATTTCTCCGTTTGATATATAGTTGTTTTCCAAATCGATTGCTTCAAGTCAAATGGTTGAGCAGCAACAAGCACAGAATTAGGCTCGGAACGGTTGCTGCGGAAACTTAAGGAGATGGTTTGGGTTTGGGAGCAGGCGATAGCTTAGGTGATGGAGAAGTATTGGAATCCGAAGGAAAAGCAGAGGGCGATTGCTCGTTAGAACCCGGATCTACATTAGGTGAGGGTGCGGGTGCAAAAATTGCTGTAGTAATGCTTCCCAATACAATCATTAACCATCCAGCACATTGAATTAAAAAAGTTTTTCTAATTTTGAGATTACCCCATTTTTTGGCATAAAAAACGAATCCAGCAAATGGGACAACCAGGTAAAGCACACCCCAAACAACCTCCTCTTGGAAAGCTTGAACCAATCCCCAGATAGAACCAACTAAACTTAAAACTAAACCTAGAGCAAAAAATAAGCCGATCGCAATTCCAGACATTTTCTATTTCTCCGCTTGATGTATAGTTGTTTTGCAAACTGTAAAGGTAAGGATTGAAACGCATTTTCAACCCGAAACTCTTTTGGCTGTTTGCTGTGTTAAAAATAGATTAGTGGTGAATCCAGTCCGATCGCGCACAGCGAATGTTAGGATTTTGGTTAGGAATTTGACTAGGAACTCGATCGCGACTGCCACAAATGATACCCTCAAACCTCGATCGACCCGAAGAACCGTTTGTACGGGCAATTTACGACTGGGACATCGAAAAGCTTTACAGCGACTTAGCCAACGCCAAACTAGAATTCGCGCCCCACACTAGAAGAGGGCTGACACCCGTGGAAAAAAGGCACTTGTGCGGCTTGCTGTGCGGCTACAGCCCCGCCGAGATGGCGGTACTTCTGAACAAACAAATCAAGGGTGTAGAGGTTGACTTATCCAAAACTTTGTACCGATACATAGAAATATTGACAAAGCGGCCCCGAAATGCGCTCAAAAATTGGAGAGACGCGATCGACTGGCTGGTAATAGCCGGGTATAAAAAACAACCGAAAACCTCATCCAGCGCAGTCTTAAAAGCCACTCTCCAGCATTCAGACAGCATTCTCTCGGCGGCGATCAGTCCCGACGGACAATTACTAGCAACCGGTTCTCACGACAGTACAGTCAAAGTTTGGAGTTTGCACAGCGGGGAGCTGCTGCGGACTATTTGCGGACATTCAACCCCCGTGTTGCTAGTTGCTTTCAGCCCTGCTAGCAAAACGCTGCTGACGCGATCGCGCGCGGGTACAGTCAAACTGTGGAACCTGCAAAATGGGGAACAGATGAAGCGTTTAGCAGACGTACACCGCCACGAATCTGTGGCTGTGAGTCCCGACTGGCAAATTTTGGCGATCGGCACCACCTGCGGCACTGTCAAGCTGCAACACCTCAACAGCGGCCAACTGCTGCAAGTTTTGAAAGGCTATCAAGGAGATGACATAAGTGCGATCGCCCTGAGTCCCAACGGCAAAATGTTAATAGCCAGCGGGCTGAATGCAACCAGCGGTTTCTGTCGCGCTACCGTCACTTTGTGGGAATTACCGGGGGGAGAAGTGCGGCGAACATTTGGTAGCGAAAATTATGTAGCAATTACTCCAGACAGCCAAATTCTAGTCTGTCATGCCAACAAAACGATCGCCCTGTGGAATTTGGAAACAGGCGAATTATTGCATTCGGTGCAAACCGGAATTCGCATCACTTCCGCCGCCGCCATTAGCCCCGACGGGAAATATTTTGCTGTGGGCTGTTTTGACGGTACTGTTAGGATTTGGAATTTGCGCGGCGAATTGTTGCACGCTTTAGAGGGACATTCGGGCCCGGTGTCGGCGGTGGCGATCGGGCAGTTGGGCGACACTCTGGTTAGCGGTAGCGATAATGGTACAGTTAAACTTTGGCAGTTGCGGATTTAATCAATTACTTATTAAATATCAGAGCAAGGTAAACAATGCACGCACTACGAATATTGTTTTATTTAGCGCGGCTAACTGCTAAACGTGCAGCGTTTAAATTTTGCTGATACTGGATAACTCTATTTTTAGCTACAGCATAGTTAGAATTTGACGGCGGCACAGATTTCATAGATGCCAGCGCTTCCTCCCAGTGAGTTGCAACGAACTCCCACTCAGCTTTAGATTTAGCTGTTTTAGCGAAAAACGCTGCATTTTGAGCTGCATCAATCCCTTGTTGAAAAGGGCGACTAATTCTGCGCTTAATTGCGGCTAGATTCTCCTGGTACTGTACAACTCTATTTTGAGCTACATCATAATTGTCACTCGACGGCGGTACAGCTTTCATCAGGGCGATCGCATTTTGCCACTCAGCAACTACTGCCTGCCACTGCGTCTCTGTTTGAGCATTCTGAGCAAGATTTGCTGCATTTGTTGCTTTATTTACTGCATTCCCAAAAGAGTCAGATTTAACTGTTTGAGGAGTCGGAGATAATGGTTTGGCTATGGGTGCAGTTGGTAAAGATGGTGTCGGTTCAGAATTCACCGCACTCGGTACAACTTTTGTCGGTTCAGGAAAATTTATCGCTTGTCTCGCCTCTGGATTTTTAGACAGCAGCGAACTCGCTGAAACTGCCAAAAAAGCTACAAATCCCAGTAAAATTAATTCTGCCAGTGTTTTTAGAGAAAAGCTGTTCCGAATTAAATAATCTATTTGATAAAGATATGCAGATGTAACTATCCAAATCACTGCTGAAACTTCAGCAATAGTAGATAGATAATTAGATACATCTGCTTGATGAGAACTCAGACAACTTGCTAATTCAAAGTCTGCTCCGTAGTTGCAGCTTGGAACAATTGGGAAAAATGGCAACAGCAAAACTACTACCATTATCAAAGATAACAGTGCCACAATTGGGGCATACACACCTTCCCACAAACTTCTAGGACTTGGCAACCACCGAGTGTACGGGGTCTTTGCTTCATCAAAAAATAAAATGTGGTGAATGTAAGATAGTATTGCTACAGACACAGGTACGATTAGTTCTAAGCCTCGCCAAAATGAGTTTATATCTTGCTCAACTGCGGATAGAGTTATGCCGATGACAGCAATCCAAAAAGTGACAACTCTCACCACAACAGCTATCCACAATGTTAAACCTAAAGCTCTCAGCCAGGAACTTGGATAGGGAAACCATGCTGGCCAGCGTCCGTTTTTAACTTGCTGATTATTAGATGTTTTCCAAGGCGTTTCTCCTGTCAACAATTTAATTTGTTTTCTCGATCTTAAAATTGCGGCGCAGTTGTCAAGGGTAATCCCCAGGGAAACCAGCAAATAAACTGTATAAAATGCTGTAATAGGTAGCGTGCTGCCATTCGGGATTGGTCTAGAAAAAACTATGAATAAAGTCAATAAACCCATCAAACCGCTAAGTAGAAAGGCAATATAAGCAGCAAGTCTTCGTTTAGTGTAAATGTAAGCAAAAATGGGAAATGTCAAGCCAAGTACAGCAGCTACCCACAGACGGCGCCCAGATAACTTGACTAACTTTTCTAATTCCTTTGGATCGATCGCAGGTTGAGCGATCGCATTGAGATTGCTCTGTGGAGCCATAGATATTGGCGGTGAGGAGGATGTAAATTAAGATACCACGCCGCCAATACAGGTTTTCAGCAATTTGTCAAAAATGTCCTAACTTGTAGGCCGAAAATTAAACGGCTTTTCTAAGCAACAAAAACTAACGTTCCCTTGTTTGCTTCCAAAGTATTGCCCATTTCCGTACCGTTGTGAAAAGCACCGAGAATGATCTCGCTAGTTTTGCCGATCGCGATCGCACCATTAGCATCAATCCCGATCGCACCAAAATCTCGTTTGCGATCGTCAGCTTCCGCAAAAGAACGCTCAAAAGCAGCTTTCAAACTCAAACCATCCGTTACCCGAATCACAATTCGCGCCGCCAAACACTCATCCATGATGTGCTCGCCGATACCAGTACAGCTAACCGCCGCATTCCCAGTCGCGTAATTTCCCGCAGGCATTGCTGAGTCGCTAACGCGCCCGATGCGCTCAAAACCCTTGCCGCCAGTCGAAGTTCCAGCAGCTAAGCGTCCCTGAGTATCCAAAGCTACAACTCCGATCGTGCCAACACCCGCAGGTTCCGCCACCACAGTAGCCATTGCTTTGTTAAAATTGCCTTGGCGTTCCTGCATCCACTCGTGCAAGCGCAAATCCGTCATCGGATCGTAAATCGGCAACTGAAGTTCTCGCAGCAATTCTGCCGCACCGTAATCTGAGAGTACGCGATCGTCCGAAGTCTGCAAAAATTGAGCAAGTTCGATCGGATTTTGAACGCGAGCCACATTAATCGTGCCGCTGAAACGCTGCGCCAAACCGTCCATCAGCGAAGCACTCATCCGAATTTGCCCGTCCGACTGTACCACAGAACCCGTACCCGCATTAAATCGCGGGTCATCTTCCAACAACCGACAGCCCTGCACTACTGCATCTACGGCACTTGCGCCATTTTTCAGCAGCGGATACACTGCCTCCAAAACATCGTAAAGCGACTTCCGCACCGCTTCAATTCCGCCCTTGCTTTGCAGACAACTACCGGCACCGCCGTGAATAACTAGCTTTGGTTGCACCTGTTGCGATGCCATACTTATAACCGTGAAATTTTTCCTTTGCAATCTTAGCCTCAGTTTGGCAAATGGCAAGACATTCTTAATTTTCTGTGCTATTGCGGCGGCGGCGACAGCGATCCGAGCAGTATTTGACTTCATCCCAGCAGTCAGCCCATTTTTTGCGCCAGGTAAAAGGTCGATCGCACACCGGACACATCTTAGTCGGTAAATCAGATTTCGCTCGCTGCTTAGCCATGCTAATTTTGACAGTAGTTAGATTAACTATAGCCTTTATCAATTAGGTGAGGTAATCGGGCATCGGGAATCGGGAATCGGGAATCGGGAATCGGGAATGGTTACTTGTTAGTGATTTTTCTAATAGTCAATTACCAATGCCCAATGCCCTGTTTTGCCTTCTTCCCAATGCCCTGTTTTGCCTTCTTCCCAATGCCCAATGCCCCATGCCCAATGCCCCATGCCCAATGCCAACATCCGAATCGTCTTAGTCGAACCCGCAGGGCCGTTGAATGTGGGCTCTGTGGCCCGCGTGATGAAAAATATGGGTTTGCACCAATTAATTTTGGTAAATCCCCAGTGCGATTATTTAGGGGAAGAAGCTCGGTTGATGGCTGTGCGCGCCGCCGACATACTGGAAACGGCGACAGTAGTTGAGAGTTTGCCGGCTGCTTTGGTAGGATGTGTCAGGGCGATCGCAACTACAGGAGATGATTGTCGATCGCACCCAATGCCGCTAGAATCACCCGCAGATGCTTTACCTTGGTTGCTAGAAGCCCCCAGCGCCTTAATTTTTGGTCGAGAAGATTGTGGATTGACTAACGCCGAATTAAACCGCGCCCAGCGCTTGATTCGGATTAAGAGCAGCGATGCTTACACTTCCTTAAATCTCGCCCAAGCTGTAGCTATTTGCTGCTATGAATTGTACCGGCAAGAAGGTTCGGCAACGGATTTTGTAGCGGATGTAACGGATGTAACGGAGAGAAACAAGGAAGAGCGAATCTTTTCCCAATCTCCCCTTCCCCCCCTCTCCCCCTCTCCCAATCCCTCCCTCTCCCAATCATCCCCTCTCCCCAACAGTGTTCCGTTGGAACAGTTAGAGGGATACTACGAGCAACTAGAAGGGCTGCTGCTGAAAATTGGTTATTTGCAGCCGCACACAGCAGCAAGTCGGATGGAAAAATTTCGGCGTTTGTACAACAGGGCTTATCCGACAGTGGATGAAGTCGCCATGCTGCGGGGCGTGCTCCGCCAAACAGAATGGGGATTGAAAAGTTATCCGCGATCGCCAGTTTCTGATACTCTGGATGGGGCGTTGCCGGAAAATCCGGGCGACATTAAGTCAGAGTAGTAGCAATTTGAGATTTTCAGATTGCCAAGCTAAGATTTTTGTGTAAATTTCGGGATTTTTGGGTATGTTTAGCATTAAAGTGCGATCGCAATCTCAAACGCGCACTTCCGAGCCAGATTTCCGGTAAATCTAAAATCTAGAATCTAAAAGTGATTGGCTGTTGATACAAAGTAAATGATTTTCTAGAAACTTCTTGAATAATTAGGTAAAAGCTGGTAGTGTAGACTGAGAAAAAAAATGCTTTAGCGACTAAAACAGCTAAGACCATGGTCACTTAGAGTCATTATCATTTCCAGCAAATGTTGAAGCATCAAGCTGCTGTTAAATATGGCAGTTTTGTAGTAGGCATAACGGAAGAATACACATCAAAAACCCGTTCAAAGTGTGGACAGAAATTCAAATGGCGCTTTCAATATCTTGTTGAAAGCTTTGAGAGATACCTCCTTGACAGGAGAGCTTGCAGCTTTTTCTGTCTTGCCATACACGGTAGTATCAGGCTTAGTCCTGGATTTGCCGGGTTAAATGTATCTGTTAAGCTAAAAAATCTTAAACTTGAAATTTACAGTGCAGAAGGAGTAAGACGTGGCAGAGCGGTTTCCCAAACGATCGATATTATCAGTGATGTCCTCGATAGCCTCTGCCAACTCCGGCCCGCAGCCGCCTCAATCCGGCGCTTCAAGCGAGTCTGGCAAATCCAGCCGTCGCCGCCCTCCCCAACCGCCAAATAGCAATTCCGAAATTCCCCCATCAGAAACTGCGACTTTCTCACCACAACCAAGCCGCAGCAAGAGAAGTAGAGCCAATTCTCCCGCACCTACCTCCGAAGAATTGAGCGCGCAGGACTTTTTGTCCAATCCCCAATCAGCAATTAATCCCAGAAAACCCAGAACCACCAAAACCACTAAAATTGGGGAGGCGAAGAGTCGCCAACCTCGCAAAAAAGGCCTCGCTGCTGTCGATATGTTCGAGTTTCCCGAACCGAATTCCCCTGTGGGCACTCCCCCCAGCAATCCCACCAGCGAACCCGAAACGACAACTCCCCCCCCACCCCGTAAAAGTCGAGCCAGCGCCCCACCAGAGAGCATTCCAGACCCGGTAACAGCCCCCAAGGTCAAAAAAGCCCCCGTGCCGAAACCGCGCCCGCAAGCGAATCAGAGACCGGGCAAACGCTCTGCAACTGGGAACGTGCCGCCGTTGGTATATGCTACTCGGTTGCTGATTTTGGGAGTTGGGATGGCGGTGATTTGCGGTACGCTGCTGTCAGTGGTGAATGCTGTGAGTCGATCGGGCGTAGTGACACAGGAAACCCCCGCAGGTCAGACAAAGCCAGCCGATAGCGCAGTTGCCGCCACCGCCACCCCAGAAGCATTGCAATTGAATCAAGAAATGGCAGCTTTGAAAACACAAGTTCAGGTGATAGCAACAGAAAATGCCACTTTGACAGCGGGAATATTTCTAGTTGATTTAGATACAGGAAGCTACCTAAATTTTAACGGCGATGCTCCTTTTGCTTCAGCGAGCACGATAAAAGTGCCAATTTTAGTAGCTTTTTTCCAAGCAGTAGATGAGGGCAAAATCCAGTTAGATCAAGTGCTGACGATGAAACCGGAACACATTGTCGGCGGCTCTGGCGATATGCAAGACGACGCACCGGGTGAAAAATATTCGGCCTTGGAAGTTGCGAAAAAGATGATTGTTGTCAGCGACAATACAGCGACAAATATGCTCGTTGAGTTGCTGGGAGGTGCGGAAGTTTTAAATCAGCAATTTGCCAACTGGGGATTGAGGGCGACGGTGCTGCGAAATAAGTTGCCAGATTTGGAGGGAACGAATACTAGCAGCCCGAAGGATTTGATAAATATTATAGCTCAAGTCGATCGCGGAAATTTGGTTTCGGTCAAATCGCGCGATCGCATTTTGCAAATCATGCGCCAAACCAAAAACGATACTTTGCTACCCAGAGGCTTGGGCGAAGGAGCAGTGATTGCTCACAAAACTGGCAACATCAATACAATGCTAGCCGATGCGGGGATGGTGGATTTGCCAAACGGCAAGCGTTATTTACTAGCAGTGATGGTAAAGCATCCGCAGGAAACCGAGAAACCAGCTCAAACATTGATTCGGGATATTTCTAAGATGAGTTACCGCTATTTGAACGACGGGGAAACACCCACCGATTCCAAAGTTAAAATCAAAAATTAATTCATTCAACCTAAAATAGGTTCGTAGTGAGGACTTCAGTCCGCATCCAAATCAGGTTCGTAGTGAGGACTTCAGTCCGCATCCAAATCAGGTTCGTAGTGAGGACTTCAGTCCGCATCCAAATAGGTTCGTAGTGAGGACTTCAGTCCGCATCCAAATCCGAGGACTGAAGTCCTCACTAACAAACATAAAAACCTGTAACTTCGAGACTATTGAGACAATTTTTAACTCTTCCGGTTATGTTACCGCAAGTCGCGTAAAGTTTACAAACTATAAATGAGTTTGTATTATGAAACTAACCACCCGACTTGCTTGTTTGCTAGCGCTCTCAACCTTAGCCGTGGGAGTCTCCCCCGCCTTCAGCAATCCTCTTCGCTCTTCTCAAACTGAATTCACGGATATTACAATTACTTCCAATAATATCGAACTGAATCGAGCAAAAAACTTAGCCCGTCAAGCAGCAGAGAATGCTAACGGCGGTTTAGGCCAATATCGAGCCGAAGCATCGATGCACGGCATTTCAGCCGAATCGCCTTTTGTTGAAAATGGTGACGGTACTTGGACATTTACTTTTCAAGGTTACAAACCCGGTTCATCTGTCTATACAGTTGAGACAGTTGTGACTGTTTCCCAACATGGCAGAATCACAGTCAATTACAACGGACGCATTCGTAGCTCCAACCGATTTTAACATTAGGACTCTTCTAGGTATGTAGTTGCGCTTTAGCGCTCTTTGTTCCTGAGATAAGGAAGAGCGCTGAAGCGCAACTACGTACCTTTTTGATTTTTCGGTTTTTTATCCTGAGATAAGGAAGAGCGCTGAAGCGCAACAACGTACCTTTTTTGATTTTAGGTACGTTGTTGCGATTCATCGCTCTTTACTCCTGATATATGAAAGAGCGCTGAAGCGCAACAACGTACCTTTTTGATTTTAGGTATGTTGTTGCGATTCATCGCTCTTTGTTCCTGAGATAAGGAAGAGCGCTGAAGCGCAACTACGTACCTTTTTGATTTTTCGGTTTTTTATCCTGAGATAAGGAAGAGCGCTGAAGCGCAACTACGTACCTTTTTTGATTTGAGATTTACAGAGATTCAAAATTAGCAGTAAAACCCTCTAAAGTCAAGCATTCATCCATAAAATCCTCTACATCATTGACATTCTCAAGTTTATATTCCATGATGCGTTGACCGTCGCCTTTCATCTTTTTGGAAGAAAGAGGCGTAGCCGGATATTTGTCAGCAATGACTTTGAAAGCTTTGGAATTGACAGTCCAGCTTTCCGCAGAACATTGAATGATTAAAAGCCACATAATAAAATCCCTCCTTTGCTAAGGTACGTAGTTGCGCTTCAGCGCTCTTTCATATAGACAACAAGAGCGCCCAAGCGCAACAACGTACCTAAAAAAACCTTTAGCAGCCAGGTTGCTGCAACTTAGCTCGATAGTGCCGACAAATCAAGGGATTCTGTTGTTTGGAAAAAAGCTAAAAGGCGATCGACTATTTGAGCAACACCACCCTTAACATTCGACTCAACATTCAAAGGCATCACCGGATCGTGCAGTGACAAGCGTAGCAGAAACCAGCCCGATTCGCTAGCTGACGTGCAGGAAACTCGCAAACCTTCGTAATTATTGGGTACAATTCCCCAGTCGGCTTGGGTTGAGACAAATTCTTGCAGTTGCTCAATGACGCTAGTTCCGTGGGCTTTGAAATCATCCACACCAATTTTAATCCGAAACTCTGCACTTTCTTCAGGCTCTTGTAAATTCGCAATCAAATCCGGCAAAGATTGATTAGCTAATTGGGATTTAGCCAATTCAATCAATAGTTTGCTAACCAAATAAGCGCCATCATCCAAAAAGTAATTTTCCTTCAAAGCGCCATGTCCAGAAGTTTCAATGGCTAGCCATGATTCCTGTCCCGCTGCATTGAGGCGAATCGACTCGTCAATCACATTTTTGTAGCCGCGTTTAAAGCGATGGTGAATTCCTTTCAAATCCTGTTCGATGAATTGCGTTAAACCATCGGATGTGATAGAATCCGTAACGACAGTCGAGCCTGGGTGCTCTTGTAGGACGATCGCCGAAATCAACGCGATTAACCGATTGCGATTCAGTTCCTTGCCAAATTGATCCACAGCCGCACTGCGATCGACATCCGTATCAAAAATAATCCCAAAATCAGCTTGATTGGCAATTACCGCTTGACAAATTGACTGCATTGCCTGTTTATCTTCGGGATTCGGCACGTGATTCGGGAATGTACCATCCGGTTCTAAAAATTGACTGCCCGTCGTGTCTGCACCTAAAGGCTTTAAGACTTTATCCACATAAAATCCGCCCGCACCATTCCCCGCATCCACAACAATTTTCAAGCCTGTCAGCGGCTGCTCAAAATTATCGGGATGATTGACTGATTCCCTAATCTTTTCGACGAATTGGTTGCCATAAACAGAGATAAAATCATGCTTGGTAATAGTACCGGGAACGGTGGCTTTTTCAAACTCATTGGTTTCGGCAAATGCTAAGATATCGGTAATATCTTTTTTTTGTAATCCACCCTTAGCAGTGAAAAACTTTAAGCCGTTGCGATTAAAAGGTAAATGGCTAGCAGTCAGCATAATCGCGCCGTCGCACTCAAAACCTGGGGTGATTGTACTCATAAACATGGCGGGAGTTGATGCCATTTCAAAATCATATACTGTAGAACCAACTGAGGCGATGCCGTCCATGACTGCTTGCATTAAAGTTGGCCCGGATAGGCGACTGTCACGCCCGATCGCAATTATCAACTTTTCGGCTGGTTTATTGACTTTCTGTACCAGCCAACTGACAAAGGATTGACCTAAAATTGTCGCAATTTCCGGCGTGAGGTTGACTGTTTCCCCTGGCACCCCTTCGAGGGCGATACCGCGAATGTCCGATCCATTTTGCAGTTTTGTCCAGTTGTAGTTTTGCATAATGATTGATGGTAAGTAGAAGGAAGAATGAAGAAGATAATACGGCGGTTGAAACCGAAGGATTTTTTAGGTACGTTGTTGGGCTTTAGCCCCAGATTCAGGGCTAAAGCCCAACAACGTACCTTTTTTAATGTGGCAATACAGATTACTGGGAATTATAGCCCCGTCACCGCTGACATTAAACTCTCATTCTTTAGTCGCGTTCAACGCTATAAACTGCCTGCAAACTAAACTCACCATGCGCGGGGACTTCCACAATATCCGTCGCCGCATTGGTCGTTTCCACGCAGATTAAACGCTGATAATCTGCATCATCAAGGTCGGCCATGTTTTTAGAAATTGTCACCCAGGGATTCCATACTACGGCGGATTTACTGCCAGATGATTTAATCCGAATCCGACGGTTGAGGGCGGCATCGTCTATGACGAATTCGTTGGTGACATCGAGATAAATTCGATCGACCTCACCGACAGCTACGACTGCACCTACTTGAGTTTTTTCCACTCCACCGTCAACTTTATCAAGATATTGGCTGTTTTCTAAACCCAACACCTGCACGCGGTTGATGTCTCCGACTAGAAAATAGGTGTGGAAGGCTTGGGTGAGGGGAAATGCTTTGTCGCCGAGATTGCGGGTGATTAATTCTACTGTGAGGGTGGTGCCGATCGTAATGGCGATCGCCAATTCAAAAGCTTGAGGCCACATCGCCCTCGTTTCCTCAGTATCCTTAAGCCCCAAAATCACTTGAGTTGCGCCCTCTGAAGTAGTGCTGGTTGACACCACATTCCAGAGGCGATTCCGCACAAACCCGTGGGCTGGGCGGCCCAAGCCTTCGGGATCTGGGCCAAACCAAGGCCAACAGATGGGTACACCGCCTTTGATGGCTTTCCCTTCGGCGTAGTAGGCTTTGTCGCTGAGGAACATCAAATCTGCGGTTTCGGTGGCTGGTTGGAAGGAGAGCACTTGGCCGGAATACACAGATATCAAGGCTTTGGCTTGGCCGTTGTCGATGTGAATCATCGGAAAACCACCGTTTCCGGCGGCGAAGGTGAGGTGGCCGGCAATGCCATAGTCGGTGTTTAATTGGTCAATACTCATGCTGTTGGCCTGGTTAACTGCTTCCCAATTATCTCAGGAGTTTACTATTTATGTTTAGCTATTTAGCAAGTAGTTTCAAATAGTAGCTTTGTAGGGTTATAAAGAAGTGAAATAGATATTAAGAGGATTTTACCACAGAGAGCGCAGAGGACACAGAGAGAGGAGGAATCAGCGGTTTTTCACGAAATCCAAAACCCTCATAACACTCTTCCCTCTGCGCCCTCTGCGTCCTCTGTGGTTCAAAAATCTTCTCTTAATGAAGTGGGACATATTTTAACATTCAGACTTTGTACCTGTTAGCTATTTAAGTCTTCCATAAAACACGACTGTATTATAACTAATAGCATAAATCTCCATTCTGTTACAAGCCCTGGTTAACTAGCTGGGTACAACTGCCGAATATACTCTTGATAAAACTGCTCATGTGACCCTGAAAAGTTTTCCATCCCAGTCTTTGTTAAATACCCACTCTTGCCAGTATGTGGATTTTGTACATAGCTGTAAATCACTTTTTTACGCTCTGGATTCTCAGACCAAGTAATGTTGAAAGCTGCGTAGTTTGGGTAAAATTCCATTGCTGAGTACGCATCAATACGATCGTGAATCCACCAAGCTAATGCTGTCCAATCTCCTGTCTGCTCGTAATAAGGAATAAAAGAAGTCACAACAACACAGGCAGTTGCACCCATATATCCATCCTTATCTTTGACATCCCAGATGTGTCCGGCATAATTTGCTTCATTACTGGCGCAACTATATTGATTTTGATTTTCCGCACCTATTTTATTGACAGCACTAGCACGGAAAGCGGAACGGACGCTGATTCGACCGAGTGCATCTTGAATTGGCTCAAGCACTTTTTCGCACAGATTTCTTCCGGCTTCAATTGCTAAATCTGGATCGTCTGGGATATTGGGAATATTTTCAATTTGTGAAATTTCAGAATACAGAAACTCACGCATAAAAAAACTCTTTGAAAGTTGGATACGTCCTAATTTTTCCAGAGATTTTACTGTTTGCGGTTTTCTCATGATTGTTCAAAATCTAGCAAGTAGTTTTAATTGGCTAACCTCACCCAAAAGCAAAATCAGCTAACTCTAAATATTAGAGTCCCACGGGCGCAACACTAATGGCGACTTTCCCCACCACCTGCCGCTGTTCGAGGTGACGAATTGCTGCGGGGACTTCGCTCAGATGGTAACGTCGATCGATCCACGGAACAATTTTGCCGGCTTCCAGCAAATCTCTCAAAATGACCAAATCTGCTTGAGTGGGAGTCAGGACAAGACATTTCACCTTGCGGCGACTCATGAGCGAAATCAACGGCCCAAGAAACAACATCACCTGAAACAGTCGCGTTGTTGAACCACCGATGAGGACGTAGGTTCCCGTGGGTGTCAAAATTGGCAGATAATTAAAGACCGATCGATAAGCCGCCGCATCCAAAATCAAATCATAGGTTTGTCCAGTTTTCGTCACATCCGTTTGGGTGTAATCAATGATACGATCTGCACCGATCGATCGCACCATATCCACTTTTTTCGTGCTACAAACCGCCGTCACCTCAGCCCCAAAAGCCTTCGCAATCTGCACAGCAAAAGACCCGACACCACCCGACGCACCATTAATTAAAACTCGTTGTCCTGCCTGAATCTGACCGGATTTGCATAACGCGTGAAGTGCCGTCAGTGCCGCCGCCGGAACCGCTGCGGCTTGTTCAAAGCTGATATTTGCAGGTTTGATTACCAATGCGTCTTGCGGCACACAGACATATTCCGCAAAAGCTCCAAACCCACACTCAGAGATGTCACCGAAAACCTCATCCCCAGGTCGAAACTGCGTCACATTCTGACCCACCGCCTCCACCTGTCCAGCAACATCCATCCCCAGTGTCTTGAATTTAGGTTTGCGGAGTCCGAAGGCGAGACGAGCGATGAAGGGCGTTCCGCGCATCAGATGCCAGTCCCCTGCATTCACAGAACTCGCATGGACTCGCACCAGGACACCATTGTCTTTTACCGCAGGCCGATCGACCTCCATCAGACTCAAGACATCCGGCGAACCATACTTCGTTTGAACGATCGCTTTCATGGTGTCACTCCTTTAGACTTATACTGTAAGTCTAACTTACGGCGTAAGTTTGTCAAGATATAGTTCAAGAATCGATTTGAGAAGAATTAAATGGCTAAGACGATCGACTCAAATACCGCGCCCCAAGTCCCTTTAAGCCGGGAACGGGTGCTGCGCGCGGCGATTCGCATGGCTGACGAGGGTGGCATTGAGTCCCTCTCGATGCGGAAGCTGGCTCAGGATTTGGGCGTTCAGGCGATGTCGCTGTACAACCACGTAGCCAACAAGGATGACATCATCAATGGCATCGTCGATATTGTTGCCGGCGAGATTGAGGTGCCGAGTCTGGGTGTTGACTGGAAAATTGCCATGCGGCGGCGGGCGAATTCTGCCCATGAGGTGCTGGTGCGTCATCCCTGGGCGACAATGGCGATCGTCTCGCGGGCTAATGTGGGGCCGGCAATGTTGCGCTATGTGGATGGGACGCTGGGCTGTCTATGCGAGGCGGGCTTTTCGC
This sequence comes from Microcoleus sp. bin48.metabat.b7b8b9.023, assembly GCF_013299185.1. Lineage (GTDB taxonomy): Bacteria > Cyanobacteriota > Cyanobacteriia > Cyanobacteriales > Microcoleaceae > Microcoleus. The sequence continues at coordinate 95,467 of NZ_JAAFKG010000008.1, read as the reverse complement.
TGGAGATGGCCGATCGCGTTTGGAATGCGATCGACAGTCATATCTATGGATTCACACTTCAGGAGTTGAACTTTCCCTTCGAGGCGGCGGAGTATTCCGAAGCGGCCCAAACCGGACTTTCACTCATCCCCGCTGACGAGTTTCCTTATCTCAACAGGCTGACACATTACGTCATAGAGGGTCGTTATGACGGTATTCATGATTTCGACTTCGGGCTAGAATTGCTCCTCAACGGCCTCGATAAATTTCGAGACAAGGTTTGATTTTTGCCGATGGTTTCTAGATGAATACAGGATGATTTAACCACAGAGTACGCAGAGAACACAGAGAGAGATAAGAGAGATGAATACAGGAGGATGAAGAGCAGAATTGATATTATCTAAATTTCCGTTCAGCCTGATAATTCCGATAAGCTGAAGTGTATTTAAATTGTATAGTCGAGTTTAAGAAAAGTCCTGTGGGGAGTAGGGGTTGGGCGTATCGCCCGCCCAAAAAATCTAATTTAGATCCCCAATAGCTTATTGCCGGATTTGAGATGAGTCACCCAAAACTTTGAAACCCGATCGCCCGAGTCACCACCTAAACAGGAATCTTTTTTCGGCTGAGCACCTCAAACCCATACTGTGCAAGCAATACAGCCGAAAAAATTGACGCCTTAAAAAAAACACTTACCGGTTCGGGTAAATGCTCAAAAATCAAATATCAGACTACAAAACTCCGACTGCTAACAGCGCCTCCGCTTCACTCTCATTCATCTCATCGAGTTTCAGCCAAACTTGGTGCATCAACTCATCCAACCCAACTCGACTCACAGCCGAAATCATCAACACCGGAGCACCGCTGATTTCCTGCAATCGCGCGATCGCATTTCCAATTTCCTCATCCTCAAGATCGATCGCATCTACCTTATTAAAAGCCAAAATCTGCGGTCGATCGCCCAAACCTCGCCCGTAAGCTTTCAATTCTTCCTGAATTGTGATGTAATCGGCGATCGGATCTTCAGAAGTAATATCGACTAAATGCAGCAACAACCGAGTCCGTTCAATGTGCCGCAAAAACTCATAACCCAAACCCGCGCCCTCGTGAGCTCCGGCAATTAATCCCGGAATATCAGCAAAAACAGTACCGTCGCCAGTCGGTTTTTTGACTACGCCCAAGTTCGGAACTAAAGTTGTAAACGGATAATCTGCAATCTTCGGACGCGCCGCCGACAAAGCAGAAATTAGCGTCGATTTGCCAGCATTCGGCAAGCCAATAATTCCCACTTCAGCTAACAGCTTCAATTCCAAGCGCAAAAACTTATGTTCTCCTTCTTTTCCCGGTAGCGCATAATCTGGAGCGCGGTTAGAATTTGTCAGAAAACACTTATTTCCTAAACCGCCTTTACCACCTTTGGCAACACAAAAAGTCTGTCCGGGCGTCACCAAATCTGCTAAAATTGCCTGAGTTTCCGCATCGTAAACTACTGTACCGCAGGGAACCTCGATCGTGCGATCGGCTCCTGAAGCACCAGTCATATTCTTCGGCGCGCCCTTCTTCCCGTTTTCGCCTTTAAAAATCCGGTTGTACTGGAAATCCAGCAACGTTTGCAGGCTTTCCACCGCCACCATAAACACAGAACCGCCCCGCCCGCCGGTGCCACCACTTGGCCCCCCCGCCGGTATATACTTTTCTCTGCGAAAAGCTACCATCCCATCGCCGCCTTTGCCGGCTGCGACTTGAACATCTGCGCGATCGATAAATTGCATAATTTAATCAATAATCATTGGTCAATAGTCATTAGTCATTAGTCATTAGTCATTAGTCATTAGTCAGCAGTCATTAGTTATGATACCAGATCCAAGTACAATGTTTATCTTTTGGCGCGCAGTGCAAATCGTACTGGACTAATTAGTAGTCATTAGTTAATAACTTACAGTCATTAATCGAACATTTGACAAGAATGCCCAATGCCCTGCGCGAGCCTTCTTCCCAATGCCCTGTTTGGCCAATGCCCTGTTTGGCCAATGCCCTGTTTGCCCAATGCCCAATGCCCAATGCCCAATGCCCAATGCCCAATGACTAATGACTCTTAACAATATGACGATATATCTTCCTTACAATCATCTGCCAAATAGCAGAGAGCTCGAAAGCGCATCCCCACCAATTGTTCGTACAGCGGGTTAAGTTTGCACATCGCCGGAATGTGGACAATTTTGCGGCCGAATAATACGACATCTCGTTCAAACGGACACTGCGGTGGAATCATTTTGCAGACAAAACGTGCCACTCTCGGATCGTGAACTTCCCAGCCGTCAAGCCAGTCTTTCACGGGTGTCAGGACATTTTTCTGCTGAGGTTGAGGCCGCGCAGAAAGAGGTGTTGCTGCATAATCAACGGCTGTTTGGCTGCTTGATTCCTGCGGCTGCGTGCTGCTATCTTCGATCGTGTGTCGCAGAGATTCGATCGCCTCCACGTTATGACCCAAAGCTGTGCAAAACTTGTAAAGTACCTCGTCTTCACTCAGAGAGTAGGTACCGTCTGCTAAGGCTACCATGACTGCTGTTCTCAAAAAATTCTCCCCGTTGGCGGTGCCTGTCCCTAATACAGCAGCTAGTTCCTCTGCGGTAATCGGTTCAAAACCGGTCTCAAAAGATACCGGATTTAGTTCATCCTGAGTCAGGCTAGCAATCATTTTTTGCTCATTTTCGTCAAAGTTGCCGTCAGCCCAAGCAATTGTCAGCAATCCCCGCAGCCAAGCGGCAATCTCTCTATCCGTGCAGTTAGATTTTGCGTTACTCATCAGCGTTTCCAGTTGGATGATATACCAGTCAAGTTGTTGGTTTGGAGCGGGATAACTATTCCCCTCTAAATAATTTTTACTGGTTTTTTGCTCGATCGATCTTTTTGTGAAAGGTTTGTGCCCGAAGATTGCTCCAAACGCTTGTAGTGGACGTGTTAAAAGCATATTTGTGTCTCAGGAGCTTCGCCAATTAGCGAGCTAATCTATGGTTTAATCCTCTTCCCCTAAAGTGTCGTCTATCTGGAGGAATAGGTTTTGTTGATTCATTGTTAAGTATAGTTGCACCGATTTTAGATGGCGTATCGAATTTTACGTAATTTCAACGCCAGATCGACCCAATTTATCGCAAGCAATCACAGGTTTGCCAAGATAGGATCTAATCAGCAACCGGGTTTCTCACCCAGGGGCGATTTTACTTCGCTATGTTTACATTTTAATATATATATTTGTAAATTATTGTGTAGCAGCTCCGTAATATTTGACAACAAATCGGAATTATGCTGTGAAAATAAAAAGACTTGATGGAAGTATCAGGCTATCTCAAGGTTCTGATTGCTGGGATAGCTTATAAATCAGTCCCAGACCGAACAATCAAGGTACGTAGTTGCGCTTCAGCGCTCCGAAGGTACGTAGTTGCGCTTCAGCGCTCTTAGGTACGTAGTTGCGCTTCAGCGCTCCGGGTGGATCTAGGTTTTGCAGAAACACCATTAAAAAAAAGGTACGTAGTTGCGGTTTAGCGCTCTTTCCTGAGATTATAAAGAGCGCTGAAGCGCAACAACGTACCTCAGATCGAAGTTGTGCTGTCTTCGCTCTTTCCTAAGATTATAAAGAGCGCTGAAGCGCAACTACGTACCTCAGATCGAAAATGGTATTAGCTGCGACGGCACAAAATCCAGCGCAATTCCATGGGCGGCCGTCCATTTGCCATCGGGAAGACATCTCTACCTGTGGCCCAACTCGGGAACCAAGGCGTTGGCGGCCAGGCTTCTTTTGGCAGGTGGTGGCGTTCGTATTCCCACACCAATTCGTCGGATATTTGGACTAAGGGTAAGCCTTCCATGGCGGCGGCGAGCTCTTGGGGCGTGAATAAAGTAGACCATGAAAGTTGTGCAACTTGTCGCACGAGGGCGTCTGGCTGGTAGTCGCCGACGGTTAAGAATGTGCTGAAGAGCAACACGCCTCCGGGACAGAGGAAATCGCACATTTTGGCAAGGAAAAGCCGTACTTGATCGATGTCTCGAAAATGTGAGATGACTTCGGCTGCCACTGCCAACTGGTAGCGGGCTGGTTTCATCCGCATTAAGGGATCGAGTACGTCGCCTTCTGTTACTGTGACGGGAAGGTTTTCGGCGGTGGCGGCTGTTTGCAATTGTTCTGCAAAAGCTGGGGTTAGCTCGATCGCATCTACAGAATAGCCCAATCTCGCCAGCGGTAAGGTATTGCGCCCGGTACCGGCCCCCACGTCTAAGATGCGGATGCGATCGGGATTTCCCAATTTAGCAGCCGTTGCCATCAATTTTGCATCGGGATGGGAACCAAATAGAGGCGGTTCTCTAGTGTCAACCCAGCTTTTATATTGTTCTCCTACTGTTGAAGTAGTTACAATTACTTTGCAAGCTAAACCGGTTTGTGGCGGCTGCACAGATTCGTATTGCAGAATCATCATCGATGCTGTTGAAGTGCGGTAGCCCTGTTCTAATTTAGTAGCTAAAAGCTTTCTGAGTTCCTCTTTACGGTCTTCTGGAAGTGGTCTGTCGAGGGTGCTAAATAGCTTTTCGATTGACTTGAGATAGTGGTCTGCCATTCCCGGTACGCAGGGGAAAACTAATTCTCCGCGTGCGGTGACGCGAGTGTTAATTTTGTAGAGGATGGCTTGCTGGAGAATGTCGGGATTGACTACCAGCGGCATTTGTTCGGTTTGGTCGATCGTGCTTTCGGCGCCCATAAGTTCGAGGAAGAAGGTTCGGCAACGAGCAATGTACGGGATTTAACGGATGTAACGGATGGAATTTTGATCGAATTCGGAATTCGGAAGAGGCTATTGGTGTCAACAAGCGCGTTAGATGTAGTAGTCTTCTGTTTGACGCTTAGGCCTTCGATCCCCCCTAACCCCCCTTATTAAGGGGGGGACAAGAGTGAGTGTCAAAGTGGTTTTTTTTAAGGGGGATTTAGGGGGATCGAGACTTTGATACAAACCATAGATACAAAGGATTTTAGATGTAAGTAGATACGCTTTGGGAATAGGTTTGAGGGAAGTTTGTTGATAGCTGACTGTACAATTTCAGATTGTTAAAGAACCAGATTACATTGAAAAAATGCGGTTTGTAGTGAGGACTTTAGTCCGCATCAATTTCTGCGGACTAAAGTCCTCACTACAAACTTGTTTTTCGGAGATGATATTTAAGATATCGATCGGCTGTAGCGCATTTAAATTGTATTTTTCAGGACGAGGTGGAAAAAGCAAATCCTCTCGCCTTCTCCCCCTCTCTCGTTTTCCTGTCCGATCGCTAGAAATCGCTTTATTGGAGTAATTCCGAGTCAATGCGAGCAGATTAAAGCTCATAGCCATAGCCGTCACTCCTATGTACGAAAACTACATTGCTCATGGTTGAGAGACTTATTCTTGCGCCATCGATCAAAACCTCAAACCCTTTTGGAGTCGGTGTCTTGACTCTTGCCGTATAAGTTCCAGCTTTGACTTTTTTCCGGTTTTTGTCGATAGTAAACCTGACTACATCACCTGCTGCAATGTGAGTAAAAACAGTTTTAGCGTTTTTCACTGCCGGAAATCCCGAAGCATTAACTCGAATGGATTGGCGACTGCCATGACCTTTGCAGGTAATCAATAGAGGTCGATCGGTTCTAACTTGAATGCTTGCCCCAGACTCGCCAACACAAGCAGCATCAAGGCTGTGAGTTTTTTCAATACCTTGACGCGCTCGGTTCATTTTCGTTCTTGCACCTGAGGAGCATTTCACGTTCTGGCAAATAGATTTAGCCATTTTCACGATTGCGTATCTGGTTGAATTGACCGCAGCCGCATCTTTTAACGGTTTTGTGGAATTCTCTAAAACTTGATTCAAAATGTCAGGTGATTTTGCCAAGAAATCGCGAACGTCCAAGTTACCTTTTTTGACATTACAGACATGACAAGCTAGAGTTAGATTTCCTACGCGGCTACTCCCCCCTTTCGACGTAGGTTGAATATGCTCAACTTCTAGCGGTACGTTTTCTGTGCCACAGTAAGCGCATTTTCTACCCCACTTTTGCAACAAGTATTCACGCACTTCGTATCCTTGTAATTCACCTTGTTGGTATTCAACTCCATCTATTTCTGGATTAGCTAACTTTTGCGTATCAAACCGAACTTGTTCAATTTCGATCCAGGCAATTGGACAATACCGCATAAAGCGTTTAATCCAAGTTTCAACTGTTAGCACTCTGTGTCGGATTGATGGAGCTAGCCATCCCTCTGGCTTGGCACGATTCAAGCGTTTCTTGCGATAGCGTAAATTGCGCGAACGTCTTCCACGTCTAAACCCTGCCCGTTTAACTAAATCTAACTTGATTGCTTCTCCTCGATGATTTAGTTCTGCTCGAAACAAGATATCATTACCACATTGAATGGCAAACCCCGTCCACTGACTACCTGGGTCAATCTTGAGGATGTATTCCTTTGTTTTGATACTTTCGATAGTTTGTTGCTGGATTGCGACATAAGGAAATCTGCGAAAACTGGCAAGCTTCCCACGATTCTGTAATTCTCGGCATCTGCCGGGGTGAATCATATCTAACGGTTGCTTGTCTCCGTTGATTTGAAATACCCAGTTCTGTTGTTTCGTTGGTTGCATTTCTGCTTCACCTTTCGGGTGATGTTTGCTTTGAAAATGCTCCTGAGACTTGTCACTGGAAATAGTGTTTCACCCTCAGAAACTAGGCAATGTTCTATTTACCAAACCGCTTAGAACTAGCGAATCCTATTGGGGTTTTGACCTCAGGTAGCGTAGATCCCAAGGATCTTATTCTGGGGTAGCAGGGCTTTTATGCCTGGGGTAAACCGGAAACTCCGATTTACTCCATTTCTTTGCTACTCAGCCATCACAGGCAATTTATCTGGGTAGCAACTGAAAGCTAGGCTTAGTTGCTGCCAGTAAAAGTCACTTCGGGGAACCTTGACTGAGCTTCAGTCATCGGGCGCCGTCTGCCTTCTTCTTGCCAGTAGTTGATAACTTCTGTAGCTTGGTTGAGGATTTCGACGCGATCGTTGTCAGCAATCCAGTGTTTGGCTTCGAGTTCGTTTTTGAGTTCTTCCCACGCATCCTTGCGCGGCCAGAAAAAGTAAGATGTCAGCGGGCTAGTTCCTTTACCGACAACTTGGTCAACGGCGAGGGCAACATTCTCTTCTAGCCAGAGAACTTTTAAGATGAACTTGGACAAGCAAACCTCCAGGGTTCCGATCGAACTTATTAAAAATTTCTACAATCGCTAAGCGTAGCACATTCTGTTCAATAATGGGTCATTGGCGATTAAAAGTTTTGTCGGAGGGCTGGGTTTCCCGCTGTTTAGGGGCCCGAAACCAATAAAATTTGTGCAAAACTCCCCCCAGCTATAGGGATAATTAAGTTATGAGCAGATTTATTTTAGTTTTTGACATTGATGGTGTGGTGCGGGATGTGTCCGGTTCCTATCGGCGGGCGATCGCAGATGCGGTAGAACATTTCACGGCTGGTGCTTTTCGCCCGAGTTCGATCGATATTGACTCTCTGAAGTCTGAGGGTGTGTGGAATAATGACTGGCAGGCGTCTTTGGAGTTAGTTTGCCGTTATTTTGAGGGAATTGGGCGATCGCGAAATCAACTCGATTTCAAATATGACGAATTAGTCGCTTTTTTCCAAAGTCGCTATCGCGGGAATGACGATCAAAATTGGACTGGTTACATTTGTGACGAACCGCTGCTGTTAAATCCAGCTTACCTGGAAAATTTAACAATTGGAGGCGTTGCTTGGGGATTTTTTAGTGGCGCAATGCGCGATGAAGCAGCTTATGTTTTGCAAGGGAAACTCGGCTTAAATTCTCCCGTGTTAGTCGCGATGGAAGATGCACCGGGAAAACCAGATCCGACGGGACTTTTCGCGACTATTGAACAGTTGGAAAATCTGCACGGTTTAGAAAGCTATTTGCCCGTAATTTACGCCGGAGATACGGTTGCCGATATTTACACAGTGGTGAAGGCGCGGGAATTACAACCGAATCGGGTTTGGCTGGGCGCAGGAATTTTGCCGCCTCATATTTTGGATGATTCTGTTCGCTGTGAAGCCTATGCTGCGGCGCTGAAAACTGCTGGTGCTGCGGCGATTTTTAGGAATATCGAGGAGTTGAATGCTGCACGAATTGGAGAATTATACGGCGGTTGAAACCGCGTCGGTACATTGGAGAATTATACGGCGGTTGAAACCGCGTCTACACAAACAATGTCTGCCTCCGCAGACTTAAGAAAGACGGCGGTTGAAACCGCGTCTACACAAACGATGTCCGCTCAGACGGCGGTTGAAACCGCGTCTACACAAACGATGTCCGCCTCCGCGGACTCAAGAAAATAACATAATTTTAACCGTTTTATCTTCAACCCGCGTCGGCGGGTTTGGTTTGTGTAGACGCGGTTTCAACCGCCGTTTGATCTTCAACCCGCGTCGGCGGGTTTGGTTTGTGTAGACGCGGTTTCAACCGCCGTTTGATCTTCAACCTGCGGAGGCGGGTTTGGTTTGTGTAGACGCGGTTTCAACCGCCGTTTGATCTTCAACCTGCGGAGGCGGGTTTGGTTTATGTAGACGCGGTTTCAACCGCCGTATAATCTTCAACCCGCGTCGGCGGGTTTGGTTTGTGTAGACGCGGTTTCAACCGCCGTATAATCAACCGCCGTCTAATGAACCGCCGTATAATCTTATTTCAAGTTCAAGAATTTGTCTAAGGCGCTAACTACAACTGGCGGCCAGCGGCGGGTTTTTGCCACCCAATCGAGGTCTTTGTAGCGGGAATCGAGGCCGACTGCTGCTACCCAATTGCTCTCAGCTTCGCCGCGCTGTCCAGCCTCCCAAAGACAGGCACTGAGGGCTGCTCTCATGTCAGCAAATTGGGGATATCTGCGGACAATATTTTTCATATTGCGAATTGCTTCTTTGGTTTCCCCGTTTTGATAAAGCGCGAGGGCGTGATTGGCACGAGCAAAGGCGTATTCTGGTGCTAATTCAAAGGCTTTGTTGTAGTCTTTAATGGCTATTTCCCATTTGCCTAAACCTGCTTCGGCGTTACCTCGGTTGTTGTAGGCGGCTGGATCTTTGGGATCTAATTCTAGCACGTGGTTGTAGTCTGCGATGGCTTCTTCCCATTTTCCTAAACCTTCTAAAGCTGTGCCGCGATTTAGGTAGGGATCGGGGGCGTTGGGAGCTAGTTCGATCGCCTTTTCGTAGTCAGCAATTGCTAATTGTAGTTTGTTTTGGCTGACTCTCGAATTGCCTCGGTTGCTCCAAGCGGCTGCTTGTGAGGGAAATTTGTCAATAATTTCTGTCCACAAAGTTTCTGCGGCGGGAAATTTGCCTTCGTTTGTAGCTGCAAAAGCTTTCTGAACAAGTTCTCCTAATTCCTGCTGCTGAGGGGTGAGCTCTGTTGCTTGTACTTGTGCGGCGGCGGGCGTGATATTTCCCAACCAAACTAACCCGGTTACAATTAATACTGTAAAAAATGTGAAAAGTGAGCGAATCATCTTTGGTGGCAGTTGAAACTTTACTTAAAGATATTATTAACCAAAATTCTGGCTGTTGGTTCGATATGTTAGGACTAATTTTATGAAAAAACGCTTATTAATTTTGGGCGGAACGGGTGATGCTGTTGAATTAGCTGCCAGAGCTTCTCAAATTGCTGATATCGAGGTGATATCTTCGCTAGCAGGGCGGACGAAACAGCCTTTGACCCCAAAAACGGGTACGGTGCGGATTGGGGGGTTTGGTGGGGCCGTTGGGCTGGCTGAGTTTTTGCGTTGTAGCCCGATCGACTTTTTAATCGATGCGACTCATCCGTTTGCAGCGCAGATTTCAGCCAATGCTGCGGTGGCTGCGACTGAGTGTCACGTGCCTCATTTGATGCTGGTGCGCCCTGCGTGGGAGGCCGTGGAGGGCGATCGCTGGATTGAAGTCGCCAGCCACTCGGAGGCTGCAAAAGCTTTGTCAGGGCATTCTCGGCGGGTGTTTCTCACCATTGGGAGGCAGGAATTAACCCAGTTTGCGGGTTTGGAGGGTGTTTGGTGTTTGATGCGGGCGATCGATCCTCCGGCACCAAATACTCTTGTTCCTGATGGTGAGTTATTATTAGCAAGGGGGCCTTTTTCATTGGCGGACGAGCGGCAATTGCTCTTGGAATATCAAATTAATACAATTGTTAGCAAAAATAGCGGTGGCGCTGCGACATATCCAAAAATTATCGCGGCTAGGGAGTTGGGTATTCCTGTTGTAATGGTGCAACGGACTCCGATTCCCAATGTTGAGCGGGTTGCTGATGTGGCTGGGGCGATTGATTGGCTGATTCAGCAGTTGAGTTGAAACGAACCGCGAAGGCGCAAAGGACGCGAAGGAAGAGGGAGAAGTTGATTGGAAGAACTAATGCTTAAATTTAGCATGAAGAAGGACTAAAGTCCTCACTACGAACCTATTTTAGGGATTTTTTCGGAGTGCTGTTTAATGAGTTAAGATGATTGTTCATTTCTTGTAGATATGCTTTTAAAACTGGATACTGCGAAGTTGCTAGCAGCGGATCTTTTTTCTGGGTGATAGTTGTTTCTAACGGCAAAACGCGATACTTAGATTTATTGTTCAGGGTATAGCGGTGTACCCAAGTAGGAATTGTTTTGATATTGGTAATTTCTGTGGTTTTTTCGGGAAATATCTTGCGAATATTAATTTGCACAATTACGCCTAAATCTGTATAATCTTGGGTCTGCCCCGAGATGAAGTTTCCCATTGAATAAATTGCTACGGCCTTTCTGGTTTTCCCATTCTTTCCTTTGAATTTAAAGATTTTGTAAGGCTGGACGACGTGGGGATGGCTGCCGAGAATGATATCTGCACCAGCTTTTAAGAGGTTTTCAACTAATTGCTTTTGTTGGGGGTTTGGCTGTCGCTGATATTCGTCGCCAAAATGCAGCGAAATTGCGATCGCATCTGCTCCTTTTTTTCGGGCTTTGGCGATGTCTTTGATTATCTGTTTTTCGTCGATTAGCGAAACTAGGTAATCTTTGCCTTTGGGTATGGGGATGCCGTTTGTGCCGTAACTGTAGGCTAGCATGGCTAGCGATATGTTATTTTTGGTGACGATCAAAATCGTATCGCCCGCTGCTTTCGATTTGGCTGTCCCTGTTGACGCAAATTTGCGATCGCCCAAATTTGCGATCGTCCTCATTACCCCTATTTCTCCCCGATCCAAAGCATGATTGTTCGCCGTTGTCAAGATATTAAATCCAGCTTTTTTCGCAGCATCCAGTAATTGAGTCGGTGCGTTAAATAGCGGATATCCCGTATATCCGCCCGCATCTTCGCCCGCTAAAGGTGTTTCCAGGTTTCCCGTTACCCAATCGCCTTTTGACAGGATACTTTTAACTGGTGCGAAGAAGCTGTCAAAATTGTATGTTTGCTTTTTTGCATCGTAGCCCGAGATTGTTTGGGTAATGTGCATCATGATATCGCCGACAGCAATTAGTTGCGCTTCTTTAATCTCAGACTTGGGTTTAGCCGGTGCAGGTGTTGCAATTGGCGATGGCGTCCCGCCCCGCAAGCTACGGCTTTCTGTACGCTGCGTGTTGGTTTTTGGCGTTTGGATGTCGCAGCTTGCGATCGAAACCACGGCAATTAGCGAAAGCAACCGACGAAAATTCATAACTATATCATAGGAATTTATCGGCACCTATGATATCATGAAAAAATTAGTTACTATCCAAAAATGAATAAAAAATATTTAATTATTGCCTTTATTGTTTTTGTTTCGATCGCGAGTTTTGGTATTTTAACTTATGCTCAAGATTCAGGCGATCGACCTTTTGAATTTGCCTTAATTGGCGATTTGCCTTACAGTGCAGAACAAGAAGCAAAATTTCCAAATTTGATTGCCGATATCAATCGATCGCCCGCAACATTTGTCGTCCACGACGGCGACATCAAAAACGGTTACACTGTCTGCGACGATGCAGTTTTTATTAAAACCAAGCAGTTATTTGAAAAATTTGAGATACCGTTTATTCTCACCTATGGCGATAATGATTGGACTGACTGTCACCGTTCAAATAACGGCAGTTACGATCCAGTAGAAAGGCTCGCTAAACTGCGGGAAATCTTCAGCAAAGGTACTCAAAGTTTGGGAAAGCGCACCTTAACCCTCACCCGTCAAAGCGAAAACCCGCAGTTTGCTAAATATCGCGAAAATGTCCGCTGGACATATCATGGAATTGTGTTTTTGGCAATTAATATGCCCGGAAGCAACAACAATTTTGGCCGCACGCCCGAACAAGATAAAGAATATGTCGATCGCAATTTCGCTAATTTAGCCTGGATTAAAGAATCTTTTACCTCAGCCAAACGCAGCAACAGCAAAGGAATCATATTAATTGCCCAGGCAAATCCAGGATTTGAACTCGATCCGGCAAACAAAAGAAGAAGCGGGTACAACGATTTTATCGCAACTCTGGAAGCAGAAACGCGCAATTTTCCAGGACAAGTCGTATTCGTACACGGCGATACTCACTATTTCCGCATCGATAAACCTTTACCCCGTTTTGACGATGACACTCAACTCCCGAGATTGCAAAACTTTACTAGAGTTGAAACTTTTGGTTCTCCCAACGTGCATTGGTTGCGCGCTACTTACGATCCAAAAAGTCCTAATGTATTTGAATTTCAACAGCGGATTGTTCCGTAAAATTAGCCAATTTAACACCAGCTTTATGAAAGATATAGCGCTTATCAGAAAGATAAGGTACGTTGTTGGGCTTCAGCCCTCTTATAAGGTACGTTGTTGGGCTTTAGCCCTCTTATAAGGTACGTTGTTGGGCTTTAGCCCTCTTATAAGGTACGTTGTTGGGCTTTAGCCCTCTTAGTCTAGTGGTTATACAAGCTGCCAATCATACCTCAATCTTTTTTAGAAATGCTATATCTGAATACAGTTTACTTAAGATTGTCATTGCGAGGAACTAAGCAATCTCCGTATCTATTTTTCATAGGGTTTTACCCCCAGAACAGTCTTAAGTAAACGGTATTGAACTTTTATCTCTAATTTCCCAGCGGTGGAATCTTAGCTAAAACACCTTTTTTCAGAGCTTGAGGACGCTCAGACCAAGGCAATAAACCATCCGGTTTCGCATAGTATTGACCAGCGCATTCAAGCACAGCCTCGACACTTTCCGGTTCATTTGGAGGCAAATCACCAAACAGATAAGTATACTTTCCAGCAGCAGCAAAAGAGACCGCACAAGAGTGACTGCAAGCACTCATGCACTCAACTTCCCGAATATCAAACTGCTCGGAAAATTCCCAGTCTTGAGCGAGTTTAGATAAATCTTCCATGAATTGTTGACCGCCACTTTTACCTTGGCGCTTGCCATCTTTCCAAACACTAGCGCAAGCAGTGCAAACCAAAAGACTGTGTTTTGTGCGTACAACCGTGTTAGTTCCATTCATCATCCATACCTCGTAGATGCGTTCAAAAGTGAGTTAGATATCGGCGGGCATTCTGACTTGAGAGGTAAAGGACTTAAGTCCTTGTACAAACCTCGTTACAGTTGCGGGACAGCGCCGGACTTGCACCGAACTTTCCCCGTTTCCTCTAGCGGCTGCTCCCCGCTAGAACCGATCGCGAATTCAAATCCTATCACACTTGCCGCCCTTTCCCAAAAAAGTTATGTTGGTAACAGCGATTTTTAATATCTACCCACATAAATTAACCCGGTTCGTAGCAAGGACTTTAGTCCTCTGATATTTCTGCGGACTGAAGTCCTCACTACAAACCTTATGAACGCTTTTCCCGACTTTTCCACACACGACTATCAAGTAACCCGCGAACTCGGATACAACAGTTTGGGCGGCCGCGTCACCTATCTCGCCACAAAAATTAACACAACAAACTCCGTTGTGATTAAGCAATTTCAATTCGCCCAATTAGGTGCTAGTTGGACAGAATACGAAGCTTACGAACAGGAAATCAAAGTGCTGGAAAGTTTGGATTTCCCTGGAATTCCCCGCTATCTCGATGCTTTCGGGACTGACAGCGGATTTTGCATGGTGCAGGAATACAAAAATGCCGAAAGTGCGATCGCCCGTAATTTCTCGCCGCCGGATATTAAACAAATTGCGATCGCCACTTTAGAAATTTTAGCTTACCTGCAATCCCAAAAACCGCCCGTAATTCACCGCGACATCAAACCGGAAAACTTGTTAATCGACGACGAGTTAAATGTTTACCTAGTAGACTTCGGTTTTGCCCGCTTAGGAGGTGGAAACATCGCGGCTAGCAGCGTAGTCAAAGGCACAATGGGATTCATGCCGCCAGAGCAAATGTTCAACCGGCAATTAACAGAAGCATCCGACCTTTACGGCTTGGGCGCGACGCTGATTTGCTTGTTGACCGGTACAAAATCTGGGGATGTCGGCAACTTGATCGACGATAATTATAGCATTCATTTTCGGCATTTAGTACCGCCGTTGCAGCAGGGTTGGATGAACTGGCTGGAAACAATGGTAGCGCCCAGAATTCAAGATAGGTACAAGTCGGCGGCTGATGCTTTGACGGCTTTGAGGTCTCTTGATGCCAGCAGTTTGCCGAAAGTGAGGCTTGAGCGCGATCGGCTCGAATTAACCGCTACAGAATATGGAGAAATCGTAACGCAAAAAATCGCCATTAGCAACCCAATTCCCGATACAATACTTTGTGGCAGGTGGGAAGTTGCGCCACATCCAAACGATCCGCCACACACGCCCTACGACCACTCTTGGATCTCCTTTGAACCGCCGTCATTTGATAGCAATGAATTAGAATGTCAAATTACGGTAGATACGAGCAAATTGCTGGCAATTAAAACTTACAAACGCCAAATTATTCTGCGCGCCAATTCCGAGCCAGAAACTCATACAATAGAGTTGCAAGTCACCACATCTGCCCTACCAGTACCGCAAAAAACTAATGCTGTGTCATTAGGCAGGCTGGCTTTTATATGCAGTTTTATTTTGTCAGGTTTTATGCTACACCAGATTTCTAGCCCCAATTTTTTTGACGACAAAGCAACCGAAAATTATATTGTTATTGCCACTTTTGTGAGTGTATTATTTGGGTTTTCAGTTTCTGAAATCACAATCGTGGCAAAGTTAAACAAATACCATTCTAATTGGTTCGGAGCATTGTTTGTAGGGGCAATGGCAGCTATGTTGTCCTTGATAATTGCTTTAATATCTACTGATTATTCAACCTTTAATAGTAATATAATTTATCGGTTTCTTGTTATAGTGGTTGTTCCTATATCATTAATTCTACTTGGAGCTTTAGTCGGCAATATAATGAGTGTTAGAGTTGTAGTAGTTTCGCTGTTTTTATTCCTTTCATTGTGTTGTTTGACGTGGCCGTCATTGTTGCTGGTTATTCTGCCGATGGCATTTGTGATGTTGATATCCGCTTTGGCTTACGCGATAGTCAATCCGATTGCTAACAATCTTGTTTCCGAGCAGATAACCAGAAAAGCCCTTAAATTAGATGCTGCCAAAATAGCCTTTCTTACTGCGGGATTTTGTACTAGCTTGGGAGCAGCATTTCCACTTTTTTTTAAATTGTGTACTCAATTAGAATGGGTGGAACCAATGGAAATGATAGCTGTAGGAGGAACGACAATGGCATCTTTAGCCGTCACTGCAATTCCCTTAATTGACCTGATTGTTTTTAAACCAAAAAGGATTATTGCCAAGTATCGCAAATCTCAACCAAATTTAATTAAACCGTAAAAACTTTTTTCTACTAAGGACTTTAGTCCTCAAGGACTGAAGTCTTTACTACAAACTCAGGACTGAAGTCCTTACTACGAACCTTATAAATTACCTATGAATTCTTTCCCAGACTTTTCCAACTACGGCTATCAAGTAACTCGTGAACTCGGACACAACCGCGCAGGTGGCCGCGTTACCTACCTCGCCACCGAAATTAATACCAAACGTTCCGTCGCCCTCAAACAATTTCAATTTGCCCAAACAGGCGCTAATTGGACTCAATATCAAGCTTGCGAACAAGAAATTAAAATTTTGCGGGAACTGGATCATCCCAGCATTCCTCGCTATTTAGATTCCTTCCAAACTGCGTCGGGTTTCTGCATGGTTCAGGAATACAAAGATGCCAATTCCCTCGCTACTTCGCGCCAGCAAACACCGCAACAAACCAAGCAAATTGCTATTTCTGTGTTAGAAATACTCAAATACCTGCAAAATCGGGTACCACCCGTTATCCACAGAGATTTGAAGCCGGAAAATATCTTGGTTGATGACAGGATGAATGTCAGCCTTGTCGATTTCGGATTTGCTAGAATTGGTGGGGGAGAAGTGGCAGCTAGCAGCGTTGTTAAAGGCACTTTGGGCTTTATGCCGCCCGAGCAAATGTTCAACCGCCAGCTAACAGTCGCATCCGATTTATACAGTCTCGGCGCGACGCTAATTTGCTTGTCGATCGGGATCAATTCTACCGAAGTTGGCAGCTTGATGGACGAGACGGGGCGGATTAATTTTAAACATCGCTTACCGCAGCTAACTCCAGAATTTCTTGATTGGCTGCAAAAAATGGTGGAACCGAATTTTAAACACCGCTATCCTTCGGCGGATGCTGCCCTCAATGCTTTGATTCCCCTTGAGGTAGTTCAGCAGCGCAACAACTCAAAAATGGTACTGATATCAGTCGGAGTATTAACAGCAATTGCTGCTATTTTTATTGCGTTATTCTGGAAATCTCCCGAACCTCAAACAGCAGTCGATCTCAAACGAATAATCAACACACGAAAGTTAAATCCTCAGACTCAAGTGATGTTAACTGACGAATTAGCATCAACCAAAACTAGAGATGTTTGGTCTTTGAAACAAAAGAATAAAGTCTATTTTGCGGTAAGTGCTACTGAATTGCCAGAGGGTGAATATCGAGGTTATTGTAAAGTTATAAATCCTCAAGGACTATTTGCAGCCCAAAGTCAATCTTATTTAAAAACGACGGGCGATCGATTAAATACTTGGTGTTGGTACAACTTTCAAAAAGATGACAAACCAGGAAATTGGAAGTTTGAATTTTATTTAGATGGTCAAAAAGTGGTGCAAAATAGTTTCAAGGTTTTACCTTAATTATTTAAGCAGCATAGTTGTTCCTGGCTGGCAGTGAATTTTTTTACCGTCAAAAGTTGGCGGACTCCAAGTTTCTGCATAACTTGCGTTAATACTATCGCTCTCGCAAATGGCAGCAATAGTTATCATATCGCTACCCGGTTCTTTAAAAGCAAATACTGCGCCCGTGTAGGATTTTCCGTTCATATCATTAGGTTTGGCAATTGCGATCGCGCTTTCAAATTGTGCTGGTTCGCGTTGATTTTGTAATGTTTGAACTGGCCCCATTGATGACACGATCGTGTAATTATAGTTCTTGGTCTGTTGTTCAAGTCCCACACCCAATGTTGCAATGGAATCGCTAAATTGACCGTTTTCTGCATAGTAAGCTTGCTGCCCTTTATTGATGCCATTAATATATTGTTTTGCTTCTGAGGATTTCGGTTCCGAGGAGATGAAAAATGTATTGAGTTTGAAGTCATAAAATGATGCTATGATGCCAGCCACAACAGCACTGTAAATCGCTATTCTCGGCAGCAAACTGGATACTGGCAATCTCGATTTTTTACTGGCTTTAGTTAAATTTGCTGACATTTTTTTAGTGTCATAAAATATTGCTAAGTTTGTAAGGTGCGCGGCGCGCGCACCTTACAAGCTACAAATTAAGCTGTTTCGTGCTGTTTGTGCCATGCGGGATGCCACAGCAATTCGGCAGTCGATCGCTTCTCGACCATTTCCTTGGTAATCGTACAGTGAGCCACATCCTTGCGGGAAGGCAATTCGTACATCACATCCAGCATTAACTCCTCCAAAATGCTGCGGAGAGCTCTTGCACCGGTTTTGCGTCGGTAGGCTTCCTGGGCGATCGCCCGCAGCGCATCCGGCTCAAATTCCAACTCCACGCTATCCATCTTCAACAGCTTCTGATACTGCTTCACCAGCGCATTTCGGGGCTCAGTCAAAATCTGCATCAACGCCGCCTCATCCAGCGGCGAAATCACCGTCACCACAGGAATCCGCCCCACAAACTCAGGAATTAAACCAAACTTGACTAAATCATCCGGCTGTACCTGCTGCAAAATATCAGCCGCCCGCTTATCTTTTGCCGGCAAAGTCGAGTTGCTTTCAGTTTCTGTTGGCTGAATAAAGCCCAAAGATTTTTTACCCAAACGCTGGTCAACTATTTTTTCTAAACCGACAAAAGCACCGCCACAAATAAATAGAATCTTGCTCGTGTCAACTTGAATAAAATCTTGGTAAGGATGTTTGCGGCCACCTTGCGGGGGCACGTTAACCACCGTTCCTTCCAACATTTTTAGTAGCGCTTGCTGCACTCCCTCTCCCGATACATCTCTGGTTATCGAAGTGTTTTCGCTTTTGCGAGCAATCTTGTCAATTTCATCAATATAAATAATCCCGCGCTGCGCCGATTCGACATCAAAATCTGACATTTGCAACAGCCGCAGCAAGATATTTTCTACATCGTCGCCGACATATCCAGCTTCTGTCAGCGTCGTCGCATCGGCTACCGCAAACGGGACTTCGAGCATTTGCGCCAAACTTTGGGCTAACAAGGTTTTGCCGCAACCTGTGGGCCCGACTAGCATGATGTTGGATTTTTGCAGTTCGACATCGCTGTCGGGGGAAGACTTGCCGCTGTCTTTGGCTTGGTCTACGCTCAAGCGCTTGTAATGGTTGTAAACTGCTACAGAAAGGACTTTTTTGGCTGAGTGCTGGCCGATGACGTGGTTGTCTAAATGCTGTTTAATTTCTGTGGGTTTGGGAATTTGAGCTAGAACAATTTTCGATTTGCTCGATCGACTCGGGCGTTTCGTTCCTTGTCCCTGAGACTCTCGCACCTCTGACTGGGGAATCTGTTGACCAATTGTTTTGCTGGAGTCAAAAAACTCCTCTTCTAAAATTTCATTGCACAGTTCCACACATTCATCGCAAATGTACACGCCGGGCCCAGCTATTAACTTGCGGACGTACTCCTGCGACTTGCCGCAAAAGGAGCATCTGAGATGGGAGTCATATTTTGACATATTTAGCCTCTTACTTTACGGTTGCGGTTGCTTGTTAGACTGGCCCAGTTGCGCCGGAATCGACCGATTCTCTGCCCTAGAAAGGCTTCCCCAGCGGACACCCCAGCCAGTCAGTCGATTTTAGATTTTAGATTTTAGATTTTAGATTTACTCCACGGATAAATTTGGGAGGTTGAACCTTCGTCTAAAATTTGGGGCTCTACACGAGTTAAGTCAGGGGCTTGTCTCGATTTTTTTGCCTGCTCAAGCTTCGCGCTCTCTATTTCTAAGTTAACACTTTTGATCCATCTCTCATGAGTCATGACTCATGGAAGCAAATTTTGAAGTTTTTATTTTCCCTTGAAGTAAAGCCGTACTGGCTTACCATTTTTTGTATTCCAAAAATTTTCCCGACATAATTATTTTCACTCGATCGCCTTTTGGGTCTATTTCTTTCTCGACATCCAAACTAAAGTCGATCGCGCTCATAATCCCGTCACCGAATTTTTCGTGGATCACTGCTTTGAGCGGCATCCCGTACACCTGCATAATTTCATAGAAGCGATAAATCAACGGGTCAACCGGAACTGCTGCATCCAAAGAACCTTTTAACGGAGGTTCGCAGAGCACCGCAGCCGTCTCGCCATCCAATCCCAAAGCCGAGACAATTTTCTCGGCTTCATCGAGTGATGCGGTAGCTTGACGGTAAATAACCGCGGCAATCCAAACTTCGTCGCGACCCAAAACTTTTTCCAACTCGGCAAAACTAATTCCCTTAGCTTTTTTAGCAGCCAAAAGCTTTTCTGTAATTTCTGAAATTGCCATTAAATATTCTCCAACTTACTGCTGTACCAGGTATGAAATATTTCTCACATTTTGGTGATTTTGTCAATGGCAACTCAATCTAAAAAACAGAATCGATCGATCGCGATCGCTTCAGCAAAACCAGGTTTCGTCAACCTTGACAACTTATACAATTTTCGCATTGGAGTATAGAAGATTTGAGATTGGCAATAATTGATGACTACCAGGGTTTAGAGCTGGTCTACAGTTGCACGATCTTTTTAAAATTGCATCGCAACAGATTAATCCCAAAAAACACTCCTAACTGCCCTCTGACAATGATACAGTTGGCAGTATATCCAGTGCAAGTTAGACAAACAAAGGCAAACGGCCCAGCTTGGATCGTGCCAGCGTGACCCCCGTGCAAACACGGATAGAAGTCCCCGACAGGAGTCGCCAGCCACCCCAAATTTTAGAATTAGGTTCCTGCTCCCAGATTCATCTGTGGAGTAGTAAATCTCTCATTCTTCAATTTTAAAATCTAACATCGACTGACTCTCCATCCTCGCTCCCGCAGCCAAAGCCCTTTTACCGTTCATAACCGACAAGTGACAAAAGTATGAATATTCAGACCAAAGATTACAGCATTGAGTACGATCGCGCTACCCAAACAGTTACCTGCTGCGGCTCGTTTCGGATCGGCCAGATGGAAGAATACGCGCCGATCGTCGATCTGCTAAACGAAGTGACGGACTCTTCGCCTAATATGATTACTCTAGACTTGCGAAAACTAGAATTTTTAAATAGTTCAGGAATTAACATTATATCAAGATTTGCGATCGAAGTGCGCCAGCTAAAAAATATTCAAATTACCATACAAGGCTCAAAACAGATACCATGGCAGGGAAAATCGCTGAAGAACTTGCAGCGGCTGATGCCTTCCTTGCACTTAGAATTGGAATAGTAAATCGCACAAGGTAAAGGTGTTCGCCTATCCCGCCTTGGGCAACCAGGATGAGGGCGCCTGAAGAACCATGCAAATATAAGTTAGCACCAAACTGTAAAAAACTTCAGCACAGACTAAAAATTACCAATTTTCAATTGCTATGCAGGAAGAACCATCGAGAGAACAGCTACTTCTGGACGTTCAACGACTGAGTGCGGAACTAGAAAACTTGAAATGTGAAAAGTCCGATCTAGAAATCTTGCTGGAGACTACCACCCAACATTCGGATACGATGGAAGCTCACTTGCTCTCTCAAGCTCAGTTGGCGGTGCGCGAAAGCGAACAGCAGTTTCGGGCGATCGCCTCGGCAACTCCCGTTCCGGTATTGGTTTCTCGTCTCTCGGACGGCTTAATACTTTATGCAAACGCTCAATTGGCTTCTCTGCTAAACATACCCCTAGAAGAATTGATCGGTTGCCGCACCCCAGACTTTTACGTCAACCCTGCCGATCGCCCAAAGGTACTCGACGCCCTCGCCCAAGACGGATACCTGCAAAACTACGAACTCCACTGCAAAAAATCAGACGGAACCCCTTTCTGGGCAATACTCTCGGTTCAGTCCCTCCAGTTTAAGAGTCAGCCGACGGCATTGTGCGCCTTGTACGATCTCACTCAGCGCAAGCAAGCAGAAAACATTCTCCAAGAGAGCGAAAAGCGGCTCCGGCGCCAGAGTCTGGCCCTGTTGCAGCTAGGGCGGCAGAGGACTCTCAACAGCGGTGCGCTGACTGTGGGAATTCGCGAAATTACTGAGGCTGCTGCGCGCACTTTGGAGGTGGAAAAAGTCAGCGTCTGGCTTTACAACCACGACAGATTTGGAACTGGCTACCCGATCGATCCTCAGCTAAATTTTACCCACAGAGCGATCGCCCGCAACCAAAAAGAATCTCTCGATACAGAGGCGGCGCCCCGAAACGATAACGAGTCAGTCAATCATTCTCAATTTAAAATCCCCAACCTCAAATTAGTTTGTCTCGACTTGTACGATCGCACTCACGAGCATCATTTGAGCCGCCAGTGCATATCAGCAAGCGATTTAAAATTTTCAATTTTAGATATAGAAAACGACGCGCCGGGCGAAAATCTAGCTGAAGACAATGGTTTAGAACCGGCGCCACACACTCAAAACTCGATCGAAACAAACTTGTGTCACTTATCATCGATCGCCGAACATTCCGGTGTGCTACCGAATAAAAGCAAGCCAAATTCATCGATCTTAAATGTAGCAATTAGGCTCGGCGGCCAGATCGTGGGCATCCTCTCCATAGAACATATCGGCGCGCCCCGCGAGTGGGCTCTGGAGGAGCGTACCTTCGCCGATTCTTTAGCAAATTTAGTCGCGCTGGCGATCGAAGGATTTGAACGCCAGCGAGCTCAGGAAGCACTCTCCAAAGCCAAAGCGCAGCTAGAAATGACCGTCGATCAGCGCACCGCTCAAATCACCGCCACCAATCAACTGCTCCGCAGCGAAATTGCCGATCGTAAAAGAGCCGAAATCGCCTTGCAAGAAGCCTTACACAAAGCAGAAGCAGCTTCCAGAGCTAAAAGCACTTTTTTAGCCAATATGAGCCACGAACTGCGGACGCCGCTCAACGCCATTATCGGTTACAGCGAAATGCTAGAAGAAGAAGCACTGGACTGCGGACTCGATGACTTCATCCCCGATACCCAAAAAATTCGTAACGCCGGCAAACACTTGCTGAATTTAATTAACGATATTCTCGACCTTTCTAAGATAGAAGCCGGTCGGATGGAGGTTTACTTAGAAGAATTTGACCTCGGCAATTTAATAGAAGAAGTTGTTGAAACTTTGCACCCTTTAGTTGAAAAAAATCACAATCAATTAGAAGTTTCTTGCTCTCCAAATTTGGGAGTAATGTATGCAGATTTAACTAAAGTCAGGCAAATTTTGTTCAATTTGCTCTCGAATGCCCTCAAGTTTACCGAAGGTGGAACGGTGCTGCTGGGCGCCACTCGCGAGCCAGCAGGCGATAGCGATTGGGTTTATTTGCAAGTATCTGATACGGGGATTGGAATGTCTGAACAACAGCAGCAGGGTTTGTTTCAACCTTTTATGCAAGGGGATGCTTCGACTACTCGCAAGTACGGAGGCACTGGTTTGGGATTGGCGATTAGCCGCTTGTTTTGCCAGATGATGGGCGGCGATATCACTCTTGAGAGTCAGTTAGGTGTTGGCTCTACTTTTATTGTTCAATTAAAGGGCAAAGTTGACAGTTGACAGTTGACAGTTGACAGTTGTCAGTTGACAGTTGACAGTTGACAGTTGTCAGTTGTCAGTTGTCAGTTGTCAGTAGTGCTGTCCCCGATCGCGAACGTTATCAGTCATTAGTTATTAGTCATTAGTCATTAGTTATTAGTCATTAGTCATTAGTCATTAGTCATTACAGGGCTATTTCATTCTCAGGGAAACCAGGGTTTTGTAGGGGTAGTGCCCCCGTGCCTACCCTCCTTATCGATGATTTGCAAGCATTTCAGGAATTGGGGCAACCTGGCGTGGGATTGCCCCTACAAAGAATGAAATAGCCCTGTTAGTCATTAGTCATTAGTCAGCTTCCCGGCTCGCTTGTCTAAGGGTAGTCATTAGTCAGCTTCCCGGCTCGCGAACGTTATTAGGAAAAAGGCAACGGTCGCGCGATGAATTTAACAGATTTAACGAATTTAACGGATGGGTAAAAGATGCAATAATTCGCCATTACCAATGACTAATAACCAATATAGCAGTCCTAAATCATTTGCATGATTTTGTAGGGGGTTCTTAAAGATCCAGGTTAGCCCGATAGATAGGGGGTAGGCACGGGGGCACTACCCCTACAAATCTGCATGAATCATTTAGGATTGCTATAGACCTCTTGCAAAAAAAATCACGAGTTATAATTAAAGGTTTTGAGTTTTAGACCTGAGAGCTAACTCATAATTGTAAAGTGCCGATCTAACCTGCAATCTGCTCCACTTAAGCCAAACCCTTGATTATAGCATAAAATTATTTTGCAATAGGTCTAACAACTAATAACCAATAACTAACAACTAATAACCAATAACTAACAACTAATAACCAATAACTAATAACCAATAACTAACAACTAATAACCAATAACCAACAACCAATAACCAATAACCAATAACCAATTCCCTGTTAATTGTGATACCGATCGCGATCGACCTCTGTTTCCGATCACACAGTCGCATTTTTTGCCAGCCTAGAATACTTTCATTATCCCAAACTTTTGCCACAACCAGGATATAGCGCCTTGCTGCATTCAAAATTCCCACCTCAACCTGCCACAGAAGGGGGGTGGGGGTATTGCTTCTAGAAAGGCAATTTGGTAAAAGTAATGCTATCGTCGCTAACGAGTAGAAGGCAAAAGTTAACAGGAAATCAGGAATTATCAAAGGCATAAGAACTCAGAAACACAATTCGGCTTTTTGCCTTCTCCCTTGAACCTTCAAACTGCTGCCTCTACTGCCGAGATAGCAATCCCACTGACAGCAGCACACAAGTTCTCAAAATTAAAGGAGTGCATCGAGATGATTAAACCTTGCAGTCAACCGCTAAAAATAAATCCTTTCACTTCTTATCGCGATCCCACTACAGGCAAATGGACTGTAGTTCCAGCAGTTCAGAATGTTTGCGAAACAGACTCTAGTTTGAAACCCAAAGCCGAAAGCGAAAACGAAAGTAAAGTAGAAACAAGTCTTTGTGCTGTGCCTGCTGTCTCGCTGCCGAAAAAACGCTTTTCCTTCTCCTTGCTTGGGCTTAAAAACCTTGCTAAAAAATCTTCTGTCACTGTCAGTAGCTAGCCATCGCCGGGGCATAATCTAGTTTCCACGGTTGCGTCCGGGCGATCGCCAAACACAAAAAAACGAGCTGTTCTATAGCATAAATTGCCAAAAAGCGATATACTGACAGCAAACTTTCTCCTCACAATATCCGTCATGAACCCCATGCCTAAAGGCAGGGGCTTGTAGACTGTCCGACTCTTCGAGCGGGATACAAGCCAGAACATGACCAGCCTCAGACGCAACAAGCGTCTACGTTTTTAAGGTCACGATACCTACAAATGCGTCGCTAGTTTGTAGCCCTATCGTTGGTTGTTAAACATCTGTAATGGGTTAAGGAAGTGCAGCCAACATGACAAGCCTTAAAAACATTGGCGAAGCGAACATTACGAGCAATCAGAGGAGACGCAACAATGTCTAACTTTGTCTTTGTAATTGATACCAATCGCAAACCGCTATCACCCTGTAAACCAGGAATAGCAAGGTCATTGCTGAAAGCTGGAAAAGCAGCGGTATTTCGCCGATATCCGTTTACGATTGTTTTGAAAAAAGCAGTTGAGACGAATCCTGAACCGCTAGAACTGAAATTAGATCCGGGATCGAAAGTCACGGGGGTTGCAATCAAACAGGACAACAAGATTATCTTCGGAGCCGAACTGCAACACCGGGGACAGCAAATTAAAGATGCACTTCTCTCTCGCCGTCAACTTAGGCGAGGGAGACGCAATCGCAAAACTCGATACCGTAAGGCACGATTTCTCAATCGCACTCGCCCCGATGGTTGGCTCGCTCCATCGGGGCAACACCGAGTCGAAACAACACTTACATGGGTTCGCAAATTGATTCGACTCGCTCCCGTTGCCAGCATTGTTCAAGAGTTAGTGCGGTTTGATTCTCAACTCATGCAAAACCCTGAAATCTCAGGCGTTATGTATCAGCAGGGAGAATTGCAGGGTTACGAAGTCCGGCAGTATCTCTTGGAAAAATGGCATCGGCAGTGTGCTTATTGCTCGGCAGAAAATGTACCTTTTGAGGTTGAGCACATTCAGCCCAAGTCAAGAGGTGGCTCTGACAGGGTTTCCAATTTGACACTGGCTTGTCACGATTGCAATCAAAAGAAAGGCAATCAGGATATTCGAGCATTCCTGGCAGCTAAACCCGACCTGTTAAACCGCATCCTCAAACAAGCAAAGCTACCACTCAAAGATGCAGCAGCGGTCAACTCAACCCGATGGGCATTATTTAATGCACTTAAAGAAACGGGATTGCCCGTCACTACTGGCACGGGCGGACAAACTAAGTTCAATCGCCATCGGTTAGGGTTGGCTAAATCGCACTGGCTTGATGCTGCGTGTGTGGGCAGCATTGACACGCTCAAAGTATTGACTTCAAAGCCTTTGTTGATTGTGGCAAAAGGTCAGGGGACACGACAGATATGCGGCACAAACCAGTACGGATTTCCCATTCGGCACAAGTCCAGAGTGCAAATTCACAAAGGGTTTCAGACTGGCGATATTGTCAGCGCAACCGTTACCGCAGGGAAGAAAGTCGGCTCTTATACAGGGCGGCTTCTATGCCGTGCTTCAGGCAGTTTTGATATCGTAACGAAGGCTGGGAGAGTAACAGGTATTAGCCACAAGTATTGCAAAGCAATCCACAAAAAAGATGGCTATAGCTATGGGTTTTAAAAATATTTCAAGGCGACGGTCGTCGCTGCCGCTTTCCTCCCCATGTCGTTAGCCCGGGGCTTCTCGCTCGTTTTTCTGGTGAAGTATTTGCTCGATCGCTTCGTCCACTTTGTATGGACAGACCGACCAATTCGCCAGCGGGGAACTGTCATCGTTGCTATCCCCGTGATTTGTCTGTTTGCTTCGCTGATTGCAATTGCAGGACTCCGGGATAGTGCAATACAGATAAGAAAGCGAGCAGATACTAATAAGGAAATACTTCACGGAACCAACCGCTTGTTAACCACCGTGGTGGATGCGGAAACGGGCATTCGGGGTTACGGGTTGACGAAGCGCCGCGATTTTCTAGCACCATATTTAGAAGCAAAGAAGAGTTTGCCTCCGCTGCTGGCTCAACTCGAAATCGCGGTGGCAGAAAATCAACTGCCAGCTCAGGGATTTGCAGAAATTAAACAAAGTACCGAACAGCAAATAATTGTATTGCAAAACACTCTGAATAAGCTCGACAGTGCGGGAACAAAAGTGCAGTCGCCGGAAATAATTCAGGTGTTAGTTCGAGATAAATTGAAGATGGATAAGCTGCGCGAAAAAATTGATGCGTTTGCTGATGCCAGCCAAGCCTACCAGAAGGCTTTAGAGGGACGAGTAGGTGAGTTGGTAGATTTAATTAATTTCCTGCAATTTGCTGGTTTGCTTGTCGGCTGTCTGGGTGGAGCAGCTTCCTGGTATTTATTTCATAGTTTAGACCAGGAATTGAGGAAGCGGCAAGCAGGCTTGCAAGAAAGTAAAACTCGCATTCAAGCTGTGGTAGACAATGCCGCTGACGGGATTATTACTTTAGATGAATCGGGCAATATTGAGTCTTTTAATGCGGCAGCAGAACGGATTTTTGGCGAAAAAGCCGATCGCACAATTGGCTCGAACCTGCGCCAACTGATAGCTCAACCGCAGCCAGACAGCAGCACGGGAGATTATGCGATCGAATATTTTGTCTTAAATCCCGATGCTAAACTGAAGACTTACCAGCAAGAAACTGTCGGAATTCGCAGCGACGGCACCAAGTTTCCGATGGAGCTTGCCATCAGCGAAATGTGTCTGGCAAATCAACGGTTGTTTGTTGCGATTTGCCGCGATGTGGGAGGACGGAAACAAGCTGAGGAAACTCTCCGCAAGCAAGCGCAAATGCTGGATTTTGCGAACGATACGATCGCGGTACTCGACTTGAACGGGGTGATTTCTTATTGGAATTTGGGGGCGAAGTGGCTCTACGGGTGGCGGAATTCGCAAGCAATAGGAAAAAATATTCACGAGCTTTTGCATACAGAATGGACGCAGCCTTTTGACGAAATTCAAAAAGTGTTTTTCGAGCGGGGATATTGGCAAGGGGAACTGGTGCGTACCAAGGAAGACGGCACAAAAATTACGGTGGCGAGTCGGTGGACTTTGCAGCGCGACGATCGAGATCGACCCCAGGCTATTTTGGAAATTAGCAACGATATTAGCGATCGCAAGCGCTCAGAAAGTGCTTTAGCCGAAATCGCGCAGCGGTTTCGCGATACTTTTGAACAAGCCGCAGTCGGCATGGCTCAAGCGAGTGTGGATGGCAAGTTGCTGTTAGTCAATCAAAAACTTTGCAAAATTGTCGGCTACAGCCGTCAAGAATTGATGGCTAAAAAATTTCAGGATATTACTTTTGGACAAGATTTAGGAAACGAACTGGAACTTTTAGGCCAATTGTTAGCAGGAAAAATTGATAATTACTGTATAGAAAAGCGCTATGTCTGCAAAGACGGAGAGTTAGTGTGGGTCAACTTGACGGTTTCGCTGCTGCAAGAACAAAATGGCACTCAATTGCTGATGGGTGTGGTAGAAGATATTAGGGAACGCAAACAAGCTGAGGAATCGTTGCGGTTGCACGCTGAAGAATTGAGGTGGACGGCGAACTCGCTGGCTCAAACGACGAGTGTGTTGAGAAAGCGGAATCAAGAGTTAGATCAGTTTGCTTATGTAGTTTCTCACGATTTGAAAGCGCCGCTTAGGGCGATCGCAAATCTCAGCAGTTGGATAGAAGAAGACCTCAGCGATTCGATGACAGAGGATACTCTGCACCAAATGAACCTGCTGCGCGGCAGAGTTCACCGGATGGAATCATTGATTGAGGGACTGCTGCAATATTCCCGCGTCGGACGCATTCAACTGGCTTCAGAAACTGTAAAAGTTGGGAAGTTATTAGCAGAAATTATTGATTCGTTGGCACCGCCGTCAGGATTTGAAGTAAAAGTTGAACCGGGAATGCCAACTTTTGTGACTGAAAGATTGCCGTTGCAGCAAGTTTTTTCTAATTTAATTAGCAACGCCATCAAACACAATAGAAATGAATCCGGCCGCGTAAACATATCGTTTAAGGAGTTAGAGAATTTTTACGAGTTTGCTGTAGCTGATGACGGGCCGGGGATTGCTCCTCAATATCACGATAAAGTTTTTGTGATTTTTCAGACCTTGGAAGCTCGCGATAAAGTTGAAAATACTGGCATTGGTTTGTCGCTGGTGAAGAAAATTGTCGAATCTCAAGGCGGCACTATTTCTCTGGAATCGGCCGAAGGTGAGGGAGCAACTTTTCGGTTTACTTGGCCGAAGCAACCTATTAGCAAATAAGATAATACCAATTTTTTATGAGGCTGCATAGAATCTGATCCCCCCTAACCCCCCTGGTGGGAGGGCTACCGTGTACACACAACTCCTAGAAACCTGGCTGTGTCTGACACAACCTGACGTAGGCAAGGTTTTGAGATGAGGGAAGTTTTTATCAATAGTTTTAACTTATTGATAATGGTTGACGGGAAATCAAGGATTAAAAAAATAAATTTCCGTTTTTTTCCGTCATTTGATTTCCAACTCGACTTGTGTGTACACGGTAGGGTGGGAGGGGGGGACAAGATTCTTCTCAAAGTCCCCCTTCTTAAGGGGGATTTAGGGGGATCGAGATATATGCAACTTCACATTAAATTGGTATAAGACGTAAGATAAGACGGCGGTTGAAACCGCTTCTACACAAACAAAACCCGGATGGTGCGCGGGTTGAAGAGCGGGTGGTTAAAATTACGTTATTTTCTTCAGCCTGCTTGGCATGGACTTCGTTTGTCTAAACCTGGTTTAAACCGCCATATTGTCTGCATCGCAGCGGATTTCGATGATAAATCCATCGGGATCGTAGAAGTAAATGCCGCGTCCTGTAGCGCGGGTGACGGGGCCGCTGTCGATCGCAATTTCATTAGACTTTAGCACTTCCAAAGCGCGATCGAACAAATCGCGATCGATGTCAAAGGCCAAGTGGTTAGCGCGAGTAAAAGCCTTTTGGGGATCGGGGTTTGGCGGTTCCAAATCTGGCTGCCAAAATAAGTCAATCACAGTCCCGTCTGGAGTGATGAAATTAGCGACTTTACCAGCAGCCACCATTTCTGTTAAACTTACGGGAATTTCTGCACCTGTGAGTTCGTGCAAGCCGAGAATTGTACCGTAGAAGTGGCGGGAAGCTTTCATATCGCGCACGTTTAAAGCGATATGGTGAACGCGGCGCAAGTTCCCCGGCGCCAAGGCAATTTTGACGGTGCTTTCGGTAGTTTGCATGGTTGTCAATTGCTACTGTTAAAATTGGACGATGTGAAATTTATTCAGAGTTTGTAGTGAGGACTTCAGTCCTCAGATTTCTATAAGGACTGAAGTCCTCACTACGAACCAATTTAAAGATCGTGAGGACTTAATCTCAATTATTGTTACTTTTCTTTAGGGAACGATGCCATACCTACAAATAGCATGGCCAGCCCGCCTCCCAGTATCGCGAACGCCAGTAAACCTACAGCTAAATCTAATCCAGATGTATTTTCCATTAAATTAAACCATTCTCCAATTAAATCCAATAATCACTATTTATTAATTGCTGATTGCTTCTTAACAATGGGGAAGAGAAGAAAAAACAAGCTAACTAACCGTAGGGTGCGTCATACCAATTTAATGTGAAGTTGCACATATTCCGATCCCCCTAAATCCCCCTTAAGAAGGGGGACTTTGAGAAGATTCCAGTCCCCCCCTTATTAAGGGGGGTTAGGGGGGGATCAGATTCGGGAGCAGCCTCATAAAAAATTGGTATCAGGAAGAAAATTGTTAGTCTGTATGCAAAACATTCACCCCTGACGCACCCTACAATAACTAAACATCCATCCGTTACATCGGTCAAAAAATCCGTTGCCGAACTGCTTATTTTGCCAATTCTCGATCGATCGCAGCGATCAATTCCGGCGAATCTGGGCCCACGCTGCTGCGGAATCTGGCAACCACTTCACCCTGTTTGCTAACTAAGAATTTTTCAAAATTCCAGGAAACCTCACCTTTGGGATCGACTGCATTCGTAAGCTGAGCGTACAGCGGGTGCTGCTGGCTGCCTTTAGCGCTTACTTTGTCAAATAATTCAAAGCTGACACCGTATTTTGTAGTGCAGAAATTGACGATTTCTGCGTTGCTTCCGGGTTCTTGAGCTCCGAAGTCGTTGCAGGGAAATCCTAAAACGCGGAGTCCGGCGGCGCCGTACTTCTGGCTCAATTCTTCGAGTCCTTTGTATTGAGGTGTATAGCCACATTTGGAAGCTACGTTAACTATCAAGAGTACCTGGCCAGCGTACTCTCCTAGCTGCTTGTCTGCGCCTGCGATCGTTTTTACATTAATGTCGGAGATGGTGCTGGGCATTTTCAAATATTTCTAAATTTGACTAGCACAATTTTACCGCAATTTGGTAAGATTTTGTCGAGTTGCCGATCGCTCAAAATTAAAAAATCCCGACCGGGGGGTTTGCGGAGTTCGGGCGGATATGATAGATATTGGCGAAGCCGATGAAATTTTTCCATAGGTAGGTAGTTGCGCTTGGGCGCTCTTGCATATATATCAATACCGTTTACTTGTATAGCGCCCTGGGGATAAACCGCTATGAAAAATAGATACGGAGATTGCTTCGTTCCTCGCAATGACGATCTTAAGTAAACCGTATTGGCATATATATAAGACAACACCGTTTACTCAAGACAATAGGTACGTAGTTGCGCTTCAGCGCTCTTTATATATAACATTTATAACGAAAGATGAGGTATGACTGTAAATGGAGTTTTTGATGCAACCCCGTTTACTACACGATAAGTATAAGAGGGCTTAAGCCCAACAACGTACCTCACTTATCTGAGTGGCTTTCTGTCATCCATTTTTGGTACGTATCCTCAAGTTGCTTGTCTTCCAAAACTATTTCTAGGCGGACTTTGACGCAACCGTGGCGGGGTTGAGAGGCGATCGCATTTAAGATTTTGCTAGCTTTCTGCACAGACGTAAATTCTGCCTTAACTGTCGGTTCCTGGCGATCGCTTTTAATCTCTGCCAAATCTATACCGGTGATGTTTCCCTCGCCCAAATCTATCTCTGCCAAAACCTTCGGATCGTCGCCGACTTGTTCGACAATCAACTTTTCCCACTGGATCGGCACTTGTACCATCCGAGTCTCAATTTCTTTGCGGACTATGACTTCGCCGACTTTGCGCTTGCTGCGATTGATTACCAATCGTTCTTCTAGCAGGCGAATTACTTCACGATCGACAATATCCAAGTTTTCGTCATCCTCATCGGTCTCTAAATGTTCATTTTGGCGATCGGCATCTGTTAGATTTGACATAACTGTTGAGGGATTAGTTGACTCGTTTTTGCTCACTTCATCAAGCTGTTCTGAGGATTTTCCTAAATATTCATACTCTGCCGTTCCCACAAATCCGGGCAGCAGATCGACTGCATCGGACTTAATACTTACAAACAGAGTTTTTTGATGATAATCTACTTTTTTGAGCAGCTTGATACTTACTAAAAAAATGCGGGGGTTTTCGCGACCTAGCCCTGATACCACAAAGTTTAGCTGACCGTTAGGATCGAAATAGACATCTTTGATTTTGCCTACCAAGTGACCTTGGTTGTCTTTTACTGTAAAACTTTTTAGCTTAGTCCTGACTTTTTCCGGCACCCGGTTGAGACGGGTATTTGATTTGGCTGTGGCTACTTTTTCGGCTGATGCTTGACCGTTCATTTTTAAAACTTTCCTACTTAGAGATTTTTATTATGAATTGGGGCGAATTGGTAAAGGCGGTTCAACAGTTGACAGTTGACAGTTGACAATTGACAGTTTGAGAGCGACCTCTACCTAGAAGGAAGAGAAATGGAGTAATGAATTGTCTGATTTTAATTTCTCCCGATCGGGCGGGCGGGCTTTAAACTAATTATTTCTGGGAAAGTGCATAAACTTTGCCAAAAACTGACAATTTTCGCACTACACTCCCGTTATAGCTGTTTTATCATCGTCAGAAAAATTAGGTATGTAGTTGCGCTTGGGCGCTCTTTATAATATAAGCGTATAGCGCTGAAGCGCAACTACGTACCTTCGCCCAAGTGCGAGCCGATCTTTGAGCGATACTTTTGGTAGTTTTATATCTCCTATCCTCAGAATAAAACCACCGTATTTCTTAAGGGGGAGCGCCAGGACGATCTGGCTTAACTGAAGCCTATCGCGTCATCTAGGAATTGCGCGATCGCCAAATTCAAACCTGTGCGGTGAGAGAATTATGCGATTAATCCGCAATTCCTATTCAAGACTTTTTGCGGTTGGTTTAGATAGTTTTATTATCTACAACCGGAGTTCCGTCAGTCTGAATGTCTAATTCTTCACGGCGCAAGGTTTCTTCCCCGTCAACCGTGCTGCGAACAACTTCTTTTCTGACGTTGACTTCTTCGCGCACGTAGGCTTCCTTGTGAATGTCGGCCGTTTCTTCGTAGACTTCGATGCGTGCAACTTCCCCTGATTGGAAGTCAGCGTCACCGACTGAAACTACTCTACCAGCTTCGACTGGTGTGACTCGCTCGATTACGACTCGTTCTTTTTCAATGGGTACTGAAGCTCTTGCTGTTTCAGTTTCTACCCGCTTACCAACTGCTACTTCGCCTGTTTTGGCGCGGTTTTTGTTGGCAATCAAGCGTTCTTCATAAAGCTTGAGATTTTGGTGGTTTTGTTCGTTGGTTTCATAGAGGGGGCGATCCATATCGTAGCTGTAGTTGCTGCGATCGTAGCTAGCAGGAGTTGCAGTGCTTGCCACAGGTGCTGCTGCTGCTGCTGTGCCGGGATTGCGGTAGATGCCTCTTACCTGTTCTTCGCGATCGTAATCTAGTGGTTCTAATTCATTGTAAGCCGGCAGTTGTTCTGCTTGAGCTTTGCTGCGAAGGCCTGTGGCGTAGACGCGATGGGCTCCGTAGTCGAAGCGGGCCGAGCCGATCGGCAGCAATACTTTTTTACCAAAAATCCAAATGCCGGTATCAACTACCAGATAGCGAAAACGGCCAGTTTCATCAACCAATGCGTCATAAACGGTGCCTACTTTTTCGTCAGAGTCGCCGGCATAAACATCAAATCCCTTGATGTCGTCTCCCGCAAATATTTCTTCCTTATAGTTAGGCTCAAACTCTGCAATTCTTTGAAGTGCCATGTGTTTTTTCCTCGTCGCTCTACTTAAATTAATAGTAGAAATTAATGGCTTAACTTCCCTCTCCCTAAAGTCTGAACTGCTCAATTTAGGGCGTTTAATACTATAGGAATACAGCGCGGTGTCGGTGCTAGCGCACTCAGCGATTCAATACTGGATTGAGTCACAATACGGTTCAGTTAGGGCTAGTGTCATTGCGAGGAACGAAAAAAAATTAGGTACGTTGTTGGGCTTTAGCCCTCTTTCTCTATCAGTCTAAAGAGGGCTAAAGCCCAACAACGTACCTGTAGTTTCAGAATGTTCTAGGAGAGAGGCTTCAGGAAAGCTAGAAATTTTAGGTTTAGAGTGGATTTAGTTGAGCTCTGATGGTTTCTATGCGTTTGCGGTTGACTCCTAAATCCGACTGTCCCAGACGCGAAGCCGATCGCACGTGAATCACCTTTGCCCCATCATCTACCAAAAATTCCACATCATCCACAAAGCCCATCAAAGCACTGCTGAACTCCGCATACAGGTAATTATCGGTTGCGGTGATAATTTTAGTTTTGCCCGAGGACTCGATCGCCCCTTTGAGCTTAGCCATAGCCTCAGCAGGCGACGAAGTGTAAGCCAAAGGCTCAATTTGGTGCTCGGCATCTTGACTGAAGCTGCTGACGCAGTTGGGGGAAGCAGGGCACGCTGCCAGTTTTCCTGATACAATGCCGATATTAGTAGGTCTTTTTCCAGCAAACATGGTTTTTTCTCCGGGAATTAGGATAAAAGTTGCGATCGCCAGTACCGCTACAGCTACCAGCGATATTAAAACAACTAGGACTCTTTTCAATGCTGTCGGCGATTTTGTTTCAACTGTTTGCAAAGGATGAGTTCTCCAGAAAGTGCGATTTAGATCTAATTTTAATATTAATTGAAATTGACATCTCAAACCTAAATAGATTGAGTTTGTTCTTCGAGCAACCAGTAAGTCAGCATTGTTCCTTTACCTTTAACCGTGATAGGCCCCCGTTCTTCAAAAATAAACTGCTCTTTCAAACGCTCGTAAGTCTTCGCCGTCACTTGAATTTTACCCGGCAATCCGTTCGACTCCATCCGCGAAGCAACATTCACAGTATCTCCCCACAAATCATAGCTAAATTTGCTAATCCCAATAATTCCCGCCACCACCGAACCGCTGTGAATTCCGATCCGCAATTGAAAACCTTCTCCAATTTTGAGATTAAACTTTCTCAAAGCTGCCTGCATATCCAAAGCTAAAAGTGCGATCGCCTCAGAGTGATCTTGGCGCGCCGTCGGCAAACCCCCAACCACCATGTAAGCATCCCCAATCGTCTTAATCTTTTCCAACCCGTGCAACTCAGACAACCGATCGAACTCCGAGAAAATTCCATTCAAAATTTCTACCAACTGCGTCGGACTTTTGTGAGCCGAAAACTCTGTAAAACCCACCAAATCAGCAAACAATACCGTCACCTCATCAAAATGATCCGCGATCGGGTTTTGGCCTTTTTGCAAGCGCTCAGCAATAGGTTTAGGCAAAATATTCAGCAGCAATTTCTCTGTTTGCTCTTGCTGCACTTTCAGCGCTGCTTCAGCTTGTTTCCGCTGAATCAGCGAACCGAGCTGCGTAGCAACCGCACTCACCAATTCCAGCAAGCGCGGCTGAGATTCCAGAACTTTTTCGCGATAAAAAATCAAAATAGCTAACACTTGATTTTCCGCCAAAATTGGCAAACCAAAAGCTGCTTTCAATCCCACATTTACCGCAATTTCCGATCGCAGAAACACTTGTTCCGGTGCAGTAGAAACATCCTCGATCCATTCGGACTGCTGCGACTGCCAAATCCTCCCTGGGAGTCCCACACCAGGAGCAAAAGTTAGCTGCCAACTTGTCTGTCGGAATTGGGCAAAACTCGAATCGCTGACGTACCTGCCTCTAGCACATCTTAAAACGCCGTCACTGTTAGGAATCCAAGCTTCGCCCAGATTCCATTCAATAGTTTGGCAAATTAAACCTAAAATCACATCTATAGCCGACTCAAAATTGTCAGATTTGCTAATAGCTTGAGTTGCCTCCAGCAGCAATCTTGTTTCCATTTCAACCTGACGGCGTTCGGCAATTTCCTGGTGCAACTGGACATTTTGATCGGTCAATTTTTGATTTTTTTCTTGCAGTTGCATTTGCAAAGAACGCACGGTCAGTTGATTGCTCACTCGCGCCAATACTTCTTTCACCTGAAAAGGTTTTGTGATATAATCTGCTCCGCCTACTTCAAAAGCTTTTGCCTTATCTATTCCTTCTTCTAACGCGCTGATAAAAATGATGGGAATTTCGCTAAATTGCGGTTGTACTTTCAGTTTTTGACATAATTCATAACCGTTAATATCCGGCATCATAATATCCAGCAAAATCAAATCTGGGACGCTAGACTGAATTGCATCTATAGCCGAAAAACCATTAGTAACAGGTCTAACTTTATAGCCATTTTTTTGCAAGATTCTAATCAACAAACGCAGATTGTCTGGCGTATCGTCAACTACTAAAATATCTGCTTGATAGTTTTCAGTTTGTTCCGCCTTCATCTCCACGATCTGATTCCTCCGCCTCGGCAACTAAATTGAGAATTTTCTGGTAATCAAAATTATCGAGATGACCCTGGAGGATTTCGGCAAATTCAGGATGAGCATCCCTTATTTCCTCGATTGTTATCCCAATTAAGTCAAAATCAGCACTGCGGATTACCTGCCTCATGTTATCTATCCATTGTGCGGGAAGTATGGGTAAATAAGCAAGCGCATCATTAGACTGGGAGTCAGATAGATTGTGGCGATCGCCCGCTGACATCAAATCCGTTGAGTTAGAGTATAGATACTTCACCCCTAAATGTTTGTGAAGAGTATCAAAGATATCATTTTTGCGGAAGGGTTTGTTAATAAAATCGTCGCAGCCGACGAATAAAGCAAACGATCGCCTCCCTTCAATGGTACTAGCTGTCAAAGCAATAATCTTCGGAATCAGAGGTTTGACACCAGAGACGTTGATTTCCTCCCCCATTGCTTGCTTGGACTGTCTCTGCTGTATCCTGAGTCTAATTTCCATCGTCGCTTCGCAGCCATCCATCACCGGCATTTGCAAATCCATCAAGATTAAGTGCGGCTGCCAGTTTTCCCACATTTCTACCGCTTCACGGCCGTTGCTAGCCTGTTTCACTGCAAAACCCAAGGGAGAAAGCATTTTGACTAAAAGTTGGCGGTTGTCTTTGCGATCGTCCACAACTAAAATCCGGTAGGAAATCCCATCTGGTTCCACTCCCATCACCTGGCTGCTGATTTCCGGGGTAGGAATCGAAGCGGCATCAACTGCATCAACTTCAATCTCAAATCTAAAAATCGTACCTCGATTTTGCTCGCTTTCCACAGTAATATTGCCGCCCATTAGCCGTACAAATTGGCTGCTGATCGTCAAGCCTAAACCCGTCCCTTTTTGAGCTTTTTGACCGGATTCTGTTTGCACGAAGGCTTGAAAAACCTTGCCCAATTCTTCGGGAGAAATGCCACTTCCTGTATCTTCTACTTCAAATTGCAGAAACAACGAACCAGACAAATCTAAATTATTCTCCGTCAAATTTCCACTCTCAGGCAGAGTGTAACTTGTCGAACCATCTAAATTTGTAGGACTTTCAGCGGCAATGACAATTTCGCCTTCTGAATCATTTCCTCTTGCTTCTTCTCTATTACTTCTATCTGTCACATCCATGACATCCCCTACATCTGTCCCCGCCGAACTGCCTTGCCTAAGAGGCCTCACTCTTACAGATACCCCGCCAACTCTGGTAAATTTCATGGCATTACTGAGGAGATTGATTAGCACTTGGCGCAGTTTTACCTCATCAGTTCGCACGTACTCCGGAACATCTGTATTTCGCTGGAAAACTAACTGCAAACCTTGATTTTTCGCTCGTAGTTGAAACATATCTTCCATTTCGTCAAGCAAGTCGTAGAGATTGAAGTTTGTCGGAAAAACAATCATCCGGCCCGCTTCGATTTTTGCCAAGTCTAAAGCTTGATTGATTAAAGTCAGCAAGTGTTCGCCGCTGCGGTGAATAATTCTGATATTGTCTCGATCGTCTGCTGTTAGATTCGGGCTAGATTCGACGATTTGAGTAAAACCGAGTATGGCATTGAGGGGGGTACGCAACTCGTGGCTCATGTTGGCGAGAAACGTA
Source organism: Microcoleus sp. bin48.metabat.b7b8b9.023 (assembly GCF_013299185.1). Classification (GTDB taxonomy): domain Bacteria; phylum Cyanobacteriota; class Cyanobacteriia; order Cyanobacteriales; family Microcoleaceae; genus Microcoleus. The sequence continues at coordinate 57,244 of NZ_JAAFKG010000008.1, read as the reverse complement.
CTTTTTGCTCTGTTTGCTGCTTGGGCAGCTAATGCAGCCTGTTGCAGTTGTTCTGTGCGTTCCACAATGTCAGCTTCTAAGGTACGCTGGTAATTTGCGAGGACTCTTTCTGCTTCTTTGCGCTCGCTGATGTCTTGAATAGCTGCGATCGCAAAAACAACATTTCCGCTGCTGTCAAAAATTGGCGTAGCAGTTACCTCTAAAGTAATTATCAAACCGTATTGAGTGATTTCAACATCATCAACTTTGACAGATTCCCCTCTCAGCGCCCGTAAAATCGGAAAATTTTCAGGAAAATATAGGCGATCGCTCTCGCCGTTATAAAATTGATCCATTCCACGCCATGTTTGGGCAGCCCTCGCGAGGACAGTTTGTGAATCAAGCAATTCCTGCGCTGCATGATTCAAATACGCGATCGAGCCATCGGGATTGTAAACAGATACCCCCACCGGCAAAGCTCCTAAAAATTGATTCAGCCGACTTTCACTCGCAGATAATTCCTCATTGGCTAGCTTCAAGTCTGCGTTTACCACCTCTAACTCCGCATTGACTCTCTTTAACTCCTCGTTGGCTTGTTGTCGCTTGATAGTTTCAATTGTTAATTTTTGGTCTTGCAAATAACTGTGTATTGCTTCTACTACTGTTATTTGCAAATCTTCATCTTGCCAAGGTTTCTGGATGTATCTGTACAACTTAGCATACTTGATGCTGTTGCTCAGAGCTTGTAAATCGGCTTGTCCCGTCAGCATAATAGTCAGCGTATCGGGCGATTGTTCGTGAATTTGTTTGAGCAGCTCGTCCCCTTTAATATCCGGCATGATGTAATCGGAAAGCACCAAAGCTATTTCATGCTCATCAGCCCGCAAATCTGCCAGCAATTCCAAAGCATCTTCTCCACCTTCTGCCGTTTCAATAATGCACCGATCGCCGATCGCCTTTTTGAGCTCAATCTTTAAGCTTTCCAAAACATCAGGCTCGTCATCTATACAAACAATCACAGGTTTCTTCATAAATTTATTTGCCATTTTTTTGTTGAATATTTACTTATTCAAGGCAAAAAGAGTTGTTTGGTTTCGCTTTTTTTGCCAGTTTCACTGCCTTGCCACCCCAGTCAGAAAGTTGATTTTAGATTTACACCACAGATAAAATTGAGAGCTTTTGCATGATTGTTTGATTTACAGAGAAACTGGTAAGCGATGTAGATAATTTCAAGATTGTTTGTGAATGACTGCAATTCAAGTCTAGTCTAAAATTTTGATATTGCCACCACTAAAGATGAATTGTATCTATTATTTTTAGCCATCAGTCATCCAGAGATTTTTTTTCAGACTTCACCCCTGAAAATTGGATCTGAAGCCTCCCCCTAAACGGGGGAAATCAAACAAAATGATTCATTCCTCCAATCCTCTTCTATCGACTGCTATGGGTAGCTGTCAACTGTCAACTGTCAACTGTCAACTGTCAACTGTCAACTGATCACCCGTACTATTAAATTTCTCTGCTTCGATAATTAAGTTGAGAATTTTTTGGTAATCAAAATTCTCTAGATGACCTTGAAGGATGTCGGCAAATTCAGGATGAGCATCCCTTATTTCCTCGATCGTCCTCGCAATTAAGTCAAAATCAGCACTGCGAATTACCTGCCTCATATTATCCATCCATTCTGCGGGAAGGTTGGGCAAAGAAGCAGACAAAGTATTAGAAGAATCAGATAGGTTATTGCGCTCGGGCATTGAATCAGATCCTGTCAATTCAGAATAGATATAACTCACCCCCAAATGTTTGCTCAGCGTATCAAATATATCCATTTTGCGGAAAGGTTTTCTGATAAAGTCATCACAACCCATCAACAAAGAAAAAGCGCGTTTCTCTTCATGGGTACTAGCTGTTAAAGCAACAATCTTCGGGTTCAGGAATTGAGGATTGGGAATATCCATCTTCCCCTCGCCTTGTTCCTCTTCCTTTCTCCGCTGTATCCTCGATCTAATTTCGATCGTCGCTTCGTAGCCGTCCATCACCGGCATTCGCAAATCCATCAAAATCAAGTGCGGCTGCCAATTTTCCCACATTTCTACCGCTTCACGGCCGTTGCTAGCCTCTTCGACTCCGAAACCCAAGCCAGAAAGCATTTTGACTAACAGTTTGCGGTTGTCTGTGCGATCGTCCACAATTAAAATTCGATAGTATGGCTGATCGGGTTCCATTCCAATCACCTCACGGATGATTTTTGGAGTGGCAATTGCAGCGGCATCAACTGCACTAACTTCTATGTCAAATCTAAAAATAGTACCCCGTTCTAGCTGGCTTTCTACAGTTAGAACGCCACCCATTAACCGTACAAATTCATTGCTAATTGTCAATCCCAAACCAGTACCTTGTTGAGCTTTTTGACCGGATGCTGTCTGCACAAATGCTTGAAAAAGATTGCCCATTTCTTCTGGGGCAATACCAACTCCCGTATCTTCTATTTCAAACTCCAAAAACAGAGAATTAGAAATATTTAAATTATCCATTCTTGCCAATACTTTACTTTCAGACTGACGGGAAATTATAGGATTTCCTGGATAATTGCTTGCTTCTAAATCTGAATCTGTCGAATTTTTCAAGGGACTGACAATTTCCCCTTCATCGCTTATTTCGGCTATATTCGCGATCGAATTCGCTGCTGAAATACCTTCTAACTTCCGGCGCACTCTTACTGACACCCCGCCGATTTGAGTAAATTTCATGGCATTACTCAGAAGATTGATTAGCACCTGGCGTAGCTTCACTTCATCGGTTCGCACGTACTGCGGAATGTCAGCATCGCGCTGGAAAATCAACTGCAAATCTTGATTTTTCGCTCGCAGGTCAAACATTTCTTGCAATTCGTCAAGCAAGCAGTAAAGGTCAAAGTTAGTCGGAAGAAGTGTCATCCGCCCCGCTTCGATTTTTGCCAAGTCTAAAGCTTGATTGATTAAAGTCAGCAAGTGTTCGCCGCTGCGGTAAATAATTCTGATATTTTCTCGGTCTTCTACTGTCAAATTCGGGCTGGGTTCGACGATTTGAGTAAAGCCGAGTATGGCATTGAGGGGTGTACGCAACTCGTGGCTCATGTTGGCAAGGAAGGTACTTTTCGCTCTGTTTGCTGCTTCGGCGGCGAAGGCAGCTTTTTGCAGTTGTTCTGTGCGTTCTACAATTTCAGCTTCTAAGGTGCGCTGGTAATTGGATAGGAAATTTTCTAATTCTTTGCGCTGGCTGATGTCTTGAATAACTGCGATCGCAAAAACAATATTTCCGTTGCCGTCAAAAATGGGTGTGGCACTTATTTCTAGAGTGATTGTCAGCCCGTATTGAAGGATTTCAACTTCATTCACCTTGACATATTCCCCTCTCAGCGCCCGCAAGATCGGAAAATTTTCAGGGAAATACAGCCGATCGTTTTCGGCGTCATAAAATTGAGAACCTGCAACTAATTGTTCAACACTGTTGCCTAGCATACTGTCTGCCAAGCCAGTATCTGCATCCAGCAACTGGTTGGTGGCATGATTGATATAGGCGATAGAGCCGTCGGGATTGTAAACAGATACCCCCACAGGCAAAGCTGCTAAAAATTGATTTAACCGGCTTTCACTCGCCGACAATTCCTGGTTTACTATCTGCAACTGCTTGTTTGCTTCTCGCCCCTTAATAACTTCATCAGCCAACTTTTGGTCTTGCAAATAGCTGTGAACTGCTTCTACTACTGTTAACTTCAAATCTTCCTTTTGCCAAGGTTTGGGGATGTAGCGGTACAGCTTGGCATACTTGATAGCGTGACTCACTGCCTCTAAATCTGCTTGACCAGTCAGCATAATTTTCAGCGTATTGGGCGATCGTTCATGAATTATTTGGAGCAGTTCGTCTCCTTTGATATCCGGCATGATATAATCAGAAACGACTAAAGCTATTTCGTGTTCGTCCGCCTGTAAATCTGTTAATAACTCTAAAGCATCTTCTCCTCCTTGCGCTGTTTCAATAATACACCGATCGCCGATCGCCTTTTTTAGTTCAATCTTTAAACTGTTCAGAACATCAGCTTCGTCATCAATACAAACAATCACAGGTTTTTTCATGATTTTGCTTCCCGGAGTTTTTTTTGCTTCTCTCTTTGCTGCTACAATTTTGGTAAAGAATCAGATTTCAACCGATTTTTTTTACCAACTTTTTTGGGTAACACTAGATTGAGTTGAATCTCGATCGCCATTTCAATGTGATCCTCTAGAGGAAATTTCCCGATCGACCTTCACGCCTGAAAATTGGATCTGAAGCCTCCCCCTAAACGGGGGAAATCAAACAAAATGATTCATTGCTCCAATCCTCTTCTATCGATGGAAGAGGTAGCTGTCAACTGTCAACTGTCAACTGTCAACTGTCAACTGATGAACTCTACCATGCTATTTTTATGCCTCGGCAATTAAAGTAAGAATTTTCTGGTAGTCAAAATTATTGAGATGATCCTGGAGGATTTCGGCAAATTCAGGACGATCGTACCTTAATTGCTCGATCGTCCTCGCAATTAAGTCAAAATCAGCGCTACGTATTACCTGCCTCATGTTTTCTATCCATTCTGCGGGAAGTGCGGGCGAGTAAGCAAGCGCAGCATTAGAGGTAGCGTCAGATTGATTGTGGCGATCGCCCGTTGGGATAAAATCAGTTGAGTAAGAGTAGAGGTACCTCACTCCCAAATGTTTGTGGAGCGTATCAAATATATCAGTTTTGCGGAAAGGTTTGCTAATAAAATCGTCGCAGCCTATAGATAAAGCAGACGATCGTTTCTCTTCAATAGTGCTAGCTGTCAAAGCAACAATCTTCGGAATCACAGAGCCGTTTTCTTGTCGCTCTTGCTCTTGCTGCTGTATTCTGTTCCTAATTTCTTTAGTAGCTTCATAGCCGTCCATCACTGGCATTCGCAGATCCATCAAAATTAAATGCGGCTGCCAATTTTCCCATATTTCTATTGCTTCGCAGCCATCGCTAGCCTCTCGCACTCCAAAACCCAAGGGAGAAAGAATTTTGACTAAAAGTTGGCGGTTGTCTTCGCGATCGTCTACAATTAAAATTCGATAGCAGGGTTGATTTGGTTCCAACCCAGTAACTTCCCGGTTAATTTCTGGGGCAGGAATATTAGCAACATCAACCACACCTACTGGAATCTCAAATTTAAAATTTGTGCCGCGTTCTAATTCACTTTCTACGACGATTTCTCCTCCCATCAGCCGGACAAATTGACGGGTAATAGTCAATCCCAAACCCGTACCCTTTTGAGTTCTTTGACCCGAAGATGTTTGCACAAATGCCTTGAAAATATTCCCCAATTCTTCCGAAGCAATACCAACGCCTGTATCTTCTATTTCAAACTGAAGGAAAATTACCCGCTCGTCAGTTAAATCATCAGGCTCATCTGTGGGTACAACAGTTGCCACATCAATTCTATTGGTGGCAAAGTCTCTAATACTTTTTGTAGTATCAATGCAAGCTGTGGGATTCCCCAATAAATCAACTATTCTAGATTTTTCTAATTGTGAAACCCTTAAAACGATCGAACCTTGTTCCGTAAACTTAATTGCATTGCTGAGAATATTTATCAGCACTTGCCGCAGTTTGACATCATCGGTTCGCACATACTGGGCAACGTCATTTGCTCGCTGAAAAAGCAACTGAACCTCTTGATTCTTTGCCCGCATTTGAAACATATCTTGTAAATCGTCAAGCAAGCGGTATAAGTCGAAGTCTTTAGGGTCAAGTATCATCCGCCCCGCTTCAATTTTTGACAAGTCTAAAACTTCATTGATCAGGGCCAGCAAGTGTTCGCCACTGCGGCGAATAATACTCAGATTTTCGTGGTTTTCGACAGTAAAATTGGAGCTGCCTTCCATGATTTGTGCAAACCCCAGTATCGAATTGAGAGGAGTCCGCAATTCATGGCTCATATTGGCCAAAAACGTGCTTTTAGCTTTGTTTGCAGCTTCAGCAGCTAAGGCGGCTTGTTGCAGTTGTTCTGTGCGTTCGTCTATTTTGGTTTCTAAGGTGTGCTGGTAATCTGCTAGTATTTTTTCGGCTCGTTTGCGATCGGTAATATCTTGAAAAGCTGCGATCGCATAAACAATATTTCCCCTAGCGTCAAAAATTGGGGTAGTATTGATCTCGATCGCAATTATTTTGCCATCTTGACGGATTTCTACATCGTCAACCCTGACAAATTCTCCTTTGAGCGCGCGCAAAATTGGTAGATTGTCCGGCGGGTAAAGCTCATCAGTATTGGCAACATAAAGTTGATAAGTTGCAGCTAATTGTTCCGCAGTGCTTTCCGGGATAGTGTCTGCACCCAGCAAATCCCGCGCTGCTTGGTTGAAATAGGCGATCGAGCCGTCGGGATTGTAAACAGATACCCCCACGGGCAGAGCTGCTAAAAATTGGTTCAGGCGGCTTTCGCTCGCCGACAGCGCCGCATTTACTTCTTGCCGCTTCAGGATTTCATCTGTTAACTTTTGGTCTTGCAAGTAACTGTGAATTGCTTCTACTACCGTTAATTTCAAATCTTCATTGTGCCAAGGTTTAGGGATGTAACGGTACAATTTAGCATACTTTATAGCATTGCTCAGAGCTTCCAAATCAGCTTGCCCAGTCAGCATAATAGTCAGCGTATCGGGCGATCGTTCGTGAATTTTTTTAAGCAGTTCATCCCCTTTAATATCCGGCATAATATAATCGGAAAGCACCAACGCAATCTCGTATTCATCCGCCTGCAAATCTTCCAGTAACTCTAAAGCATCTTCCCCCCCCTCAGCCGTTTCAATAATACACCGATCCCCGATCGCCTTTTTCAGTTCAATCTTTAAACTGTTCAAAACATCAGGTTCGTCATCAATACATACAATCACAGGTTTTTTCATAATAACTTTGCCAGCCCAGATTTGATCGTATCTATTAACTCTTTACTTTTCCACGGTTTGTACAAACAGCAGTATAAATCGGCTTCTTCTACTGCCCGCTGAAGAGCAGCTTTATCCGCTTGCCCCGTCAACATCACCTTAACGATTTTAGGATATTTTTGGTGAACTCTAATTAACAGTTCGTCACCTTTAATTCCCGGCATCAGCCAATCAGAAACAACCACAATCACCTCAGCTTCTGCTGGAAACTCCTCCAGTAAATCTAAAGCTTCATCACCACTTTCAGCTAATTCGTAAAAATAATCATCTTTAAATTCATTCTTGAGCTGCATCTTGAGAGTCTTCAAGATATCGGGTTCATCGTCAACGCAAAGAATTACAGGCTTATTCATCTTTTGCTCTCTGCTATTATTTTAATGGGTTTACCGACATGACTTGCTTCTGTGTTATTGATTTGGGGCGAGGATGCACTATCTATGTCCCCTATTTTATTTTAATAGAACTTCACAAAAGAAACCCGGTCAATCGCAATAAATCTTATGTTTGTCAGCGAGACAGCCCCTGTCGCTATCGGGAATCAGCCCCTGCGGATAATACCATTTTGGCATTGGAGGATTGGGGATGTTCGATTGGGTATCACTGATGACAATCGGGGTTTGGTGCTTGCTGACAGTGGCATTCTTTTTTTAACAGGTGTAAGTTTAGTTTAATAGATTGGGAGGGAGACTGTAAAGCTTGTCTGTCCCGGTACCGACTCTACAGCAATTGTACCTTCATGTTTGTCAACAATTTTTCTCACGATGTCCAATCCCAAACCGCTACCTTCCCCCGCAGATTTAGTCGTAAAAAATGGGTGAAAAATTTTGGGAATAACTTCTGGGGGAATACCTTTGCCGTCATCAGTAAATTTGAGGACAAGATTTGTCTCTTGCTGCTTAGTTTCAATCGTCAAAATACCTTTATAATCCATTGCTTGCAGGGCATTGTGAATTAGATTTGTCCAAACTTGATTTAAGTCATCGGGATAGCACATAATTTTCGGTAAATCTCCATAGTTTTTGACTACTTCTATGCCGTGTTTCAGTTGATTTTGATAAAGAGTTAACACCATTTCAATGCCATCATGCAAGTTCGCCTGCACTTTTTCTTGCTTGCTATCGAAATGAGCGTAGCTTTTTAAGGCAAATACTACTTTTCCCGACTTGGCTGTCGCTCTTTGGATCAGGCTAATACTTTTTTTAAAGCTCGCAAACTGGTAAGCAGTATTGAAAACCACTTCCCAATCCGGCAATTTAAAAAATGGCAACAATTCTTCTATGCGATCGTAAATCTCCATGTCAACTAAACTATCCGCTATTTCTTCCGCATTTTCAATGCCTCCTGCCATCAACTCGTTAGTCAACTGCTGCTTAATTTTGCGCTTTTCTCTGCTAGTAAATAGCGTTTCGTGATTTATAGATCTGTGCAGCAAAGCTAAAAAACAAGCTTGGCTTTCTTCAGAAAGTTGTTGAAAAAATTGAGGCATTTTTTCTAAATTTTCGTCCCAAAAATTAGAAATATTATCGATAGATGAACCTATGATGCCCAGCGGAGTATTGATTTCGTGGGCAATGCCGGCAATCAGTTGTCCCAGTGCCGCCATTTTTTCCGATTGAATCAAATGCTCTTGTGTCGCTTGCAATTGGTAGATAGCAGTTGCTAAATCTTGATTTTTTTCTTGCAAACTTTGTTGCAACGAACAAATTTTTAAATGAGTTTCGATGCGGGCTAAAACTTCTTCAACCTGAAACGGTTTGGTAATAAAGTCCACTCCCCCAACTGCAAAAGCTTTAACTTTATCCATCACGTCGTTAATCGCACTGATGAAAATCACCGGGATGTCTTTTGTTACTTCAGAATCTTTGAGGTGCTGACAAACTTCATAGCCATCCATCTCCGGCATCATAATATCCAGCAGGACTATATCTGGGGGCATTTTTTGAGCGGCAGACAGTGCTAGCTTGCCGTTGGGAACCGGGCGAACTTGATAGCCTTTGTCGCTCAAAATTCCTGCCAGCAGCCGCAGGTTTTGTGGCGTGTCGTCCACCACTAAAATATTAGCTCGATTGGTGTTGGGTAAAGTTAAATTCATCGGTATTTACTGTTGTTCGCTGCGCTCGATTATGGTCAAAATTCTGTCATATTCAAAATTATTAATGCAATCTTGAAGCGTGGCAGCCAGAGAGGGGTTGATAGTGCCGATTTGTGCGATCGAACTGGCGATCGCCTCCATGTCTACACTCAAAATATTTTGCTTGAATTGAACCCTCCAGTCTGGAGAAAGAGAGGCGATCGCCTCTGGTGTCAGCACATCCTGACTAGACTCCCCCGCACCCCCCATACTGACCTCTGTTGGCTCTTCATAAATATAGCGTACTCCTAAATGTTTCCCCATGGCCGCAAAGATATCTTCCTCTCGGAACGGTTTCCGCATAAAATCATCGCAACCCGTCGAAAGAATCACCGCCCGTTCTTCCTCCAAAACACTAGCAGTCAGGGCAACAATCGCCGTTGCTTGCCCGCCAGTTGTAGTTTTAATCTGTTTCGTTGCCTCGTACCCGTCCATTACAGGCATTCTCATGTCCATCCAAATTAGATGCGGTTCCCAATCCCTAAAAATATCCACCGCTTCTTGACCGTTATTCGCTTCTCTCAACAGAAATCCCAACGGACTGAGAAGTTTTACTAACAGTTGGCGGTTCAAAGGTTTGTCGTCCACAATTAGCAAGCGGTAAGGTGGCTGATTCGGTTCGAGGGCAACAACTCGACGTAGAGCTTTTTTGCTTTCAATATCACTAGCTTCCACCAGGTGAACTTGGATGTCAAACTGAAATAGCGCACCCTTGCCCACCTCGCTGCTAACAGTAATTTCACCTCCCATCAATTGCACGAACTGGCGGCTGATCGCTAAACCTAAACCCGTGCCTTCTTGAGAATCTTTACCCGTTGTTGTCTGCACAAATGCTTCAAACAACTGATGGATTTCTTCGGTGGCAATGCCTGCACCAGTATCTTGAACTTCAAAGTGAAGCGAGTAGCGGCCGGGCATTTCATCAGCGCTGTTTTTGTGTAAATTCCGCTTTCCTCCTTTCACTTGCACAGACACTCCACCTTGTGAAGTAAATTTAATTGCATTGTTGAGCAAATTAATTAATACTTGGCGCAATTTCACTTCATCTGTGGAAATGTAATGGGGAACTTCTGCATCTCGATCGAAGATTAATTGCAAGTCTTTTTCCTCAGCTTTGAGAGCAAACATATCTTCTAAATCGTCGAGAAGTCGGTATAAATCGAAACTTTTTTCATTAATGGTAGTGCGTCCGGCTTCAATTTTTGACAAGTCTAAAACTTGGTTAATTAACGTCAGCAAATGCTCGCCGCTCCGCAGGATAATCCCGACATCTTCTTGATTTTCGGGAGACAAATTTTTACTGCGGATCATGACTTGAGCAAAGCCGATGACTGCGTTCAGGGGCGATCGCAATTCGTGGCTCATATTGGCGAGAAACGTACTTTTAGCTTTGTTGGCTGCTTCGGCGGCTTCTTTCGCCTGCTCCATTTTGATTTGTGCTTGTTTGCTATCCGTAATATCTTTAATAAAACCTTCGTGATAAAGTAGATTTCCTGCGGGATCGCACACGGCCCGACAATTTTCGGAAATCCAGATGATGCTACCATCTTTGCGGTAAATTTCCGATTCAAAGTTAGACAGTATCCCGTACTCGTCGATCAGCGCTACAAATTCGCTGCGGCGGTTGGGTTTCACGTAAAGCTGGTTCTTGAAATTCGGCTGTGCTGCGATTAATTCTGCGGGCGATTCGTAACCGTAGAGTTCAGCTAAAGCGGGGTTGGCGCTGAGGTATGTCCCGTCAGCAGCAGTTTGAAAAATGCCATTCAAAGCGTTTTCATAAATGTTGCGATACTTTTCTTCTGCTTCGCGGAGGGCGGTTTCTGCTTTTTGGCGATCGGTAATATCGCTCGAAATCGAGAGAAAACAAGCTTCTCCGTCAATATCGATGGTTTCAATAGACAGCAGGGCAGTTCTTTCTGTACCGTTTTTTTTGCGAAATCTCAGCTCGTAATTGTGAAGGGCTGTCTGGTTTCTTAACATTTGAATCATGCGATCGCGCTCTCCTAGACTCGCCCAAAAATTCAGATCTACGGCTGTTTTGCCAATAATTTGGTCGTGCGTGTAGCCAATCATCCGGCAAAAGCTTTCATTAACTTCTATGTGGCGACCGTCACTGATTCTCGTGATCGTAATTGCATTTGGACTAGAACGAAAAGCTTTAGAAAACTTTTCTTTTGCCTTGGCAAGAGCGGCGGTACGTTCTGCAACTTGCACTGCTAAGTTTTGGTTGTATTCTTTTAACAGTTGCTCCGCTTGTTTGCGTTCCGTAATATTTTGAAAAGCGCACATCCCGTAGATAATATGTCCTTGGGCGTCGTAAATAGGAGTTCCCCAAACTTGTAGGGGAACAGTTTTGTCACTGGAGGAGATTTCCATGTCATCGACAGTGACACTTTTGCCCTGCAAAGCATTTAAAATAGGGTCGTGTTCCGCCGGGTAAATTTCCTGGGTTCCAGCTAAATAAACTTTGTAAGCTTGGCGCAAATTTTCGGCATCTGCTGCTATGATTCCTTGACCAAAAAGTTGCTCTCCTATAGGATTAATGTAGTGAGGTTTACCATTTTTTTCGACAATAAAAATGCCTAGCGGTACTGCATCGAGAAATTGTTTAACTCGGCTTTCACTTTCCGAGAGCGAAGTAAATGAATGCTGCAATTGCTCTGCCATGCTGTTAAAAGCAGTGGCAAGTTCTCCGAGTTCGTCAGAACGATAACTCACTAATTTTGTATCCCACTCATTGCTCGCCAAAGCTTTCGCGGCCAAATTTAACATTAAAATCGGTCGCACCACCCATTTCGCAGTCAGAATCCCTAGAATTGTCGCTGTTATCAAAGCTGCAACCGACAGCCAAATCGTCGTGCGCGTATTAGAGTTAATTTGCTCCATAAAATCAGACTCTGACACAACCACCACAACCAGCCAATTTAAGCCGTATTCGTCAGTAATGGGAAAAACTTGGAGAAATTCTTGTTGCCCGTCGATCTTAAATTCAAATTGATAGTTTTGCTGAATATTTTTTAAACTGACGAAGTGATTTTTCAAAAAAGCAACACTAGAGCGCATAATTAAATTATCGCTGTTTACTGCTTGAATGCGTTTGGAATCTTTGGCTTTTCCCGTTAATATGGCTTGACTTTTAATCGAGCTTGCCACTAAATCACCTGTCGGTTCGAGAATAAATACTTGCCCTGAACGACCAAATTTTAGCGTTTGCAAAAAATGACTAATTTGGTTGATTCCCAATTCAGAGGCGATAACTCCTAACAGTTTGCCACTGCTATTATAAAAAGGTCTGCTCGCTTTTATTTGCAGCACGTTATAGCCAAAATTTATGTAAACTTCGCTCCAAGTAGGCTTTCCTTGCTTGATAGCACTCGTATAAAAAGGACGGTTACGTGGATCGTAGTTAGGAACTTTTTTAGCAAGTTTGACGCGGTTGGCATTATTGTCGATGTTGTAGTAGTAAAGATCGCCGCCACCTGGGGTCAGTTGTTCTGCAATCTGCGGTTGTTCCGAAGTTGATTCTCTATCGATCCAACCGACACGGAAAGATTGACCTTCTGCATTGGCAAGGCCAGCATTGCCTAAAGAAGGGAAAGCTTGAACTTGCCGCCAAAAATAAAGTTCAGCTTCTGAGAGTTTTTGAAAGTCTAACAAGCCCTGTTGCAGGGCATAATAGTTAATTTGATTGACTTGTTGGGGAACTTGGAGGTAGCTTTTGACGCGATCGTAAACTCGGTTGCTAATTTCTTGTCGCAACTGAGCGGCCACATCGTTGACCGCGCGCTGACCGTTTTGGAACGACAGCCAACCTACAACTCCTACTATGCCAACAATTTGCACTAAAAAAGGAAGCACGAGCACAGTTTGTAATGGAGCTTTGCCGATAATTTTGGTAGCAAAGCGATTCAGCGGTTTAGGAAACATATTCATCCTAAAAATAATTGAAATTGGTCGTGGAAATTAGTAGATCTTAAAGTCTTGGAGCGATACAGGAGGGAGTTGTCTCAAATCCGGTTCCTGACTCATCGTAAAAGTGTTGGCGATCGCCTTTTGAGAGTTTTGAGGACTTCCCTCGTGACTGCACAATTAGAGTTTTTTAACCTGATTTGCGAGTGCGAAGCAATCCTGGGTGTTGGCGATCGCGATCGGATCGCTTGCCTTCCGGTCTTCGGACACGCAATAGAGATGTCCGCGGCATAAGTAGGTGGTTACAAATAAAGATTACATCAGTTGGGCGGGTGAAAGCGCTGCTCTACTAGCTTCTATCATAGAATTTTAACCGACACCAGCCCTTACAAGAGAATCAGGTTTTTTTTGATGACCTACTTACTTGTTGCGGGAAATGCAGATTGGTATAACTGCTATGCAGATATTGTCCGTACTGACAACTGTCCAGGGTATTAATTTAAATTAATCTAGCGTATTTCAAGAGAAAGTTTTTGGAGAACTATCGATGCAGGTGATTGGGTACGATCGCACTATCCGCAGCCACCGGCACCCGAAACACCTGCATTTACCTGCGATTCAACTCCACCCTTTCGCCGTAACGCAACAACATATCCAAGCTTTCCAAACGATTTTGCCAAGTTTGCACCTGATAGCTATTTTCCCCAGAATGCAAGCGCATCGTAGATTGAAATTGAGCTTCAAAACTCGCCAACAATCTTTTAGCAGTTGTTAAGCTTTCGGCAGAAGGACTTGCAGCCAATCTGCTCAAGGCAACACCCAATTCCTCCGATCGACTTTTGAGAACTTTCAATTCAGATTCCGACACCCGCAACTGATTGTTAGCCAACAAAAAACTCCATTCCTGCTTGAGAGCAGTATAGCGCGAAGCTGCTGCTGCAAAGGGCTGGCGGTAAGGAATTGGTTCGGAAGCAGAAGTTGTTAGCGAAGCCCTGGTAGACGATCGCACTCTGACACCTTGAGTCCGGTTAAAAAAGCCCTGCATCCCGCTGCTGATACTTTCCACCGCAAAAATAGCATAGCCCCCAGTCGGCAAATCGCGCAAAGCTTGAATTTGGTCGATCGCCACAACTTCCGGGAGTGTCAACAACTTAACCGAGGGAGAAATCAAGGCCGAACCGAGCATTTGTTCCTTTGCTAGCGGTTCCGTAATGCGTTGAAGTCGGTTCGTATCCAAAGCATAAGTCATCGGCACAATCAAGTCTACAATCCCCTGACGGGCCCAAACTTCCCAATTTTGCTGAATTTTGTAAATCCGCTGACTTTCGGGGTGGGGAAACACCGCGACTGACAGAATAGTGCGCGGATAATTCTGCCGCAAAAGCTGAGATACTTCAGCTACAAAACTATTAATTTGATTGGTTTTAAACTCAACCCACTGGCGCCACAAATTGCCAGAACTCGGCGAAATATTCACCGGATCGGTACCAGTTAACTGTTTAAATTGCTGCCTTGCTGCTGAACCGTAACCGTAGACAAAACCTGCATTGTCATCTTGAAAAGGATAGCGAATGTAGTCTAATTGCACACCATCTACTTTGTATTTGCTGGTAATTTCGCTGATAATTCTTAGTAAATAATTCCGCGCTTCCGGGTTTGCAGGATCGAGATAAAATTTTCCATCGTTAGGGTTTTGGGTGCGTCCTTTATTGTCAATGTTTGCCCAATTTGGATAGGCCGAAAGTACCGGGCCTGGATAAGAACCAGGTTTGCCAATTAAAGTATTGTGGCGTTTATTGCCCGTGGCAAAAGTCCAAATCCAAGCGTGCAGTTCTATGCCTCGCTCGTGGGCTAATTTAACCGCAGATTCCAGAGGATCCCAGCCAACTGTGAGGGGGTTTTGTTGCGGTGCAACTTGACTGGGATAAATCGGATATCCGGCATTTAAAGTTTCAAAGAAAACCGTATTGATTCCGGCGGCGGCAAGTCGATCGAACACCGAGGCCAAACCCTGTTCCGATCGCGCTGCGACGATCGTACCGCGATCGAGCCAAACGGCGCGAATTTCCGCCCCAACGCGCTGCCCTTCCTGGGGGTAATTTTGCCACAGCAACTGGCGCGCTTGCACCCACTGCTGCCTGATCTCAGCGTATTTTTGCTCTTGCAGGAGTTGGTCAAAATTTTGCAAAACCTGACGGGCCTTGGCGATCGCCCCTGTGGTTGCTGCTGGCAAAACCAACGGGCGACTCGCCTGCGGCCCACCGACACTGTTGTTTGACGCCACCAATTGAGGGGGGATAGCAGCATTGATATTGACCGCAGTATTGCCTGAATTAGCTGCTGTCAGGGCGCTTTCAAACCTGCCGAGGAGGTTGGTGAGTTCTTGGCGCATCAAGTAGGCTTCAATGCTGACGATCGGCTTATTGGAATTTATCTGCACGTCCAAACCCGCAGGCGCCGACTGATCCGAAGGGTCTGTAAAAGTTGCAGGTACGGGATCGGGAAGGGGGGGAGAAGGAGAAAGTCGGCTCAGCGGAGTATTGCGCGGCGAACTGGGGGTATTTCTCGTGACCCTGGAGGGGGGATTTGGCAGCGGTGGTGCGGCTGCTGTTGGCGGCTCGACAGGCCTACCCACAGTTCCTCCCCAGCGGGCGATCGAGGCCCGCAGCCAAGCCGAGTCTATATTTGGAGAACCGTCGCTACCCCAGCGCCAGCCGAGATAGGTAGCGCGATCGGTGGCGATCGCAGCGGAGGAACCGGAACTATCTTTCCAGGTAGCGATGGTTTGACTGTTCGCGTCGGCGGGAATCAAGACGCCGCCTTGAACCGAGGCATTTTTTTGTTCTGGGGGAACCCAGTTGCTAGAACTGGTACAAGCGAGATCGCGGCAGCGGGTGCGGGGTTGCACACCTCCCCGCTGAGTCAACGGAAAAGCCCAATAGGCCCCGAGGAGCGATCGTAAAGATTGACGTACCAAGGCTGGGGAACTGCGGCCGACTGGGCCTGAAGCAATCAAGCGGCCTCCCTGTTTTGTCCAAGCTTCTAAAACTTTAATTTGCGCCGGAGTCAAAGTTTCTATATTGGGCAAAAACAGCACGTTAACGCCTGCTAAATCCGCCAAATTTTTGATGTCTTCGAGATTTATTGGTTTGTAAGCAATGCCGCTTTCCCAGAGGCGCGTGGTAATCTTCACCCAGTCGGGGGAATTCTCGGAACTGCGAACAACTCCCAGAACTACTTGGGCAAAACTGGGAGAGGGAAATAGGATCGAGAGATTGAATAATGTACTCGCTAGAGTCCCAATGAAGACTCTTTGCAAGAAGGTGAAAAAGCGAATTTCTTGATTTCTATCGGGCTTTTTGATTTGTTGTATTGACACGAGAATTACCCACCACACCACTTAGGAAAATTTCAATAAAAATTTCGAGGAATTAATCCGCACACTACAGTTTTTTATCACGTCCTGCAACCTAAATCAGGAAAATATGCGATCGCCCGCCTACAATGGGATCGAATTCGAGCGAACCGATCTCAGGTGCGATCGAACGATCGCCATAAAAAAGGTTTGTAGTGAGGACTTTAGTCCGCATTTAGGAAGGACTGAAGTCCTCACTACAAACCTTACTTACTGTTTGTAGTGAGGACTTTAGTCCGCATTTAGGAAGGACTGAAGTCCTCACTACAAACCTTACTTACTGTTTGTAGTGAGGACTTTAGTCCGCATTTAGGAAGGACTGAAGTCCTCACTACAAACCTTACTTACTGTTTGTAGTGAGGACTTTAGTCCGCATTTAGGAAGGACTGAAGTCCTCACTACAAACCTTACTTACTGTTTGTAGTGAGGACTTTAGTCCGCATTTAGGAAGGACTGAAGTCCTCACTACAAACCTTACTTACTGTTTGTAGTGAGGACTTTAGTCCGCATTTAGGAAGGACTGAAGTCCTCACTACAAACCTTACTTACTGTTTGTAGTGAGGACTTTAGTCCGCATTTAGGAAGGACTGAAGTCCTCACTACAAACCTTACTTACTGCTTGTAGTGAGGACTTTAGTCCGCATTTAGGAAGGACTGAAGTCCTCACTACAAACCTTACTTACTGCTTGTAGTGAGGACTTTAGTCCGCATTTAGGAAGGACTGAAGTCCTCACTACAAACCTTACTTACTGCTTGTAGTGAGGACTTTAGTCCGCATTTAGGAAGGACTGAAGTCCTCACTACAAACCTTACTTACTGCTTGTAGTGAGGACTTTAGTCCGCATTTAGGAAGGACTGAAGTCCTCACTACAAACCTTACTTACTGCTTGTAGTGAGGACTTTAGTCCGCATTTAGGAAGGACTGAAGTCCTCACTACAAACCTTACTTACTGTTTGTAGTGAGGACTTTAGTCCGCATTTAGGAAGGACTGAAGTCCTCACTACAAACCTTAC
>NZ_JAAFKG010000008.1:35129-39812 GCF_013299185.1 Microcoleus sp. bin48.metabat.b7b8b9.023 | reverse complement strand
TTGTAGTGAGGACTTTAGTCCGCATTTAGGAAGGACTGAAGTCCTCACTACAAACCTTACTTACTGTTTGTAGTGAGGACTTTAGTCCGCATTTAGGAAGGACTGAAGTCCTCACTACAAACCTTACTTACTGTTTGTAGTGAGGACTTTAGTCCGCATTTAGGAAGGACTGAAGTCCTCACTACAAACCTTACTTACTGAGTTGCAGCTTCATTTACGGGGAATCGATCGATCAACTGCATCGCCCGACAAGCATTTTTCCGCAAAGAATCGGAAACATGAGGAACATGAGGAATCTGAGACAAGAAATCCAAAGTCCGGCGCAAAATCCGCACCACATCCCCTTCATCCAAACTCGTGTGACTAATCAGTTCCAGCCATTCCACGCCCAGAGCCCACTGTTCCACCAAAGTCACTATATCCCGTTCCAGCCAAATCGGGATCGCAGCTTCGTGACGGTACTGTACTTGAAACAACCGGCGGCGCAGCCCTTTTTGCAGGTTGTCCAAAGGCGCCAAAACTTCCGGCGACAGCGAGTAATGAGTCCAACTGTCAGGCCGAGAAACTTCTGTAACCAAGGCCGCGCAAGCAGCAGCGAGGTGGTGGGGGTCGAGTTCGTCAAACTCGGCAGACATCAGGGACAAACCCAGCCACAGTTCATTATCACCGCGAATGGCGGCGCAAGCTTGACCCAAGATTGTGGGTACCAACCTGTCGGAGGAGTCATCTCGGTTCCCATCTGGGGAAATTACTCTTTCCAAACATCCGAAATTTAGCAAGATGTCAATTAAGTTGAGAAATTGCTCCCAGTAACGAGCTCGCTGCTTTTCTAAGTCTTGTTCGGCTTTGCGGATTTCTTTTTTCAATTCTTCGCGGCGGCGCTGGCGCTTGAGCAAAGTACCGGGATTGCCCCATTCGAGAACTGGGTGAATTTCTAGTTTATCTTCTAGGGCGACGATTTTCTGCTGTTGCTCGATCGCCTCTGGGCTCGGTTCCGGTGCGGGCAATTCTGGGATCGATTGAGCAATTTCCACAGTTTCTTCACTTCCCAAGCGACACTGGCCGAGTCTCAGGGTCAATTCGGGAGGCGGGTTTAAGCCATCTGCGACACTCAAGCGTGGCAGTTGGGCGTGGAGGGTGGCAACATCGCTAATGGCGACGATATACCAGCGGTTGTCTTTGCCCAAACATACCAAATTTGGTGCTTGGCCGGAACCTGGGATTTTGGCAACCAGTACGGCGGGGACTGGGGTTGTGTGCGATCGTTTGGCTGTCGGGACGTGTTTGCCCTTCAGACTCAGAACCGTGCCTAGCACTGCAAAAGCTACAGCTACGGACATCTCCTTAATGCGCGTTTCTTCTGCTTGCTGCAATAGAGTTTTCAGCAAACGTTTGTCTTCTTTGAGCCTTCCCTGCAATTTTTCGTAATGGGCGAGTTGTTTTTCCAGGGTAGAGACATTACCTCCGGCGGCTAGGGACTCTTCGAGCACCGCTAATTCTGCCAGCAACCGATCTAATTCTGATTGCTGCGGTTGCAAGTACAAGGTAGAAAGGTATTGACCAAAACTGCGTTCTACCAACTCTTGAGCTTCATCAAGCGTGTGAGTTTGCAGCAAATTCAGCACCATGCCGTAGCTGGGCGTAAACTGACTGGCAAGGGGGTCGGCCTTGGCTGTTGCCAAATAGGAGGCTTCCTTTGCGCCTTCAAAGCGGGTCTGAACTGCGACCACGTGCCCCAGCTCGTCCATGCCCCGGCGACCTGCCCGACCGGCCATTTGTAGGAATTCTGAAGCGTTTAGCAGTCGGTGTCCCTTGTCGGTGCGTTTGGACAGGGTGGAAATGACGGTGGTGCGGGCGGGCATATTGATCCCGGCTGCGAGGGTTTCGGTGGCAAATACGACTTTAATCAAACCTCTGCCAAAAAGTTCTTCTACTAAACCTTTCCAGGCGGGCAAAATGCCTGCGTGGTGGGCGGCGATGCCTTTTAAAAGTGCTTCTTTTTGACCGAAACGTTCTGCTTCTGGGTTGCGCTGTAAAAAATCGTCAATAATGCGTTTGAGTTCGGCTGTTTCGGCTTCGTTAACTAGGGAGAAATTGCCTACTTCTGCTACTGCTTGGTCGCACCCGCGACGGCTGAAGATGAAGTAAATTGCTGGTAGCATATCGCGATCGTCCAACCGAGACAAAACATCGGTCAAAGTGGGAGTCGGAATGCTACCTCTTTCTGATTTTTGCTGCTTCTTTTTGGGGACTAATCGCGGATTAGCTCTTTTCCCAGTTTCGTCTAGCAGGGGAAATATCCCTTTTTGATTGGCGAAGTGGAATTGTAGCGGCACTGGCCGAAAGTCTGAGTAGACAAGCTCTGTGGGCCCGTGGACTTTGTTAATCCAGTCTGTGAGTTGGTCGCTATTGGCAACGGTTGCTGAGAGGGCGAGGAGTTGAATTTCGCTGGAACAATAGATGATTGATTCTTCCCAGACTGTACCGCGCTGGCGATCGTTCATGTAGTGACACTCGTCGAGCACCACGGTTTCGACTCCGGTGAGGGAAGCACCGACAGCGCCAATGGGCGTACCATAGAGCATATTCCGAAATATTTCGGTAGTCATCACCAAAATTGGCGCATCTCGATTGAAGGAGATGTCGCCCGTCAGCAAACCTACCATCTCGTCTCCAAATTGATTGCGGAAGTCCCGCAGCTTTTGGTTGGACAGAGCTTTGAGGGGAGTGGTGTAGAAGACGCGCCGCCCTCTTGAGAGTGCTTGATGGATGGCGTATTCGCCGATTAAAGTTTTCCCTGAGCCCGTGGGAGCACACACGACAACGGATTTACCTGCATCGAGGGCGGCGATCGCATCTCTCTGAAAGTTATCTAGCTCGAATGGAAATATGGTCTTCAGATCCAGCTCTTGGCGGTTCTGGGAAGCGTTAGGCACAAGGATTATTATGAGGTTGCAGGGTAAGTATGCTTAAATCTTGCCGAAAGCAAGGCAGCAGAGGACAACTGTATTGATTTTAGGCCAACGCTCGCAAATCGGCTATTAAGTCATTAGTCATTAGTCATTAGTCATTAGTAACAATTACCAATGCCCGATGCCCGATGCCCAATTCCCTGTTTGCCCAACTCCCAATTACTCTGTGTATGATTCCTGTTATTTCAACTATTCCTGTGGTGCAGCTTGCTTCGGGCGATCGGCTTTCGCTGCAAGTTTATCAGTTTCGAGGTGCCGTTCCCGGCAAAAAGGCTTACATACAGTCTAACCTCCACGGTGCCGAAATTAGCGGCAATGCTGTAATTCACCAGTTAATTCAGTTGTTAATGTCTTTGGACAGCGATCGATTAATCGGGGAAATTTGGCTGGTGCCGGTTTGCAATCCTGTCGGTGTCAGCCAGCGATCGCACCATTTCTCGCCCGGCCGCTACAATCATTATGACGGTGCAGATTGGAACCGAATTTTTTGGGACTTTGAAAAAGCAGGCGAAGATATTCAGGCTTTTGCGAAGTCTCAGATCGATCGCGATGCTGATACGATCAAAGTTAACTACAGAAAAGAGATTGCTTTGAGTTTTGCGAAACAGTTGGCAAAAATCAATGCTCCCAGTTGCAGACCCTACAGCGAAATTTATCGATACAAGCTGCAATCTTTGTGTTTGGATGCCGATTACGTGCTGGATTTGCACAGTTCGACGAATCAAGCTGTAGATTATATTTACTGTTTCAGTTCCCGCGAGGAAAGCGCGAAGGCCTTTTTGCTCGATCGCGGAATTTTGTTCGACGAATATGACGGCGATGCTTTTGATGAGGCGTTTCTCAAGCCTTGGCTGGCGCTGGAGAAGAGTTTAGCAGAGTTGGGAAGTGCGATCGTCTTTGATGTCGAAGCTTGGACATTAGAATTAGGTTC
This sequence comes from Microcoleus sp. bin48.metabat.b7b8b9.023, assembly GCF_013299185.1. Lineage (GTDB taxonomy): Bacteria > Cyanobacteriota > Cyanobacteriia > Cyanobacteriales > Microcoleaceae > Microcoleus. Next base: position 35,909 of record NZ_JAAFKG010000008.1, on the reverse strand, counting down.
GGGAATGCAGATGAATCCCGAGTCTGTGTCAAAAGGCTTGCGGGGGATAAAAAATTACTTAGCCAGTAAAGGTTTGTTGAAAATTGAAGGATTTCCCCTCCCGGAAACGGCGGCGCACCCCATAATTTTGACAGACAAAAAATCTGTGTACAAATATTATGCTCCGGCGGGCGGTATGATTCAATGTCGGGTGGAATTGGGGAGTTTTGTCAAGAAGGGCGATCGACTTTATCAAATTCTGAGTTTTAACAAGAATGGGGAACTTCCGAGTTTAGTTGAGGTTTGTGCGGAGTCGGATGTTTTTGTTTTTGATGTTTCGACGAATGAGTCGGCAAATCAAGGGGAATATGTGTTGTCTGTGATGGTTTGTAGTAAGGACTTTAGTCCTCGGATTGATGCGGACTAAAGTCCTCACTACGAACCGCTTTAATATGAAAGATTGATATTGTGATGGTTTGTAGTAAGGACTTTAGTCCTCGGATTGATGCGGACTAAAGTCCTCACTACGAACCGCTTTAATATGAAAGATTGATATTGTGTTGGTTTGTAGTAAGGACTTTAGTCCTCGGATTGATGCGGACTGAAGTCCTCACTACGAACCGCTTTAATATGAAAGATTGATATTGTGTTGGTTTGTAGTAAGGACTTTAGTCCTCGGATTGATGCGGACTAAAGTCCTCACTACGAACCGCTTTAATATGAAAGATTGATATTGTGTTGGTTTGTAGTAAGGACTTTAGTCCTCGGATTGATGCGGACTGAAGTCCTCACTACGAACCG
>NZ_JAAFKG010000008.1:0-35119 GCF_013299185.1 Microcoleus sp. bin48.metabat.b7b8b9.023 | reverse complement strand
GTAGTAAGGACTTTAGTCCTCGGATTGATGCGGACTGAAGTCCTCACTACGAACCGTTTTAATATGAAAGATTGATCTTGTGTTGGTTCGTAGTAAGGACTTTAGTCCTCGGATTGATGCGGACTGAAGTCCTCACTACGAACCGTTTTAATATGAAAGATTGATCTTGTGTTGGTTCGTAGTAAGGACTTTAGTCCTCGGATTGATGCGGACTGAAGTCCTCACTACGAACCGCTTTAATATGAAAGATTGATATTGTGTTGGTTTGTAGTAAGGACTTTAGTCCTCGGATTGATGCGGACTAAAGTCCTCACTACGAACCGCTTTAATATGAAAGATTGATATTGTGTTGGTTTGTAGTAAGGACTTTAGTCCTCGGATTGATGCGTACTGAAGTCCTCACTACGAACCGCTTTAATATGAAAGATTGATATTGTGTTGGTTTGTAGTAAGGACTTTAGTCCTCGGATTGATGCGGACTGAAGTCCTCACTACGAACCTTATTTAATTTGGGCGATTTGGCGATCGATAAAATGGCTTTTTCACCACCGTAGCCGGGTAATTTTTCCCGCGAATCTCAACTTCTAACTGCTGGCCAATTTTACCTAATTTTGCTGGAACAACCGCGAGGGCTACCGCCCGATTCAATGTAGGCGATAATGTACCGCTAGTAACTTCTCCTACTTTTTCCCCTGCAACTATGATCGGATAGCCGTGGCGCGCAATATGCCGCCCCTGCATTTCCAACCCTACCAACCGCTTCGATACTCCCGTGGCTTTCTGCTCTTCCAAAACCTCGCGCCCAATAAAATCGCCTTTGCTATCGAGGTGAACTACCCAACCCAATCCAGCCTCTAAAGGTGTAGTATTGTCATCGATATCTTGACCGTAAAGTGCCATTGCCGCTTCTAAACGCAAAGTATCTCTCGCACCCAAACCGCAGGGAACAACGCCAGCATCTAGGAATTTTTGCCAGACTTGTTTTCCGGTTTCTATATCCACCATGATTTCAAATCCATCTTCGCCGGTATAACCTGTTCTGGCGATAAAACTCGGTTGTCCCAATAACTTAGTTTCTAAGTGTCCGAAAGCTTTAATTGGTGCGAGGTTGTCTTCCACAAAAGGCTGGAGATAGTTAACAGCTTCCGGGCCTTGAATTGCAATTAAAACTTGGTCTTCGGAGATGTCGGTGAGAATAAGTTCGCTCAAGTCTAAGTGGGCGACAATCCAGGCTTTGTCTGTGATGCGAGTGGCGGCGTTGACAATGATTGCTGCCCGTTCTTCGCCCGTAATTTTATCGGGTTCTTGGCAGTAGAAAATAATGTCGTCTAGGATGCAGCCTTTGTCATTTAATAAGACTGTATATTGAGCTTGTCCTGGTTGCAACCGACTTAAGTCTGACGGTACTAAGGGTTGAAATTTTTCTATTACCTGTTTCCCTCTCAAACAGAATTTTCCCATGTGGGAAATGTCGAACATTCCTGCTTGCTGGCGTACTGCTTGGTGTTCGCTGCTGATACCTGCGTACTGCACTGCCATCTCCCACCCGGAAAAGGGCACCATTCGACCTTTGAGCTGCAATGATAGTTCGTACAGAGGCGATCGCGCAAGCTGACTCGTTATCTCTGGATTGTTGGGTTCAGTTGAGTTTGCCACAGGTAGCGCTTTGTTGGTTGCGGGTAGACTGTTTTGATTTTAGGGGAAAGTTGGTTTTTGTGGTGTGTGGTGCGATCGAATTTAAGAATACGCTCGCGGTTGAAACCGCGTGTATACACACAAAACCCACTCCAAGTGCACTCAAGAATACGCTTTAAAAATTATGTTATTCTCTTCAGTCCGCGGAGGCGGACTTGGTTTTTGTAGACGCGGTTTCAACCGCCGTCTCATCTTGACTTATGGAGAATATGGAGAATAGCGGGCTCGAACCGCTGACCCCTACAATGCCATTGTAGTGCTCTACCAACTGAGCTAATTCCCCTTTGTTTTCGCGCTCTCAATCATGCCTTAACTGACCGATATTTGTCAAGCCTTTTTGAAAAAATAGTTTGGAGCCTTGGACGGGCAAGGCTTTTGGCTTTTTTTTCAAAAAAATTCCTCGCTTTTTGACAATTGTCGATCGCCACTACAATCTAGTAGGTGTGCTGGGATATTTCAGTTAAATGGCTCAAACAAGACCCCATGAGGAAGTAGACGACTACCAGGGCCGCGGCTGAAACCGCAACTAGGGTGCCGGCTAGGATTAGTGAAAATTCTCGTTGCGCGATCGCCTCTTGCATTAGATGCAATGACCAGGCAACGAGGGCAACGTCAATTATTAAAATAGAAACCAGCATAAGTTACGATTTGTAACAGCTTACATATTGTAACAAAAGTTTTCGCGGAGTGCAGATAAGCTCAGATGTATTTAAGTATTGGTGTTAAACGGATGGGGAGCAGTGCAAAGCCATCAAGAAAAAGTATAGGTTTTATTAATAATTACAATATGCAAAGTAAATGAGAGCTAGCTCTGCTTTACGGTAGTTGGCTTGAGTTCGCTTCTCAAGTGGGAGTGGGTTTTAAGGGTACAGATTGCTGGAGTTTCACAGGGCTGACGGTTCCGCTTCTAGCGCGCACTACCATACTGGAGACTGGGAAGTGGTGAGGGTGGAAGAATACCCGACAGCAATAGCTAATAACGAATTTGAGATGATTGTAGTTGGATACTGCAAATATGTCCCTGTAGAAATTCTGCTGATATCGATGCAAAACGCTCAGGTGTCGATCGACTCTTTTGGAGATGAATCGGCTTATCAAGAATTTTTAGCTAAAACAGCAGAAGTCTCACGTCATAATCTCTGATACCGTTGCTTCAGAACAACTCATGGAACTCGTTTATGAGACACTTCCTGCCTGCGCCTAGCCTACAAATAATACTTTAGAGAGTATTGAGCTGGAAGTGGCGATCGAATTGTGCGATCGCGGCGTGAGTTCGATCGCGATTATATTGAAATACTTTATGGCTTGTTTGTGGCGAAGGTTGTAGAATAGAGAAGATCCACTGCACTGAATAAATGCCATGTCTTCTCCTGCAATTACCACGATCGTTAAGATGCTTGAGTCCCTACCTGACGAGCTTCAAAAGCAGGTAGTGGAGAATGTTCGCGCATATCTGTCAGAAATTGAAGAAGAAAAGCGATGGGATGAGTCGTTTAAGCGGACGAAGAATAATCTAGTCGCGGCAGCCCGGAAAGCCAAAGCCGAGATTGCAGCGGGAATGTCTACGCCGATGGACTATGAGCAGCTATGAAGTCCGCGACATTCTCAGACACCGGAAGAACCAGCATCAATATTGTTAAATTTATTGCAGATGGAAAGATTGCAATTTGAGGAACGGTTTACGGTGGTGGATCGCGATCGAATTCGTCAGCGCCCGTTACCGTAGATGGCGATCGCACAATTCGATCGCGGCGTGAATTTCGATCGATAAATGAGGTAAGCTAGAGACAAAGGTTTCAAACAATTTTGATCGATGCCAGCATCCGTTGCTTATCTGTTGGACAGAATCACGGTGAATCCAAGACAATGTGGCGATCGTCCCTGCATTCGGGGAATGCGGATTCGAGTCATCGATATCCTACAGTTGCTAGCTGCGGGTGAGCAATTTTTTGAGTTTCTGGAAGAATTGCCAGACTTGGAACTTGACGATATTAAAGCTTCGCTTCTGTATGCAGTCTGCAAGCTCGATCGTCCCGTTTTAGCCTCATGACAATATCAAAATTATAATAATTACGAGATAATCATGGAATTCAACCCAAACAACAATGTTGTTAAACTGTGTCTTCAAGCTATGGGCATGGAAGAAAAAGGCAAACCAGAAGAAGCAAGTAAACTGTTTTTTCAAGCCTGGAACGAAGCAAAATACGACTTTGAAAAATTTATTTCAGCCCATTATGTAGTTCGATATCAAAAGAATGTTCCCGACAAGTTACAATGGCTCAAAACGGCTTTGCTGTTTGCATTAAGAATAAATAACGACTCTGTTAAGAGTGCTTTCCCTTCTCTATATTCAAACATTGCCAAATGCTATGAAGACTTAGGCGACTCTGACAATGCAAAAAAGAATTATGAATTAGCAACTTCGTTTAAAGATAAACCTTCTGACAAAGGCCCCTTTTATCATGGGACGAAAGCAGATTTGCAGGTTGGCGATTTGCTGACAGCAGGGGGCAGTTCTAATTACAAACTTGAACTCAAAATGAATCACATTTATTTCACAGCGCTTGTTAATGGGGCGGGACTAGCTGCTGCATTAGCAAAAGGTGATAAATGTGAACGTGTTTATATCGTTGAACCGACAGGGGGGTTTGAAAATGACCCGAATGTTACAGACAAAAAATTTCCGGGCAATCCGACACGATCGTATCGCTCTCAAGCACCATTAAAAATCCTTGGCGAAGTAACAGATTGGGTGAGACAAACACCTGAGGAACTTCAAAAATGGCGTGAAAAGTTGGCCAATAACAAAGGAGAAATTATTAATTAATTTCTGAGGTGCTAATGCCGAAGTTATTTTGAGACGTTTGCCAGAACGAATTAAAAAAGCTTTAATTGCGCGTGCTGCGGAAATTGAATATCCGATCGCACCAACGATCGCCATTTCGATCGCCAGTTTTCAAGGGCACAGAAGCATTAGGTTTCGTAGATTGCAAACCAGGACGCGGGCAGTAAAACCGAGAAAAGGTGTGAAAGTTTACGGTATACATGAAAGCTCAACTGCGATCGCCCGCACCGGTTTTGTTATCCTTAAAGTCAATGGCTGCAAAAGGGAGATTAGACCATGTTTGCCCTCGTATCACCCGAAAAAATTCAATTGCCTGCGGGTTCTGTAGTGCGCTTACCCGCAACTTGGCAAGAATATCAAAGTTTGTACGATCGCCGAGGAGATGGCTCTATTCCGCGTCTGAAGTATCGTAATGGAGAAGTATTGCTGATGTCACCTCTACCCGTACACGGAAAAGATGCTCATTTGATTGCCAATATTGTCACAACTCTTTTGGATGCCGATGAACGGGAATATGATGCGTTTACTCCTATCACCATGACAGTGCCAGAAGAAAGCGGAATTGAACCAGATTATTGCTTTTACATTAACAATTGGCAAGCGGTTTGTGGAAAAAAGCGGATAGATTGGCAAAACGATCCGCCGCCAGATTTAGCCATAGAAATTGATGTTACCAGTTATTCGGATGTACAAGACTATCTTCCCTATCGGGTTCCTGAAATTTGGCTGTACAAGAAGCAGCAACTGTTAATTTATGGGCTGCAAGGTGGAAACTATCAAGTTAAAACCCACAGCCTCTATTTTCCAGACTTCGATCTACAAAGTGCGATCGCCCGTTGTGTAGAAATTGCTTATCAATGCAACACCAGTGCTGCTATCCGCGATTTGAAGCAACAACTAGCTAACCGATAGGCGATAAACGTAATTCAATTCCAGATAAACTCGATCGCATCCGCCTACAATAATAAGTAGTTATAATCCGAAAATGTATGCCAGTTGTAGCAGTTAAAACTTACATAGAGTAAATCAAAACAATCCCATTCTCAAGTGGGAGTGCGTTTTTAAAGGCAAAACTGAATTCCCTAATTACATCGAAGAAACCGAGGAGGATTGATTAATGGGTAGAAAATATATAATTTTTCGTGCCGAATGGACTGAAAATGAGGGGGAAGATAATAGGTTGTTAGCCCACACAGGGGCATACACTGATATCCTTGCAGAGTATTTTGATTCATCCAACGAACCTATTCCCGCACCGGGGTACAGATTGCTGGAGTTTCACAGTGCTGATGGTTCCGGTTGTAGCACCCACTACCGTACTGGAGACTGGGAAGTTGTGAGGGTGGAAGAGTACCCGACAGCAATACCTAATAACGAGTTTGAGATGATTGTAGTTGGATACTGCAAATATGTCCCCGTCGAAACTCCGCTAATACCAATGCCAAAATCTCAGGTTTCGATCGAATCTTTTGGAGATGAATCTGCTTATCAAGAATTCCTTCAAAGCGAGGCAGTTAAAGATTACACTCTAGTTTAACTAAAAGTTACGCATCAACCTCAAGAAAACGGGTTTTTTACGCTCATCTGTCGGTAACAATCAAAGATTTCGGAAAAAAGCCCGGTTTTTAACTGCGCCTACAAGCTAAAGAAACCGGGTTTTTTACCTAATCTGTCGGTAACAACCAAAGATTTTGGAAAAAACCCGGTTTCTGACTGCGCCTACAAGCTAAAGAAACTCGGATTGCAAAATTAAGCTTCTACAGCAATCTTTTGCTCCGAAGCCTCCGGCGAATTCGCTTCACTTGGCGGCACAACTTGCCAGAACTTCGGCAAGTATTCCGACCAATTTGCGAGAATCTTCTCGGCTTTTTTGCTGTTAGTTCGATCGCACTGCATCTCAATCAACTCCTTCAACTGCGCCTCACCAGCGGCCGTAGAAACCCGCTGCATCTTCACAATCTCTCCGTTGACGTGCGCGGGGAAATTGCCATCTTCATCGAGGAAATAACCCAAGCCGCCAGTCATTCCAGCGCCGACGTTCCGGCCGACTTTTCCTAGGACGACAATGACGCCGCCAGTCATGTACTCGCAACAGTGATCGCCGGCACCTTCAATGACTGCTTTCGCCATCGAGTTACGCACCGCAAATCGTTCGCCTGCTTTACCCGCAGCTAACAGGGTTCCGCCCGTCGCGCCGTACAAGCAAGTGTTGCCAACGATCGCATTTTCGGCAGCATCATACGTCGCACCAATCGGCGGTTTGATCGCAATTTCGCCACCGTGCATCCCTTTACCAACGTAGTCGTTAGCTTGGCCAGACAGTCGCAGCGTCATTCCCGGTAAGTTGAACGCGCCGAAGCTTTGGCCCGCAGTACCTGTGCAGTTGAGGGTGATTTCACCAGTAAAGCCGGTGTTGCCGTGTTGCAGCGCGATCGCACCTGATAAACGTGCTCCCACAGTGCGATCGGTATTTACCAATGTTAGATTCTTGCTGACAGTGCCGTGATTGGCGATCGCACTTTGAATCTCAACATCCGCCAACAAATCATCATCCAGCACAGGGCCGTTGGTGTGAATGTCGCCGTGGACTAAGAAAGATCGATCGCCCTTAGTATCCGGTAACTTCGTCAAACAATCCAAATTAATTGCTTGAGTTTTAGTTAGTTTCACCCCTTCACGCATCTTCAGCAAATCCGCGCGGCCGATGATATCTGCGATCGACTTATAACCCAACTTCGCCAACAAACTCCGCACTTCTTCTGCTACGAAATAGAAGAAATTAACCACGTGTTCCGGTGTTCCGGGGAACCGTTTCCGCAAGTGTTCCTGTTGAGTTGTCACGCCCACAGGACAGCTATTCATGTGGCAAACCCGAGCCATGATGCAGCCTTCGGCAATCATTGCTACCGTGCCGAAACCGTACTCTTCGCCGCCCATCAAAGCGCCGATAATTACGTCCCAACCGGTTTTGAAGCCGCCGTCAACGCGCAACAAAACTCGATCGCGCAACTTGTTCTCAATCAGCACTCGGTGAACTTCTGTCAATCCGAGTTCCCACGGAGAACCTGCGTGCTTGATCGAACTCAGTGGAGACGCACCGGTGCCGCCGTCGTGGCCGGAAATTTGAATCACATCGGCATTTGCCTTGGCAACGCCCGCTGCTACAGTGCCGATACCGACTTCCGATACCAACTTCACCGAAACTCCTGCTTTCGGATTGATTTGATGCAAGTCAAAAATCAACTGCGCCAAATCCTCGATCGAATAAATGTCGTGGTGAGGAGGAGGAGAGATTAAAGTGACACCCGGTTTCGATCGGCGCAAATAGGCGATGTACTCGCTCACTTTCGGCCCCGGCAATTGACCGCCTTCACCCGGTTTCGCACCTTGTGCGACTTTAATTTCGATTTGTTGGGCGCTCATCAGGTACTCGGGAGTTACGCCGAAACGCCCGGAGGCTACTTGTTTGATGGACGAACAGGCTGTATCGCCGTTCTGCAAACCTTTTAAGTGAGGTAGCGTTTGTGAGAAACCGGCCGGACTCACATCGTTCAGCACGTTGTATCGGATCGGGTCTTCGCCACCTTCGCCGGAGTTGGATTTGCCGCCGATGCGGTTCATCGCGATCGCCAAAGTTTCGTGGGCTTCCGGCGACAAAGCGCCGAGAGACATTCCGCCGGTGGCGAAGCGTTTGACAACATCTGCTACAGATTCCACTTCTTCGATGGGGATGGAAGGGCGATCGCTCGCAAAGTCAAGCAAATCCCGCAAAGCCGTGACTGGACGGTTTTCGAGCTGTTGCTTGTAAACCTCGTAATGGTCGTAGGCGGTTTTTGCGTCGGCCCCGTTACCGTTACTATCAGCCTTAAATGTAGCGACAGCCTTGTGCAAAGCCTTGGCCATTTCCGGGCTGTTCATGTGATATTCGCCACCTCGGCGGTACTGCACGAAGCCGAAGTTTTCCAGCTTTTTCTGGAGTAATTCGGGGAAAGCCTGAGAGTGGAAAGACATTACTTCGTGAGCGAGTTCTGCTACAGTCAAACCACCGATGCGGGAAACAGTGCCTTTGAAGCCCAAATCGAGCAAATCGGCGCCAATCCCGATCGCCTCAAAGATTTGCGCGCCTTGATAGCTAGACAACAGCGAAATCCCCATTTTCGACATGATTTTCAGCAAGCCGTTTTCCACCGCTGTGCGGTATTTAGCTTGAGCCTCAGTGACGGTAATCTTGGGAACTTTGCCATGTTCCATCAAGTTTTGAGTTTTGGTGTCAAACCACCAGCCGCGCACGCTTTCCAAGGCTAAGTAAGGGCAAACTGCGATCGCGCCGTAACCGATCAAACACGCGAAGTGGTGAGTGCTCCAACACTGCGCCGTATCCACAACCAGCGAAGTTTGCATCCGCATCCCGACGCTAATTAAGTGGTGGTGAACTGCACCAACGGCCAGCAAGGGCGGAATATAAGTACATTCATCACTCAAACCAACAGCAGCAGATTCGCCTTCTTCCTTCGACACTCGATCGCTCAAAATTAGAATCCTTGCGCCCGATCGAATTGCCTCCACAGCATCTTGACAAAGTTGCTCGACTGCGCTTTGTAGGCCAGCAGGCCCGGAAGTAATTTTGTAAAGAGTTGACAGTTGCGTTGCGGGGAAAGACTTTTGGTCTTTCAAGAAAGACAGTTCACCGTCGTTGAGTACGGGGGAATCTATTTTTAGCAGCTTGGCATTTTCCGGTGTTGCTTGGAGTAAATTGCCGCGCAAACCCATATTCATCGTCAGTGACATCACCATTCCCTCGCGCAGGGGGTCGATCGGCGGATTTGTCACTTGAGCGAACCGCTGTTTGAAATAGTTATAAAGTAACTGAGGCTTTTCTGACAATACAGCTAAGGGAATATCATCGCCCATGCAGAAAGTCGGTTCTTTTCCAGAACTTGCCATCTCCACAATTACCATATCCAAATCTTCGGCGGTGTAGCCGAAAGCAGTTTGGGTGGCTAACAGCGCTTGCGAGTCGAGGGTTGCGGTTTCGGCAAAAGGCTGCGGCTGCAAGATTTCGCGGTTTTGTTTCAGCCATTCGCCGTAGGGGTGCCGCTTCGCAATCCGCTGTTTTAGCTGCCAATTTTTGAGAATTTCCTTAGTTTGCAAGTCCACTGCAATCATTTGTCCTGGGCCCAAGCGGCCTTTTTCGACGATATCTGCTTCGGGAATATCGACAACTCCGGCTTCGGAGGCGACAATTACCAAGCCGTCTTTAGTAATGCAGTAACGGGCCGGACGCAAACCGTTGCGATCGAGCGTAGCACCTACTTGCTTGCCATCGCTGAATACCAACAGCGCCGGGCCGTCCCAAGGTTCTTGAATACCGCTGTAATATTCGTAAAAATCGACAATTTCGGGATAGGGCGCCAAATCCGGCTGATTTTTATAGGCTTCGGGCACCATAATTGTCAGGGATTCCAGGGGAGTGCGGCCGGAGTGCACCAACATTTCCATCACGTTGTCCAAGTTTGCCGAATCGCTGCTTTCGGAGTTGACAATGGGATTGAACGTGTCGATATCCGCTTGACTCCAATTCGGGTGAGACAAATTGGCTTGCCGCGCCGTCATCCAGGTAATATTGCCCAACAGCGTGTTAATTTCGCCGTTGTGTCCCAGCAAGCGCATGGGTTGGGCTAGGTGCCAGCGGGGCATGGTGTTGGTGCTGAAGCGACGGTGATAGACGGCAAAGGCGCTTTTATAAGCGGGATTTTTCAGATCGAGGTAAAATTCTCCGAGTATTGCCGATCGCACCATGCCTTTATAGACGATCGTGCGGCAGGAAAAAGAACAACTATAAAAGTCTTGGCGGGTGAAGCCGGGGCGATCCGATAGCGAGTGTCCGATGGTGCGGCGGGCGAGAAATAGCTGTCTGTCGAGCTCATCTCCCTGCAAGTTCGGTGAACTTACGATTATCTGTTCGATTTGAGGTTGATTTTCCCGCGCTTGCGGGCCCAAAACCGACGGTAAAACGGGAACTTTTCGCCATCCCACAACAGTTAAACCGCGATCGACCATAACTTGCTCAACCACCTGCCGCGCTGTCTGCGCTTGACTTTCATCTTGAGACAGAAACAGCATTCCCACGCCGCAGTGTTCCTGTGGTGGAGGCACAATTCCCTGTTCGGCAAACCAAGTATGCAACAATTCCCAAGGAATTGCAGTCATCAAACCTGCGCCGTCGCCGGAATCGGAGTCTGCACTGCAACCGCCGCGATGTTCCAGACAAGTTAAGGCTGGGAGGGCTTTTTGAATAAGTGAGTGCGTAGCTTCGCCGCTTTGATTGGCAATAAACCCCACACCGCAGGCATCTCTTTCTTCCACTAACCAGTTTTGGCCGGCAAATGGAGTTCCTCGCTGAGTTTGATGCACGTTGCTGTTTCGATCGATCGTGTTACCCATGTTGATTGAATGTTATTTCTGTGATTGTGTGGTTGATTTGTTTTTATAGCTCGGAGAGAGAATACTGCCGAGCGGTGGGAGTCTAGTAAATCTTAAAACAGCACATAGCAAGCTGATTCGATAAAAATTTACGTAGATGCTGCCTGTACGTAACGCCGAAACCCTGTTTGGAGATTTTAACAAGGCAGACGGGAATTCCCTCACTATACCGTACTCGGTTAGTGGGGGATGAAAGGCGCGTGAGTCGTACTCGACGAACAAATAGATAATTGATTAGTACAAACATTTCGAGAATTGGTACAATCGGTTTGGAGGTCGATCACCTTGTGGAGCGTCTAAAAGGCCGTTGCCATCGAGCAAACGTAAGTACGCTTCGCACTATCCACTAAAAGAAATCCGCCACTGAATGTATCAAACGCCATGTGGGTTTCCAACTAAAAACATTTCTGCCTTCGGAAGGAGGGCGACTGCCTGGACATCGTACAAGCGATGTGAGAGTCAGGGCAAGACGGCTTGTCAAACCTCTAGACGCTGCGTAAGACCGAAACATAAGGCAAGCTTTGTGTCGAGGCGGTGGCGGTTGAAACAGGAAGCCCCCGTCATAGCGGTAATCAGCTTGACGGTGGGTACTTCACATTATCTCGATCGAATCGCTTCGGAGATCTCTCGCAGAATACGCTGCTGTTAACAAGCAACGATTTTTTGAGGAATTGCTACCCAGCAACCAGATATATTGGGGGCGATTAAAAGCCCGATAGCTGCGCTTCACGAGTTTTTAGTGCGTTTTTTCATGAGTCCGCTCGATCCCCTTGCAGGGAAAATCGGTAGATAGTAACTCTAGCTTTATTTTGTTCGCTGCGGTGCTTAGTTGCTTCGATCGGCGCCCCAGAAACAAAAGACACCTGCTCGTAGCTTGGTGAGTAGGTGGAAGTAGTGTTGTAGCATCGAGGATCGCAACTTATGAAACCCTGCTTTATATTATGCAGCTAACTACAGCCAACTACACAGTCCAAAAAATTAAATTTATCCAATAAAATTAGATTTTTTCACCATTCTGCTGTATGCGCGGCGTTTTTGACGGTTAATGGTTTTATGTTTCCCGCAGTAAAAAAATGGACAGACAAAAACAGCTAGCAGCAGATAACAGAAGGCTTGGGAGTATTTTGCCCTGGATTTTGTCCGTCTCGATTTCGCCCCTACTGGCGACGATTCTCCTGTGTTCAGTCTGGAATCTGGCGGGGAGAGCTCAGTCGGGGGAGAGGGCTGGGCTGATTCATGCTTCCACAGCCCGCCAGGGAATGAATTCCCTGGCTGATAGCGAAAGTCGGTTAAAACCGACTCAAATGCCAACCCACAGTCCTCTTCAGAGGACTTCAGCTATGAGACAGGGAATTCATTCCCTGTCGGACTATCGGTTTTTGACTCAATCCATACCGCCAGTTGCCAGAATTAGACAAGGCCGCCAAGTCTCTCTCAACGGCAGAATTTTGCCATTAGCTTGGACTCAGCAGCCAACAAATAACACATCTACTAATTTGAGAACTTGGATTGCGGATGTTGGCTTAATGCAATCTGCCGGAGTCGATTTGCTCAATACAGCCGACAGTACCAAACAACCGGTGCAGTGGTTTTCCGTATCTTTAACTAATGCTCAAAGTTTGACAGCGCGATCGACTGGTGCGTATCGTTATTTAGATATTACCGATTTTGCTAAACTTGCCGGTTGGCAAATATCGATCGACAACAATCTCCTAAAAATTACATCTCAACCTGCGAATGTCACCGGAATTCGGCAAGCAGCCAGAGAAACGGGCGATCGCATTGTTCTCGATCTCGATCGCGCGGCCCCGTGGCAAGTTAACATCGTCGATACACCCAGCCCACCGCCAACCGACGACCCCACAAAACCCGCTATTCCTTTGCAGGCAAGCCCCCCAGCACCAAACCTCGAAACACCAGACGACCCGACTAAACCCGCGCTCTCGCAGCCGCTAGCACCCGATCGCGCGATCGCCAGTCAAGAATGGTCGATCGCGATCGATGCCAAAGTCGATCGCACGTTGGGCGAGCGCATTTTTGCAACCAGTCAACAATTGCGATCGCTAAAAATCGAACCTGCGGGGAATCAAACCAAAGTAAAAGTACAAATTCCCTTAGGTTGGCGGCCGCAAGTTTTCAGTTTAGGAAATCCGAATCGATTAGTAATAGACATTCGGCCAGACTCGTTAGTAGAAAAAGACATTGCTTGGGCGGCTGGAGTTCGATGGCGCCAGCAGTATCAAAATCTAGGAACAGCGCGTTTCCCCGTATACTCCTTAGAAGTAAATCCGCGTCAATCCGGTGTGAAAATTAGACCGCTGTTGAGCAATCCGCCGACAGAGAAAGGTAGTGCAGCTTTATTACAAACAGCCGAAGTTTCGGGAACGGGTGCTGCAATTAATGCCGGATTTTTCAATCGCATCAACCGACTGGCTTTAGGTGCGATTCGGCGGGATACTAAATGGCTTTCCGGGCCGATATTGAACCGGGGGGCGATTGCTTGGAACGATCGAGGCGAATTTGCGATCGCTCGTTTGACCTTGCAAGAAACTTTAATAACTCCTGGGAATCAGCGCTTGTCTGTTTCCCAGTTAAATAGTGCCTACGTGACATCAGGAATCGGTCGTTACAATCTTGATTGGGGAGCGACTTATACTCCGTTTTCAGACGATGAAATAGTTGTGACAGTTGCGGGCGATAGAGTGATCGGCCAATCCCCCGGAGGTGCGGCGGGAAAAACCAATTTTCCAATTCCAGGAAACGGTTATATTTTAGCTTTGCGTTCCGATTTATCTCCTGCATCCCAATTGGCAGCAGGAGATTTATTGCGTTTAGAAACTAACACAATTCCCGCAGATTTTAACCGTTTTCCTTACATTCTCGGTGGCGGGCCGGTGTTAGTACAAAACAGTCGAGTTGCCGTGGATGCCAAGGCGGAAGGCTTTAGCGATGCCTACGTTCGACAGACAGCGATTCGGAGTGCGATCGGGCGAACTGCTGCGGGGAATTTGCTAATTGTAGCCGTCCACAATCGCGCGGGCGGGGCGGGCCCAAATTTCGCGGAACTGGCGCAGATCTTGCAGCAAATGGGCGCTGTGGAGGCTTTAAACTTGGATGGGGGAAGTTCGACAAGTTTGTATTTGGGAGGCAGTTTACTCGATCGCCCGCCGTCCACTGCTGCGAGAGTCCATAATGCGATCGGCATTTTCATCCAACCATAAATCCATCGAAAAAAAAAGGTTCGTAGTGAGGACTTCAGTCCTTCTTCCCAAAAACTCAAGTCTAAAAAAAAGGTTCGTAGTGAGGACTTCAGTCCTTCTTTCCAAGGTCAAAAAAAGGTTCGTAGTGAGGACTTCAGTCCTTCTTCCCAAAGACTCAAGTCTCAAAAAAAGGTTCGTAGTGAGGACTTCAGTCCTTCTTTCCAAGGTCAAAAAAAGGTTCGTAGTGAGGACTTCAGTCCTTCTTCCCAAAAACTCAAGTCCCAAAAAAAGGTTCGTAGTGAGGACTTCAGTCCTTCTTCCCAAAAACTCAAGTCCCAAAAAAAGGTTCGTAGTGAGGACTTCAGTCCTTCTTCCCAAAGACTCAAGTCCCAAAAAAAGGTTCGTAGTGAGGACTTCAGTCCTTCTTCCCAAAGACTCAAGTCCCAAAAAAAGGTTCGTAGTGAGGACTTCAGTCCTTCTTCCCAAAAACTCAAGTCTCAAAAAAAGGTTCGTAGTGAGGACTTCAGTCCTTCTTCCCAAAAACTCAAGTCCCAAAAAAAGGTTCGTAGTGAGGACTTCAGTCCTTCTTCCCAAAGACTCAAGTCTCAAAAAAAGGTTCGTAGTGAGGACTTCAGTCCTTCTTCCCAAAGACTCAAGTCTCAAAAAAAGGTTCGTAGTGAGGACTTCAGTCCTTCTTCCCGAGGACTCAACTCCCAAAAAAAGGTTCGTAGTGAGGACTTCAGTCCTTCTTCCCGAGGACTAAAGTCCTCACTACAAACTTAATTGGCGATCGCACCAGCAAACCTTCGCAAAGTGGTAGCATAGCGATCGCCAGCCACCTCCATTAAATCATTGTGTCCCGCGCGATCGACCCAAAAATTAAGTTTCGGCTCCTTAGCGGCCGCAAAAAGCTCCTCTCCGTGCCAAAACGGCACTACCCGATCTGCCTTACCGTGAAGCACTAAAACGGGCGATCGCACTTTACCAATTTTATCAATATTGACAAACTTATCAAACGGGAAAAGCGGAATCCGCGTCAACACCCGAAAAACAGAAACAAACGAACTTTCAACAACCAAACCTCCAACAGATTGCCGCGCAGCCAAATCAATAGCAGGCCCGCCACCAACAGAACGCCCGTAGAGAATAATCTGCTTGGGCGGCACTCGCAACTGTTGAGTTAAATAACTGTAAGCAGCCGAAATATCGCGATAAGCATTATACTCAGAAGGCTTGCCCTGACTCGTACCGTAACCTTGATAATCGTAAGCAAATACAGCAAACCCGATATCTCGGATATCTTGCAAAACCGACGAAATATATCCCAAATCCTCAGCATTGCCGTGACTGTAAAGTATGGTATATTGAGCTTGCGGGTTCGGAAAATAAACAGCAGAAATTTTCATACCATTAGCTGAGCTAAGTTTAATAATTTCGCTAGTATCCTGGTAGCCAGCAGCCGGAGGTTGAAAAATCAACCTGTCTGAAAAAAAGACTGCGTAAAGACACAAAAAAGCGTAGATAAAAATTATAGAAGCCAAGACTCGTTGGACAGAGAATTCCCCGAAAAGTAAAAGTTTCATTTTTTTATTCGTGTTCGCCATAACTATAGCCTTCTCAAAAAGTCAGGTATGCGTGCGATGCCCGATGCCCAATGCCCAATGCCCAATGCCCGATGCCCGATGCGTACTTAGTGAGAAAAGCTATAAATGCCCATAATTGAATAAGATTTAACAGATACTTTTTTACGGCAAGGAAATGACATGACACTAAGATACCCCGATGACCTAAAATACCTAGACACTCACGAATACATCCGACTCGAAGGGGAAATAGCCACCATCGGCATTAGCGCCTTTGCCGTTGACCAACTCGGTGATATTGTGTTTCTAGATTTGCCTGAAGTCGGTGCAGGTTTGGAAAAGGGCGAACCATTCGGTACAGTCGAGTCAGTGAAAGCCGTTGAAGACTTGAAAGCGCCTGTTACCGGTACAGTCGTAGAACGCAATGATGACATTATAGAGTCTCCCGAAAACTTGGCAGAAGACCCCTATGGCGCTGGGTGGTTTCTGAAAGTGCGCGTTGACAACGCTAGCGATGCGGATGACGCTTTGTCGGTTCAAGACTATCGCAAAATGGTAGAAGGGGATTGACGTACTCCCCGGCATGAATGCACGGGGATTCTTAAAGGATGTTACGAAGCGGGCTTAAGCTGCGCTTCTCCACTCTTCTTCCTGCTTCTCGGATTCTTAACTAGACTGTTGCCAGTCCCCGTCAGACCATCTCCACAGGCAATTTCATCCAGGATGCGTCCCACCCCAGAGATCCCACGATTGCGGATCACTTGTGCGGCTGCAATATCTCTATGAGTTGTGTAGCCGCATTCGGGACAAGAATGAATCCTGTCCTTCAATTCTTTTTTGCCAGTATGCGTGTCGCACTGTGGACACACTTGGGAGGTAAAGTCCTTATTTACCTTGCCAAAGTAAACGCCGCGCTTCCAGCATACCCATTCCAAGATGGATACAAATTGACCAAACCCAGCGTCTAAAGTATGCTTACCGAGCATCCCTTTAGCCCATGCCCGAAAGTCAATATCCTCTACAAACAGCATCCCCGCGCCGTCACAAAGTTTGTGAGCTAGCTTAAAGTGCCAATCTTTGCGGGTATCGGCAATGTGTTGATGAAGTCGTGCAATTTTCTGATTGAGCTGGCGTCGATTGCCAGAGCCAAGTTTTTTATGCTTCAGTCTGCGTTGCAGTAATGTCAACTCGCGTTGCAGTGAATTTAGAAAGTTTGGGCGCTCTATCAGCGCGCCTTCAGAAGTTGCAGCAAATTTGTCCAGCCCTAAATCAATTCCGACAGGGTATCCTGTGGGCACAGTGTCAGGCACGCTAACAGCGCTTTCGAGTGTCAGCATAAGAAAGTATCCAGAAGCCTTACGAACAATTCGAGCTTGCTTAACTACAAACCCGTCAGGAATTTCGCGAGACTTGATATACCCCATCCACCCCAATTGAGGCAGCTTGATTTGATTACCCTTCAAGAATTGACTTTTGCCCATTTGTGGATATACAAATGATCGCATTGCATCACGCTTCTTGAACCTGGGGAACCCCATTCCCTTGCGCTTCATATCTACAAACGCGGTTTCAAGTTTCCTTAAAACCTGCTGCAAGACCTGAGCGTTGACTGTTGCTAACTCAGGAAAAACGGTCTTTGCTTGAGTTAGCGCATTGGCTTGTACGTAGTAGTTTGGGTATGGCGCATCCGCTGGAATCATGTACTCAGAGGTAATTGAACAAGCATTAATTGGGCACTTACGCGAGTTGTACCAGTCTTTGCGCTCACGCAAAGCAAAGTTCCACACCTTTCGACACACATCTAAAGTGCGCTCAATCAGTTGGATTTGCTCATCCGTGGGTATTGCCTTGTACTCGTAAGTTAATGTCAGCATTGTTCAATTACCTCCTACAAAATACTACACCATTTTGTAGGATTATTCCGGGCTGAACTCAAAACATTTTGACGCTGCTGGCTTAAGCCTGCCTCTAGCTTTCATACCCTGCGGGAAAGACCGGGGTTCTCAGCATACGCACTATAGGAGAGAGGGGGAGAGGGGGAGATTGGAAAAATCTCTTCTCTTGCTTTTTCCCTCGAACCTCAAACCCTCAAACCTGAAAATTAATTCGCTACATCCGTTACAAAATCCTCTGTCGAACCGTTATATCCGCTACAAAATTCTTTACCAAACCACCACATCCATTAAATCCACTACCCAATCCGTTGTCGAACTTCCTTTGCGAAATGTTACAAACTTAAAGAAGCAACAATCCATTCAGGAGAATTACCCTTGGTACTCTACAGCCCGCAAATTGAACCCAGCCAACAGCAAAACCTTTCTTCCATCGACGGTTTTGCGGGGCGGCACATTGGCCCAACACCCAGCGAAATCCAGCAAATGCTAGATGTTTTGGGTATTTCCAGCCTTGATGAGTTAATTGACAAAACGGTTCCAGCGGCAATTCGCATTTCTCAACCCCTACAACTTCCCACAGCCAAAAGCGAGTACGCTGCTTTGGCAGAATTGAAAGAAATTGCTGCTAAAAATCACGTATTTCGATCGTACATCGGGACAGGATATCACAACTGCATCACACCCCCAGCCATCCAGCGAAATATCCTGGAAAATCCCGGCTGGTATACAGCCTACACTCCCTACCAAGCCGAAATTGCCCAAGGGCGATTAGAAGCTTTGCTGAACTTCCAAACCATGATAATCGAGCTCACAGGTTTGGAAATTGCTAACGCTTCCTTGCTGGATGAAGCGACTGCGGCGGCGGAAGCAATGGCGGTGAGTTACGGCGCTAATAAAAATAAAGCAAAAGCGTTTTTTGTCTCGCAAGATTGTCACCCTCAAACCATCGAAGTGTTGCAAACTCGTGCTAAACCGCTGGGAATTGAAGTGATTGTCGGCGACCATCAAAGCTTTGAGTGCGATCGTACAATCTTCGGCGCCCTCCTGCAATACCCGGCCACAGACGGCGCAATTTACGACTATACCGATTTTATTCGATCGGCACATCAAGCCGGCGCCTTAGTCACAGTAGCCGCCGATATTTTGAGTCTTTGCGTCCTCACACCCCCCGGCGAATTCGGCGCTGACATAGCCGTAGGAAGCACCCAGCGCTTCGGAGTTCCCCTCGGATTCGGAGGGCCCCACGCAGCCTATTTCGCGACGCGAGAAGAGTTTAAACGGCAAGTTCCAGGGCGAATTGTTGGCGTTTCCAAAGATGCTAACGGCAAATCTGCTTTGCGTTTGGCTTTGCAAACTCGCGAACAGCACATCCGCCGCGAAAAAGCAACTAGCAATATTTGTACCGCCCAAGTTTTGCTAGCAGTGATGGCGAGTATGTATGCTGTTTATCACGGCCCGTCTGGACTCAAACAAATTGCCGAACAAGTACGCAGTTTAACCGCAATTTTAGCATCTGGTCTTGCCAGCTTTGGATACAAAATTGGCGATCGACCTTTCTTCGATACTCTCCGGGTAGAATTGGGAGATAAACCGCTATCGGAAGTTCTACAAGCCGCTCAAAATCGCCACATTAATCTGCGGGTGTTCGACGAAACAACCGTGGGGATTACTCTGGATGAAACTGTCACGGCCGAAGATGTTAAAGAGTTGTGGAAAATCTTTGCACGGGAGAAGGATTATATCAGGGGTGACGGCGAGAATTCTCTAAGCGTTCCGCTGAATGCAGA
Source organism: Microcoleus sp. bin48.metabat.b7b8b9.023 (assembly GCF_013299185.1). GTDB lineage: Bacteria > Cyanobacteriota > Cyanobacteriia > Cyanobacteriales > Microcoleaceae > Microcoleus. The sequence continues at coordinate 15,631 of NZ_JAAFKG010000008.1, read as the reverse complement.
CGCCTTCACTTCCTATATGATGTTACCTGATTTTTGCGATCGTACAACCAGTTATCTCACCCATCCAGTTTTCAACAGCTACCACTCGGAAACCGAACTTTTGCGGTATATGCACCGCTTGGAAGCCAAGGATTTGTCGCTCAATACATCGATGATTCCCCTAGGTTCCTGCACGATGAAATTGAACGCCACAGCCGAGATGGTTCCCGTGACATGGGCGGAATTTGGTAACATACATCCCTTTGCACCGCGCAACCAAACTCGCGGCTATCAAATGATGTTCGTGCAACTCGAACAATGGCTGGCAGAAATCACCGGTTTTGCCGGAATTTCCTTGCAGCCAAACGCTGGTTCCCAGGGCGAATATGCGGGATTGTTAGTAATTCACCAATACCACGAACACCGAGGCGAATCTCACCGCAATATCTGTTTGATTCCCCAGTCAGCCCACGGTACAAATCCGGCTAGCGCGGTGATGGCTGGGATGAAAGTAGTTGCTGTCGAGTGCGATTCCCAGGGGAATATTGATGTCACCGACTTGCAGAAAAAAGCTGAAAAGCACAAAAATGAACTCGCTGCTTTGATGGTAACATATCCGTCTACCCACGGCGTGTTTGAGTCAGAAATCAAAGAAATTTGCGATATTGTCCACAACTGCGGCGGACAAGTTTATATGGACGGCGCCAATATGAACGCTCAAGTTGGTTTGTGCCGCCCCGGTGATTTTGGTGCCGATGTTTGTCACTTGAATTTGCACAAAACTTTCTGTATTCCTCATGGAGGTGGCGGGCCTGGTATGGGGCCGATTGGAGTCATGTCTCACTTGGTGGAATTTTTGCCTTCTACTGATGCAGAATTAAGAGTTTACCCCCCCCAACCCCCCCTTGCTAAGGGGGGGAGCAAGATAGAATCGTCCCTTAGTCAAGGGGAGAGTAAGATAGAATCAGTTGGTGCTGTTTCGGCTGCGCCTTGGGGAAGTGCGAGTATTTTGACTATTTCTTGGATGTACATTCGGATGATGGGAGGAGTTGGTTTAACTGAGGCGACGAAAGTTGCAATTCTGAATGCGAATTACATGGCAAAACGGTTAGAATCTTATTATCCGGTTTTGTACAAAGGGAAATCGGGTTTGGTAGCGCACGAGTGCATTCTGGATTTGCGACTTCTCAAGAAAACCGCAGGGATTGAAGTCGAAGATATCGCCAAACGCTTGATGGATTACGGCTATCACGCGCCGACGGTTTCTTGGCCCGTCGCTGGTACAGTAATGGTGGAACCGACGGAAAGCGAATCGAAGCAGGAATTAGACCGTTTCTGCGATGCCATGATTGCGATTCGTGGGGAAATTGCGGAGATTGAAAATGGCAATATGGACGCGCAAAACAATGTCTTGAAAAATGCGCCGCATACCGCAGAATCTCTGATGGTTGATGAGTGGAATCGTCCTTATACTCGCGCCCAAGCGGCTTATCCGACTCCTTGGACTCGCGAATATAAGTTTTGGCCTGCGGTGGGTAGGATAGATAATGCTTTTGGCGATCGCAACTTTGTCTGTTCTTGTCTGCCAATGGAGGCTTACACTTAAGGTTGCAATCCCTGAGTCTAAATCCCCTCCCATCTCAGGCAGGGCTGTTTCATTCCCAGGGAAACGATGCTTTTGTAGGGGTAGTGCCCCGTGCCTACCCTCTTCGTCCACGATTTTGTATGTGTTTCAGAGATTGGGGCGGGCACTCTTGGCACCGCCCCTACAAGAGAATGAAACAGCCCTGCCTCCCATCTCCCACATCTCCGTCTAGAGAGATAAAATTTGAATAAAACTAGGTAATTTAGGAGATTTTTTCTCCTAAATACCGTTTTATGCTACCATAGTTCCTGAAACTAGCGGAATCCTATTCCTCCTCATGGGTCAAAACAATGTTAATTCAACTTACTATAGAAAATTTCTTATCCTTCAGGGATGAAGTCACTTTTAGTATGGTGGGAGTTAATAGCGATCGACAACATATAGATCACCTTGCTGAAGATATAGCAGAAAAAGGGCGATCGATCTTGCCAATTGCAGCAATCTATGGAGCAAACGCAGCAGGAAAATCAAACCTAATTGAGGCCATCAGTTTTGCCAAAAACTTAGTGGTACAGGGAACTCGCAGCACTCAAACTATCCCTGTTTCTCCATTCAAATTGGGCGATTATAGTAAGCAGCCCAGCAAGTTTGAGTTTATTTTTACCCATAAAGGCGATCGATATTCCTACGGCTTCAAATTAAATAGAGAGCAAATATTTGAAGAATGGCTACATGGAATTCCTGACGGCAAAAAACAAGAAATCATGTATTTTGAACGCATTACATCATCCCAAAAAGAAACTAAAGTTGAATATGGTTCAAAGCTTAAAGGTAGAAGTAAGAAGCGCGAACAGTTTCTCGATTTTATTGCAGAAGGAACTCGCCCCAACCAACTTTTTCTAACAGAATCTCTGGAGAGAAACGTTGTAATTTTACAGCCTGTTTTTGACTGGTTCAGAAAAGTATTAACTATCATTCCAGCAGAAGCCGATTATACTGGCTTAGAAATTAGTGTCCTCAGCGATGAATCATTCACAGACTTTATGAGTGAGTTTCTGAAATTTGCAGGAACAGGAATTGACTCCATAGTCACAGAAAAACTAGAGTTGGATTTTGAGCGACACTTTCCAACAATGCCTAAAGTTGTAAGAGAGAATCTGATTCAGGCCCTGAATCAAGCAGAAAAAAATTCAATGGTAATGATTGAAAACTCAGGAGGCACAAGAGATATCCTATTTAAGGATGATGAGAGTCAAGTAATTTTGATTCAACTCAGAACTCGTCATCGCAGTGAAGATGGAGGGTTTATTGATTTTTCCATAGAAGAGGAATCAGAAGGAACTCAACGTCTGATTAATCTAATTCCGGCTTTGTTTATTCTCAAACAAGAAGAAGAAAAAGTCTTTTTCCTTGATGAACTAGATAGGCGCTTGCATCCTCTGCTTTCTCGTAACTTTGTCCAACTAGCAATTAATTGTAGAGACAAAAACAACCAACTGATCTTTACAACCCATGATACCAATTTACTCGACCTAGATTTACTCCGCCGTGATGAAATTTGGTTTGTTGAAAAGAGCGAACAAGGTGCCTCTAATCTTTACTCCTTAGCCGAATTCAAAATGAGACCAGACTTGAAGATTGAGAAAGGTTATTTGAACGGACGTTTTGGCGCTATTCCCTTCTTTGGAAATCCTCAAAATTTAGGGTGGCTTAATTGTGAAACTGATCTAGCTGTCACAATAAACTAATAGCAATGGAAAAAATCAAGCGCACAAAATTATTAGACAGACAACAGGACAGGAGAGATGCCAAACTATTTATAGTTGCTACAGAAGGCAAAGAAACTGAAAAACAATATTTTAGGATATTTAATAGCAGCAGAATCAAAGTCGAAATATTAGCAACTACAGAAGACGGCAAATCTTCACCTGAATATGTTTTAGAGCGTTTAGATATATTCAAAGAGCGATACGATCTAGATGAGGATGATATGCTTTGGCTGGTTTCTGATGTGGATCGTTGGGGGGCAAAGAAATTGAGTTCTGTCTGTAGTCAAGCTAGGCAAAAAGGCTATAATTTAGCTATTAGCAATCCTTGTTTTGAAGTATGGTTAACTTTGCACTTTGAAGAACTTAATACTCAGGATAGGACTTGCGATAATTTCAAGGCAAGACTGCGGACAATTTTAGGAAGTTATAATGGTAGCAATTTAGATATATCCGCTTACCAACAAAACATAGAAAATGCAGTAAATAGAGCAAAGAACCTACATCAAATTTCTCAGCAAGATTGGCCACCAACCCTAGGGACTCATGTCTATAGACTTGTCGAGATTCTACTGGAAAGCTTGGATAAAGACTTGTGACTTGAAGATTTGCTATCAGAATCAAAATCATTAATCTCTCTCTTCTCTTACCTCTGCGCCCTCTGCGCCCTCTGCGGTTCAAATCACTCCCAAAAAAGCCTCAACCAAAAATTCCCCCATCTCAGCTATAATCAAAACCATCCTCTCCATCCCCACAAACCCGCCATGAGACGCTGGCCCGACGGACAACAACTACACGACGGCAAATACATCATCGAAGAATACCTAGGTGGCGGCGGATTCGGTGAAACCTACCGCGCTCAAAATCGCCATGAAGGTAAGTCAGTTGCGATCAAAACTCTGAATCTTTTTCAACAATTCCAGCCGGATTTTGCTAAAACACAAAATAAATTCCTCAAGGAAGCAATGTCTTTAGCCAAGTGTCGTCATCCCCATATTGTCGAAGTTTATGATATATTTCGCGAGGGTGATTTCAATTGTATGGTAATGGAATTAATCGATGGGATTGACTTGGCTACCCATCTCAAAGAAAACGGCCGTTTGTCGGAACAAAAAGCTTTGTCGATGATTCAGCAATTAGGCGATGCACTGACTTGCGTCCACAAGCAAAACCTGACTCACCGCGATGTTAAACCCGAAAATATTATGCTCAGAAAGCGCGGTATGGAAGCTGTTTTGATTGATTTTGGTTTGGCGCGACAGGCGACGTTATCAGGAAAGTTAATGACTAATAGTAGCAGGGGGACTGAGCATTACGCACCCATTGAACTTGCGGAACAACGCTCTCAACTTGGCCCTTATACTGATGTTTATTCTTTGGCGGCGACGCTGTATAATATGCTGACAGATAACAAGCCGATTCCGTCGCCCGGTAGAAAGATTATTGATCCTTTTATTCAGCCAAAACAGTATGATAATAAAATTAGCGACAGGGTGAATGCCGCTATTATCAAAGGGATGGAGTTTGAACCGCAAAATCGCCCGCAGTCGGTGCAGGAATGGTTGGATTTGCTGATACCAAAACCAGTGGCTGCTGAGACTACGCGGGTGATTTCAGCCGTGGGGATGGATTATATAAACTTGCGGAATTTATTGGCGGCTAAAAACTGGAAAGAAGCCGATGAGGAAACGCAGAGAGTGATGTTGAAGGTGGCGGGTAGGGAGAAAAAAGGATGGCTGGATGAAGAAAGTATTGATAAATTTCCCTGCGAGGACTTGCGAACCATTGACCAACTTTGGGTAAAATACAGCAATGGGCGCTTCGGCTTTTCGGTGCAGAAGCGCATTTATCAAAGTTTGGGAGGAACCAGGGAATATGATAGAGAAGTTTGGCAGAAGTTTGGCGATCGGGTAGGGTGGAGAAAAAATAACTCATGGCTGTACTACAAAGACCTCACTTTTTCAGAGAAAGCACCAGAAGCTCACCTCCCCGTCGTGTGCACTCACATCCCCATATCCACTTTGGGTGAGTTTGGTGAGGGTGCTTTTGAGAGGACAGTCCGTACTCTCTTCTCTCGCGTCGAGACTTGTAGACTGTAACATCTAAGCGTTTCAGGATTTCATCAAGATTTATAATAAAGCCCAAAACCACGAAGCCATGCCCTGTCTACGTTTCCGACGGGGTTGTCGGGACATAACGAGCAAATAATCAAAATAAAATCAATCTCAGAAACCGGGTTTCTGCGATAGTTTATGTATCATCACCCAGATTCAGGAAGAAACCCGGTTTCTACCTCCCCACCAACAACTTCCAGACTCCATAACGCAAGAAACAAAATTTGTAGTTTGCATCAACAATCAAGACTAAGCAACCAACAATAAAACTCAAACAACTCTCTTACTCCCCCCCTTACCAAGGGGGGGCTGGGGGGGGTTAAAATACCAGCAACCAACAATAAAACTCAAACAACTCTTACTCCCCCTTACCAAGGGGAGGCTAAAATACCAGCCACCCACAAAAAAAACTCAAACAACTCTTACTCCCCCCCTTACCAAGGGGGGGCTGGGGGGGGTTAAAATACTCAGCAACCAACAATAAAATCCCATACAACAATGACAAAACTCTACAACAAAAGCTCAGAAAAATTCAAACGCCAGAAGCTTCGCAGAGAAATGACACCAGCGGAAAAGGATTTATGGGAAAAGATCAGAAACAGACAGCTTGAAAATTGTAAATTTCGCCGACAATACAGTGTAGCAGCATTCGTAATGGATTTTTATTCACCAGAAATCAAGTTAGCACTGGAAGTTGATGGTGACAGCCATTTTGTGGAGGGCGCTGTAGAATATGATGCAGAAAGGCAAGAGTTTATTGAGTCGGCAAGGATTAATTTTTTGAGGTTTACTAATGATGATGTTTATCATAATTTGGATGGGGTTTTGGAGGTGATTGTGGAGGGGATTAAATCGTTGAGAACATCGGGTGTTTTACCCCCCCCAGCCCCCCCTTGCTAAGGGGGGGAGTAAGAAGTTAGTCCCGAACTTTGGGTGGGAGTAGGAGTTAGAAATGTATGTTAAATTTAATCGTTTATTGCATTAACTTTTTAACCCCCCCCAGCCCCCCCTTGCTAAGGGGGGGAGCAAGAAGTTAGCCCTTTGTTAAGGATTGGGAGTAAGAGTTAGCTGTTTGTTAAGGGTGAGGAAAAGAATTTCCAGTGTCGAAAATCCTAAATTGAATAATCCCAAATATATAATCTATATGAGTTCAAAAGTTACTCTCACTATCACCGCAGGTAATCTCAAAGGCAAAGAATTTATCTTTGATACCCGCACAACTTGCATAATTGGCCGCGCTAAAGATTGCTATCCAAATATTCCCGATGACGACAAACACCGCACCATCTCCCGCTATCACTGTTTGCTAGATATCAATCCTCCTGACATCCGGGTGCGCGATTTTGGTAGCAAGAATGGTACTTTTGTAAACGGCAAAAAAATTGGTCAGCGAGAAGCACATCAAACTCCTGAAGAGGCGGCTCAAATTCAATTCCCAGAGTATGACTTGAGAGAGGGAGATGAATTTACACTCAGCGATACTTCTTTTCGTGTTGCGGTTGCCCTTGACCCGGAAATTGTCAAAACTGCCCAACAACAAAAACCAGCTTCTATTCCATCAAATCAAGAGAATTTGTGGGAAATGTTGAAAGCTTTTCTGTTCAACGCTGTGGGGGGTCAAAATAATATTGGAACTCTCGGTGATTATGTTTTGCTGAAGGAGTTGGGTAAGGGTGGTTTTAGTTTGGTTTATTTGGCGCGACACAAACTAACTAATGAAGAAGTGGCGCTGAAGGTGATGTTACCAAAGGTGGCGGCGAATCAGCGGGCTGTGAATTGGTTTTTGCGGGAAGTTGATAATACTAAATGTTTGAAGCATCCGAATGTGGTAGGTTTTAAAGAGTCGGGTTATGCTGATGACACTTTCTTTTTTACGATGGAATACTGCGAGGGTGGCAGTGTTGTGGATATGATGGCAAAACGCGGTGTTAGCACTTTGTCGATTCGTGAATCTGTAGGTATTATTACACAAGTCTTAGATGGTTTGACTTACACGCACAATGCGGAGATTCCGAATGTCAGATTGGCTGATGGTAGTTTTGCCAAGGGACGGGGTTTGATTCACCGGGATTTGAAGCCGGGGAATATTTTTCTGGCGAATGTGGGCGGGAAACAAGTTGCTAAGATTGGGGATTATGGGTTAGCAAAGGCTTTCGATCAGGCGGGTTTAAGTGGTTTAACTTTGAGTGGTAATGCTGTTGGTACGCCGTATTTTATGCCGCGACAGCAAGTGCTTGATTATAAGTATGCGAAACCGGAGGTTGATGTTTGGGCGGCTGCTGCTTGTTTGTATGTGATGATTACGGGATATGCGCCTCGCAATTTTGTGGGATTAGACCCGTTTCTTGCTGTGTTGGGTAATGATGTGGTGCCGATTCGCGATCGCACTTCGTCCATCCCTCAACCGCTAGCCACCGTAATCGATCGCGCTTTAATCGACAATCCTGAAATTTATTACAAAAGTGCAGGAGATTTTAAACAAGCTCTATTAAAAACTATATCACAAAATTAATGAATTTACGATTTTTATTGCAGTCTCCCGAAAATAAACCTCGTTGGCTTGTCCTATTTTTATTGGGTTTAATCGCCGCATTCGCGATCGCCGCAACAACAGCCTACTTCAAAAGCGCGATCGCCCAAAACAGTATATCCTTATCTGTAGACGTGACAGCCGATCGCCATTCCATCAGTCCCGACATCTACGGTATGAACGATTTTGCCATAGATCCGGCCCTCGCCAAAGAGTTGCGAATTCCGGTGGAACGCTGGGGCGCTAATCACACTAGCCGCTACAACTGGTTAGTCGATTCTTCCAACGTCGGCGATGACTTCTTTTTCGTCGGTGGCGGCGACAACAAAAACCCCATTCCCGGCGATTCCACCGACAAAATTGTCAAAACTAACCGCAATAACGGCAGCAAAAGCATCGTTACTATCCCGATGATTGGTTATGTAAATAAGTTTAGCACTTGGAACTGCGGCTTTCGAGTATCCAAATACGGCGCGCAAGAAAAAACCAATCCCTACATTTTTCCCGAAGGCGATAAGTGCGGCAATGGGAAGCGTCCCGACGGCACTTTAATTACTAATAATAACCGCCTTGATGTTAGCATTGTCAGCAACCCAGAATTTCAAGAAAAGTGGGTTAAGCACTTAGTTAAAACCCACGGTACTGCCGCGAAAGGTGGTGTCCAAATTTATCAAATGGACAATGAACCAAGCGGTTGGGGAAACACTCACCGCGACGTTCATCCAGAACCGACAAGTTATGACGAATTGCGCGATCGCACTTTCCAATATGCGTCAATGGTAAAAGCCACAGATCCCACCGCTAAGGTACTCGGCCCCTCGGATTTTGGCTGGCCTGTTTATGTGGATTCAGGCGTTAAGGGCGATCGCGAAAAACACGGCGGCGTCTGGTTTGCGCGGTGGTACTTGCAGCAAATGCGCGCCTACGAACAGCAAAAAGGTGTTCGCATCCTCGACTATTTTGACGAACACTACTATCCTGTCGTCGATGACCTCTGTTTGGCGAATTGTCCCGCCGGCGATGCTAAGACGCAAGCAGCCCGGTTGCGATCGACTCGTTCTCTGTGGGACAGCACTTATACTGATGAAAGTTGGATTGGTAAATACAATCCGCCGCTAACAATTATACCCCGGTTTCGAGAATGGGTCAAGCAAGATTATCCAGGTACAAAAGTCGCCATTACTGAATACAATTGGGGCGGTTTGGAGTCGATGAACGGTGCCTTAACTCAAGCCGATATCCTGGGGATTTTTGGGCGGGAACAACTGGATTTAGCCACGCTGTGGGGGCCTCCCAAGTCCTCGGAACCGGGGGCTTATGCCTTCCGAATGTACATGAATTATGATGGCAAAGGTGGTAAGTATGGTGATACTTGGGTGCGATCGCAAAGTACAGATGCAGGACAGTTGTCAATCTACGGAGCACAACGCACTAGGGACGGTGCTTTGACGCTGGTGATCGTTAACAAAACCAGTAAAAACTTGACCAGTAACCTGAGTCTGAAAGGCTTTAGTCCAGGTGCCAAAGCTCAAGTTTACACCTACAGCGAGGCGAACTTGCGGGCGATCGTCCGTCAGAGCGATTTAAGTGTCCGCGCTGCTGGATTTAAGGCAACTTATCCCGCAAATTCTATCACTTTGGTAGCCCTGCCCAAAGCCTAAAAAACAGGTTCGTAGTAAGGACTTTAGTCCTGATTCAGGTTCGTAGTAAAGACATTAGTCCAGGTTCGTAGTAAGGACTTTAGTCCTTCTTTCTGGGGCGAACCTCCTTCCAAGCAGGTTCGTAGTAAGGACTTTAGTCCTTCTTTCTAGGGCGAACCTCCTTCCAAGCGGGACAATCGCTATCATTCCAATCTAATCAGATTTGGTATGACTGCCAACTTTTTGGAAAGGACTAAAGTCCTTACTACAAACCGAGCGCCAAGTTTGTAGTAAGGACTTTAGTCCTTATTTAATGAGCCTCCATCCAAGCAATACACTTCTGCATTTGCTCGGCCATCGTTTCTCGATCGGCATCATACCTCCGCCCATGTCCCGGCAACACCCATTCAAAGGAGTAATTAGCCAAGTTTCGCATTGATTTGATTTGTTCCGACCAAGAATACCAACAGGCATTACGAAAGCCAATTAGCTGCTGCAAATTATCCGACCAAGCGAGATGATCGCCGCTAAACAAAAACTTGTTCTTATACAGTAAAACCGTGTGACCTTTCGTGTGACCTGGAACAGTTACAATTAACAAATCATCGGCGATTTGATGCGGTTCGCTGCCAGACAATTGAATTTCTACACTGCGAGTATCCGCGTTAATTTCGTCAGCATGAAGGATGCGATCGCACCCAAAATGCTCGCGGTATTTTTGATGGTCTGCGACATCATCCCGGTGAGTCAAATATAGATACCGAATGCCACCCATTGCTTCTATGTTTTTGACTAGCGGCGGTACAAAACGGGGAGAATCAACTAAAATGTTTCCTTCGGGGCGCACAATTAAATAACTAGCAGCGCCGTAGGATTTCTCTGAGTGGTAGCCGCAGTGGTAGATATTTTCGGTAACGAGTGCGGGCAAATGTTGCTGAACTTCTTTGATGTTTTTGGGTTTTTCAACTGTGCCGATCGAACTTGTGGGACAAGACAGCAAAGCTGCGAGACCTCGCATTTCTGCTGTTTCGTTTGTCGGCTGTTGGTAAACCGCAGATTGTTCTCCGGCTTGAGTAAATACTTCCGGTGCCATCCACCGACAAGTATCGCAGTCAATGCAGGTACTGTCTACATAAAAATTACCGCTAATGTTTTCAGTGCGCCGCCGATTAATGTTAGCCATTTTTCTACCTTTTAATAACCAATAGAAATAATTGTAAATTATACCAAATCCGGCTTAAATATCCTTTCTTAGTCCGCGGAGGCGGACTTTGTTCGTGTAGCAGCGGTTTCAACCGCCGAGTAGAATAATTAAAGCCCCAATTTATTCAATAAGTCGGGGCTTTAATCATTATATTATTTTAACTTCTACTGCTTCTGGCCCGCTGGAAAAGCACCAGCTTTCAGGGCCACAGTCACAGGTTGTCCCCCGCGGCTCAACTCAAGCTGCATATCCTTGCCTACGGTACTTTGCTCCACAATTTGCTGTACGCTGCCAGCATCGGTGACTTCTGTACCGTTGATTTTTTTGATCACGTCGGCAACGCGCACTCCAGCTTGTGACGCCGGCGAATTTTTCGCAACTCCCATAACTAACACGCCTTTATCTTCAGTCAGCCTCAATTTGGCGTTGGGATTTTTGTTGAATTCTGCTTTGACTTCGGGAGTAATGCTCAACATCCGAACGCCGAGATAAGGATGTTCGGCTTTTCCGGTAGTGACTAATTGGTTGGCAATTTGTTGCGCCCGATCGATCGGAATCGCAAAACCCAACCCTTGGGCACCTTCAATAATCGCCGTATTCATGCCAATAACTTGACCGCGCTGGTTCAGCAACGGGCCGCCGGAATTGCCGGGATTGATGGCGGCGTCGGTTTGAATAAAGCTGACGCGCTTGTCGGGAACGCCCACATCGGCGCTAGAACGGCCTGTCGCGCTAATAATACCGACAGTCACGGTATTGTCCAAACCGAGGGGATTGCCGATCGCGATCGCCCATTCTCCCGGCTGTAAATCTTCCGATTTACCCAAATTCACCACAGGCAAATTGGTAGCCTCAACTTTAACAACAGCCACATCAGTAACTGTATCTACGCCCAAAACTTTGCCTGCAAATTCGCGGCCGTCCTTCAGTTTTACCGTCACCGTATCTGCGCCATCAACAACGTGAGCGTTAGTCAAAATGCGGCCGTCGGAACCAAAAACAAAACCCGAACCAGAGCCCCGTTGTACCTTATTTCCCGGTCTAATCGGAGAGTCTGGGCCAAAGAAACGGTTGAAAAATGGATCGTCCAAAACATCAGGCTGTTCGGTTTTAACAGTGCGAGAAGAATTGATTCGTACCACTGCCGGGCCGACTTCCTGCACTACTTTAGTCACAAAATTAGAGTCTTGATTCGGCAATATATTTCCAGGTAAAGCTGAGATTGGCGCTGCGCTTGCAGGTTGTTCGGCTTTGATAGCATTAGAACTGCCAGGAACTTGCGAAGTTAGGGCGTTGCAGCCGACAGTTGCCGTGGAGCCGAGCAAAACTAGGGATAAAAAAGCAAGTTTTTTCGGCACAGAAAAACGGCGAGAAGGTTGAGTTTGATTAGATTTTTTGGGGGTTGACATAGTATTAATTTGCTAGGAGAATGGGCGAAGTTTATAATTATGGTTTGGTAGTTTTAGCACCGAGTGCAATTAACTTAGAACTCAAGGTTCTTTCATTTTAATTGAAACATTTATCAGATGTGTTTGGGTGGTGGGATTTACCCTACAGGCTGGAGTAGAAACCAGACTGTTGCAGGCAAATTGTTGATTTTAGGTGGTCAGCGCGATCGCCCTGGGTGAGGACTGACGAATTGCCACACCTGCGATAATACCAACTACGGTAACGGATCCGCATATTCCGCATTTCCTGGAAAATCTTCATGGCCTTGCTACCGGCGGCCCATAACTCAAACAAAAATGTTGGGTTTGTTTCCTTAGCCTGCAATGAAACCGGTGCGTTGCTCGCTCGAAACAGTCGCTCTTTCTTGAGGATTGTCGATGTATCCCTATCCTACGGCTATGAACGTTAATCTAAAATATAGCGGTTTTCAAAAAAGTGAGATATGCCCTATGCCCTATGCCCTATGCCCATGAGTACCTCATATGAGAGCTCGAAAGGCTATAGTATTATTTTTCCGTAGGTTCGATCGCAATACACTTCACTTAACACGATCCGAAGAGAGGAGCGCTCTTTGAAACGATCCGTTCGCCTTTATGCGTTCGGTGAAGGGTAGGAAAGCAAACTGTGTCTATTTTTCATAGTTTTTCCCTGTTGGAATCTCCGTTCTGAACTTTATTGGGTTCAATGGAACTAACCGCATCAATTTCCCTCGACTTGTTCCTCGAACTTTCCAAAATATCAACAGTATTCTTAATAAAACCAGCCATCGGTACAGCAACTAACAAACCTGCTACTCCCGCCACCTTAACTCCCACTAACAGAGAAACTAAAATCCACACCGGATTGAGACCGATAAAACCACCTAATAATCGAGGAGCAACCCCGCTTTCAATTACTTGCTCTATGACTGTCGCGACAGCTAAAACTGTCACACCGAGCCAAAAGTTGCTTAGTGTAATCAGCAAACTGACAACGCAAATACTGAAAGGTGCTCCGAAGGGAATCATCGTCATTACACCGACACCCAAACCGAAAAGCAGCCCGAAGGGAACTCGCAAAATTAAAAAAGCCACAGTCATCGACAGTCCCATCAAACCCGCCAAGGTTGCTTGTCCGACGAAGTAGTTGTGGAAGCTTCGCGCCAGCAACTGTCGCAATTGCAGGCTCTGTTTGGAGGGAAACCATTTAAACAATCCTTCCCACACGCGATCGCCATGCAAGAGCAAGTAGAATGTCAGAACTATTGTCAGCAGAAAATTCACCAGACTGTCTGCCGCACCCAAGCCAAATTTGAGGATTTCGCCAGTGAGAGACTGCAATTGAGTTGAAAGTCGATCGCTCAATTGAGTAGTCAAACCGCTAACATCAATGCGAAGATTGCGATTTTCCGCCCACTTGTTGAACGCTTCAATCTGTTCCGTACCAGAAACTATCCAAGTTGGGAGTCGGGTAGCGAGTTCAGTGATTTGGTTCAGCAGAATCGGGGCCAGAGTGACACCTAAAACCACCAATATCAGTAAAGTTACGAACAATACCGACAAAACTGCGCGATCGCGCTTCATCCCGTATTTACGCAGAAAACGCACTGGATAATCTAGCAAAAAAGAGAACACTGTAGCGATTACCAAAACAGTAATCAGAGCGCGAAAATATTCAAACACTAGGAGGGCTAACCAGCAGTTGAGTACCGCTAGAGGGAATAACAGTCCGTAAGTCCACCACTGCGGCAGTTTAGTGAAACGTCTCATTAAGTTAACCAAGTTAAAATTTGAGATGCCAGATGTGAGATTGACGCTGCTATTCGCCGTTCTCCGTTAACGATTTTATGTTGCATTTAGTTATACCAGGCTGCTAAAAATTCCCACTTGCTCTGCTAGTAGCAGAAATTGGGCTGTGGGCAGGTACTCCCTGCCACAACCATGTTATCTCGTTTCCGCTGGTATGGATATATTACCTGCGGAATAACTTATTTTTTGCTATTTTTAGGAAAGCAGTTTGAGGTTCTAAATTCAAGCTTTTTCCCCGTGCCGTTCGAGAGCTAATTGAATTAAACGGTCTGCTAATTCGGGGAAAGAAATACCATCATGTGCCCACATTTGAGGATACATACTGGTAGCTGTAAATCCGGGGAAAGTGTTGATTTCGTTAATCAAAACTTCTCCGGTTGATTCAACGTAGAAAAAGTCTACCCGCGCTAAACCGGCTGCGTCAATGGATAAGAATGCTTGCACTGCCATTTCTTGGATTTGCGAGACGATCGCACTGCTGACCTTTGCCGGAATTGAACACTCGGATTGTCCCTCAGTATATTTAGTTTCGTAGTCGTAGAAATCGCTTTGAAAACTAATTTCTCCCACCGTCGAAGCTTTCGGATTATCGTTGCCCAAAACCGCACATTCTAACTCTCTAGCAACCACACCAGCTTCCACAATAATCCGCCTGTCGTAGCTGGCGGCGCCATCAAGAGCGGCTTCTAACTCAGCGCGCGATCGAGCCTTAGAAATGCCCACAGACGAACCCAAATTTGCTGGTTTAATAAAGCAAGGATAGCCCAATTCAGTTTCAATTTTGTCGCACAGTTTGGGGAAAACGCAAGGATTCGACCAGATTTCGGAACGATTGACAGCGATGTATTTTACCTGCGGTAAACCTGCGCGCTCAAAAGCCATTTTCATCGCTATTTTATCCATTCCCAGCGCCGAACCCAAAACCCCGGAACCGACAAAAGGAACTTGCAATAATTTCAGCAATCCTTGCACCGTACCGTCTTCGCCGTTAGGCCCGTGCAAAACCGGGAACCAAACATCTACTCCATTAAAATTAGGAAATTGCCAAGCTTCTCCTGCTTGTGACTCTATTTCCAGAGGTTTGCCGTCGGCTAAGACTTGCTGCGGTAATGTTCCCGACAGCCAGCGGCCGTCTTTTTGGATGTAAAAGGGCAGAACTTCGTATTTAGAGGCATTTTCGTCAGCAGCGAGGGCGCGGGCGATCGCCCTTGCCGAACTAATAGAGACTTCATGTTCGCCCGATCGCCCCCCGAACAGCAGCCCGATCCGCATCTTCGTCATTTTTCCATACTCCCGATACTTTTTGATAAATATACACGCAGATAGCGCCACTCAAACAGAAAGTATTCGACAGAAAGCGAGAATTCAGGATAATTAAACAAGCTCAAAAACTGACAAAACTTTGCGATCTCATCAGAGGAGAGCTACTGGGGCTGTATTGGTTTCACAAAGGGAGCATCCCGGTTTTGAAAAAGCCTCAAATAGCCAAGAGATCGTTCAGGTAAGCACAACGAAGTTTTAGCATTTGATTGACATTTTTTTTCAACCATTGAGCTCCGGAGATTTTCAACCTTCTA
>NZ_JAAFKG010000079.1 GCF_013299185.1 Microcoleus sp. bin48.metabat.b7b8b9.023 | reverse complement strand
AGGATTTGAGGTTTCTAGGATACTGACTCTCACCTACATGGTCATTCAGTTGTCAAGGTTCTACCTTGCGGCTAATCCCCCTAACCCTTTTTAGTATTGGTTTCTAGCCAACGATTCGCACACCGGGGTTCATGTCGATACCAATGCAACCGTACATTCTCTCTCTGGAAACCTGCTTCACGGGATTTGGGGTAAACTGCACGGCGACAACCCACTTTCCATTCTTGCGGTAGAAATGCCAGGTCTTAGCACCGCATTCTGGTAATCTGTTGATGTTGTGACTAAAATCACCAATAACAGAGGACACGGTTTTTCCGAATCGTGACTCCAAGCACTTAGGGACTCGGAAAGTTATTTTATCCCCATTCCACTGACAGACTTGATTGCCAAAAGACTCATCCTTGGAGCCGACGACAAAAATATCACTCCTAGGGATGCAAACTTTGACTGGTTTAAGCCTTAAGTGTTTGATTTTATTACTTAATAATGTCAGTTTACGCTTTTTATTGTGAATTTGAAAGCGTAAATTCTGCCAGTTTGTAGATTTATATTTAAGGGAGCAAGCTATGGGGAAATTACAACCTGTTTTTGAGTCGAGCCATTTTTTCTTGGCATAAAACTTGCGAGCTAATGCCAACTTACGCTCGGCTTTCTTCAGCCATATGCCAAGAGATTTTATCTTGCCTTCAAGAGTTTTTAAATGTAAAATTCTGTGTTCTTTGGCGCCGTCTACACGACCCTTGGCAGAACTGATTACACCATTTGCGTGGCGCTTGTTCATGCCGTAGGTTTGCTGTAAGTGCGTGTTCCAATCGGATTTCTTAAACTCTGTATTTGAAAGTAAGCGATCGACTGTTTCAATGCTGGCAGTCCGAAAAATTGGGGCGTAAGCCTCTAAAAACATCTCGAAAGTTGTTTTTCCGAGTTCGTTAAGCTCGTGCACTGGTGTGGGCAAGCCTTTGCAATAAGTTAGGGTAGCCATTGATTCTCCCTGTCAGTGTGGCTAGATTTTTACTATGTTAGACGATATTGCCTGTGTCCACCATCTGTGCCGACGGACTCTCTGAATGCCTTCTCAGGGCGCCGTATCGTCTCAACGCTCTGGCCAATACTCATCAATCTATCGAGTGATTTACCAGGATTTTACTCACTCAATCCTAGGTAAGTCTAGGTAAATTGTCAACAGTCGTTTACCCTAAATCCAGCCAGGAGGGCGATCGTACCCCGACACTTTTTTGTTTGTACTCGTTGACATCCTCGTCTGAATTTTTACTCAATCGGATTGAAAACGGCTAAACGCCATTGGGTTCACATTTTTTTACAATCATACTTTAAAATTCACCGGATGGTATGATGTGACTAGGGAAACTCATAACCGCAGCGCATTTAAGGTTCTGCCTAAGGTTCTGCCTAAGGTTCTGCCTAAGGGGCTGGCTACCGAATACCCTCCTGTCAAGCCGCTGGAATGGCTGCCACCAATAAAAAACCCCAGCGTTTGGCTGAGGACTGCTTGAGTGGGAGATATCGTTAATCTGCGTTTTTTTTAGTTGACTTAGATTGCATGGAATTCCATGCCGCTGACACTTCCCCGGCTTTCGCGTGGGGGAATTTTTAAGGACAAACTTTTGGGGATAAATCCACAAAAAGTTTAATTCTTAAAAGCGCTGTCAGTGCGCTGCTAGCCACTGGCTCAACGATTAAAGTTAAGTTTGTGGCTAATTGTAGTAGAAGATGCGCCCTGATGAATTAACTACCCGATAGATGAGCACCCTGATGGCATAACTCCCTGATGGATCGACGCCCTGATGGCCTTAGCCCCACTACCCAAAAAAATCTGGTTGGTGGATGATCGTGGACATAAGTAACACGTCACTTCCGGCGTTTCCGATCGCAAGCGGGTGTGCCTGTCTGTATTGATTATGGCAGGCAGATTTATCAGAAGACAAGTGGGCTATTGCATCAACCCACTTCTGACAGATCGGGTTAGCCAAAGGGTGTCTATCTACGTTAAATCAGGGTCATCGAACATGAAAAACAGCATCTTAGTATTAGCAGTAATTGCCTCCGGTGGCATCAGCTTATTCCATACAAGCAGGGCCAGCGCTTTTGCGATCGTCCCACAATCTTCATCAACCAGCAGTTTGACTGCGGGGGAGAGTCGTCCCGACATTAACTACACTGGAACGAATGAAGATGGAGAGCAAGAAGAGGTAAAGACAGGCAAAGGCCGGAAATAATTAGCCCTCTGGGTGGTTCGCCGGCGCTGCGGTTGTGATTGCGATCGTGTTTGTGGTGTATTTGTTGTCGCCACCACCTTGGCTCAAGGGTGTGAAAACTCTCTCCCAATATCAGTCTACCTAATCCGAGGAGTTGAAGTCTCAACGAAGTGAATGGGAAAATAAACAGGTAAGGCGAGTCTGTCGGTGGAGTTTCCCCGCCTAGGAACTTCCTTACCTTCTGATGTTCGGGATTCGGATCTGGCACAATCGTATTTCATCTCGTAAAAACCCAATGGAAAATACTCTCGAAACTACCCGCAGACAGCGCGTATTGACAAGAACCCAGGAACGGCGTCAGGCAACACCCAAAGAAAAACAGTTAATTCACCTGCTGGCCAATATGGCTTGCAGTTTGATTAACTATGACTACAAACACTCAGCGGGGAAGGAAACCCTCGCGCCTTCGGAACGCAAGCGTTTAGCGGAATGGCACTACCTGCGAGTTCAGCAAATTCGCCGGATCGAACGCTCGTTGGAACCCGTAGCGACGCTCAAGCGCGTCTACTACAAGAGCATTCTCAGTCCGAGGGATCTGAAGTCTTTAAAACTTCTGTGGCTTGAGGATGACAAAAACCGCGTCAAACGGGTCGATCCTGACTTGGATGACATCCTGAGCGAAGCTTTGGATCGGGGAGATACTTTGAAACAGCTATTTCACTCGATCGAGTCCAAGGAACGGATCTTTGCGGAAACTCCTCGCCCAGGCGTTGTACCGCTGTGGGTGAAAGAGTGGGAAGACTCGGAATATGACATCAACTTTTTTCCGCCTTCGTTCTCTGCATGGGTTTCCATCGTGGACGACTAGGTTCAAAAATAACTCTTTATACATGGGAGCGATCGCAAAAATCTCAGCGTAAAGCTATTTGCGATCGTTCCCATTGACGGGGAAAGTGCGATCGGCACGGGGTTAGCTCGTCGTGCAGCGCACAACCATTGGAGTACAGATAAGTAAATCGGAGTCAGTACCATTGTACAATGGGGGGGAAAAACCAGGGCTTCAGCTAATTGCTGATAGCTGATAGCTGATAGCTGATAGTTCCCATGACTGACTCGATTTCTACTTCTCCCTTAGACTCGGCCGCCGATACAGCCGAACTCCGCTCACAGTTGAGGTCGGGTTCAGAGAAAACTCAACTGCAACTGCTGCAACAACACATAGCAGATGCGGGCTGGGACGTATTGATGGAATTTTTATTAGAGCGCAAGTCGGAGGAACCGACAGCGGTAATGGGTAAGGCTTACCAAATTCTTTATAGTGCGGATTCTGCCAGAGCGAGGGAGTTTTTGCAGGCGAATTTTCCGACTGGAGTTGTGCCGCTGCGATCGGACTCTAACATTGACTACACTCCGCTGCAACAATTATTGGCATTACAGGAATTTCAAGAAGCCGATCTATTGACTTTAAACAAACTTTGTGGGTTGGCGGGCGAGACAGCTTCGGCAAGAAAGTGGTTGTATTTTACAGAAGTTGAAAGTTTGCCGGTGACAGATTTACAAACAATTAATACGCTGTGGAAAGTTCATTCCGAAGGCAAATTTGGCTTTTCGGTACAGCGGGAAATTTGGCTGAGTTCGGGCAAGAATTGGGATAAGTTGTGGCCGTTAATTGGCTGGAAGAAGGGGAATAATTGGACGCGGTACCCGCAAGAGTTTATTTGGGATTTGAGCGCGCCGAGGGGTCATTTGCCGCTGTCGAATCAGTTGCGAGGTGTGCAGCCGTTTGCGGCTTTGATGGCTCATCGGGCTTGGGTGAAGTAAGACGGCGGTTGAAACCGCGTCTACACAAACAATGATCGGACGGCGGTTGAAACCGCGTCTACACAAACAATGATCGGACGGCGGTTGAAACCGCGTCTACACAAACAATGTCCGCCTCCGCGGACTCAAGAGAATAATGTAAACGTAATTTTCACCGCCTATTCTTCAACCCGCGGAGGCGGGTTTTGTTTGTATAGCCGCGGTTTCAACCGCCGGGTCTTTTTTTTAGGAATGTTGGGAAATTTTGTATAATTGATATTTGAATTAATGAGCGAGAGGGCTGGGAGTCATGGTAGGAATCGGAACCAAACTGACTTTAGAAGAATTTCTAGCTTTGCCCGACGGAGACGTATATTATGAGTTTGTAGATGGTGAAGCAGTTCCTAAAGTGTCTCCAAATTTTTTTCATTCGACTTTACAGTTTGCTTTGTGTCGCCTGATTCGTGCATGGTGTAAAGGAAGCGGGCGAGTGCTTCCAGAATGGGCAATTTTGTTAAAGCGTCAGGGTAAAGATTGGGTACCTGTTCCTGATTTAACATACATTTCTTATGAACGTTTACTGAAAAATTGGCGGCGGAATGAAGCTTGTCCTGCAATTCCTGAATTGGTAATTGAGATTATCTCTCCCGATCAAACAATGCAGGAATTTGAAGAGAAGGCAAAAGATTATTTGGCGGCGGGTGTGATGCGAGTTTGGGTAGTAGATCCAGAGGCTATTTTAATTAGAAGCTTTTTTTCCGGTGGTTCGAGTCAAATTTATACGGATAATACCCCGATTGTGGATGAGTTGCTGCCTGGTCTGGAGTTGACGACTCGACAGATTTTTGAAGAAGCAGAGTTGATTCATTGAGGGCGAGGTTTTGGGGAAGGTGGGGCGTGGATGCTCGCCCCATCATTGAATTGGCTTATTTACCAGATTTGCGTACTATTGGGGCTAAAACTTGAATCAAAAGTGCCATAGAACGGATCAGTACAGCCAACGACAAAATAAGTCCAGTTACCCCCCCTGCATCGGCAACATTTGGATCGGGATAACCAGGTAAAATTCCGGTTGACGGTTTAGTCGTGCAGAGAATGGATGCCTGTTGAGTATTCTGTTTTGTGGCATCAACTTCATTCTTAGTCAGGGGTTCAATGTACTGAATGGACGGAGCTGCGGAATCGATGTCGTGTAACATAAATTTCAGTGATTTATTTTGATTTACTTTTGCCCCGTCCAGGTAAGAACTGGATGGGGCGTTTTTTTTGAGTGGCTCAGTGCACTGAACCAAAAGTGAGACAAAAGGCTCCAAACATTCCAGCATCAGCAGATCGCGGTGATCGCCAGGAATCTCTAAGCATAGATAGTCTTAGGAGTTGACCGTAGCAAGTCTTTGCGGCAGCGATTATAAGCTGGCCACTGGAGGTGCTGGAGCAGAAGAGTTTGACTTTTGGCTCAGTTTCGGCTATGATACTCATCTAAAGCTGATACTGTCAAGTATCTCTTTTGAAGTGTTCGTAAAACTGTAGGGAGTAACCGGGGATGGCAGCTTCACTCATTGCGTCCAAACAGGGACTAGAAATTGTAGATCGAGCCAGAAGGAAGAAAGGATGGACAAAGGGAGCTGATGCCTGGGTGCAAAAAGCTTCTGTTTCAATATCAACGATCAAGCGCTTTTGGCAAGGCAAGGCAATCAGTCACGAGAGCTTTGTCAGCATTTGTCAGGCTGTTGGGATAAATTGGGAACAGATTGTTGATGGCAGTCCAACTCAGCAACCTGTATCGTATATAACCGAGCAAACTGCATCATATATGGAGTTTAGCGTCTATGATGATGCGTGGGTTGGGCGAGAAACTTTGATTCAAAATTTGAGCGCTCGCCTAAATTCTTCCTGTCGTGTTTTGCTATTGGTTGGCATTACAGGTATAGGTAAAACTGCTTTGGCTGAACGGCTAATACAGAAATTACGAGGAAATTGGAGCGAAAAAAGGGATAACTTTGAAGATGATAATAAAGCTTCAGATTTTGCTAGTGTTGCGTTACGATGGCTTGAAATTTGGGGGGAAAGCGTTCCAATTGAAGAGCGAAAACCAGAAGAATTATTATGGCGGTTAGTCAAGCGCTTGCGTGAAAATCGCTATTTAATTCTCATGGATTCTTTGGAGTACCTATTGACAGGAAATGAAGAGGATGGCTGGGGTGATTTTGCCGATGAGTGGTGGGGCAAGTTTTTTGTGAGTTTTTTGGCAGAACCATCTTGTCAGAGTCGGTTAATCCTCACATCCCTGGATTTTCCTGTTGTGTTTGAAAGGGAATGCGATCGCTACAAAAATCTCTGGTATTGCCAACTTTTGAAAGGACTAGAAGTCACTGAGCAGATGGCATTATTTCAAAAAACTGAACTAGATGGCGATTTGGAATTACCACATAGTCCCCTGCGAGTCATTGCGGAAGTTTATGACGGCCATCCTTTAGCTTTGCGGACAATCGCCGGAGAAATCAAGTGTTCTTATGGTGGTAACGTCAGGGCTTACTGGAAAGAGAATAGTCGTTATATTGAAGATGTCAAAAAAACTATTGACGAAGCTAATAACCAAGGAATAGCTAAAGGAGATGAGGATAGGTGGCAGTTAGCATCATATACGAAAGTCTTGCGAAGGAAAGTCAAGGAACGGATAGAAAAAACGTTTGAACGGCTAAAAAATGATGTTTATAATGCCTATATTTTGCTTTGCACGGCCTCAATCTATCGCTGCGAAGTTCAAGAAAAGTGGTGGCTGATTAATTTAGAGGATGAGGGTTACAGTGAGGAGCAACAAAAGGCTGCAATCCAAACTTTGCGGGAACGCTATTTAGTTGAAGATAGGGGAATTGACGATGAAGATAATCGCTTGGTGGGACAACATAATTTGATTCGCAGTGTTGCAATTGCTCACCGATTAATGCTACCAGATAACTAAATAAATTGAAAACTTTACCATGAAAAATAATTTAACACCATCTGGTGAATTAGTTTTGGAAAACTTAGCGATAAATCATCATAATCTCAGTGCCGATTTTCCAAATCGCGAGCAGCGGCTTCAGTACAGAGCTGTTGTACAGTGGCTAACTGATTATAAACCCAAATCAGATGCTACTAATTTGGAGAAGGTGTGGGGGTATTTGCAAGCCTTTCACCATCTTTGTACAGTGGAGGACTGGGAAAGAGCTAGCAAAATACTTTTTATCCGTCTCAATACTCCGACAAATGAAGAATTACACGCTCAACTAAATACCTGGGGCTACTATAGCGAACAGATTGACTTATATAGCCAAATACTGGGAAAAATTAGTCCCAGTTTAGACACAATTTTTTTTATGGTCTAGGCAAAGCCTACCATATTTTGGGAGACTATGCCAAAACGATTGAGTATTCTGAACAGAGTTTGAAAAATGCACGGGAAATCAAAAACCTTAGAAATGAGAGTTTAGCTTTAAATAATCTAGGTATTACTTACTATTGCTTGGGAGATTATGCAAAAGCGATTGCTTACGATGAGCAGAGTTTGATGATTGCACGCGAAATAGGCGATCGCCTTGAAGAAGGAATAGCGCTGGGAAATATTGGTAATGTCTACTATTCTTTAGGGCATTATCACCAAGCGATTGATTACCACGAGCAATGTTTAGCTATTGCACGCGAAATAGGCGATTGCATAGGAGAAGAAACAGCCATAGGAAACCTGGGTAATGTGTACTATTCTTTAGGGAATTATCAGCAAGCGATAAAATACCATCAGCAATGTTTAGAAATTGCACAGCACATAAGACATCGTTTGGGTGTTGGTCATGCGCTAAATAATTTGGGAAATTCCTACTATTCTTTTCAAGAATATGAGAGAGCTGTTGATTTCTATCAACAGAGTTTGTGCATTGCACAAGAAATAGGCAATCGCTCTGGGGAAGGAGAAGCACTGTGTAATCTTGGTAATGTCTACTACTCTTTAGGACATTATCAGCAAGCTATTAATTACCACGAGGAATGTTTAACTATTGCACAGCACATAGGCAATCGCTTGGGAGAAGCAAAAGCACTAGCTAATTTAGGACGAAATTTTATCAAAATTGGCCATTATCCAAAAGCTTTAGAAACTTTGCAGGTTTCATTAAAGATTTATATAACTATTGGCTCTCGTTTTGATGAGGCTGTAACTCTGAAATACTTGGCAGAACTTTATCTTCAGATAGGCAATCGCACTTTAGCTCTTGAATATTGCGATCGCGCTTTATCCATATCCACAGAACTAGGCATCCCGCTAGCCAAAGAATGTCAGGAATTGAAGGAACAATTACTTAGCGAACAAACATAATTTACAAAGATGAAGCTCCTACCATTGAATTTCTCCACGGGCTAACTTTTCTTCGTAGGCTTCTAAATTCTTTAAATAGTCAGAAAAGTCGGATTCAGTAAGCTGTGGCAATTCACTGTTGTATTTGAGGAGCAAAAAGTCTATAAAATCATTCACCTCTTGAACAAGTGACTCTGGCATTTGGCTGATTTTAGCAATAGTGAGATCGTATACTGTCATGTTTTTACCTCAAAGACTTTCATTGAGTTGTTTAAACTCCCCTTGCTGCACTTGCTTCTGCAAACTAATTTGATCGCCTACTTCATACCCGGAATTAAAACCGACTTCGCTGCTGATTTGAGCACCGGCTCGGGTTTTGACTTTAACTCCTTGGCTTTCTAAATAATCTGCGATCGCCTGTTCGTTCTTTTCAAACATCGATCGCACTACAATAGCAGGAGTAGCCGCCGTATCAGCCGATCCCGGAATCCCTGACTCCTCCATCTCGCGCTTTTGCTCCAGCAGCCTTTGCCGCAACCTTGTGGCGCATCCCACCCGAAAAGCGTTCAGATACGCCAGTCCCCGGCCGCTTCCTTTGCGATATTTCGCCCGTTTCTCGATCGCAGAACTCAAATATTCATACAGGTGCTTGCAAACAATCAGATTTGTAGAGCTTCCTACCAAAAACATACTACCACTATAATTGTTCCGCATACCAGTACAACCGTTGGCTTCGGCAATTCCCGAAAACAGGATCATTTTCCAAGTGACAAATTTGGATGTTGTCTCAACTCCGCTTTGATCTATCTCTTCTTGGTGATTGGGGCCTAAATCGGCGAGGCTGAGGTTGTACTGCGCCAGTAAAACGGAAGCTTTTGCTGCCGCAGCAGTTGATTCGTTTTCGTTGGATGAGGTGGCAAGGGCTAACAGCTTTTTGATTTTTTCGACAATGCTTGTGTCTACCATTTTTTGATGGGTTTTGGGGTGAGAGTACGCGGTGCTAAGGTTTTGGGGATGTTTCTATTTTACTAGAATGTTGGAATGTGCGATCGTATTTTTAGAAATATTTAATTGATATAATAGGTTTTTTTTACCGCAGAGGGCGCAGAGGACACAGAGAGAGAAAGAAAAGAGTAAAGTTATTTTTATTTTAACTTTTTACTATTCGAGGACTTCTAGGACTGATTTGGGCTGCAATTTATCTTTAAACCACACAATTTTTGCGGGAACATCTTTGATATTAACCCCAGCTTTTTCCAGATTCAGACGTTCGGAAATGGCTAAAATCAAGTTGTCGCATCCAGATTTCTGTACTTGAGCAAATTTCTTTTGCAAATACTCGGGCCGCCAGTAGCCGACTATTTCTAATATAAATACTCGTCCGTCGGGATGTACTAACCGAAAGTCGGGAATCATCACGCTTCCGGGAATCGGAATTAAGTCTACTTCTCGTTCGAGTTTCCACTCGGTTTTTAATCCATTCCACCGATCGGCAAATGCTGCTTCTAACATACTATCATAGGGTTTTCCTGGGGGATAGTGGCTGACTAAACCGCAGTCGGAATTTAGGGTGAATTTACCTGTTTTTATTACGCCACTAAAAGTATCTTTGGTTTGCAGGGTTGAGTGCATACTCCACTTGGTGACGTGTAGGAGTGCGGGCAGCATTTTGGCGAGGGCTAAGCCGTAGCGGGTGCTGGGTTTGAATAAGCTTGTGGGGCCGTCGATTGTGAGGGTAAATCCGTGGTCTGCATCGCCTTCGATGTAGGTCATTAATTGAAATAATTTTAAATAGCGAAACAGGAGTTTGTATTCTCCTGGATCGTTGCGGTGGGCGGTTAGTTGAACTTGACTTGCTCGGTAAAATATGCCTTGAACTTGGGAAAGATTGTATCTGTGAAGTAAGTTTTCGGGTGTTGGTGCGTCAAATTCGGTGAGGATTTTGTTTTCGTTTAAATCGGCGTATAAACCTGTTTTGATTTCATCGGGCAAAACTTCTCTGTTTAAGTCTTGGCTGAGCTCTGTGGCTACTGTTTCGAGGGTTATTTGGGTGGATTGCGGGCTGGGAGTCGATCGCGCTGACAAGGCAAATACGCGCTGTCTCAACTCCAATGGTTCTAAGGGGCTAACGACTTCCAAGGTGCAGAAACCGCTTTTGAGGAGGTGCGCTAATCCCCGTTTTAGCCGATAGTCGGGGCTGTCGCCTTCTAATTCTAGCAAGCGTCCGTCTAGTTCGCCTTGGGTTTTGCCGATCGACTCCTGGAAGCAGTTGATAGTTTCGGTTGCTGATTCTAAGTTTTTGGCATCTATCTTGAGGCGTAAGGGAATGATTGATTCGCCGTTTTGGCGGTGGCTTAGTAAGTCTGTTGGTAACATTTGACAGTTGACAGTTGACAGTTGACAGTTGACAGTTGATCGAAGGAAGAAGGAAGAAGGAATAATTTAGGTGTACTACCAGGGAATGTCATCATCATCTCCCCATTTTGCGGGTGATTCTGCTGCTTTTTTTGTTGTCTTGGGAATGTCATCATCATCTCCCCATTTTGCTGGTGTTTCTGCTGCTTTTTTGGTTGTCTCTCGGTTGACTCCATAAATCGGTGTTGGTTTGACGGTTTCTAGTTTCGGATATTCTGGCTGTGGTGATTCTATTGGTGGTTTTGGTTCTGGTTTGTGAACTTGCATTCCGCCTCGGCGGCGCTGGGATGTTCTTTCTTCGCTGGTGTCTTCGGTGACGACTTCGTAGAGAATTGCTAACTTGTTTGCATCGCTGCTTTTTCGCAAAACTCGACCCAATCTCTGGATGTATTCGCGTTCGCTTCCTGTGCCTGACAGTATAATAGCAATTCTGGCGTCGGGTACGTCCACTCCTTCGTTGAGGACGTGGGATGCGACGAGGGTTTTGTATTCGCCGCTGCGAAATTTATCGAGGATTTCGTGTCTTTCTTTGACTGGGGTTTGGTGGGTGATTGTGGGGATGAGAAATTCTTGGGAAATTCGGTAGACTGTGGCGTTGTCTCCGGTGAAGATTAGGGTGCGCTGGGGAGAGTGTTCGGCTAAAATTTGAGCTAAGATTCGCAGTTTGCCTTCTGTACAAAGGGCGATTTCTTTGGCTTGGCGGTGGGCAATCATGGCGCGCCTTCCTAAAGGCGATCGCGCGCTGGCCATGATAAACTGTTTCCATCCTTCAAGGCTGGATATTTTGATGTTGGACTGTTTGAGGAAGTCGTTGCGAATGTTCATGGCTTCGCTGTAGCGATCGGTTTCTTCTTTTGACAGTTTGACCATGATTTGCACTATTTTATGGTCGGCTAAGGCGTCGCCTGCTAAATCTTCGGGTTTTTTGCTATATACTGTCGGGCCGATGAGGAAATGTAAGTCGCTGTGCCGTCCGTCTGTGCGATCGGGTGTTGCTGTCAGTCCGAGTCGAAAAGGCGCGATCGCATATTCGGATATTACTCGATAAAAGTCCGTTGGTAAATGGTGGCATTCGTCAAACACCAGCAATCCGTATTTGTTTCCCAAGGTTTCGGCGTGAATGCTGGCGCTGTCGTAGGTTGCTACTAAAATTGGCGTTTTGTCCCGCGAACCTCCGCCCAACAATCCAATTTCGATGTCGGGAAAAGCTGCTTTCAAATTAGCGTACCACTGGTGCATTAAATCGAGAGTTGGTACTACGACTAATGTACTGCGGCCTGTGACTTGCATGGCTAATTGGGCCACATAAGTTTTGCCCGAAGCGGTGGGGAGGACGACTACTCCTTTGCTTCCTGCTTCTTGCCAAGCTGCTAGGGCTTCTTGTTGGTGCGGGTAAGGCTGCATTGCCACGCTGGATACGAGTTCGAGTAGTTCGTATCCGCGGGCGTCGTCGGTGAAGTGAGTGCAGTCGGCCTGAAGCGATTCTACCAGCGGGCGGTAGTGAATTGCTCGAATCCGAAATTTTTCCACGCGATCGTCCCACGTGGCAAAGTCCGCCCAGTCTCGGCCTCTGGGCGGTGGGTGCAGTAGGAGCGTTCCGCGATCGAATGTTAATGTAGGTATGCGTGGCATTTTTTGAGATAAGGGGGGAGTTATGCCTGTTAAATTATAGGCGATCGATAAAATCGATTGACAGCAGACTCTCTATAAGTTATGTTTTTAAGCAAATTTATAAAACCACAATCTACTTTATACCCTTCCAGGCGGTTTGTTGAGATTTTTACGCTTTTGTTTAGCAAATAAGTTTGCCAAAGTGTCAAAAGTTTCTAGCAGGGACTTTAGTCATTGTCGCTGACTGGGAAAGAAACGAGTGCAGTCCTGACTGCAAGCTGCTTGTGAAAGAAAGGAGTGAACTCCAGACTGGAAACCAATACGGTTCACTTAAAAAGCTAGTTGCCCGCGCGCGCATCAGTTAATTGAGAACTGTCACAGTCTTCACTATTGCAACGTGAGTTCGCAATGAGATTAGCCTTGACTGAACGGTATTGGGCTAAAAACGGATTTTTATAGATTTTCGTAATGCTTCGAGTTCACTTACCCTCTGAATCAGATGTTAGACTTTCTCAAATACAAAGAAAATTTCTTAGAATCGACTAAAGACTGGGATAACCAGAAATGGAGTAATTATAGTGACAATCCATTGGTGCTTGTTGCCCCAACGCTTGACAATTGTCATGTCAAAAATTGTCGCGTGCTTAAAAACCGCTTCAGAATGTTGGAATGTTTACCTAAAAATTCTGTGGTTGCTGAGGTTGGAACTCAATACGGTCACTTTGCCGAGGCAATACTCTCTATTACCAAGCCCAAGAAGCTGCATTTGATAGATTATAATTTTGATTTATTCAAAGCAGAACTGAGTAAAAATGAAAAAATACTATTACAACAAGGGATAGAAAACGGTTCTGTCGAACTTCACGAAGGCGATTCTTCGACAATTTTAAGCAGCTTTCCTCACGAGTATTTTGACTGGATCTATATCGATGCCGACCACGCCTATGAAGGTGTATGCAAAGATATTCAGCAAGGTTATACTAAAGTGAAGCCCGACGGCATGATTGTTTTTAACGATTATACGAATTGGTCTGTATGCGAGATTATGCCTTACGGTGTGGCGAAAGCAGTCAATGAGTTTTGTATTGCGAATAACTGGGAAATAGTATTTCTGGCGCTTCATCCTCTAGGCTATCACGATATTGCGATTAAGAAAAATACTGGGGAAAAGGAGGTGCGAATTCAGTTGCAGGAGGTTAAGTCGGAATTGCAGAGTTCGCAAGCTCGGATGCAACAACTACAGTTAGAGTTGGAGCAGGCTAAAAGATCGATCGACTTTATGGAAAATGACAAATTTTGGAAATTGCGATCGCAATGGCTGAAAATCAAACAAATATTCTCCTAGCCCAGCCCGATTCCCAAATCTAAAATCTCCAATGGTATTGTCCCGCTAGGGCTGATTTTTGCGTTAAATTCGATCGACATAAGCCTGAAATTTGAGGTTATAGATGGAAATAGGCGTCCCCAAGGAAATCAAGGATTTGGAGTTTCGAGTCGGGCTCAGTCCCACAAGTGTCCGGGCTTGTTCGGACAAAGGCCACACAGTTTTCGTCGAAACGAATGCTGGGGCTGGGGCTGGTTTCGCCGATGAGGACTACATTGAAGCCGGGGCTAAAATTGTCTCAAAGCCCGCTGATGTCTGGAACCGGCAACTAATTGTTAAAGTTAAGGAACCATTACCTGCTGAGTATCCGCTGATTGAAAAAGAGCAGTTGCTATTTACATATTTGCACTTGGCAGCCGATCGCACATTAACCGAGCACTTAATCAACAGCGGAGTCCAGGCTATCGCCTACGAAACCGTCGAACTCCCCGACAGGAAATTGCCCCTGCTAACCCCGATGAGCATTATTGCAGGGCGTTTGGCCGTGCAGTTCGGTGCTCGGTTTCTGGAACGACAGCAAGGCGGCAGAGGCGTACTTTTGGGGGGCGTACCGGGGGTAAGACCGGGCAAAGTTGTAATTTTGGGCGGCGGAATCGTCGGCACAGAAGCAGCCCGCATTGCTGTCGGAATGGGTGCTAGGGTGCAGATTTTAGATGTAAATGTCGATCGGCTAGCTTACTTGGAAACTTTATTCGGTTCCAGAGTAGAATACCTTTACAGCAGTCCTTTGCAAATAGAAGCAGTTGTTCCCGATGCTGACTTATTAATCGGTGCAGTTTTAGTCTTAGGAAAAAGAGCTCCGGTGCTACTTTCGCGCAAATTTGTCGCCAAAATGCAGCCCGGTTCTGTAATTGTTGACGTAGCCGTCGATCAAGGTGGCTGTGTCGAAACTTTGCGAGTAACTTCTCACACAAATCCTACTTATGTAGAGGAAGGAGTTGTGCATTACGGCGTACCAAATATGCCCGGTGCCGTACCTTGGACTGCAACTCAAGCTTTGAATAACAGCACTTTGCCTTATGTTTTGCAGTTGGCAAATAACGGAATTAAAGCTTTGGAAATGAATCCGAGTTTGGCCAAGGGATTGAACGTGCAGAATCACCGACTGGTACATCCGGCAGTACGAGAAGTTTTCCCAGATTTGGCTGATTAAATTGCGCGTTTTTTTCAGTAAGTTTTCCCGCATCTAAATTGTATTTTGGCGCGGGCAGGATGCCCACCCCACAAGAAACTTAATGTGTTGTGGAACGGGCATCTTGCCCGTTTCCAAACAAAAAAGGTAATCGATATATCTGCTTTGCTGCTCCACCAACGACGGGAGAAGATGCACGATATTAAGCTGAAGTGATACCGACAAGATTTACCAGAAAAAGTTGGTTGAAAGCCGGAACCCCGGGAAAAATTAAAATCAGACGATTCATTACTGCAATTATCTTCCTTCTTTTGTCAACAGTCAACTGTTAACTGTCAATTAAGAGGGCAGGCACGGGGCACTGCCCCTACCACTGATTAAGTGTCAACTGTGAATTGTCAATGGTATATAGCGATCGCAAATGAATCGTAAATTTTTAACCCCACCCCAGCCCTCCCCTTGCTAAGGGGAGGGAGCAAGAAATTTACAAATGATTTGCGATCGCTATAACTTCACGGAAAACTTTGTGTGCGACTCCGGACGGCTGCTGTGATGGTTGCTCCGGAAAAGTTGGGGCTGCTGTCCGATTAATTTGTTGCAATTTCTTCACAATCCTATACGCAGATCGTCGTATTGTTCCCACAGTTTATTTAGAAGACTATGAGATTAAACGCTGCGCTCTAGCTTCACAACAACTACATAAGACTATTTCTAAGTGTGAATTAAATTTTATGTCTAGGTAGCGATGAAGCAATAGTTAGTCGATTGAAAATTTTATATTTTAGATTTTAGATTGACTCTCGCATTGAACCTGGGAGCTTGAACTATGGTCAAAATTTTGGATCTTGTATCGATATTTTGGCTGGTTATAAGCAGGCGTATCAATCAAATTCAAGATGGAGAAATCAAAATGTCACAGCAAGATCCGACTGCTATGGAAGTAACAGATGGTGAATTATCGTTAGGAGAAATGTCAGTAGATGACATAGCTGCCTCACAAGCAATAGAGGCGGGAACTGGCGACCCCACACAGCCTGTGGAGACGCCAATAGCTGAGACTGTACCGGAGAACTCGGCCGTCTCTAACATACCGATTATCCCGCTCCCGATCGCCAAACGGCCGGTCAGCGGGCGCTATCGCGGTACTGTGGGCGGGTTTCAACTCGAAGTTCGGGTGGATGTCGATCGCACGCGGCCGATGAAACGCTTAAGTGGCGACTTCTACCAAATCAGCGGCCAAACGGTAACATATTTCGGATCGTTTATCGTTGATGCGCCGACGGTAACAGTGACAGCCTCACAAGTCACCGTCAAGGGGCTGGGTAGTTTTACCTTTGCAGCGGGGGCTCCAGTAGTTCAGGTGACGATCGAACGACGGCTGATTTTTCAGCCGCAAGCACCCGCCACAGTACAATTTTTCACCACCGGCGGATCGCCCGGAGCGACGTATACTTGCGCCTTCGAGTCGATCTATTTCCGCACCGCACGCATCGAGACCGATCGAGTTTCCGATATCAGCACACCCGTATTCAGCAGCTACAACACAGGTTCGCTACCCTCAGGAGGCGCAGCGCGCAACCTCAGCGTCGTCGGCGCCTATAAAGAAGCAGGAATTGAAATGATTCCAAGCGCAGCAAGCGATGTCATCAACATCTCCGAAGCCGGTGCTAATGCTCAGTGGAGCAACGCCGAACTGCACGCTTCCATGCAAAATCACTTCAGCTTGTGGCAAGATCAGCCGCAGTGGGCGATTTGGCAAGTAGCAGCGCAACTTCACGAAATGGGCGCCGGCTTGTACGGAATCATGTTCGACCAACAAGGGAAACAGCGGCAAGGCTGTGCTGTTTTCCACAATGGGATCGGCGGGGAAACAGCAGATCAACTGCGATTGCAAGTCTACACCTACGTTCACGAGCTCGGACACGGTTTCAACCTGCTGCACTCTTGGCAAAAACAGTACGCCTCGCCACCGGTGCCAAATCGGCCCAATTCACTGTCTTGGATGAATTACCCGTGGAACTATCCAGGTGGTGGCGCACCCGCATTCTGGAACAGCTTCGCATTCCAGTTTGACAATGAGGAAGTCATCCATATGCGGCACGGATTCCGCAACAACGTCATCATGGGCGGAAGCAACTTCGGCGTCGGATCGGCTCTGGGTCGCGAAATCATGGCCGATCCAGTGCGCGACGAGTCGGGGCTAAAGCTAACCATATCAACCCACCAAAAGAACTTTGGGCTCGGCGAACCTGTGGTGCTACAGTTGATGCTCAACACGACAGATGCCAGAGGGCGCCGCGCCCACACCTGGCTGCATCCCAACTTCAGCATGGTGAAGATTGTGATTCGCAAACC
Organism: Microcoleus sp. bin48.metabat.b7b8b9.023; assembly: GCF_013299185.1. Lineage (GTDB taxonomy): Bacteria > Cyanobacteriota > Cyanobacteriia > Cyanobacteriales > Microcoleaceae > Microcoleus. The sequence continues at coordinate 8,672 of NZ_JAAFKG010000079.1, read as the reverse complement.
CAGCGGTGAAGTGGTGGCTTACGAACCGTTAATCGAGCACTTGGTAGGGCCTCGGGAGACCATCATCGGTCTCAATGATACGATCGCCGAAAGCGCCTATATCGGCTACGGCAAAGATGGGCTTTACTTTGAAGAACCCGGTAACTATCGCATCCGCGCCTGCTACGCTGCTTTGGACGGATCGCAGGTAATGTCTGATATCATCACAGTTCGCGTGCGCTATCCCGTCACGGCCGCCGAATCAGAACTGGCCGACCTTTTCATCGGCGACGAACAAGGTACATTGCTTTATCTGTTGGGTTCGGATCACGAATCCTTGCAGGGCGGTAACGATGCCTTTGATGAAATTCTGGCGAAGTATCCCGACAACGAGATGACAAACTACGTTCGTTTGGTGAAAGGTATCAACGCCAGCCGCAACTTCAAGACAATCACTGACAAGCAGGAAAACCGCGTGGTTGTGCGCCCTGCAAAATTAGATGAAAGCTCCAAGCTGCTGTCGGCCGTTGCAGATTCGGGTGTTCTCGACCCGGTTTCGGCAAAGATGACTTTGACAAATCTAGCTGAGGTTCAGACTAAAGCTGGCGATGATGAAGCGGTTAAACACACCTTAAGCAAACTCTCGGCAATTGCGATCGGAAAATGGTAATATGCCGTTCCCCAAGGTAAAAAGCTTGATGTTTCGCCGTCAACTGCTCATCGCCTTTGTAACTCTGTTAATGGGGTCGGCCTGCGCCACAAATCGCGGCCGGCTCCATGCTTCTACTGGACAACAAAATAGGAGGTCGATCGTGCCTTTAACTGTCAAACTTCGCGACGGTTTCAGCAATGACACCGTGACAATTAGAGTCAATGGAAAGGAAGTTTATCAGAAGTCAGGAGTCACTACAGACTTGACAATTTCTTTCGCCGATAGGGTGGAAGTTCCTGTCGAGGAATCCACAATTCAGTTAGAGGTAGCGGTGCAGGGAGGTCTGAGAAAGACCGAGGAAATCCGCGTGTCAGAGACTGCCTTTGTTGATGTGTGGATTGTTGGGGGTAAAATGGATTTTCGATCCTCAAAGCAAGAGTTACCGATGCTTTAGCAAGTCTCAAATATCCAGTTTTGCCAAACCCAAATACCGCACCCCTTCGGGAGTTACGTCAAACCGGCAAGGCAAAACTTCGACACCTTCACTCATAGCCTGTCTGAACAATTGTCCGTAAAGGCGATCGGCACTATCCCCAGGCGCAAAATCCGTACAATCGCCGCGATTAATAAAATACAGCATTACAGCCCTCGATCCCTGCCGCACCACTTCGATCAATTCTCTTAAATGTTTCTGTCCCCTTTCAGTTACTGTATCGGGAAATAAAGCTAATGTATCTTTAACCCAAGTTGTATTTTTGACTTCCACAAAAATTGGTTTTTCCCCACCAGTCAACCAAAAATCAACTCGACTTTTTTTATCTTTTCCATAAACAACCTCCGGCTGAATTAAACTGTAATTGCCCAACTCAGGAAACAAGCGCAATTCCAAAGCTAATTTAACTACTCGATTTGGCAGCCCAGTATTAACTCCCACCCAAGTTGGGACTGTATCGAAAACTTTAATTAATTCCCAAGTATAAGCTAACTTGCGTTTGGGATTGTCGCTGGGAGATACTAGCACTGGATTTCCGGGAATTAAAACACCAGTCATCGGGCCGGTATTCGGACAGTGCGCGGTGATGATTTCTCCCGAATCTAGTTCGATTTCTGCGAAAAATCGTTTGTACCGCTTGATTAAAGTGCCGGGTAAGAGAGGGGGATATTTGTAAATTAATTCAGTCATGGGATTTTAGATTTTAGATTTGAGTTCGATCGCGTCAGCCTCATAATTATTCATCTCTCTCTCTTATCTCTTCCTCTGCGCCCTCTGCGTCCTCTGCGGTTTAATCTTTCAAACAAAACTGAACGAGAACGTCCATACGAAACCGGGTTTAATCCTTATTAAACACCGATCCGTTATTTCTCTTCTTTTCTCAACTCATTGATTTCATCATTCAAAGACTGCTGTTGTTTACCTTTCATCAACTGTTTCATCTGCGCTTTAAAAGCTTCCACCAATTCGGGACTGGCTTGTGTTTCTTTCCAAGAAGCGCGGGAATTTAAGCGATCGCACCAATCCTCCAATTTGGGGTATTCCTCCAAAGATAGGCCTAACTCGGGCAGCCAAGGCACGGAAACACCAGCCACAACATCCGCGAGGGTAATCGTGTTGCTGCCAAAAAAAGGTCTATCGCCCAACAACTCCTCAAAAAAGCTCAGTACCGCCGCCACTTGCTGCCCAGATTTTTCCAGCTTCTCGGGTTCGGCTGCGCCGCCGAAAGTCTGGCGGACAAAGGGACTCAGCGCTGGTGTCAATTCGTTGACTGTGACCATTTGTACCATGCGTGCGATCGCCAAATCCCGAGCATTCTGTGGCAATAGTGCGATCGTTGGATACTTAGCTTCGAGATAATCAAGCATCGCGAGACTTTCTATTAAATGAAAATCTCCATCAGCCAAAACCGGGACGTGGTGAAAAGGGCTAATAGCTAAAAAATCAGGTTGAAACTGATCGCCGTTTAATTTCAGCGCCACCAATTCAAACTCAATCTCTTTTTCCAGCAAAGCAATCCAAACGCGGCGAGCATTAGTAGACAGCGGATTATAATAAAGTTTCAGCAAGGTCAAATCTCCTAAAGTCAAATCACTATAATTTTGGTACTTACTAGAGCCAATTAACGCCAAAAGATCGTAGCACGAAACCCAGATACATAGAAAAATTCTGAATTCATGTTACGATCGTCCAGATTTGCTATTAAACTTAGCAAAGCCTTTTAGCACTAGCGTTTGTAACCATTTGTGTCTGAAACCCAGAAGCCCTCTCGTTCCCTAGCAGGGATTGCCGGCATTGTCGCAGTCGCCACTCTGATTAGCAAAGTCTTCGGATTGGTGCGCCAAATTGCGATCGCAGCAGCCTTTGGAGTCGGTGTCGCCGTCGATGCCTACAACTACGCCTACGTCATCCCCGGTTTCCTATTTATTTTACTGGGAGGGATTAACGGGCCATTTCACAGCGCCATAGTCAGCGTTTTAGCCCGCCGCGACAAAAAAGAAGCAGCACCCTTAGTCGAGACAATCACCACCTTAGTTGGCGGCATATTGCTGTTGGTAACAATCGCTTTAATTATTTTTGCAGATTTGGCGATCGATTTAGTAGCACCCGGGTTAAATAGAACAGCAGAAGGTTTAGAAATCAAAGCAATAGCCGTCCAACAATTTCGGATTATGGCGCCGATGGCATTGCTTTCAGGCTTAATCGGCATTGGTTTCGGCACACTCAACGCCGCCGATATGTACTGGCTTCCTTCCATCAGCCCTTTATTTTCCAGCGTTGCACTTGTCGGCGGTTTAGGAATTCTCGCGCTACAACTCGGAGACAAAATAACTCAGCCAGAATACGCATTAATCGGCGGCTTAGTATTAGCTTGGGGAACTTTAGCAGGAGCAGTTTTGCAGTGGTTAGTGCAACTGACGGCGCAGTGGCGCGCGGGATTGGGAAAATTGCGTTTGCGGTTTAATTTTAAACGCCCCGGAGTGCAAGAAGTAGTTAAGGTGATGGTTCCTGCTACCCTATCCTCGGGAATGTTGCAAATTAATGTCTATACCGACCTATTCTTCGCATCCTACATCCCTCAAGCTGCATCTGCCATGGGCTACAGCGGCTTGTTAGTTATGACACCTTTAGGTATTATTTCTAATGTAATTTTAGTACCATTTTTGCCAATATTTTCTCGCCTTGCCGAACCCAAAGACTGGCCGGAATTAAAAGATAAAATTCGTCAAGCTTTAATTTTGACTGCGCTGACAATGATGCCCTTAAGCGCTTTAATGGTGACACTGGCTACACCCATCGTCCGCATTGTTTACGAACGCGGTGCTTTTAATCTGTCAGCCTCGCAGTTTGTCATACCGATATTAATGGCTTACGCTATTGGAATGTTTGTGTATTTGGGGCGCGACGTTTTGGTACGGGTATTTTACGCCTTGGGAGACGGGGAAACGCCTTTTCGTGTCAGTATTATCAATATCTTTTTAAATGGGCTGCTGGATTATTTGTTAGTAGGAGCTTTCGGCGCGCCCGGATTAGTTTTGGCGACGGTGGGAGTGAATATAGTTTCGATGATTATGTTTTTGTACTTGTTAGATAAAAAGCTGGGTGGCTTGCCTTGGGGCGAGTGGAGTTTACCTTTTTTAGGGTTAGCTTGTGGTAGTTCTCTAACTGCTTTCGTGTCCTTGGCTACTCTGCAAGCCTGTCAAAGAGTTTTGGGTACTGAAGGTTTGCTAATTCAAATAGTGCAGTTGAGTGTGGCGAGTTTGGCAGGATTGGGAGTTTTTGCCATTTTTGTTAATCAGATGAAGTTGCCGGAAGTTGAGATGTTTGTCGATCGCATTCGCGGCCGTTTTGTGAAGTAATATAGTTTCTGTTGGCATCTCAATCATGTTTTAATGTCTGCTGCCCCAGAGAATAATCTAAAAAGTCTCGACAGACAGACAAGACTTCCTGATTGGCGAGGTTGACTTGCTAGCAACCCAAAGCCTCGTGAATGTTGCCGTAGTCGTTAATGGTATACTCTATTTGCAGCATCAAGCGCGGTTTCTCAGTTGGCTGCGTTCCTCTGTGAAAGCAAAAAGGATTTTCTACAAACCCAAAACCAGCTTTGCCACAGACATTCACCACATTTTGAGCGCCGTAATATTCAACAATCTTTTCGTCATCGATGTCTGCACAGCGCGTACTTATAAGCTGGTGCATCAACTTTTTGCCTTTGTGAGTTCCAGAAACATAAGTGTGCGGCCCGCTGAACATATCGACATCGGTAAGGTAGAAAAAAAACTTAATGAACCGATAGTCATCTAAATCGTAGTGAAATACTTGGGCTGCCTTGCGTTGCTGGACGTGGTTTTCTGCTGGAACTGGGAAACTCCACGATATTTCGCTGCCCATGTGTACTGGTTCGGCACCCAGAAATTTAGCTGCAATAGCCAGTATGCCGGGGTCTTTTTCCAGTTCTTTCAGGGTTGAAGACTGGTTTCCGTTACTCATATAGCTGCAAACGCGGGCATTTTTGGGTAAGTCCGCACCTACTTTTTCTGTTCCTTTGTAGTGGTAGGGACGGTTGGCATCTCTGTTAATGTAGCCAACTGTAGAACTGGCAAATTTCAAAAGTTCTTGAACTGTATCTTCAGGTAGCTGAAGACCTTGATAACAACTATCGGTTTCGATCGTAGCAGCGATCGCATCTACATCCAACTTTCCCAGAACAGAAGCATTTTCTTGACTGATAACATGAGATTTAGCTGGACGCTTCAATAACATCGCTGCCCAGTCGCGTACAATCTCGAAACGAGCAAATTTACGCATCAAAAACAGTCGAGGGTCTTGAATCAGACATTGATAGTTTTTGACGAAATAATTGGCAAGCTTGTACCCGAAGCTTTCCGATTTCTGAATCACGCTTGTTGTTGTGTTCATAGTTTCCGGTAGTTTTGTACAAAATTTGTTATTGTAGCTTGCACCTGTGATGTTTTTGTTTGTGATTGTAAGCTGTCTTTGTTTGCAAAAAAAAGAGATATAAAAGTTTTAGAGTTTGCCAATACTTTAGCAAACAAACTTTTAGGTCTCAAGACTTACGCATGAACCACAAAAAACATAGAGTTGAGATTGCGATGCACAGCAAAGAATGACAGATATGCGTTTTCTTGCGTAAGTCCTATATTTGTCACTTGCATTGTTCTAACCTGATTGTTTTAGGTTGTCAAGTAAAACAGATTTTTTAATTATTGTTGCTCTCGATCGAGTCCATGCTTGAATTCGACTGTCTTGAATGTATTTACGGCTGGTTATTTCGGGATATCTGCTCTTGAGACAATCTGAACTTATGTGTTGCTTTGTTTTAAGAAATGTCATCAGAGCGGTTTCAGTGTAGTGCCGTAAAGATATTCAGTGGAGACAAGTCAATGCCTTGTTTTTAAAGGATTTCAGGGATCGCAAACCTCTATAATTGCGCGAGCAAATTCTGGCAAACCGCATATCTTAAAAAAATGTAAAAATATTGGGTGGCATTCCCGACAAGCCTCCCCATAGCATTTTTGATTGCAAAAATTACGCTGGATGTGACAATTAAATCTCTGGTGTCCGGGGCTATAAGGTGTATTTTTAAACTTCTCCTTCAAATTTAGATCCGCCTTGCATCCCCCTTAAAAAGAGGGACAAAAGAGGATCTTGCTTCCCTCTTTTTTAGCTATCAATTAAGTAAAGGAGTATGAAAATATACAATGATTCAAACACCGAGCGACAGGAAGTCAAGTGAAGTCAAGCAATTGCTCGCTGACACCCATACACATTCTGTTACACCGCACCGATTTATTGGCGCCTACTTACTTAGTCCCATTTTGTTTAATATTTACGATCGCGCCACCGCCCCACCATTCCCTAATTCACCCTGATATAGCGGTTATCAGAAAGATGAGGTATGTAGTTGGGATGCGAGCCCTCTTAATTTAGTGGTTATATAAGCTGTCAGTCATACCTCATCTTTTTGAGAAAGGCTATAAATAATCAGAAAAATATAAATAATTGTAAATAAGCGAACTCAATCGCAGACAGTGCGATCGCACTTTGCTAATTTCCTAGTAATTAAAAGCCTAGGGTGCCATCAGCTACGAGATAGAAGTTGCAAAATGATAGTTTAATTTGCGGTAGCGGTAACAATCTATTTGTCTTAGAAGCCGATGGAGGATTTGATACGATCGCTGATTTTACCGTCAATCGAGATTCGATCGCACTAACCGATGGTTTGAGTGTTAGCCAGTTGGGAATAACTCAAAATACTCAGGGAACTCCGATCGAAAATCTCTTGACAGGGGAGCAGTTAGGTGTGATGGTTGGAGTAAGTGCGAATGCGATTACCCCTGCTAATTTCCGGTTGATTTAAGGCAATAATGAAAAGTGCGATCGCCCTTAAGTCAAATTAAGGGCGATCGCACTTAAATCCCAATCAATAATTGAGATCACATATCCCGTTGAAATTCCTCAAGAACATCCATCAATTGCACTTGACACTGCATCGGAATCAAATCTGCCAGCGGCACTTCCCGCTTACCGCCACCGAGCTTAACTGAAATACCTTGCAAAACTCGTGCAACTTTGTCATCATCTAAACTGCCATCTTCCAGCATCGGATAAAGTTGTTGGGCAACAACGGTATGCAGGTGAGCATCACGGAGATACAAATGCCACTTGGCAATGTCAATGTAGACATTTTCGCCGATTTGGGCGGCTAAGGATTCGATCGCAACTGTAGTATTAGCCATATCTAAAAAAGCAAATTATTTGTGCTGGATTAAAACAGTTAACAAATCGCCGACAACTGCCATCAGCCAGAATCTTTGGTTAAAGGCGAATAATCGGCGATCGCAAAAATGAAAATCGCGTGGGCCAAAACTACTAGAGCCCATACACCCGTCACTGTAACGGCCCAAGGCCAATCAGCCTTTTGCAAATTTTGAACAAACCACAAACCAGAATTGGAAGCAGAAAAAAGACCGACGTGGATCGCAAAATTCATGCGATCGTCTAATTGACGGTACTCTGGGTCTTTGCGATCGGGTTTGCGGGGCCAACGAGGAGGCATAGTTTTTCACTTGATGTTAGTAGTTCTGTGCCTATTTTAAGCATAAGTGCTACTTTTTGAATTCTGCCTCCCCCCAAGGCCGGAACTTTATCCCTCTAAATTTTGATAGTCTCCCGATTTGCCGCCACTTTTGCTTACCAGTCGAATCGATTCAATGGCGATCGACTTGGACAACCCCTTAGCCATATCGTACAGAGTCAGCGCTGCGATCGAAACCGCCGTCATCGCCTCCATTTCCACACCAGTTTCCCCCTTAATTTTCACCGTCGCCCGAATTTGATACCCCGGCAACTCAGCATCCGGTATCAACTGCACTTCCACGCTGCTAATCGGCAGAGGGTGACACAGAGGAATCAGATTAGCCGTTTGCTTTGCCGCCATAATTCCAGCCAGCCTTGCAGTGCCCAATACATCCCCTTTCGGCGCATTCCCCGCTTCAATTGCCGCAAACGTCTCCGGCAACATCCGCACCCTCGCAGCCGCCACAGCCTGCCGCACAGTTGCCACTTTCGCCGAAACGTCCACCATTTGGGCTTCCCCGCTGTTGTCGAGGTGAGTTAGCTGCGCGCGATCGGGCAATTTAGAAAAACTTTCAGAAAGGTCTTGCATTATTTTGAGAATGGTGTTAGTATTAGATTCTGTGCGGGACAGAGATTGTTCAATTTTAAATTAAATCTCAAATTTAATCTGAAATTTCAACTCTCAAACCAACAGTAAAAACAATAAGGGCTTGTAGCTTAGTTGGATAGAGTGCATGGCTACGAACCATGAGGTCGGGGGTTCGAATCCCTCCAAGCCCATTATCAAAAGCAACGCATCCTACAGTATTTTGTAGGGTGCGTGCTAGTGTCATGAATTATTCGCGGAGATGACAGGAGCGATGAAAAGCCGCTAAAACGAGAAGGTACCGCCATTTCCCGTAATTTGCCATGACGATTTTAGAGCGAGAAGCCCAGATTTTACGAGTC
>NZ_JAAFKG010000078.1 GCF_013299185.1 Microcoleus sp. bin48.metabat.b7b8b9.023 | reverse complement strand
TTGATAGGCTTGACAGTATTCGTCTACAAAACTGACTGTAGGGACTGGTTCGCGGGGTACTACCATACATTTTAACTATTTGACGGCTTCAGGAATATTATACTATGGCTAAAGTGATGAAAGAGCGTTAAAGATGCTGCGACCCAACCGACGACCAAAAGAGCGATTACAATAGTCATTTTTGCTATTTCCTTAAACTTTTGTTGCTTTATGTAAATAAATGTAACAAAGATTTACAAACAGCGTCAAGGCAGTGTATTGTCGTGCCAACCGTCCGGTAGGTAGTAAAAACCGTCGCTCCGACGGCCGCCGGAGAGGGTTCGAGGGGGAGAGAGGACACGGGGAAAGGATTTATATATAAGTATGTAGGGCGTGCACCGCCAAGCACGGGTCTGTAATACGGCGATCGAGATCCGAATTGTGAACTGTATCCGCAATAACAAATAAGATTGTTGATTTTATTTAGTTAAGATCTTATAAGTTTTGCGTTCATAAATTACGATTAAAACTCTACCACTGGCATGACGAATCGCGATAGAATTATGCGTTATGATTTATCAGTTTGGATTTTTCACTAACAAATCCAAATTACAAAATCCAAATTACAAAATCCAAATTACCATTCTCCCATAAAAATTATGCCAAACTCAATGTTAAATAACGATCCCTTGTGGTTCAAAGACGCCATCATTTACGAAGTACCAATTCGCGCTTTTGCAGACAGCAATGCCGACGGCATCGGCGACTTTCGGGGACTCACAGAAAAACTGGATTACCTGCAAAACTTGGGAGTAACAGCAATTTGGGTACTGCCATTTTTTCCCTCGCCGCTCCGAGACGACGGCTACGATACATCTCACTATACGACCGTCAACCCGATTTACGGCACGTTAGACGACTTTAAAGAGCTTTTAGAAGCAGCGCACCAGCGCGGAATTCGAGTTATTATTGAGTTAATTGTCAACCACACTTCCGACCAGCACGCATGGTTTCAGCGAGCGCGGCGCGCCCCGAAAGGCAGTAATGAAAGAGATTTTTATGTGTGGAGCGATACACCGGAAAAATATCAAGATGCTCGGATTATTTTCCAAGATTTTGAAACTTCTAATTGGGCTTGGGATGCGGTAGCAAAAGCTTATTACTGGCACCGTTTTTATTCTCACCAACCAGATTTAAATTACGACAATCCCGCCGTCCGCCAAGCCATCTTAGATGTGGTAGATTTTTGGTTGGAACTGGGAGTAGATGGACTGCGAATGGATGCCGTGCCTTATCTGTACGAGCGGGAAGGTACTAACTGCGAAAACCTGCCAGAAACTCACGTATTTCTCAAGCATTTGCGGCAGCACGTAGATGAGAAATTCCCGAACCGGATGCTGCTTGCTGAGGCGAATCAGTGGCCGGAGGATGCGGTTGAATATTACTCGGGTGGCGATGAATGTCACATGAACTTTCATTTCCCGCTGATGCCGCGTTTATTTATGGCTTTGCACATGGAAGATAGCTTCCCAATTAGCGATATTCTCCAGCAAACTCCGCAGATTCCTAATAATTGTCAGTGGGCATTGTTTTTGCGGAATCATGATGAATTGACGCTGGAAATGGTGAGCGATGAAGACCGAGATTATATGTATCGGGTTTACGCTCAAGATACTCAGGCGAGAATTAATTTGGGTATCCGCCGCCGCTTGGCTCCGCTGATGGGAAATAACCGCCGCCGCATTGAGTTGATGAATGCTTTGCTGCTGTCTCTTCCTGGTACGCCGGTGCTTTACTACGGCGATGAGATTGGGATGGGTGATAATATCTATTTGGGCGATCGCAACGGGGTGAGAACTCCGATGCAGTGGAGTAGCGATCGCAATGCCGGTTTCAGCCGCGCTAACCCGCAGCGGCTGTACGCCCCGCCAATTGTTGACCCTGAATATCACTACGAATCTGTTAACGTGGAAGCGCAGCGGGCGAATCCCAGTTCACTCTGGTGGTGGATGAAACGCTTGATTGCTGTGCGCCAGCGCTTCCAAGCATTCGGCCGCGGCACTTGCGAGTTTCTGTACCCAGAAAACCGCAAAGTTTTAGCTTTTGTTCGCACTTATCAAGACGAACACATCCTCGTAGTCGCTAATTTGTCGCGCTTCGTGCAGACGGCAGAATTAGACCTTTCTCCGTTTAAAGGTGCTGTGCCGGTGGAGATTTTCGGGCGCGCTGAGTTTCCACCTGTTGGCGAATCACCTTACTTTTTGAGTTTGAGTCCTCACACATTTTACTGGTTTACTCTTACTCCTAAACCCGAAGAATTTTCGCTGCACGGTTTTAAGACAAACTTGCCTAGTTTGGCGGTAATCGGCAATTGGAAAACCGCTTTTGTAACAAGTCAATTAAGCGAGATGCTACTCTCTCTTTTACCAAACTATTTACGCAGCAATCGGTGGTTCATTGGGGCAGATAGAACGATTCAATCGTTGGAAATTAGTGAAATTGTTCCTATAGAATGTCAGAATAGTGCGGGGGAAGAATCTACAGTTTACATTCTGTTTTTGCTGTTGAATTATACAGAAGGTATGCCGGAAACTTACGTTTTGCCCGTAGGTTGGGAAGAAATGAAAGGCGATGCGGACGATCGCGCGATCGCACGCCTGCACTTCCCTGAAAGCAACGAAGCCGGGGTGCTATTTGATGCTGCTGGGGACAAAGGCCTGCTGAGCGCGCTGCTGGGGGCGATCGGCAATTCTCGCACTTACAAAGGTACAGCAGGTCAACTACTGGGAATTGCCGATAATATATTCAACTCAGACCAAGATTTATCGCAGCTCGAACCTCACCTGTTCAAAAAAGAACAAAGCAATACATCCGTAGGTTACGGCGATCGCTACGTCCTAAAAATATTGCGAAAAGTCGAAGAAGGAATTAACCCCGAATTAGAAATCGGACGCTTTTTAACCGATCGCAACCCAATCCAACACTACGCTCCAATTGCTGGAGCCTTGGAATATCACACAGCCGAAAAACAAGTAATTACAGTCGGAATACTGCAAAAACTAATCCCCGACAGCAGGGACGCTTGGTCTTATACATTAGACACGCTGCGCGACTATTTCGAGCAAGTAATGACAGTAGAAGCCAAGCATTTAGGCGATAATTTATCTACAGCCCCCGAAAACTATTTACCCAGCGCTTTGACCGGACAAATGCGACAGTCAAACTCGCTAGTAGTGGATTTATCTCTAGAAATTCCCGCCTTAGCTCGCGAACTAATCGGCTCTTACTTAGCATCAGCCGAACTTTTAGGTCAGCGGACAGCGGAACTTCACCTCGCTTTAGCTTCAGACACCGAAAATCCCGCTTTTGCTCCAGAAAACTTCACCTCATTTTACCAGCGTTCGATCTACCAACACATGAGAAATATGGCAGGAAGAACTTTGCTGCTGCTGAAAAAGCGGCTGTCAAAACTGCCGCCAGAAGCGCATAAACTAGCACAAAATCTCCTAAACCGGGAAGAGTTGCTGATGGAACGTTTCAAGTCTATTTTGAACTTGAGAATCACGGCGGATCGAATTCGCTGTCACGGGGACTTCCATTTCGGACAAGTTCTTTATACAGGTAAAGACTTCGTAATTATTGATTTCGGAGGAGAACGGAATCGACCGTTAAGCGAGCGGCGGATGAAAAGATCGCCCCTGCGAGATGTGGCGGGAATGCTACAATCTTTCAATTATGCTGTTACTTTGGCACTGCGAAATGAAGTTGAAAGCGGTATGATCCGCCCTGAAAATCTTCCGGAGATGCAGCAGTGGGCGAATGTTTGGCACCGCTGGGTCAGCCTCACTTTTCTTAACAGCTATTTGGTAACAGCAGCCGATGCCAGTTTCTTGCCAAAATCGATACCGGAACTACAAGTTTTGCTGGATGCTTACATTTTGGAAAAAGGGGTTGCTGAGCTAGCCTACGAACTCAATTACCGCTTGGATTGGGCGGAAATTCCGCTGAAGCGGATTGTGGAATTGTTGAAATTTAATGGCAAGCCGTAGTTGATTTTTAAGTAGTGAGTAGGGTGCTTGTGGCGCACCTTACATTAACTCGTTTCCTCAAAGGTTTGTAGTGAGGACTTCAGTCCTTCTTATTGCGGACTCACATTCCTCACTACAAACCAATTTTATTTGTCAGCTTTGTGGAATCGCTAGCGAGACTCTGGCAATATATAATACGCATCTGGCATTACTTAAAATAGAGAGCTGCTTCATATAAAACTTTTTCTTGATGAGTTAACAAAGTGCAGTCAGAAAGCGGGTAAGCGACACAGGTAACAGCATAGCCAGCTTGCAATTCTGAGGGCTTCAAAAACTTTTGTTCGCTTTGGTCGATTTCACCGCTAAGCAGTTTGGCAACGCAAGCAGAACACTCTCCTTGCTTGCATCCATTCGGCAAGCGGATGCCGGCATCTTCTGCCATATCTAGGATATACTGGTCGTCCGGTACTGCGATCGTGCGATCGAGCGATCGCTCCTCATTCACCAGCCGAACTTGATAAACTGCCATTTTTTCCTCTGATATTATTTCCGACTATTAGTGCGGTTGAAACCGATTTTTGTCAAATACAATCGAGACTCGGCGGTTGAAACCGCGTCTACACAAACGAAGTCCGCCTCCGCGGACTAAAGAATAATTGATGTTAGCTTCTTGATATCGGCGATTGAAACCTCTTCTTGTCAAACAAAGTCCGCAGCAGAGGGGGACTGAAGAATAATTGATATTAGCGGAATTATCGGCTGCTAGACAAGTGCTTCTTGATAATCTAGATTTTCATCCAGATAAATAGCGCGAATATCCTGCGGCAAATTTGACTCTAAAGTTTGATATCCTTTTTGCAGCAAAGCCTTAACTTGAGCGGGCGAAATAGCTTCACCTTCAGCTTGCAAATAAGCTGCTATTCTAGTTTCGCTCCAGCGGAAAGTCTGGGCCATCAACACAACTAAACGGGGGAGTGGCGCCAACAATTCTAAGGCTTGTCTGACGTAACACCACAGGGGAGGCGAAGCGGATTGCAAAGAGTAGTGAATCGACTCAACTGGCGGTAATTCGGCTTGATTGATGCAAACAGCGGTGACATTAATCAGCCAATTTTGGAGACTGAGATTGTCGCTATCAGGATCTTGGGTTTCGCGGCGCAAATCGAGGCCTCGGAGCTCGTGATAGATATGCTGCCAGGTGTGGGCGAACAGGTAATCGCCTTGTACGGGCGATCGCACGGAATGGCGGATCAGGGAGTGTACAATTTGACCGTAGCGGCAAAAAATCGCCGTGAAGAAGCGACCCTGATCGGGATGGTTTTGAAACAGGGTCAATAATTCCTGATCGCTGTGATGGAACAGGGATGTGACCACAGGGTGGTTGAGTTCGGAAAAAACTGGTGCTTGCACAATTGTTCTGTATAAGGTTTTAGGTATCAATGCTGTTGCAGCCCGATTCTACACTACGATCTACATTTAATGCAACTGCTGAAAATGTGTTGATACTTAAGTCAATTTTAATTATATAATGGAGTTGTAGGTGATGGTGAATCAATCTAAATTGATACATATAAATTCTATGTATCCAGCGCACCTAAAAATATAATTAGTTATTTCAAGGATCGAGTGTTTGTATGTCTAGCATTAATACTGGTATCGAGTGGTGCGATCGCACATGGAATCCAACAACTGGCTGCGACAAAGTCAGTCCCGGCTGCACCCATTGTTATGCAGAAGCATTAACAAAAAGGTTTCACACTAATTTTCCTAACGGCTTTGATTTAACACTCCATAGGAATCGTTTGGAAGAACCAAAACGCTGGAAAAAGCCTAGCCGTATTTTCGTGAACTCGATGAGCGATTTATTTCATGAAGAAGTGCCAATAGATTTTCTCAAAGAAGTTTTTGATGTAATGCGTGAAACTCCCTGGCATATATATCAAATCCTGACCAAAAGACACGAACGCCTGCGAGAAATAGCAGATCGACTAGAGTGGCATGATAATATTTGGATGGGAGTTTCTGTTGAAAATCAAAACTATGTTAAGAGAATTGACTGTTTGCGACAAGTACCAGCCAAAGTCAGATTTTTATCATGCGAACCGCTTTTAGGTAATTTAGAACTAGATTTACAAGACATTCACTGGGTAATTGTTGGGGGAGAGTCTGGGGTAAAACACCGTCCCATGCAACCAGAGTGGGTTGAGAATATTAAGCAGCAGTGCGAGGATGCTGAAGTTGCATTTTTCTTCAAGCAATGGGGAGGTAGAACACCTAAAGCTGCTGGGAGACTTCTGCATGAGAAAATTTGGGACGAGATGCCGGAAGCATGGGATAAACATCAATCTAGTGCATAAATAACAACAGATTAGATTTGTGATATAATAGGAGAGCTTACATACAGATTAATAATTTATCAACTTCTTTGTTAGTTCATCGTGTGAAATTAGCACTATTAATTAATATTTAGTAAGTTACTTTGAAGGTAAAAAGTATGCTGATAAGTAATGCAGTGCGAGGCAAAGCGAATACTCCAGTTAGCTCTAGAACGATATATTCTAAGTTGACGACCATATATATTACCAAGAAAATAGTCAAATTTGGAGATGTCGTATATCAATTTTGTAACGTTAGTGGATTTAAAATAACTGGAGTTGATATCATAAATCCCTTAGTAACTACCGGGATATTTGTTTTGTTTTTTATCGGCTTGGTTTTGGCTTTTACAGATATAAAAGGTCTGGGATTTTTATTGATGGTCGCAGCATTATACGCAATGCCAAATATTTGGCTAAAAAAATATGGACTGGAAGTATCTATGAATTCTGGTGAAAAAGCTGTCTTTACTACAAATGATATAAAGGGTCTCAAAGAAGTAATTGCAGAATTATCCAAATTCATCGAGAGTGACAATGAAACAGAAAACTATGTCATAGATATTAACGATCGAAATATCTCATTTGCAAGATATATCGAAAATCAATCAATAACCTGGGGAAATTTTGGTGGCTCTACATCATTAGACGAACATCTCAATCCGCCAAGCACAACATACAAGACAAGCGCAAATTCTGAAGATGCGATCGCCCAGACAATCGCCTGCATTCGGGAAGCTAACCTAGCAGGGAATTTAACCGTCGTAGTTCCAGCAACAGAGGCAACTATCCACCTCGTACAAATAATAAAGAGTCAAGGATTAATCGCTAACTTCGAGTTAGTAGCCGATGCAAAGAACAAACATTTACTCCTGCACCTCAATTCTAAAGGGAACAACAGCAGCACCAACAAAATTACCGATCGTCAATTCGACTGGCTAAACCAGGAATTTCCAAAAGAGATAGTTCCCTTACTGCAAGATTTGGAAAGTCAAGATCCTGCTGTTCGTGCTAAAGCTGTATTGTCCTTGGGAGAATTCTACAGTGAGCGAACAAAATGAGTTCACCGAGTCAAAAACCAGGACAATTGAGTTGATATGTCATATTTTGCAAAACGATCCGTCTTCTCTCGTTCGCATTAACGCTGCTGAAGCTTTGGCTAAAATGGGTGCTGACAGCAAAGATGCGATCGCTACTCTATATCAAGCTGCATTGGAAGATAGCGATCCAAGTGTTCGGGCTAGTGCTGTTGCCGCCCTTGGAGAGATTTACAGAAATGCTATAATTTTTAATGTACTAAATCAAGCCATTAACACTATGTCAGAGCGCAAAGTACAAATGAACTTTAACGCCCCCGTCACAGGTGCTGCGGGGAATGTTGAAGGTGACTTCATCAATAATCCACCTCAGAATTTAGTTGATGCAGCAGCAGAAATTCAGCAATTGTTGAATCAAATAGCTCAGACTAATCCAACCATGACTGAATCCGCTGTAGCTGTAGCTATTCAGCATGAAATAAAGGAAAATCCCACTCTTAAACAGCGGTTGCGAAGTGCTTTAAAAGCAGGTGGCATTGAAGCATTGAAAGCAATCTTCAATCATCCGCTAGTCAGCGTTCCTATTGAAACAATTAAGGGTTGGATAGAAGCTGAATAATATTAAGATATCGCACTTTTTGTATACCGTTCGCGGGAGTTATCACCCTCGATCCGATGAAGGCTATTAACCGCGATAGCTAGGAAAACCATAACCTCCGCCCCCTGGAGTTTCAATGACAAACACATCCCCCGATCGCATTTCCACACTCGCGGTACTTCCCAATTCCTCAACATTTCCATCAAATCTTTCAACATAATTCCGCCCAACTTTCCCGGCTTCACCTCCATGCAAACCGCAGGGAGAAATCACCCGCCTCCCGGAGAGAATTCCCGCCGTCATCGCTTCCAGAAACCGCATCCGCCGCACTGTTCCATTTCCGCCGCGATGATTTCCATTTCCCCCGCTATTAGCCCGGATTGCAAAACTTTCTAACAACACCGGAAACCGCCATTCCAACACCTCTGGATCGGTTAAACGCGAATTAGTCATGTGAGTTTGCACCGCATCTGTGCCGTCGAAATTTGCACCAGCACCGGAACCGCCGCAGATTGTTTCATAATATTGATAGCGGTTATTTCCAAATGTGAAATTATTCATGGTGCCCTGAGAAGATGCGATCGCACCTAGCGCACAATACAAAGCATCCGTAATATTCTGCGACGTTTCCACATTTCCCGCCACAACCGCCGCCGGATAGCGCGGATTCAGCATACAGCCAGCGGGATTGATGATTTCCAGAGGCTTCAAACAACCAGCATTCAGAGGGATATCGTCATCTACCAAAGTGCGGAAAACATACAACACAGCCGCTTTACACACCGCAGCGGGAGCATTAAAATTGTTGAATTGTTGGGAAGAAGTGCCAGTGAAATCGATTTTTGCACTGCGCGCCGACTTATTAATTGTAATAGCTACCTTGATTTCTCCGCCGCTATCCATCGGATAAGTAAATTCGCCATCACTCAAAACCTCAATGACTCGGCGCACAGATTCTTCAGCATTGTCTTGCACAAAACCCATATAAGCTTGTACTGTTTCCAAGCCGTAATGTTCTACCATCTTGACAAGTTCTGCTAAACCGCGATTGTTGGCGGCAATTTGGGCTTGCAAATCTGCGATATTTTGTGCGACATTGCGAACCGGAAAATCCCCGGCTGTCAGAAGTTGTAGTAATTCTTGTTCTCGAAATTTGCCTTCGCACACTAACTGAAAATTGTCAAATAATACGCCTTCTTCAGTTACAATTATACTGTTGGGAGGCATGGAACCGGGAGTGATGCCGCCGATGTCGGCGTGGTGTCCCCGCGACGCAACATAAAATAAAGGAAGCGAGGAAGACTTATCAAATACTGGAGTAATTACGGTGATATCTGGTAAGTGCGTGCCGCCATTGTAGGGATTGTTAGAAACATAAACATCCCCAGGCTTAATTTCATGAGTTCGTGCTAAGATTAAAGCTGCAACACTTTCGCTCATGGAACCGAGATGCACGGGAATGTGCGGCGCGTTGGCAACTAATTGCCCGTTTGCATCGAAGATTGCACAGGAAAAGTCGAGGCGTTCTTTAATATTAACAGAAGAACTTGTATTTTGTAAGGTGACGCCCATTTGTTCGGCGATCGCCCGAAACAAGTTATTAAAAATTTCTAGCAAAACTGGATCTGATTTAACCGCAGATGGATGGGTGTTAACTGTATTCATCGGCGCGGATCTGCGGTTCAAAATTAAGTCATTGTTTGCTGTAATTTCGCCTTCCCAACCCGGTTCTATGATATTAGTTCCAGTTGCTTCGACAATCATCGCCGGGCCCGTAATGCAATCGCCCGATCGCAAATCGTCTCTCTGATAAACAGGCGTTTCCCGCCATTCACCAGCAACATACATTTGCACCGTGGAAATTGGGGGGACAGGCAAGATGCCCGTGTCACAAGATGGGGAAGTTGTATAATTATCCAGTACATTCATTGTCTCTACAACTTCCACTGAAACCGCTTCTACAATTAGCGATTTTTCCGGCATAATAAAACTGTAGCGCTGTCGGTGTGCTGCTTCAAAATAAGCCTGCATCTCCTCAACACTCCCAGCAAAATTCACCATCAAAACCGAATCGCTGCCCTCATATTTAAGATGCAGCTTCCTAATAATTAAAACCTCTTTCTCTTCCTCTGCGCCCTCTGCGCCTCTGCGGTTCAATTCCCCCTTTCCCTCCGCCTCCAATTGCGCTAAAAGATCGTGCAAATCAGCAATTAATTCAGCACTTAATAATTGCTCGATCGCCCTTTCGCGCATAGCCCGCACATCAGCCAAACCCATACCGTAGGCGGATAATACCCCCGCGTAGGGATGAATAAACACCCGTTTCATCCCCAAACTATCGGCGATCGCACAAGCGTGTTGGCCGCCCGCACCACCGAAACAGCACAACGTATACTCGGAAACATCGTAACCGCGCTGAAGCGAGATTTTTTTGACCGCATTAGCCATCTTTTCCACCGCGATCGCCAAAAACCCCTCCGCCACCTGTTCCGGTGTCCTCTCGCCCCCAATTTCCCCCGCTAACTGCACAAATTTTTGCTTAACTACCTCAGGCGCGATCGGCAAATCTCCCGTCAATCCAAACACTTTCGGGAAAAAATCAGGTTGAATTTTGCCCAACATCACATTACAATCAGTCACCGTCAAAGGGCCGCCCTTCCGATAGCAAGCAGGGCCTGGGTTTGCGCCCGCAGACTCCGGCCCGACGCGGTAGCGTGCGCCGTCAAAAAATACGATCGAACCGCCACCGGCTGCTACAGTGTGAATTGCCATCACGGGCGATCGCAATCTTACCCCAGCAATTTCCGTCTCAAATTCGCGTTCGTATTCGCCGTTAAAATGGGCAACATCTGTCGAAGTTCCGCCCATATCAAAGGTGATGATTTTGTCGAAACCAGCCTTTTTACTCGTTTGAACTGCACCGACAATTCCCCCAGCCGGGCCGGATAAAATACTGTTTTTTCCTTGAAATTGGGCGGCATCAACTAAGCCGCCGTTTGACTGCATAAACATTAATTGAGGGAATTGGGCATTGGGAATTGGGCATTGGGAATTGGTAGATTTGTCGGGGTTTAATTCTCTAGTAATTTGGTCAACATATCGTCTGAGAATGGGAGATAAATAAGCATCTACAACCGCAGTATCTCCCCGCGAAACTAATTTCATTAAAGGGCTGACTTCGTGAGATACTGATATTTGAGTAAAACCAATTTCTCTGGCTATTTGAGCAACTTGTTTTTCGTGTTCCGAATAGCGGTAGCCGTGCATAAAGACGATCGCACAACTGCGAATTCCGTCATCGTAGGCTTGCTGCAAAGCCGGGATAAACTCAGGATTGACAGCAATTAACTCTTTACCTCGGGCGCTGTAACGTTCTGCAACCTCAATAACGCGATCGTACAACATTTCGGGCAGCACAACATTTCGGGCAAAAATATTTGGGCGATTTTGATAGCCAATTCTCAGCGCATCGCCGAAACCTTTAGTAATTAACAGAATAGTGCGATCGCCCTTACGTTCCAGTAAAGCATTTGTCGCCACCGTCGTACCCATTTTAATCGCTGCAATCTGGGCCGCCGGTATCGATTCCCCCGCCCCAATCCCCAAAATATCGCGAATTCCTTGCACTGCTGCGTCAGTGTAGCGATCGGGATTTTCCGACAGCAGCTTGTGAATAACTAGCTTACCGTCAGGCTTTTGGGCTACTATATCGGTAAAAGTACCACCGCGATCGATCCAAAATTGCCACGAAGTGCGATCGGGAAAAACAGTATTCATATCTTTTTCCTAAATCTTGTTATTTGAATAAATTAAAATTATTCAACCAAATCATCTAAAAGTCAATTCATAAAAATCATAACTTCAGACTCATAAAAATTCGATATTTTTCTCTCTCTCCTTCTTCTTTCTTCCTTCGCGCCCTTAGCGTCTTCGCGGTTCGTTGAAAACCAGTTTTTGCACCAATGTCAACCGGCGGGGATTTTGGGTGGGTGGGGGCGGGTTTATTTAACCTGTCTGTATCATTTAATGCTGTTGGTGAACCCGCCCCTACAGCTAATTTAAAATGGTACAAAATATGAGTCAACTGTCAACTACTATAAATATCGAATAGCCTCAATCAAGCCCCCACAAACACCCGTCAAAAAATCCAAATCCAAAGTCTCAATCTTATCACTCGGTTGATGATAGTGCGGATTCCGCATATTAGCCGTATCCGTCACCATAATCGCCGGATAACCATTATCCCAAAAAGGAGCATGATCGCTGCGGCGAGTATCCGGCACAATCAAACCTCGATTCGGCACCGGCAACCACTCGCAATCTTGACCGACTTTGCGGATGTTTCTGCTCAAAGTAATCATATCGCGAACAGTCCGCAAGTTCCCAATTAAAGCAATAAAATTGCCAATATTCGGATAAAAATATTTTAGTCCCGCCGGATAGCTTTGGGAGTTCGGAGTGCGATCGCAATAACCCAACATTTCCAAAGAAATCATCAACCGAATTGACTGTTGCCGTTGCTTATATTTAGCTGCATGATGCCTGCTTCCCCAACAACCAGATTCTTCCATATCGAACGCAACCAACTGTACTGGATATTTTAGCGGTTGAAGTGCGATCGCCCTTGCGAGTTCCAGCAAAACAGCAACACCCGTAGCATTATCATCAGCCCCATCCGTACCGGGCACAGTATCGTAATGAGCACCTATAATAATCGGCGACAACCCCTGCTGACTTACCTTTTCGGAGGGGGGTAAATCCAAGATAAAATTGTAATAAATTCGCCCGCGCACCGCAAAATCGTCGGTTTCTACAGTACCCCACTGTCCCAACTGTTCGCGAATGTATTGCTGAACATAGAAGTACCCTGCGGATGCCAAGTAAGGATTGCGATCGCGTACAATTTGAATTAGGTGGCCGTGCAGGCGTTCTTTTAGATCCATTTGCGATCGGAGATACAAAGACTACATTAAGATTATATTCTCTTTTATTTGGAAAATTTGAGGAAGACAAGCAAAATGCCCTACAGCGATTTCACCTTAGAAAGAGTCACGCGAACCTTTGAGTTGACAACTTCAGCAAGAGTCGATTTATTCGGAGACATACCTGAATTAGAATGCAGCGCCATGTTGACCGAAATTCTCCGCTATAATGTACCTTTGGCCGTTGCTAGCAACAGCGAAAAAGCGCGATCGGAAATGATTATCTCCCCAATTTTAATCGACCTCAGAAGATTGTCAAGAGAACGTATCAACTTGTTTTCTGGAATAGAGTTCGACGTGGATAGCGCCAGAGGATTAAATGGAATTTGCGACTTTATTATTAGCGATTCACCGGAAATACTATTTGTCAGCGCTCCCATCATTACCTTAGTGGAAGCAAAAAAAGAAAATATTACTGCGGGCTTGGGCCAATGCGTAGCCGAAATGTTAGCAGCCCGGATATTTAACGAACGTGCAGGCAATGAAGTTTCAACAATTTATGGGGTAGTGACTACTGGCAGTATTTGGAAATTCATGAAGTTAGATGGAAGTATAATTAGTATCGATTTGACTGAATATTACCTCAAAGATGTGAATAAAATTTTGGGGATTTTAGCAATGGGACTGGTTTCGCAGTGAATTGACGCTTGAGGGCGATCGACAGTAAAATTAAGTGATATTAAACAAACACAAGTATACACATATATCATGCTAAAAGAAGTTAGAATCCAAAATTACAAGTCTATTCAAAAGCTCAAACTGGAGTTGGGACGAGTCACCGTACTGATTGGCGAAAATGGCTGCGGCAAGAGCAATATCTTGGAGGCGATCGCCCTGGCTTCGGCGGCTGCTAGTGATAAACTGGATAATGAGTTTCTTGCTGCACGGGGGATTCGGGTGACAGAACCTCGATTTATGCGATCGGCTTTTGAAATTGACAATTTGGATAAAGAGATTAAAATAGATATCAAAGGAAATGATGGAGAAGATTTTAGTTGTATCTTAGATAATGATAACTCTCCATATTCTCGATGGGTCAATAAAAAGTTTGCCAATTCTATAGCATCTTTGAAAGAGCAAGTTAAACAAGAAAAAGACATATTTAATATATTTAAAATAATATTGTCATTGGATGATAATACAGCAATATTGTCAGTAATTAAACCCCTAGAAGATTTATCGCTAAATCAAGAAAATGAAATATTAAAAAGCCTAGTAGTTGGAATATTACAACTAAAATCAGAAAAATTAAAACCTTTTTTTTATTTACTAAAAACAATCACTATCTACTCTCCAGAAAATCAAGCATTACGAACTTTTGAAAAAGAAGGGCAAATTCAACCGTTAGGTATTAATGGTGAAGGTCTGTTTAAACTTATAAATGTCTTGAATGCAGATCACCCAGATCAACTCAATCAAATTAAAGAAAAGCTGCGATTGATAGATTGGTTTAAAGATTTTGAAATTCCTCAAAATCTATCAGCGATGCAAACTTCTCTCCAAATCACAGATAGGTACTTAGATACAGATTTAAATTACTTTGACCAAAGAAGTTCTAATGAAGGCTTTTTGTTTTTACTTTTTTACTTTGCCTTGTTCATCAGCGAACTCACACCTAAATTTTTTGCAATTGATAACATTGACGCTTCTCTTAACCCCAGATTATGCCGCCGATTAATCGAAGAATTAGTCGAACTAGCAAAAAAGAACGATAAACAAGTCATCTTGACAACTCACAACCCAGCAGTTTTGGATGGTTTGGATTTAGATGATGACGAACAGCGGCTGTTTGTGATTTCCCGCAACCAATTAGGTTATACTAAAGCTAGACGTATTCTCAACCCCGAACCTTTGGATGGACAAGAACCTGTAGATTTATCAGAGGCATTTTTGAGAGGCTATATCGGCGGACTTCCTAAGAATTTTTAATATGATTATTTTTGGATTAATTACAGAGGGACTTACTGACCAAATTGTAATTGAGAAGATTTTAGCTTGATTTTTTAATAGTCCAAATATAGAGGTAGAACCTCTTCAGCCAAAAAGAAATAAAGACAATCAGAATAAGTCCCAATCCGGCGGTTGGACTCTAGTGTTTGATTATTGTCATTCAAAAAAGTTTCAAGAATCATTTCGTTTTTTTGACTATATCATTATTCAAATAGATACTGATGTCTTGGTGGATTCAGAAAATTCTAATTATAATATTCCCAGTCGAGATGACAATGGTGATGAGTTGACTCCTCAGCAGTTGATTGAAAAAGTTATTGAGAAATTCAGAGATGCGATTGGTGAGGATTTTTACAACACGAATCAACAGAAAATCCTGTTTGCAATCTCTGTACATTCTATTGAGTGTTGGTTGCTCCCAATGTATTATACAGATAAGAAGAAAGCAAAAATCAAAAACTGTCTCAAGACGTTAAATGATCGGCTTTCCAAGAAACACAGGTTTACAATTGACAAGAATGCTAAAAATCCTGAATATTATCGAGAGATTGTCAAACAATATGCCAATCATAAATTTTTGATGCAGCATTATCAAGACAATCCCAGTCTAAAAAATTTTATAGAAGAGATTGAGAGTAGAAACATTCAAATTGTTGAAGAGGATGACTGGTAACTATCCAGATTTTCATATCGTATAATAGAAAATGATTTAAAAGTTAACTAATTCTCCCCATAGGAATACTCAATCGTATAAAATACAGGATACGACAGTGCCTTTTCCCTACCCAACTCCCTAAACTTCCGACTCCAATTCTGTAGCCCGAACTTGCACGGGAAATTCAACTGTATTTAAGTCCGACGACTCTAATAACTGCACTTCCTCCTCAGAATTTGCTGCACCATTCCGGCCTTTTCCCAATTTCTGGGCCAAAGTATCCCGCTGATTGATTAAATAAATACTCACCAAAGTCAGCCCGACTCCCATCGATTGCAGCGGATTCAATACTTCGCCCAACAACAAATTCCCGAACAGCAAAGCAAAAATCGGAGTCAGAAACGTTAGAGAACTTAAACTCGTCAAACTGCCGCTTGAAGCAAAGTAAAAGAATAAACCGTAGGCGATCGCACTTCCGAACACTGTAGAATAACCTAAAGCCATCCAACCCGACAAATCGATATTCACAAACTGCCCCGACTCAGTAGCCTCCGAAATCGCCAACAACGGCAAACCACCTAAAATCATGTGCCAGCCCGTCGCCACCACCGGATCGACATAACGGCAAACCCAGCGCACCAAAACCGTACCCACAGCCATCGACAACGCCGCCAACAGCATCAACCATTCCCCGCCCTGAAACACACTTCCGATACCCGCAGAAACCTGCACATTTTCAGGATGAAACAGCCCCAAAATAAAGCCATCCGGCAACCCAATCAAACTGATGCCGATAACGCCAATTACTAAGCCCAACCAGCCCCAAAAACCTATTTTTTCTTGAAACAGCCACAAACACAAAATCGCCACGGCTAGCGGTTGAGAATCAATCATCACTGAACCCAAACCCGCACCGGTTCTCGCCAAACCTTCGGCTAAAAAGCCTTGAAACAAAGTGCCGTCAACTAATGCAAACAGCGAAATCCACAGCCAAGCTTTCCAACCCTGCGGCTGCTGTTTTCCCATCAATGCCGCCGCCAGCAACACCAACACGCCCGCAGGTACTAAACGCACGAAGGCCACAAACAGCGGCGTCGTGTGCGGCATCACCCCTTTCATCGCTACCATCGCGGTTCCCCACAGGAAAAACGGCGCAATGAGCAACAGCGGGGCAAAGGGCAGTTTAGAATCGGTAAGTTTTAGCTGCATGGCGGAGGCTCCAAATAATTGATGAGAGTGGCGCTCTCGGGAATGATGTAGATTTGTTAAGCAATTTTTACAATTATATATCGAAGGTGGGTTAAGTGCGATCGCGCGCGCGTTGCCAGAAACCGGGTTTTTCACCCAGATATTTGCCTCAAACCCTGAATCTCTGCAAAAAACCCGGTTTCTTGAGTCTCATCGCGCTGCCAGAAACCGGGTTTTTCACCCAGATATTTGCCTCAAACCCTGAATCTCTGCAAAAAACCCGGTTTCTTGAGTCTCTTCCTTCTTCCTTCTTTCTTCAGATAAGGCACACTATAAGTTAGCTACACAAGTTCGTAAAACTGCCCATGATTTGGCCATTCAAGCCCCGCTACCGCAAACAAATCGCCCGTATCGAAGTTACCGGAGCGATCGCCTCAGAAACCCGCAAACGAGTTCTAGAAGCGCTCAAAACCGTTGAAGAGCGCAAATTTCCCGCCTTGCTGCTGCGGATAGACAGCCCCGGCGGCACAGTCGGCGATTCCCAAGAAATTTACAGCGCCCTCAAGCGTTTGGGCGAAAAAATCAAAATAGTCGCTAGTTTTGGCAATATTTCAGCTTCTGGCGGAGTTTACATCGGCATGGGATCTCAACATATCGTTGCCAATCCCGGTACAATTACCGGCAGCATCGGCGTGATTATCCGGGGTAACAATCTAGAAGGGCTGCTAGAAAAAGTCGGCGTTTCTTTTCAAGTGATTAAATCCGGGCCTTATAAAGATATCTTGGCATTCGATCGACAATTGACCGAGCCCGAACAGCAAATTCTGCAAGACTTGATCGACAGCAGCTACCAGCAATTCGTCGAAACCGTCGCCGAAGCCCGGAAACTCCCCGTTGAAAACGTCAAAACTTTTGCCGACGGTCGCGTTTTTACCGGCCAGCAAGCCTTAGAATTGGGTTTGGTCGATCGACTCGGAACCGAAGAGGACGCTCGCCGCTGGACTGCCGAACTCGCAGGCCTCGATCCCGAAAAAACCGAATGCTGCACTCTAGAAAAACAAAAACCTTTCCTAAATCGCGTCTTGGGGAGTAGTCTGGATACATCCGGGCTTTCGGCTTACAAGAATTTGCTGGAATTCGAGCTGTCTACTAGCGGTTTACCGTTGTGGCTGTATCGCCCGTGATTAAATAGTCAGTTGGCAGTTGGCAGTAGTCACTTGGCAGTGGTAATTAGTAATTGGTAATTGCAACTAACAACTAACAACTGACAACTAGCAACTGACAACTAGCAACTGACAACTGATAAAAAATGGAGAATATTTGCGTGGATTGGCAAGTGCGGGCGATTCGCGGGGCAACAACTGCCAGCGATAATTCGGTAGAAGCAATTCGAGAAGCGGTGAGAGAACTGTTAGATGAATTAGAAACAAGAAATAATTTAGATCCGGAATTAATAATTAGTGTTACGTTTTCTGTTACCCGCGATTTGGATGCTATCTTTCCGGCTGCGATCGCCCGCGAACGCTCCCGGTGGTGTAATGTACCTTTGTTGGACGTGCAGCAAATGCACGTGAAGGGTGCTTTAGAACGCTGCATCCGCTTTTTAATTCACGTCAATTGGCCCGCACACCGCGAAATTTATCATCCTTATTTGCGCGGAGCTCAAAATTTGCGGCCCGATTGGAATTTAGCCGTTGCGGTTGCTGCGGAAAAATAATAAAATCACTTTTTGATTCATTCAAGAGTAAACCCACCATGGCTGGTGGGTTTATTTTTAACTGAGTTATATCAAATCCGTTAACATCGTCCTGTATATATCTCTCTCTTCCCTTTCTCTGTGTTCTCTGTGTTCTCTGCGGTTAAATCATTCCGATCCAACCGGAAACGATATTAGAAGAGGCAAATCTTTTGTGCCCTCCTTAGTAGAGGAGTAGAGGAGAATGTTTTATGAACAGAACAAATCTATTATCTCGGATTTCGACCGATCCGAATATATGTTTTGGCAAGCCCAGTATACGGGGACATCGCATCAGGGTTTCCCTGATTTTAGATTGCCTAGCTAGCGGAGCAACTATCGAATCAATTATTCAGCAGTATCCAAGTATAGAGCGAGATGATATTCTGGCTTGTATTGCCTACGGTGCTGAGGTAATCGATCAAAATAGCGAACATCAACATTTAGCAAGTCTCAAGCCAGATCGAGTGATATATGCCGAATTTTCAGAAATGGCAAACGATACAGAATATCAAGCAGAAGCTTTGGCAATTTGTCAATAATTTGAGGCGGTCGAGAGTAATTTGGGTCATGGCAGTTGCGATCGGCTGACTTGAAATAGGCTTCTCCAGCCGATATATTTATTTTAGCTTACCTTTTCTGGTGGGGATTGGCTTAGATAAAAAACATAAAAAAACCGGCTTCTCGAAGAAACCGGATTTTTTGTCAATCAGTGGCTTTCTTGTGATGCAGCCTAATCCCTAAAAAGATGTCATATATAAAACTCCAAAAGTCCTTTTTACCTTCCAATATTCCCAGACTTTGAGGAGAACCCTTTTCATCTAACAGCGGCTTCACAGCTTCGTAGGCTGGCTTGTAATTGTACCAAGGAATTGAAGGCCACAAGTGATGGATCAAATGATAGTTCTGTCCCAAAATTAAAATATTCAGAATTGGACTAGGATATACTCTGGCATTTTTCCAGCGATCGCGCTCGTGAAACGGACGGTGCGGCAAATAATCAAAAAATAACCCCAAGGCTAATCCCACTACCAAAGCAGGAGAAAACCAAAAGTTCAGCACATAACCTAAATGGTCGTATTGAATTGAGATATAAACCACTCCGATCACAAACAAACGGCTGAAAAACCATTCCCAAAGTTCGTATTTCCGCCACAGTTTGCGCTTAAAGAAGAAAATCTCGTGGTAAAAAAACCTCGCAGCAATTAACCACAGAGGCCCGCCAGTAGAAACGTAATGGTCTGGATCGTTATCTGGGTCATTAACGTGGGCGTGATGCTGCATATGTACCCGCGTAAATACCGGGAAAGCAAAGCCCAACATCAGCGCGCTACCGTGTCCCAAAATAGCGTTAATTGTACGATCGCGGTGCGCCGCATAGTGAGACGCATCGTGAATCACGGTTCCAGCCATGTGCAACGCCAGCACGTTCAGGGAAAAACAACACCAATCCGGCCAGTCTCCGTACCAGTAACCCACAAAGGAAATCGCGATCGTCGCTAATGCACTCAAAAACAACAGCAGCGTCGGATTGAAGTCACCCGGAGGACTCAGAAACTCTTTCGGCACTGTCAGCGGCCGTCCTGCCTCCGACATCTTTGTTAACACTCCTTAATATTTCACACTTGCGTAGTATAAGATACAAGTCTGCCAATAGTAAAGTTTCGTGAAAAAACAGAGTCCGATCGCCCGACACTAGCCTCTGCACAACAAGCCAAGTATTGCTGCTGTGAAACGATCCCAATCCTCGATTAGCCGCATAGCAAAGCAGCCCAATTCTAATAAATGGGTATATCTGTATTTATGTCAAGCCTGGGAGCGGAAATAATTTCACAAAAGCCGATCGCCAAGAAAAGATTACCGATCGGTAAAAAGTCAGATATTCTATATATTGGTCAATGCCTGCTGTTTTGACGACTATCAAAATTTTTAAGACTTGAGACTAGCGTCATTGCTTGTACTGAAAGATGAAAAGTTAGCCGAAATTTAAAGAAGAAATCCTCCAGCCACCCCATCTCAATTCATGCAACTGCCAAAAGCCCTACGCCGAACCAAAATTGTAGCCACCATTGGCCCAGCAACATCCGACCCAGAAGTGCTCCGCAACCTCATAGAAGCTGGTGCCACAACTTTGCGGCTCAACTTTTCCCACGGAACAGAAGATGACCACCAGCGCAGCATTCGCTTAATCAGACAAACGTCCTTTGAACTCAACCAGCCGGTCGCCATCCTCCAAGACCTTCAAGGCCCAAAAATTCGTTTGGGGCGCTTTGAAACAGGCTCTATAGTTGTCAAAAACGGCGATCCATTCATTTTAACCAGCCGCCCGGTACCTGGAACCGAGCTGATTTCCTCCGTCACCTACGAACCCCTAGCAGACGAAGTTCCAGAGGGCGCAGTGATTCTACTAGACGACGGGAAAGTCGAAATGCGCGTCGAAAAAGTAGACCGCAATTCCCGCGAATTGTACTGTCGCGTCGTTGTCGGCGGCCCGCTTTCCAACAACAAAGGCGTCAATTTTCCGGGCGTATACCTGTCAATTAAAGCGCTCACGGATAAAGACCGCAAAGATTTAATGTTCGGCCTCGACCAAGGCGTCGATTGGGTAGCCCTCAGCTTCGTGCGGAATCCCCAGGATATGCTCGAAATTAAAGAACTGATTGCCAGTGCGGGCAAGCAAGTACCGGTAATTGCTAAGATCGAAAAGCACGAGGCGATCGAACAAATGGAACAAATTCTCGCCCTTTGCAACGGCGTGATGGTCGCCCGGGGCGATTTGGGCGTGGAACTGCCCGCCGAAGACGTGCCGATTTTGCAAAAGCGCTTGATTGCGACTTCCAACCGCATGGGGATTCCGGTGATTACCGCTACCCAGATGCTCGACAGCATGGTCAGCAATCCCCGTCCTACCCGCGCCGAGATTTCCGACGTAGCCAACGCCATTCTCGACGGAACCGATGCGGTAATGCTTTCCAATGAAACCGCTGTCGGCAAATTTGCCGTCGAAGCGGTGGCGACGATGGCGAGAATTGCCGTCCGCATCGAGAGGGAAGGAATTAGGGGCAATATTAGAAATGTAGAAGATGTTGGTCGATCGATCACCAACGGCATCAGCCAAGCAGTCAGCCAAATCTCCGAACAGTTAAACGCAGCGGCCATCATGACGCTGACCAAAACCGGCGCTACAGCCCGCAACGTCTCGAAGTTCCGACCCAAAACACCGATTTTGGCCGTTACTCCCCACGTAGACGTAGCCCGACAACTGCAATTAGTCTGGGGAGTCAAACCATTACTGGTGCTGGATTTGCCCTCAACAGGCCAGACATTTCAATCTGCCATTAATGTCGCCCAAGAAAAAGAGTTCCTGTGCGACGGAGATTTAGTAGTGATGACTGCCGGTACTCAGCAAGGGGTTGCCGGCTCGACGGATTTGATCAAAATTGAGGTAGTCACAGCCGTTTTAGGTAAAGGTACTGGTGTCGGTTTGGGATCTGTGAGCGGCATGGCCAGAGTTGCTCGTACTGCTGCGGATGTAGCCAATTTCCACGCAGGAGACATTTTAGTAGTAGAACGCACCAGCGCCGAGTTTGTGGAGATGATTCGCAAAGCAGCCGGTGTGGTAACGGAGGAGGAAAGTTTGACTTCTCACGCGGCGATTATCGGTTTGCGTTTGGGCGTGCCGGTGATGGTGGGTGTGGAGAATGCCATGCGGGTAATTCGGGACGGCACGATGCTGACGCTGGATATGCAGCGGGGATTGGTTTATTCCGGTGCCCGAGGTGGCTCAACAGACGGAGAACTTGCCGTTTAAGAAGTTCTGAGTTTTGGGTTGTGGAGTTTTTCATGAAATTCTACAGCTCATTGCTTTTTTGTTGAATTTGTGCTATAATTCATAATCGTCTTGCCGATGTAGCTCAGTGGTAGAGTAATCGATTCGTAATCGATCGGTCGTGGGTTCAAATCCCACCATCGGCTTAGGGTTTTGTCGAGTGTCAAATTATTTGTCTGCCTTGACAGATTGTTGTACGTATTGACAAATTAATACGATCGCTTTGCGAGGGTTGAGCGTGAATGGATAAAGTGCGATCGCATGGTGATTAGCTTTCACTTTTATGGAGATATCTATCAATCGTTAATTTCAAAAAAATCCTTAGATGCAAGTTCTGCTAACTGGGCACGTAAATCCTTGCGAATATTCTTCTTTTGCCTGTTAGTTAATTCATTAGGGGCTGATTCCTCATCAAGCCCTGTGATACCAGAATGACCTTCAGCACCAGGGGAATAATCTCTAATACGCTTGCCATCGATTTCCTGAAACCGGTAAACCCAGATAACATTTAACAGGTTAGGATAGAGGCATTCCCCAGAGTTAGCTTGAATTTGACAGATTTCATTAACTTTAAGGCGAAGAACTAATCTCCGAGGCGAGTTTGACCCAAGGAATCCATAAGCTTGTTCAGGTGTTGTAAGAGAGTCAACCCAAACGCTTAGGTGGGGTGGAACTGAGTTTTTATCGTTTGTTGAAAGAGAAAATTCATCTTCCAATTGAATGGCTAAGATATTACCCTTTTCTGTAAAATCTTTAGGTGGTCGAGCAAGTCGAAGGACGGAGTAAACATCTGCGACTGGGGTTAAATCAGCTCCAGCCGAGTTTTTTTTAAACAACTTACTCAATAAAAAATGAAGCTTTTTCCAAGATATCAGCCGAAAAACCCTGTTCAAGTGTAGTATCTTCTCCCCAAACCTCTCCAGTCTGTCTATTACGATAGAAAAATTCTATTTCACCAGTCGCAAAGATTTCGCACTCTAAGTAGTGTTCAGATTCTGACCATGTGTACATGAAATTATCTTTGGAACCCGGACAAGCATCTGGCACTTCCAAGCATCGCCCTGTGGCTTCAAACAAACTTTTGAGTGCGTTCCACACATACCAGGATAGATTGAGAACTCTTTCTGAAAAGTTTGCATCTCTTGCCTCTCTTACCTCATTTTTTAGTGAATCAAGATATAATCGAAGCCCCTGGCATCGTTGTCGCTGATGCTTTGTAGCCTCACTCTTTTTATGAATGCAGGGCAAATTATTTGATGAACCGGTTATCCTAGGTGATAAAAATCTACCTCGTCGTTCTTGTGGAACAGATTGAGCCAAATTATACACGGCTATTTCATGGGTGGAATCTCTGACTTTCTCCTCATCAATATCCTTAAGTTGGCCAGCATAAATTATTGAACTGATGTCTCCCTGCATGGGACGATAAAGCGGATAATTTTTTCTAACATCAGCATTTTTATGATCGGCCCATATCTTTTGTAGTGAAGGAGTTGGTGCAAACATTCGGACAGGAGTGTTCGGATTTTTTCGTTGCCTATCAGTCAGTAAAGTAGTTGAGGAAATTGCTTGCTCTTCTCGTCCTTGTTTTTGCGATGAAGATATAGTCATAGCTTCATTATCTCCGCTTCCAAATATTTGTCTGAATTCTTTGATCGGTTAAATCAGTAAATGCCTGTACAATCCATTTATGTGCCTTGTCAAACCAACTTTCCATTGAATCCATAGAATTGTAATTTCCAATTCCACGCACAGTTAATTCAAATAAAAGAGTTAGATGGTTGTCAACAACTGCATTCCTGATCGATATATGTAATCTCCCAAATTCTTCTGGCAAGTCAAAAGTGGTATTCCAATAAATGCCTTGAGGTTTTGGAAGAAATCGAGATTGACCTGTTTGCCATTTAAAGTCAGGGAAAATTTTACCTATATCTTCCAGAGTTTGCCATGCTTCTCCTTGTGAAATTTGATTGACATAACTTAGTTCATATTGATGAATCTGAACTTGACCCAATTCAGCCTCTTCTATAAATAAATTGAAGCTGTTTAAATGATCTTGAAACCCTTTAATAACACTTTCATATCTAGGATACTCACTATTTAAACTGGCTTTTCTCCAGTTATATATTAAACGATCGCGTTGAATTTGAATAACCCTCGTATCATCAGAACTAATAAACCATACCCTTGGTAAAGGAGGAATATCACTCAGTGTCAATTGAGTTTCAATAATTTGATTATTAAAAACTTCCACCTTTGGTGCTAGTGGGACAACGTCGTTGCAAAACGGGTAGTCAGGTTGAAACCTCTGCCATAATAAGCCAATATGGGGACTAAGTAAAGCATCGAGAGAGTTAAACAGAACACTACATACCACCTCAGTAACAGGTGGTTGGTCATAAGATGGTAATTGTTTGGCGTTCATGCTGACTGTCACGCTGTACTACTATACTGACCAGTATAAACTACATTATAAATTTATACTTTAATTTCAGTGTAACTCAGAATGAACCTAGTTACTAGATTATTAAGAAAACTTGGACTCTGACCTAGATCTTTTTATCGATACAATCGTCTTCCGCTCTCACCACATAGCGCGTACTCGCCTCCCGCAACCCTGTTCCCCAGAGGAAAATAGATTCAAATAGAACTTCTCCCAAGAGCGATCGCACCTCCCAACCCCGCCAAGTTCCCAACCAGCGTTGGCGTTAACTCCTTCGCCCGCCAAAATGGCCCCAAAAGAGGACTGGCATTCCTCACGACAAACCTCACATTGTATTATTTCGGAGGACGGGGGATGCGAAAACTTAGGGGGCTGAGGATTTGATTGAGGGCGCGCAATTGTTCGGCGGTGCCCAAACAAATTAGCATATCTCCTCCTTCGATCGCAGTTTCTCCAGTTGGCCCGACAATCAAAGTCCCAACCGCCCGTCGAATTGCTAACACTAACGCCCCGGATTGCGATCGCAATTTGGCATTTCTCAAAGTTTCTCCGACGTAGACACAACTATTCGGATCTACCAGAAATTCTTCCATATAAAAAGAACTATCAGTACCCGTCAAAACACCGTCTAAAAAATCCATCACCTGAGGGCGCAAAGCCGCCGCTGCCATCCGTTTGCCGCCCGTAATGTAGGGGGATACGACGGCATCGGCGCCGCCCCGCTGTAACTTCTTTACGGCTTCTTCTGTGGTGGCGCGGGCGATCGCCCGTACCTTCGGATTCAGAGTTTTCGCTGACAGCACAGTGTACAAATTCTCAGCATCCGACGGCAAAGCTGCTACTATGCAAATTGCGCGATCGATCCCCACATTCAACAAAATTTCATCAAGTGTTGCGTCTCCCTGCACCGCCGTGTACCCCAGCCCCAAAGCTGCCTGAACCGACTGTAGCGCCGAATCTACCACCACAAAAGGAATATTTTCTGCCTGAAATTCCAAGGCAATTTGTTGCCCCGTGCGCCCAAAACCGCAGAGAATGTAATGTTCGATCAAAGAATCCACCAAACGCCGCTGTTGCCTAATTCTTGCTCCTTCTTGAAAATATCCTTGAATCAGCGCTTCTGTAAAGCGGTTGACAATAAAACCAATACCAATTACGCCCATCAAAATCAGGCACATGGTAAACATTCGCCCGCGTCTTCCGAGGGGATGAATTTCGCCGTAGCCCACAGTTGCTAACGTAAATACTGTCATGTAAGCGGCATCGAGCAGAGTCCATTTTTCGATCTGCCAATACCAGAGAGTACCCGTGCAGAAAATGCCGCCAAGGGCGATGACACCGCCCGTTAAGTAGTTAAGCAAAATTAATTACATAATTATCTCCAAACTCTTTAAGAATTTTTTCTACAGATGAAACAAGAGATTGCCAGCTAGAGTAAGCATCTATTTCGAGCCATGTATATTTGATAAACC
>NZ_JAAFKG010000077.1 GCF_013299185.1 Microcoleus sp. bin48.metabat.b7b8b9.023 | reverse complement strand
CCATAAACTTTTTTTGGGATTGACTAATCCCTGACATTTGTTGTAAAATAGATTCTAGAATATTCATCAGGCATTTTTTTAAGTTCGTGTGTTTTTTGAGCTTAACGTAAAAAGTGCCTTTTTTTTGGATTTTCGGTGAAAATCCCAGAGACTTTTTGTCTCTGCTCGCTTGTGCGTCCCCGTTCCAAAACTGTCCGAAGTATTGCTGTATTCACAAGGTTAGTATTCAATTGCCTCTCGGTTCTTTCATAAATTGGAGTACATCGGGAGCTAAAAATGACATCAACAGTCTTAGGTATAGACATCAGTAAAAGAGACTTTCACGTCTCATTACTGAAAGAAAGTCGTGCAACTAAACCCAAAAAGTTCACTAACAATATTCAAGGATTTGAGAGTTTACATAACTGGCTCAAACAACAAAGTGTTGTCGAACTCCATGCTTGTATGGAAGCTACTAGCAATTAGGTCGAAGCCTTAGCCGAATTCCTCTATGGGGCAGGCTTTCAGGTTAGTATCGTCAATCCGGCTCGTATTAAAGGATTTGCCAAAAGCGAACTTCTGAGAACTAAAACTGACTCCGTAGATGCGGCACTGATTGCTCGTTTTTGTGCGGCGATGAAACCGTCTTTGTGGACACCAACTGCACCGGAAGTCAAAGAATTACAAGCTTTGTTGCGACGGCTGGAATCCGTGATTGAAATGACTACTCAAGAGCAGAACCGTTTGGAAACAGCTACGCCAACTGTTGCTGGTCTTACCCTGGCACATTTGGAGTACCTAAAAGAGCAACAAAAACTGATTAAAAAACTGATTAGTGACCATTTTGACCAACATCCACATTTAAAACAACAGCGTGACCTCTTGACCTCAATTCCCGGAATTGGTGAACAAACAGCATCCGTATTGTTAGCTGAAATTCGTGATGTTTCCGATTACAACAATGCCCGTCAATTAGCGGCTTATGCGGGTTTAACACCTTGTGAGCGCAGTTCAGCGACGGAGGTTAAAGGCAAAACTCGTTTGTCTTGTACCGGCAATGTCCGACTGCGAAAGGCGTTGTATTTGCCTGCAGTAGTGCCGATGCGTCACAATCCGTTACTTAAGGCGATGAGTGACCGATTATTGGGTCGTGGCAAGGTCAAAATGCAGGTGATTGGTGCTTTGATGCGGAAGTTGGTGCATTTGGCTTTTGGTATTTTAAAGTCCCAAAAGCCTTTCGACCCCAATTATTTACTTGCTACCTCTTGACAGGTCAAGACAGTATCTACAATCTTTTGTATTGCTTGTTGGGCGGGGGCGGGTTTATGAAATTCTCGATTA
Source organism: Microcoleus sp. bin48.metabat.b7b8b9.023 (assembly GCF_013299185.1). Taxonomy (GTDB): domain Bacteria; phylum Cyanobacteriota; class Cyanobacteriia; order Cyanobacteriales; family Microcoleaceae; genus Microcoleus. The sequence continues at coordinate 25,201 of NZ_JAAFKG010000077.1, read as the reverse complement.
ACCTTGCAAAACTTCAATTAAAGCCTCGCCCATCGCCCGACAACCGACCAGTTTCATGCCTTCCGACATGATATCACCAGTGCGATAACCTCGATCCAAAACTGCCACAACTGCTTGCTCAATTTTATCAGCAGCTTCGGGCTGATTTAAGGCGTAGCGCAACATCATTGCAGCGCTTAAAACTTGGGCGATGGGATTAGCTTTATCTTGTCCGGCGATATCCGGGGCGGAACCGTGTACTGGTTCAAAAACTCCCGGGCCGCTTGCACCCAAACTCGCAGAAGGCAACATTCCAATGCTACCAGTTAGCATCGCCGCCGCATCCGAAAGAATGTCGCCGAATAAGTTACCCGTGACAATTGTATCGAACTGTTTCGGCCAGCGAATTAACTGCATGGCTGCGTTGTCAACATAAAGGTGAGAAAGTTCCACATCGGGGTATTCTGAAGAAAGGGCAATTATACGATCGCGCCACAGTTGCGAAACATCCAAAACATTCGCCTTGTCAACCGAACACAGCCTTTTTCCGCGCTTCCGGGCGGTCTCAAAAGCCACGCGGCCGATGCGGTCAATTTCTGACTCGGTGTAAGCCATCGTATTCACACCGCGTTTTTCCCCGGTTTCTGTCTCAAAAATGCCTTTCGGTTTGCCGAAATAAATGCCGCCAGTCAGTTCGCGGATCACCATAATATCCACACCTTCGACAACTTCTTTTTTTAAAGAAGAAGCATCAACCAACTGCGGTAAAATAGTCGCAGGACGCAAATTTGCAAACAATCCCAATCCGGCGCGCAGTCCTAACAATCCAGTTTCCGGACGCTGTTCGCGGGGCAAATTGTCCCACTTGTAACCGCCGATAGCTGCTAATAATATCGCATCGCTGTTGCGGCACTTTTCCAAAGTTTCTTCCGGTAGCGGATTGCCTGTGGCGTCAATAGCAGCGCCGCCCATTAATGCTTCTTGAAATTCAAAGCCGATGTCCAATTGTTTGCCGACAAGTTTCAGGACATCTACCGCTACAGCGATAATTTCAGGGCCGATGCCGTCTCCCGGTAAAAGAGTGATGCGGTAGTTTTGAGTCATATCGATTTAGGAGTTTTGATTTGAGATTTGAGATTGAGAGTTAAGGGGAATTCTTTGGCAATCCAAGACATTCTCACAAGGCTATAATCATATCAGGATAAGCAACCTCAGAATTCATTATGACATTCCCGACTTACCCGCCTGCTCAAGCTGAACCGCCTCTAGACCCCCGGCAGAGTTTGCCAACAATGTATGATTTACCTAGCGAAGACCCAAAGGAGCCCGGTTTGCCTGATACATTTCATTTAGATCAGCCGCAACTCTTGGAATTCACGTTTTTGCCACCTGGATGGGATGCGGAGCAAGTATTTACAGCCAGCGACCTAAATTTGTATTACGATGCAACACAGCCGCGCTGGCACAAACGCCCGGATTGGTTTGCTGCGGTGGGTGTGCCCAGGCTTTATCAAGGGCGCGATATGCGTTTGAGTTATGTAGTTTGGCAAGAACGGGTAAATCCGTTTGTGGTGGTGGAATTGCTATCGCCGGGAACTGAGGATGAAGATTTGGGCCGGACTGTTAAGCAAGCTGGGGAACCGCCGACTAAGTGGCAAGTTTACGAACAAATTTTGCGGATTCCTTACTATTTTGTGTTCAGTCGCTACACGGATGAATTGCGAGCTTTTCATCTTGTAGGTGGCCACTATGAACCGGCAGAATTAATGGATGGGCGGTTATTTATTCCTGAGTTGCAGTTGAGTTTAGGTTGGTGGCAAGGCACTTATAAGAGTATGAATCGTTTGTGGTTGCGGTGGTTTACGGCCGAAGGAGGGTTGATTTTGAGTCCGGGTGAAAGGGCAACTGCTGCGGAACGGCAACTGATAGAATATCAACAGCAACTTATAGAATCTCAACAGCGAGAGGAAAGGCTAGCGGCGCGGTTGCGGGAATTAGGTATCGATCCTGAACAGTTGGTTTAATAGTCCCGCACTCAGCCCTGGTGAAACGCCGTTTCTTGGTATATTTATCGTAAGCTGTTGCACATTTAAATTGTATATTCAGGGCGGGCGGGACGCCCACCCCACTCATTGTCTGATTTTTTTGAGATGCAATTTAAATGCAGAACAGCTTATATAAACGCAAATTTTCTGAGAAACCGGGCTTCTAGTCATCCGTAAGTCCTGTTTGAGTATTCGACAAGCAGGCGCGGCGCAGCTATCCCGCTCTTAATCGCCCATAACCCTTTTTCAACTCCTCGCATCCGCATCACAAGATTGAAATAAAATAACAAAAGTTCGATCGCACGCACGTACAAAAAAATCGGCAAGGAGTCGCGGAGTGACAGACGGCGAAAGCATACCAACATCAGCACAGATTGACAATCGGGACTATTCATGGCCCTTTTGGCCAATCGTCCCCATCTATCCCTACAGCAGGCGGCGCACCATCCGCAAGGAAATAGTCAAGGACAAAATCTGGACTTTTGACCAACTACAAGGCATTTTCTACGTAATTGTGCCGATTCGGATGACAGTCATCAAACTCGAATCCGAAGGCCTTCTCGTCTACGCCCCCGTCGCGCCGACTCCAGAGTGCATCCGCTTGGTAAACGAGTTAGTCGCAGAACATGGCGAGGTTAAGTATATCCTGCTGACAACGGTTTCGGGCATCGAACACAAGGTATTTGTCGGCCCCTTTGCGAGGTGTTTTCCCGAAGCGCAGGTGTTTGTCACTCCCAAGCAATGGAGTTTTCCGCTAAATTTGCCGCTGAGTTGGTTGGGTTTGCCCGGTAAACGCACCTCTGTACTGCCTTTTGATAGCAGCAACACGCCCCTTGCAGATGAATTTGATTGGGCAATCCTCGGCCCGCTGAACCTCGGTTTAGGCTTTTTTGCGGAAGTTGCGTTATTTCACAGGCGATCGCGCACGCTAATGTTAACAGATTCCGTGGTTTCGATTCCCGAAAACCCGCCCGCGATTCTCCAACTCGACTCGTACCCGCTGCTATTTCACGCCAAAGACACCGCTTTGGATGTGGTGGCAGACACCCAGGAAAATCGATGCAAAGGGTGGCAGAGAATCGCCTTATTTGCGATGTATTTTCGCCCTAGCGTGTTGGACGTGCCACCGTGGTCGGGGGTGTTAGCCAGCGCCCTGAAAGCGCCAGAGCGATCGATAAAAGCTTATTTTGGATTGTATCCGTTTAAGTGGCAAACTGATTGGGTGCGATCGTTCGAGGCTTTGCGCGGAGGGGGGCGGTTGTTGGTGGCGCCGGTGTTGCAGACTCTAATTCTCAACCGCGCGCCGAGGGAAACTCTCGATTGGGTGGATAAAGTCGCGAGTTGGGACTTCGATCTGATTGTACCTTGTCACTTCGATCGCGCGATCGACTCCCGGCCCCGCGAATTTCGCCAAGCATTCTCATTTCTGGAAAAACACTCGGTTGTTAATTCTTTACCCGAAGATGATTTTAAATTGCTGAGGGATATTGATGCTGGTTTGAATAAAACTGGTTTAGTTCCGCCTGCAAAAGAGAAGGTTTAATCTGAAATTTTCGACAATTCTGAATAAGCTGTTTGAACACAGGCAAAATGCCTGTACCACTCAAAAATTCAACTATTATGGAACGGGCATCTTGCCCGTTCCGGCTAGAAGCCCATCGCCAAGAAAAAATCCTTAACAATTACTGGAAATTTATTCATTTATCTCATTAAATCATTAATCAACTCATCCACCTTCAAAAGTTCTTGAATAATTTGCTCTACCCTCTCCAATTCATTTATGGGATTTAGAACTCTAATAGTTGTTGGGGATGTAGCTGAAGTATGGACTGCAACACCTCTGTCTTCCCCAAAGGTATTCATAGTAGCCAGCCAAAAAATATTTAGATTCTCGGGATTGATTCCTATTGGCAAAAGCAACGACAGAATATTAGCTTCTTTTATTCCATGATTCTGGTCAATGATTCGCTTAAAACTATTAATAGCTAAATCTATCTTTTTGTTGATTTTGATTTTCTCATCCGGTATTTTTTTAGCTGGCTTTGTTGGACTTAGTGTATCTGGTGGTAATTCCATCATTTGACCGGAAAAGGCAAGCAAACATATCAAAGTACAGCAAGTCTTACCCTGACTGTCCCAATTGTTTTTAGCATTAAGGGCTGCTTCCCAAACTCTATCCTCTAGATAAGCTTCTATTTCGGCATGAGCTAAAACTCTGTAGGCAAGAGTTAAGGCTAACTGTCTGGGGGAATAAAAATGTCCGGGCTTAATCTTAGGAATGAATTGTTTTTTTAACCTATTCAACTCCTTAGTTAGAGTACGAAATCTGACGGATTTTGGCATACTGCTTAAGAACTTACCACAACCCGTTAAAGATAATGCGGTTATCTGCGAGTTCGGGGACATAAAACTCTAAATTTAAAACCTTTCGCAAAGTTTTGCCCCACAGTGAGAGACGAGTATGAGTTTCGCGAATGCTAGTTGTTCTTTTCTCAACAGCGTCTCTGAATTCGCTATTAGGGGACGAACATAACTCTTTAAAAGCATTTTCTACTCGCTCCTTATTATTCTTAGCAGCTTGTCCTATCTCGGGATAGGAAAAATAAAAAACCATTACATCTAAAATAGCTCGATTCATTTTTTTGCGGTAAGTATTAGAAGTGTTAGACCATACGCGAAATATATTTTCTTCTCCAAATATTGCAATGGTTGTTTGCACCGCGTTCTCAAATTCGCTAACTGTATCTTCGATCTCGATTTTTTGTTCGTCCCAATCATTGTTGAGTTTTTCGCAGGTCATGTCCAGGAATTTTTTAAGATTCCCGCGATAATCGGATAAAAAATAATAGAAGGCTACATACCGCAGCAACAATTCGACATCGCGCATCCGAGGATCGGGATTTTTTGATTTAAGTATTGTTCTTAAAGCCTGATTTTTAATTGATGCGTCGTCTAAAAAATTGACAAAATCTCCGGGATGCAATGCTTGCCTCAATTCTTGCGGAGATAGCGGAGTATTCTCTAAATTCAGGCGTAAAAAAACTTTGTATAGTAAACTTTCTGTACGCCAGTTTCTAATCAATGTAGTCCGAATAGTTTGAGTGTCGAGTACATTAAGTACGGGACTCAACACAACATCGTTTTTTATATCCTTATAGGTATAACCATTGAGATCGGGTCTAAATTCTAAGTTTGCCAAAGCAAAACTATCATTAGGAGTTTCGCTCATTCCATAAAATTGCAGGATGGCTAGCAAGCGTTGCTTGCCATCAAGAACTATAAAATTTCCGCGACTCTTTTCAGGAGAAGCTAAAACTATTTCTGGAATGGGAAATCCTAGAAAAATTGATTCGATAAACCTACTTTTGCGAGTTATATCCCAAGCATCTCGTCTTTGAAATCTTGGATTGAGTTGAATGTTTTCCCGCATAATTAGATCGAGGATGCTGGTTGTTGTCCAATCAGTGCTACCTACAATGATTTCTGAAATTTCTTTTAATATCGATTGTGGCTTTTCATTAGATTCCAGCTCATCATCTAAATATTCATCTTCTTTATCAAAGATTACTTCTTCTGGTTTTTCCAAGAGTTTTTGTTTGGGCATGACTGTACTCTACTCGTGAGTTTAATTTGGATAGACTATCTATTACCTAAGTATAGCAGAAGTCACAAGACTGAAGTTGACTCTTGACCGAGAGCGAGAGAGTTTTCTTCCCAAAAAATCAATTTTGAAGCTTCCACAGCGTATTAAACTATTGTCTATTGGTGCGTCGCTGTTAGATTTTTTATTTTTATTTGGGGATGAGGGATAGCGACCCACCCTACGAATACTGAGGACTGAAGTCCTCACTACAAACCTGACTGCACTAAATCACGATTTTTTCAACTTAAACTCATCAAACTTCACCACTTCCGAGTCTGGTTTCCGCGTATCAAAATAATAGCTACTAACCGTAGCACTCCCCGTGTCAAATACACTAAAAGCCGTAATATCATTACTATCAATATACGGCAATGCCAGCCCATCTTTCCCCAACAAAGGTGCAACTGTTGGCATCACAGGTTCCAATCCGTTCGGATCTCCAATCGCGCTGTAATCCTCCCGATATCCAGGCGGCACAAATCGGCGCTTTCTCCCTGCAAATGCCCCGTAACTGTTACCCACATTAGAAGTCTCTAAAAAGTGCATTCCGCTGGTACTCACAAACCGATTCCACAAATGCGAATGTCCGTACAAAACCAACTGCACGCCCGCCGTTTCTAGCAGCGGCATCACATCCCGAATCAGATAATCTTGCTGTTTCGGATATTCGTAACGCACCATCTTAATCTCGCCGTCCAAAGTGCGATCGACTATTTGGACTGGGTCAGTATAAGCAGGTACAATATTGTCACCCAGAGAATGCGGTGGATGGTGAAACATCACAATTTTATATTTAGCTTGCTGGAATTCCGCACTATATAACTCTTGTTCTAGCCAAGAATATTGAGCGCTGCCTTTGACAATTGGCTCAAAAATATGCTGTCCGTATCCCCATTTTTCGGGACGATCAAAATCTTCGTCCCGTTCCCGATACCTGCCTCTCGCGCCTTGATCTAAATTCGGAGTCCGCCAGATATTTGTAACATACAAACTCACTAACCGCACGTCCCCAAACGTCACAGCATAATAATTTTTCTCACTGGGTAAACTGAAAATTTCGTTGTAAGTATCACTATTAAAACTATTGTTTTTCAACAAAACATCTTGGTCTTTCATCCCATTTTTTTGAGTGAGGTATGGATATATTTTTTCCACAGCAGCGCGGGGTAAAGGGTCATTAAACTGGTCGTTGAGACTGGTGCTATTTGAAAACCTACCCATAATCTCATGGTTCCCAATCGCCGGAAATATAGGCGCGTGTTGGATCAGTTCGCCACCGCTGTACACTGTTTTGATGCCGTTTTTGTCGATTTCCGAGAAGGCGCGGCCTTGTAAACCGGGGAAAAAAGCGCGGCCTCGGTCGTCGTCGAACCATTCGGAAGCGCGATCGGGTATATTAATTAAATCACCAGCCATGAAAACTGCATCAACTTTATCAATTGTTTCTGCTACTTTCTGGAGATTCGCCGCTGTCATCGGCATCAATTGATGGTCGGAAGTGAACAGGATTTTTAGCCCAATTCCTGCTGCTGGTGTCGGAGAAAGGCTGAAAACTTTGCTGCTAACAGATTCACCATCTTTCGTTTCGCTAGTCACTAGATAAGGAATGCGAACACCGGGCATTAAATTAGTAACTTCGGCTTCGTGGCGCCAGATGTGGCGGACAATTGGATTGTTATCAATTATGCCCTTTTTCATTTCATCGGAGATGTGCGAGTCTTTGTCTTCCCGAGTCCGGCTTAGCTTGGTAGTATTTGCAGTCGCAATTTTACTCAAGTTTTCGCCGTAAGCAACAATATTCCGAGTCCCAGAAAATTCGGTAAACCAAACAACTCGCACCGAGTTAGTTGTTGGAAATTGCAGAAACGGATCGGTTAAAAGTTTGGGTTTGTTGAGAAAAGATTGCATAATCAAACCTAGGAATAGGACAATCAAAATCAAAACAGCAAAAAACCACAGGTTCCGAGAAGAACCTTGGGATATTTCTGATTTTTCGGGCAATGGTGTTAACATAAGTTATTGTCATGAATCTGTCGGGGAGGGTTTCACCAGCAAAATATAACTCCCAACCTTAATATATAGCGGTTCTTAGAAAGATGAGATATGTTGTTGGGCTTGGGCCCTCTTAGTGGAACTGGTTATATAAGCTGTCAGTTATACCTCATCTTTTTGATAAAGGCTATATATACACCCGCCCCCGCTTTGAATTTTAGATTGCCAAAGTTATCAAAAAGTTAAGAAATTCTGAAAATATCTCAGATATCACAAACCGGGTGAATCTCACTTTTGAAGAGGGCGAAGCATGACCGCAGATAAGTTATTAGTTATAATCTCATATTGAATGCGGTCATGCTTCGCCCCTACACATATATTTGCCAAATATGAGATGCACCCTGAGGTATTCACCAATTAATTAACAATTACAAAATCCCCCAATCCCCCAATCCCCAATCCCCCCCCAATCTAAAATCTCAAATCGAATGACTCACCACCTTCTCAAAGCTAACTGCAAAACCGTACACTTAGGCGGTTTCTCTCCCAAGCTAGAACCTGCTTTAACTGTCGATTCGGGCGATCGCATCGATATCGAAACCTATTCGGGGTATTATGTTGCTGACAAGGCCCCGCCGGAATTTCTGACGCCGGAATTTTTAGATATCTGTCAGAATTTACCTGACAACCGCAAAGTCGGCCCGGGCCCGCACTTGCTAACAGGCCCGATTTATGTTAATGGGGCCGAACCCGGAGACGTTTTAGAGATTCACATCGAAAAAGTTTACCCAAGTTTACCAGTAGGATTCAATGCGATTCGCGCTGGTTGGGGAGTTTTACCTACATATTTTCCCGATCCTAAATTGCGGTTTATTCCCCTAGATTTAGAACAAAAGATTGCGGAATTCCCGGCAAATAGCGGTGTCAAGATTCCCCTGCATCCATTTTTCGGAATTATCGGCGTTGCAGATTTTGAAATCAACCGTTCTTCTATTCCTCCACAACGCTACGGCGGCAATATGGACAATCAGGAATTGCAACCAGGAACGCGGTTATTTTTACCTATTGCGGTGCGCGGGGGTTTGCTGTCAATCGGCGATGGACATTCGGCACAGGGAGATGGTGAAGTTGATGGTACGGCGATTGAAACTTCGATGAATGGGACTATTCAAATCATCTTGCGTAAGGATTTATTTTATATATTTCCGTTTGCGGAAACTCCTACTCATATTGTAGTTATGGGTTTTGGTCAAACATTAGATGATGCCTTTGATATGGCGGTAAGACAGGCGGTTAATTGGCTACAAAAGTATGCCGGTTTTCAAGAAGAAGATGCCTATGTTTTCTGTTCCCTCGCGGTCAATTTTCGGATTACTCAGGCTGTGAATAATCCCCGCAAAGGAGTTCACGGAATGATACCTAAGTCGATTTTGCCCAACGTGCAAATTAAGGATCGCTGGCGGTGATGTGGTATGATAACAGCCGATCGCCAAAACAACCTCGATCGCGATCGCACAAATTACCCAAATTTGTCACTGCGGTGGCTCGATCGCGATCGCACCACCGCTCAAAATTCAGCTTAAGATTAGGATAGGTTGCAAATTCTCTCTAAATGGACTCCATGAAAAACCAGACTGACGATTCTGCAAAACAAGATTTAGTCGATCGAGCTTTTGGAAGTCCAGCCATCCCAGATCCGACAGCGTGGGTGGACGAACATTATTTTCTGGCTAATTTTGCTAATACTCTCGCCCACCTCCAAGAAAATTTATCTGATGAGAGTTGCGAAATCGGCGAGAGTGCTGAGTCTGGCCAGGCGAGATTGTCGCTTGATGCTAAGATTAGAGATATATTGAGAGCTAATTTTAGCGATGACTGTTGGCAGTATGTCGAAAGTTTGTTGTGAGTTTGGTAAAATTTATGAATGTTTGTAGGTTGATAAATTTTGAGCGTCAATTAAGCTGTTGCAGATTTAAATTGTCTGTTTCAACCGATGATTGAAAATCATTAAATTGTCTCCCGCCTTCGTATGGGACATTCTTTGATAAATTGTAATTTTTTATACTTTAGGATGGTCGGAAATTGCGATCGCCAGGAATTGCGATCGATCGCAAAAACTCAGCACTTTCTTCGGGTAAAGCTGTATTGATAAACATCCCGCTACCCAACTCAAACCCAGCTTGTTTAGAAACTCTGGGAATAATCGCTATATACCAGTGAAAATATTTTGTGGCTTGTTCCGCCGTCGGCACGGAACGAATACTATAGTTGTAATCAGGATTGTTCAATCCGTAATAAAGCTGAGCGAGTACAGTTTTCAAAGTATCAGCCAGATCAGTAATTTCCGCATCAGTAATATCATCAAACGAGGAAGAATGTCGGCGCGGAAAAATCCAGATATGAAACGGTGAAAGTGCAGCGTAAGGAATAAAAGCTACGAAATATTCACTTTCAAAAATAACTCTTTCACCGGAGGCTAATTCATCTTCCAAAGTCCTGCAAAACAGACATTCTCCCGTATCATCAAAATAGCGAACTGCTGCATCGATGCGGCTGCGAAATTGGCTGGGTACAACGGGCGTCGCTGCTATCTGCGAGTGAGGGTGTTCGAGAGAAGTTCCGGCACTTTCCCCGTGATTTTTGAATATCACAATTGTTTCAACGTGGGGATATTTTTTAATTTCTAAATAGCGGTGGCGGTATACTAAAAGTATATCAGTTACTTCTTCAACGGTCAACAAAGCAGTCGTCAAATCGTGTCGCGGGTGTTCGACAATTACTTCGTGAAAGCCGATTCCCGACATCATGCGGTGAATTCCCGATGATATCCTGATCCGTTCTGCTGTCGGCGAGAGGGCGGGATATTTGTTACCAATTGCGCGGACTTTCCAGCCGGTGCGATCGCCCAAACGGCAAGTTTCTAAGGTTCCATCTTCCTCATTTCCCACGCAAAACGGGCAATCGGCGCGGTGTTGGGGTAGGAATGCGGGTATTTTTTTGGTGTTGGCGAATTGGTCAGGTCTTTTTGCGCGTTCCGTGGCGATGATTACCCAATCTCTGGTAATTAGATTTTGTCTAAGTTCAGACATTTTCTTACCTTTAGTTTTAGGGTTGAGTCGTTTTTTATGGTAAGATAAAAGATTGGCTGATGTCACGGGTAACTGTAAATTTTTAACAAATCTTGACTTGAATATGTCTGTAAATCTGCGTGGGTGCGATCGGCAAATTCAAAAGAAATTCAAACACGCTGCCGATTTTGGTATTTCAGGCAATTACAATTTGCAGACAGCAGCAGCATTTGCAGAAGCAATTCAAACTCATGTCCAGAAACAGGAGTGCAGGAAATTGAGGGTACTTATCGCAGGCCACCAGTCAAGCACTACTTTGACCCTGCGACTAAGGCGGAAATTACGGAGATCGTTTTAGAATATGAATGGCGTGCAGTTGAATATCGACAATATACTTAAGTAGATAGAGATGAAAATATACAAGTTCAGGATGTAAATGTTTGCGCTCAGTCAGCGCGGTATTACAAATAATTAATAAATTTTGACTTCTGGAACTTTTTGTATTAACATTGCTTTTGATTAGTACATAACTCCTAGCTGCGACAATTATCTAAATAGCATCAACCAACAGAGCTATCGTTCTTAAAACTTTAATTTAAATATGAGGATGTTGACCGTGAAAAAAACTATTTTTTTTCTACTTGCCTTTATATTCACTGCGTTTGTATCCCCAATTCTCAGGTATTACTTAACTGCAATTTTCATAAGTGTGGCGACACCAAAGTGGCTGATTGGTGTTTTAGTTCCTGTAGTGACTTGGTTCATTGTCTTTGTGCTGTTACTGCTACTATTTTTCAAGCCTTTAATGCTTCAAGACTACTTAAAGGAACAAGAGTTCATAGCAGTTGAACCTGATGAATTTCCGCAACTAGATGTCAACTCGCTGCAACGATATACCAAGACTCTAGAATTAGCAGGTTTTGTCCAACTTATCGACTTTACAATAATGGTTTCTGGCAAGCAAAAACTTGGTTTTGCTAGGCTCTTTCTTCATGCACAACATGATTGCTGGGTTGAAGTAAATCAAATGTTTCTTTCGGGAAAGCTAATGCCAGTTGCAGCAACAATAATCAGCACTCTAAAACCCGATTGGTCATTGTCTACTACCGATCGCAAAATGAGCGGCTTCCTACTCGGTTTAACTTATATTATCAGTCACCCTCGGGGTTTGTGGATTAACCAGCCGAGTATTACTCCGAGCAAACTTTTGGAAATACATTTACATAAACTGCAACAAATTGCTAATACCCTTACCTTGGAAGTAACGAAATTGACCGATACTTCACCCGATGCCTACTTTGATTTCCAGCACAGAGAAAGGATTAAACGAAAACAGGCTCTTCAGCGCAAGAATATGATTGTTGGTATTGCTAAAGCTTTGATTTCTGCGGTGAATCCTCAGCGCGAATGGATGGGCGAATATGGGGATGCGGTAGCAACAAAAATGCAGTCAAGACGTTAGAAATATAACAGGTTTTATGCGATTTGCAACTGCACGTTTTGCAACTTGCAAATCGCTTTCAACACTTGCGCCAACAAGAGCGATCGCTCTGTGTCAATCAAATTCAATTCCGGTAAAATCTGACAAGTGCAACGATTCCCCTGCCTCACCCTTACAAAACGATAAATTTCGCCGTTCTTTGTCCCCTCATCCCTTTGGTAATCTGGGGAAGTATTCTAAAAAATAAAGAGATCCATATGGAAGGATGGGCGAATCGTATTAGCCAAATTCGAGAAGAGCGAGGAGTATCGGCTTATAAAAATATTGCTGTTGCAGACTTCCAGATTGGGAACGATCGCGGCGAATTGATAGCCGTCAGCGGTCGATCGACTCGTCCCGGAACAGTTGGTTTACCAGACGAGCCATTATTTCAGACTTTTGAAGTCCCACCCGGACATTCACGAGCCTATGATAGCGAACGTAAACTCCTTGAGGAATTCGGATTGAGATATATTCAAACACCGGAGGTTGAAGGTAGAGTAAATCTATGGACGGAAAGAGAACCCTGTGATTCTTGTTGCGACGTAATAGAGCAATTTAGGAGGCGCTTCGCCAACATCAGACTGACGGTAAACGATACAATGTAAGCTAAGCAGAACTTACGCACATCCCTATTTTTAAAGGGGATATCTAAAGGTTTAAACCTTGACAATGCCATCAATGCTGCCGTAAGTTCTGCAAAACTTAAAGGATGTAGTAGTTATGTACTTAAAACGAGTAAAAAACCAACTGATAGAACTAAAACTCGTGAGGCAAGATGAACTGGTAGGCTGTACGCGCGATGAGGTAATTGCGATCGAACAACTGTTGGGAATTTCTTTCCCCCCCGCCTATCAGGAATTTCTGTTATCAATGGGGTGTAGTGCTGGTAAATTCTTGCGTGGTTCGGACTGTTTTTTCGATCGTCTACCTCAACTGCAAGAGTGGGCTGTCGAGTTATTGAAGGAAAATAACTTTGCTGAATCCCTACCAGAGGATGCCTTTATTTTTTTTATGCACCAGGGCTATCAATTCAGCTTTTTTCGACTATCAGAAGGCGCAGATCCTCCGACTTACTCATACTGCGAAGGGACTAACGAAACTTCTTTTATTAAAAGCCATGAGAGCTTTAGTGATTTTTTGGCAACAGAGGTAGAAATTTACGCGAAATATTTGATGGCTTTGGCTGGAAACTGAGGAAATCGCACATAATTTATGCCTAAACTCCTCACATTCTCTTCACCTTAAAAAAATCTTTGTAAGCAAAATTTAAGCCAACTGCAACTGCACATTCTGCAACTTGCAAATCGCTTTCAACACTTGCGCCAATAAGAGCGATCGATCCCGATCGATCAAATTCAATTCCGGTAAAATCTGATAAGTGCAAGGATTCCCCCGCGTCACCCGCACAAACCGATAACTTTCCCCATTCGTCGTCAATCCCCAAACAGACGATTGCTGCTGCAAACTCTTATAAGTATAAGCCAGCAATTGTGGCAAACCGGCCAAAGGGGCGATCGCACTATTTTTCGCCTCCACTACCAAAATCCAAAACGGTGTCGCCCCTATCTCCGCATCCGGCTGATTTACTGCTAAAATATCCAACCGGCCTTTAATTAAAGTATCCTTATCTTCAACTTCAATGGGTATGCTATCCTCCATTGTCAGTACGATCGGAATATCAAAAAATCCTGTTAATCTCATCAAAGGTGAAAGCACTAAAAACTTAACGAGTTCTTCTGAAACTTTTCCGGCGGATAGGTATCGTCGAAAGTCATTTCTAAGTTTCAATAGTTCCTGCTGTTCTGATTCTGTCAGCGGTTCCAGAGAGAAAAAATCTGTGAAACCTTCTCCTTCTAACTCTTCGAGTTTGAGAAGATGGCGAACGTCATTTAACGAAAGTTGGCTTGCTTCTAAATTTTGAGTCATGGCTTTTGTGCGATCGGCCTTTCCTGTAAAATATATGGCAGATTTGATATAATCTAATATTATCACTTTTCATTACCTTTTCACATCAGTCTATTTCTTACACCCTAGATTACCAGGAGTAACTATGAAAGCAATTAAAGTGATGGCAACGATCGACAACGGACAATTATACGTTGATGAACCGCTAAATTTAGAGCAAAACAGCAGAGTAGAAGTAATTGTGCTGATTCCCGAAGTTACAGAAAGTAATGAAGATGAGCAATCTAAAGAAGAAATTTTAGCAGATTTACGTCAAGCTTGGCATGAAGCTATGACTGGGAAAACAATTCCTGTTGCCCAAATCTGGGAGGGAATTGATGATGTCTGAGCAACCATCTATCCAAGTTGAAGCTGCACCAACGTTTACCAGAAACTTACGCAACCTCGCCAAAAAATATCGCAGTATTCGTAACGATATACAACCAGTCATCGAACAACTTGAACGGGGAGAGTTACCTGGCGATCGCATATCTGGGATTGGTTACGAGGTTTTTAAAGTAAGAGTCAGAAATACCAATATTCAAAAAGGTAAAAGTGCTGGCTATCGTCTGATTTATTATGTCAAAACGGAAAACGGAATTATTTTACTGACTGTTTATACAAAATCTGCACAAGCTGATATTCCAGCCGATGAAATTATGGGCATCATTTTAGAATACGAACGGCGTGCAGGTGAAGATGAAGAAGATGCCTAAATTTTGGGTCATGGCTTTTGTGCGATCTTCTGTTCAGGTATTATAATAGTATAAAACCTTATCCCAATCAACAAACTATGCAACTTGAAGACTACTTCAACTTCCTCAGACCTGACGATATTCGGCTCAAAGGTTCCCGCATTGGCATCGAAACCATTCTTTACGAATACCTGTTTCGCGCTCGAACTCCCGAAGAAATTGCCAACATTTACACATCCCTCACCCTCGAACAGGTTTATGCGACAATTTTGTACTACCTGCACAACAAAGAAGCAGTCGGTAAGTACATAACTGAATGGCTGGAATGGGGCGAAAAAATGCAAGAAGAACAGCGCCGCAATCCTCGTCCTGTAACAGAAAAACTCCGCAAATTCAAAGCAGAAAGAGATGCAAGGAGCAAAGCTGATGCCCATTCAGTATCTCTTTGATGAAAATGTCGAGCCTGCGTATGTTAACCAAATTCGCAGGCGCAATCCCGATATAGTTGTTCTAGCAGTTGGAGAACTAACAGCACCTGCTAAAGGGACTCTAGACCCGGAAATTCTTATTTGGTGCGAAATTCACAATTTTATTCTTGTTACCAACAACCGCCGCTCTATGCCTGTTCATTTGACAGATCATTTAGAGCAAAATTGCCATGTACCAGGAATATTTATCCTGAATTACAAGCTGAGTATCGGTCAAAATATTGAAGTATTGCTTCTGATTTATGAAGCGTCATTTGATAATGAGTACCAAGATAGAATTTACAATTTACCAGTGCTCTAATTTCTCACGCAGATCCAACACTTACAAAATCTTCCAAAGTCTTAAGGAAAATAAACATACTTTTCCCCCAATTTATGCACACAATAGCTAAAAAGAGTAACTGAACTAAAAACTAACAGCGATGTCACAAGATACCATCGAATCAATTCTGCAAGAAAAACGCCTATTCCCGCCCACGGCAGAATTCTCCGAAAAAGCTCACGTCAAAAGCTTAGAAGAATACCGCGCCCTCTACGAAAAAGCGAAAGCCGACCCCCAAGCATTCTGGGCCGAACTCGCTACCCAAGAATTAGACTGGTTTCAAAACTGGGATACCGTACTCGACTGGCAGCCACCTTTTGCTAAATGGTTTGTCAATGGCAAAATTAACATTTCTTACAATTGTCTCGATCGCCATTTAACCACCTGGCGCAAAAACAAAGCCGCCCTCATTTGGGAAGGCGAACCCGGAGACTCCCGCACCCTGACTTACGCCCAACTCCACCGCGAAGTCTGTCAAATGGCGAACGTCATCAAAGCATTGGGTGTCCAAAAGGGCGATCGCGTCGGCATTTATATGCCCATGATTCCCGAAGCTGCGATCGCCATGTTAGCCTGTGCCAGAATCGGTGCAGTACACAGCGTTGTTTTTGGCGGATTTAGTGCAGAAGCTTTGCGCGATCGGCTCAACGACGGCCAAGCAAAACTCGTCATCACCGCAGACGGCGGCTTCCGCAAAGACGCAGCAGTCGGCCTCAAAGTACAAGTAGACAAAGCCCTCGCCAACAACGCTGCACCCAGCGTTACCAATGTTCTCGTCGTCCAGCGTACCAAACAAGAAGTGCAGATGGAACCAGGGCGCGATCGCTGGTGGCATGAATTGCAAAAAAACGCCTCCGCAAATTGTCCCGCCGAACCGATGGATAGCGAGGATATGCTATTCATTCTCTACACTTCAGGAAGTACCGGCAAACCGAAAGGAGTCGTTCACACAACGGGCGGTTACAACCTTTACACCCACATGACAACCAAGTGGATTTTTGACCTCCAAGACACCGATGTCTACTGGTGTACCGCCGATGTAGGCTGGATTACAGGGCACAGTTACATAGTCTACGGCCCCCTTTCCAACGGTGCGACAACTGTCATGTACGAAGGTGCTCCTCGCCCATCGAATCCCGGCTGTTTTTGGGATGTAATCGAAAAATACGGCGTCACTGTTTTCTACACCGCACCAACAGCAATTCGCACCTTTATGAAGATGGGCGAAGAGTTGCCAAATGCTAGAGATTTGTCATCTTTGCGATTGTTGGGAACCGTCGGCGAACCCATAAATCCTGAAGCTTGGATGTGGTATCAGCGGGTAATTGGCAACTCTAATTGTCCGATCGTAGATACTTGGTGGCAAACCGAAACAGGCGGAATTATGATTACTGCTTTGCCCGGTGCAATTCCCACTAAACCAGGTTCTGCAACGCTTCCTTTCCCCGGAATTGTTGCCGATGTTGTTGACCAAGATGGCGAACCTGTAACTAATGAAAGCGGCGGTTATTTAGTTGTGAAACATCCTTGGCCGGGAATGATGCGGACTCTTTACAACGATGCCGATCGCTTCCGCCGCACTTATTGGGAATATTTGCACCCAAAAGATGGCGAATTCGTGTACTTTGCAGGGGATGGCGCGCACAAAGATAAAGACGGTTATTTCTGGGTAATGGGCCGCGTTGACGATGTGATTAATGTCGCCGGACACCGACTCGGTACGATGGAAGTTGAATCGGCTTTGGTGTCTCATCCAGCGGTGGCAGAAGCTGCGGTTGTTGGTAAACCCGATGAGATTAAAGGTGAGGAAATAGTTGCTTTTGTGACTTTGGAAAACTCGCAGCAACCTAGCGACGCATTGGCTAAGGAATTGAAGCAGCACGTTGTGAAGGAAATTGGCGCGATCGCCCGTCCCGGAGAAATTCGATTTACCGATGCTTTGCCAAAGACTCGCAGCGGCAAGATTATGCGGCGTTTGTTGCGTTCTTTGGCCGCTGGTTTGGAGGTGACGGGGGATACTTCAACTTTGGAGGATCGGACGGTTTTGGATAAGTTGCGGGCTGATTCCTAGGGGTATTTTTGCGATCGCAGATTTAGGCAGATGAACGCAGATGAACGCAGATAAGATTTACATCTGCGTTCATCTGTGATTGAATTGCGATAGCAACTGCCACATCAGTTAGGGCATAATTAAGAAGAGTGAATATATCCCCAAACCCCTCACCGTAGACAATCTAACTATTAACTGTCAACTGTCAACTGTCAACTGTCAACTGCTATAAGTCATACCGCTGTATTTTTGAACGGGAGATAGAGGAATGAGTCAGATGTGGACTGAAGAGCAAATCAGACAAATAATCCCAGATATTGATTCACAGTTAGACGACAGCGATATTCCAACGGTGATTATCAAGGGTGAAGGTAGCAGTATTTTTATCTCCTTTGAGAACCGTCGCGAGATTGAATTTTTGATTGCCCAATTATCTAACCTACTGATTCATCACGAGGAATTGGATCTGGGAGTTACTGTTAAGGGGTATGTGACAACATTTGGTGAGTATAGCTCTCAATAGGCTGCAACACTACTTATGAAATAAAACGGCTTTGGATAAGTTTCGGGCTGATTCGTAGGGCTGTGAAACCGCAGATTCAGGCACAATAACGCGGATGAACGCAGATAAGATTAGATCTGCGTTCATTTGGGTTTAGTTGTTAATTAACTTATTTGCCGCGCCAGAGATGAACGGCATCGGGGTTAATTTGCGACCTTAATTGCAACCAATCTTCTAGCAAGTAGTCATCATCAACTGCTTCAGAATGTTGTTCGTCTTTGAGAATTGCTAAGACGTGAACTCCTGACGGATAGTTAACATGACGAATTTCTGGGTCATATCCTAAGTCTTGAATTTTTGCCAGAATATCATCTACAGCACCGGCTACAGTCAGATCGACTGCCAGAATAATTTGACCGAGTTTAGCACCAGGTTTTACGCACTCTAGGACAGCCATTATTCTTTCTCCTTGTAGTTACAACGGTACACTTGAGGGCGATTTTCGACTTTTTCGCTCGAATCAGCGTATCTCTATAAAGAGGAACACTAAGAAATGATATGATAGTGCTACTTTGAGCAAATCAACGTCACCCTTAACAAAGAGTACAAAGAAAAATCGGAGCCACAAAAAGAGCGCTCACCTGCATACTACAATTAGGCGATCGCACTTTTGTGATTAATATGCACTCTTCATGAGCTTCTGAATATCCTAATACGGGCGATTGCTATAATTGACACTCAAGCGGGCTGAAGCCACTGAGATTCTGCTGACAGAATAACTTTAGTTATTACTAAAGCCTGATTCTCGCTACGGTAGTCAAAACCCGTCTACTTAGTCACCCAAATCAAGTTTAGGTTTCTAGCTACTTTTGTCGTTTTCTGAACCATCACGCTTGCCAAAATACGGTACGCTCAACAACCTGCTATTATTTGCCCTTTACTGTCATACTGTCATCAAGCTTGCGCTTGACCGTTGTTTCCAGGGGCGGGAATTTCTCCGCACTAGGATGTCTCAACACGTAGATGTTTGTTCTTACTTACTTGTTGAACATAATACAATATTTCAATAAAAATAGCAACAAGTAAGTAAGAACACTCTTGACTGAAGTCCCCCGAGCCGCTTCCCTAGGAAGGACTAAAGTCGCGCTCGTTTCCCGCATCCCGTATTAATTTTTATGAATTATTTGGCTCATCTATTTCTATCTGAAGGCACGCCAGCATCGCTGATTGGCAACCTCTTAGGCGATTTTGTCAAGGGTTCGGCAGTAAATCTTTACCCCCAGGAAATTAGAAACGGCATCGATTTGCACCGAAAAGTCGATCGCTACACCGACTGTCATGCCATAGTGCGATCGAGTAAAAGCCTTGTTTGCTCCCAAAGGCGCAGGTTTGCGGGAGTGTTGATTGATATGTTTTACGACCATTTCTTAGCTAAAAATTGGCTGGAATATTCAGAAGTTCCGCTGCCAGATTTTGCTCGTGGCGTCTATCAAGTTTTGCAAGACAGTCGAGATATATTGCCGGAATCGCTCCAGCAGATTGTGCCAACAATTATCGCCCGCGACTTGCTGTGCTCCTACCGGGAAATTGGTGGCATAGATATTGCTCTCAATAGAATGTCGGCAAGAATCAAGTGGACTAATAGCTTAGCAGATGGAATAGAAGATTTAACAGTTAATTATCAGCAGCTTGAATCAGATTTTCGGGCTTTTTTCCCAGACTTGATAAATTACGCAGCCACTTGCAAAAATCAATATCAAAAATACCAACACTAATCCGTAGGGTGCTTGTGGGCGCACAGAGCGCTATATATCCGTTAGCGCACAGAGCGCCTCACTCCCAACCAATTGCACCAAGCAGCAAACTCATGTACACTTTAGCCAATATGTGAATGAAATCTCAAGTCTAACAGGGTGCGAAATATGGTAACTAGAATTCCGAACCTGCAAATAACTCAAGTAGTTGATGGCGATACTGTCAAAGTTGCTCTCAACGGCAAAACCGAGTCATTGCGGCTGATTTGCGTCGATACAGAAGAAAGTTACTCTAACACTTCAAAGCCTGTAACTGTCGCAGGGAAAGCAGCTTCGGAAATGGCTAAACAATACTTCGCTACAGCAAATGGTGGGCTTGCTAAAATTGACATTGAATTTGATACAGACGATCCGGTTGAAATTGCTCTAGAAAAACACCGTGACAACTACGGACGCCTCTTATGTTACGTACATAAAGATGGAGAAAATTACAATCTAAAACTGATTAAAGAAGGCTGGAGTCCCTACTTTATGAAATACGGGCGATCGAGATTGTATCACCGAAAAATGACCGAGGCAGAATCGGCTGCAAAAGCTTACAATCTGATGATTTGGAATCCGATTACCAATGCCAAAATTCCCTCTCGCAACTATGCTAATTTGCTGCCTTGGTGGTCGATGCGAGGCTCGATTGTAGAAGACTTTCGCTTGTCAGAAGCAAGGGCAGGAGCACTTTCTGTGAGATTGGACTACCCAAAAATCTTAGCCGCTTCCGAGGAAGCTAAATCTATTACTATTTTCTGCGACTTGCAGGCTGGGATTAATAAATGGATAGGCGGCAATGCCCTAATTTATGCGGGTTCAGTTTATCATAAATTAGATTTGTGGATACCCGATGCCGAAACTTATGAAATGGCTCCTTTGAAGCGATTGATTGAAAAGCGTTATGCAGGTCAAGGACGCGGTTACGTGTATATTAGCGGCAAGGTTGAACAGTACAAAAGCAAGCCTCAAATAATATTGAATAATATTAAACAGTTTTCTGACTTTCCCCCAGAAAGTTGAGTTTAAAATGAAGTTAATTAAGCAAATAGAGAGCAATTCTCAGAAAGCATCGCCCTCTCTTTGGCAACTATCTTCTCTTTTTCCGATATCTGTGGTACTTATTGTCGCATTGAAGGAGTATTAAAAAATCGACATCCCAAGGGATTGCTGCGTACAGTTCGATTTTCCGGAGCCGCCGCCGTCGCACTAGGTTGAACGGGTACGGTATTAGTCTCTGAAACCACAAAAGATTTAGAAGTGCTAATAGTTTTTGAGGGAGCGGCGGTAGAAGTGTTAGCACCATTCTGCTGGTTAGTGGTTGTTATATTCTTCTCTACCGTTAAATTTATATTTGATTCAACAGCCGTTTGTGCTTGACAAGGACAAGCTGTGAGAGCCGAAATTGCAGCCAAGCCCAGAGTCCAAAAATAGCCATTTGATTTAATCATGTTTTTCTAAATCCTAACTTCAGTAACTATCGAAGATATGTTAAGATGTTAATTGAATTTAAAAATAATTCCTAGAGTGTTTGTGCGGATCTTTTTTTTACAAGTAATTCCGTATTTTTATTGAGACAATAAACATATAATGACAACATTAGTCCTAAAAATGTGAAGTTTTAGTAAAGCTCATGTGTTTGTACTTAGAAAAAAGATTAAGACATCTCCCTCGGCGTTTTAATCCGCCTCAGAAAGTCAAAACTGATTGAGGTTGAAAACTTGTATTTGTTGCAATAATTCAGGAATCCCGCAAAAAAGTTTAAGTCCTGGCGCGATCTGACTGATAACTAATATTAATTATTTTAAAATAACCGTTATAAGTTTATAGTGATGACTAAGATCCTCTCACTTTTATCAGGACTGAAGTCCCACGACAAACAAACAGGACTTACGCATAGATACCAAAGAAACCGAGTTTTTTGCCATGTTCAAGCGTTCTCATGAAGTATTCTCGGAAAAACCCGGTTTCTGGCCACCCGTGCGTAAGTCCTGACAAAATCAAAAAGAGAACGAAGTTCTCAAGACACCCACCGTAATCGGATCGCTATTGCGAGTGTGATCTGGTTGGAAAATCACCATTACTCCAGGAGTAACGCTAATATTCTCGCTCACCTGCCAGCGGTAGAACATCTCTACATGAGTAGTTGTTCCCGGTTGGCCACCTTTGCGCCCTAAACCCGTATCTAAAAAATCGGGAATATTGTTGCCTATCGGTAAATTACTGCTAACAATTTTAGGAGGTTGCCCGATATAAATTCCCCCCAAATTTCCGGCACCAAATAAATCGGGAAAATTCACAAACACCATATAATTTGTAGTTGCCACACTCCCAGATTTACCAGGAATCCGAGAATTAGTATAACCAGCCCAACCTCCCAAGGAAATACGCGAAGAAACCCGCCAATTTACAGTTGCTCCCACAGCATTCGTTTGGATGGAGGCTGATTTGTTGGTACTGGAATTAACAGCAGTTAACTGACTGTCTCCCGCCAGACTAAGCAAATTGCCGTTAGGCGAATAGTCGTTGACATAATAAACAGTAATATCTAGTGGATCGGCGGGAGTGAGAGTTAATTGTAATCCCAGTGTATTGTGTCCGCTAGGCCCGTTAGAACTGACAAAAAATCCGGGAACTGTAGTAGAATAAACAGCTTGTAAACTCGCTCTTTTGGTAAATTGCCAGTCAATCCCCGCACCGCCTTGACCGAGACCGATGTTCAAAATAGGGTTTCTTTGAGCGAAGGTTGAAATCGGGCCAGAAGCGGCGCTTTCTGCTCGATTCGGCCCTCGGAAACCGCTAATCATGTTCACTCCTGCTGTCCCTCCAATTACTGCTAATTTATCGCCTACCAGAAAGCGATAGTTAAGATCGCTGAGGGTAAGGGCAGAATTTTCGCCAAAATCGTAAGCAAGGTTTACGTCTTCGGTTAATTGGGGTGAAGTCTTTCCTCTCTGATTTAAAAGACCGATGAATAAGTTACTGCGGGGAGTGAATTGAGCCGTTAAATATAACTGACTTAAAGCGATAGTGTTGATATTTGTGCCGGGGTCTTTCGTATCTCTTTTGCCGTCTCTAGGAGCGCGATCGGCACGGTTGGGACTGCGACCTTGTATCCCCACAATTGTCAATCCTGATAGCTTGACTGTCGGCGAAAATTGATTGGCTTCTAGTTCTGTTATTCGCGCTTCTAATAAGTCGGTGCGCCCTCGCATTACGGCGATATCGGGGGCAAATTCTTCTTGCAGTTTTTGAATTTTTACCAAGTCTTCTTGCTTGACTCTGTTTTCATTGCCTGTGCCAATTAATTCTCTAATTTTATCTAAACAAGCATTGACTCCGGCTGCAAATTCATAGCGAGTTAAAGCACGGTTGCCACGAAAGGTACTGTCGGGATATCCAGCTATACAACCGTATCTCTCTACTAAGGATTGCAGTGCTTGAAATGCCCAATCAGTAGGTTTTACATCGCCCAGTTGAGAGACAGATGTAACTTGTTCTGTGCTTTCCTCTGAGATTGGTTCATTCTGGTTTTCAATAGTTGTTGGAGATTCCAGTAAACTGGCATCTGCTGGGAGATTTTGATTAGCTGATTGAGGATTTTCGACTAATCTTTTCTGGAGTGAGTCAACTGCAATTTCGGTAGGGGCTGGTTCAGCAAAAGTTGCAAGAGTAGGGGAAGACAGGGGTAAACTGGGTGTGGATGGTGGGATAGACCGATCGACAAATTGCTGATTTTCCGGTAAGATTGTCTCCGGTGCCTCAAATGCAATTTCCGTAATTTCCGTAGGGGCGCGTTGAGCCTGGTTTTCAATCGCAGCGGGAGATTCGGGTAAACTTGGTTGTGCTAATACTGGAAGGCTAAATAGTCCTTGCAATCCCCATCCGAGGATTAAGCCTGTGAGAATTTGTCGGTTTGGGCGATCGTCTTTTTGATTGAGATTTTGCATTTTCAGTTGTTATACTTTGTGCTTGTTGATTGAAGATATGTGAAAACGAGACGACCTGATTAAAAATGACGCTATGAAATCAAAGATATTAGTAGTGAACTGCGCCGGAGAAACCTGAAAATTTCTGCGGAAGTGTAGTTAATGTAGCCAACATTAAACACCTGCTACTCGTCGCCAAAACTAACGCACCATCTCGTCATATTTGGGTGGTTTAGCAGTCCTAATTCGATCGCATTGGCATTAATCTGATTGATTTGATGCGAAATTACGAGATAGGCATCATTGTGCTGTCAATGTGATAACTGATACCAGTTTAAAAAATAATGTAACTGTAGTCAAGGGGAGCATCCCGGTTTTGTAAATATCCGAATAACAATAGTCCGGACAGTTTTCAATGACCAACGGTAGAATGCGGGTTCTGGGTTCCAGTATCTGTGAAATATTAACGATAGAATGAGGCTTTGGGTCGCTGCTCAAAAAACAGTCCGGGGTATTGGAATAAGTGTAAAATAGTTAAAATCAATAAAAGCGTCAAACAATACTTCGGACAGTTTTGGAACAGGGACGCACAAGCGAGCAGAGACAAAAAGTCCCTGGGATTTTCACCGAAAATCCCAAAAAAGGCACTTTTTACGTTAAGCTCAAAAAACACACGAACTTAAAAAAATGCCTGATGAATATTCTAGAATCAATTTTACAACAAATGTCAGGGATTAGTCAATCGCAAAAAAAGTTTATGGTGATTTTGTTTTCCACCATATTACTTGTTTATGGCAAGGTGAACTTTACCAATCTGAGCCGTTACAGTTCATTCAATGAAAAAACTTATCGCCGTCATTTTTTGAAAGATTTTGACTTCGCATAATTTAATAAATACTTTATCAATAAAGCCTTGAATTCTGAGCAAACTATTATTGCTGTAATCGATTGTTCATTTATTGAAAAAAGTGGCAAAAAAACTGAAGGTAAAGCTAGTTTTTATAATGGTGTAGCTGGCAGACCAGAAGAGGGCTTAGAAATTTCTGTAATTTCTGTAGTCGAAGTCGAAACTCATTTGTCTTATAGTGTGAGTGTACAACAAACACCCAGGCGTCCTCCCACAGAACTACCCAAAAATTCCCTGACGGCTCAAACGAAAAAAAAGTCAAAAAAAACTACTAAAAAGAAAGGCGCTCAAAGCTCAACGCCTGAGATAACAAGAGTTGACGAGTATGCTCAACATTTAAAAGAAACTCGTTTTTTAT
>NZ_JAAFKG010000076.1 GCF_013299185.1 Microcoleus sp. bin48.metabat.b7b8b9.023 | reverse complement strand
TAGTAATTTTAACGAAAGTGGATTAATATCTCGAAGTAAAAACATATCAAACCTCTCTAAATAAAACTTAATAATTTTAGTATATCATATTATATGATTTGTGTAATTAATTTCGTTCGACTACTTATCAGGAAAAATAGATGACAGCCGAAGAAACTAAAATCTTACAACAACATTTGCAAGCTGCTGCCGCCATACTTCTCAAGAATACACCAAAAGAACAACTCCAAAACTTTGCTAGCATTGAACTAGCAGTGAGAGACCATGTACTAACACAAGTCGCGCCAGAAATCGGAAATTTTTTTAAACAGCAACAGCCAAACAAGAGCAGGGAGACAAAGAGAGATTCAAACCTGTCTGGGAGTATGGCAAGTCAGTGAGAAACAAAGTCAGAAACTGGGATTGAAGAAACGAACCCGATTGAGTCCACAACTCGAAGCAAGTTGCTTATTGCTGAGCGCAAATGTTTCATACGCCAATGCAGCAAGAGATTTGAAGCAACTGACAGGAATATATGTTGACCATAGCACCCAACAACGTCTAGTCCATCGGCAAGAATTTGCTGAAGTCATCGCAGAAGAAAGCGTGACAGCTCTAAGTATAGACGGCGGTAAGGCAAGATTGAGAACAGAGAAAGGAAAAGCTAGTGAGTGGCGAGACTATAAAGCGGTGACTTTACACCAACAAGCCCATGCTGCATTCTTTCAGGAAAATGAAGCCTTGGTAGATTGGGTCAATCGTCAGCCCTTGTCAGAAACGATTACTTGTTTGGGGGATGGTCATCCAGGGGTGTGGAATTTAATAGCGGACATCTCCACACCGGAGCAAAGACGCGAAATACTTGACTGGTATCATCTGAAAGAAAATCTCTACAAACTCGGTGGTTCTCAAAAGCAGTTAAGAAAAGTTGAAACTAGCCTATGGTATGGCAGAATTCAGGAAGCTATCGCTACTTTTGCAAATTGGGATGCTCAGAAAGTAAAAAACTTTCTGGCTTATCTTGAAGGACATCGACAACGCATACCTGACTACCATTCATTTCAATCTCAAGGAATTACAATTGGCAGCGGTGCGGTCGAATCGACGATTAAGCAAATTGGGCGTAGAATTAAAATATCGGGCGCTCAATGGAACCGCAACAATATCTCTCAAGTTCTCAAGCATCGCTGCTCTTATCTTAATCTGGCTTTTGCCTAAGTATTACTACTTATTTCATAACTGAGATGCTCCCAATGTCAATTGAGCCTGCTCAAGCTTATTAATATAGTTTTCAATTTGGTCTTTTTTGTATTCTTCAAAACCATCCCTGAGCGTGCAATCATACATTACTGCAAGATTGCCAATAATGAAAAATCCATCTGCTCTACCAGCTTGGTTTCTCTTGTCATATTGATAGAGATAATGGATGCCCAAAATTTTCAGTAATAAAAAAATCAAGTCCTCAAATTCACTTGAACTTGTTGTATGTACTATTCGCTTAAATTGCTCAATTATTTGGTTTTTAAGTTCATCACAGGTAATAGGTGTTGAGATAGACTCAGCAGGATAATCATTTTGATCTATTTGCTCAACATCAATAAGCTGGATTTGATTGGCGAATTGTCTCCCATCTTGGCTCTCACCAATAGTAAAGGTAACTGC
The DNA here is from genome assembly GCF_013299185.1 of Microcoleus sp. bin48.metabat.b7b8b9.023. GTDB lineage: Bacteria > Cyanobacteriota > Cyanobacteriia > Cyanobacteriales > Microcoleaceae > Microcoleus. The sequence goes on along the minus strand of NZ_JAAFKG010000076.1, from coordinate 25,109 downwards.
ATCCCCCACTTTAAGAGTTTCCAATTTATTCTCTTCTACTTGCTTGGCAATAAAATAGAGGTCTTGAGTGCTACCCTTAAGTGTAATATAACCCGATTGCCTGTTGATAAAAATTTTTTTGACATGACCCTGAAAGCGAGTTTCAGTTGTACAATCCTTATTAGTCTTTTCGGCGCTAACTAATTGTACTTTATTAGCAAAAACTAGCGTGCCATCCTTGCCTTTGCCAACAGTAAAATTAACGATATCTCCCGGCTTCAAAGTTTCAAAATTATCGTGTTCAACTTGTGAAGCGATAAAATAAAGGTTATCACTTTTATCATCTGGTGAAATGAAGCCACCTCTTTTGTCACTAAGAATTTTTACTACTCGTCCTTGCAAACGGCTTGTCTCTGAAATTTCCCCCATTTTTTGCCTCGAATACTGAACGATGAGTGAGAAAATATCTTTTACCTGAGAAGGATTAACTTTATCATAACTTTAGTATAAGCTTGAAAGAGTCTTTGCTACAAGAAATTTATCACAACAGCTTACCTGAGAAGACAACCATCATCAAACAAGCGAATAATATGGACACAACAGTAAAAATTCTTGAAGAATCCACAAATATTACAGGTTTTTACGATAAAGAAGCGGATGTGCTCTATATCTCTCTGGGAGAACCCCAAGAGGCTGTAGCTGTGGATATTAGCGATGGAGTTATCGCTCGCTATCATGAGGATAGCGAAACAATTGTCGGTATTACTTTAATTGGATTGCGGCAGCGGGTATTGAAGGAATTAAATCGGAAATTGCACGTACTACCTCATCTAAATGGGTGGGCGGTAACAGAGGAAAATTTTGCCTCAAGCGAGAAGGTTTTTTCCACTCAGGAAGCAGCGTTGAAATATGCAGTGGGTTTAGCAAAAGCTCAATGGCTTGAGGTGGTAATTCACGATGAAAATGGAGAAGTTCGGGAAACTATAAATCCAGCGATAGATGCGTTATTGCAGCGTAGAATCGATCGCCCCGAATCTGACGGAGAGAAGCGGGAATGTTTAGAAATTGTTTAGATGTAGGGAAATAGATACCTGTGACCAAAGGAAGAATATATCAAATTAGTTAGGTGTGGTTTTCTGTGATTCTCGTAAATTCTTCCCATGCTGCATCAAGCCAGTGTTCGTACCACTGAAAAAAGGTAAAGTGCTTTGGGAGATCCGCACGAGGCTCTTGCTCGGGAGCGTGAAGGTGAACGGCATAGCCAAAGGGAGAATAGGATGGAGAATCGCCTTCCCGAATCCAAATTTGTCCGCGATACTTACCGTTGAGAACCAACTTCCCATAAATATCGCAACCGTAATGTGTTAGCCACAGGCTACCATCTCCAGGGATTTTGTCCCATTCGGCAGCAAATTCTTTGTAAGTTTCCCATTCCTGTTCTGGATCGAGTTTTGAAGTGTCAATCGATCTTAGACCTAAAAATGGTTCAACGAGAGGAAACGGCTCTTTTAGATCCGGCGTTAAATTCATCTCGGTGAGCTTCTGCATCCCCAAACCAGGGCCTGCTGGGCCTTCTCCAAGCTCGCCGATAAATAATCGGTATTCTTCTGGGAGCTTTACCTGGGCACGAGCTTCCCAGTTGGCGATAACTTCTTCCGACAAGGGAGGGGAAAGCTGATATTTGTGGCGATCGGCCTCTGTCACCCACAACTTGGTGTCGCGCTCTCGGAGTTGTGCCAACTTTTCTTTAATTCGTTCGATCGCGCTCATAACAAACTTCTCTCTTGCCTGCTAATTATTCACTAAGCTACTCATTTGTGTCACGGCTATTTTTTCCTGAGTTAACACGATCGCCCTTATTCAGTTTAACACGAGGGAGGAGCGATCGCCCTTCTCAAACAAGCGTGCGATCGCCCATCTGAAAAATTGCTATAATATCAAATGAGCCAACCTTGCTCTCATTGAAAAAATATGTCAACCCCTACACAAACTCCCCAAACAAGCACCCTTGAGATAACTATCAATCAGGAACAAAAAGAACTGTTAGAAAAAGCAGCTACCCTGTGGGGTATTAGTCTGAGCGAATATCTGCTCGAAGTTGCTCTAAATCTAGCCCAAGAAATGCCACTTAAACCAGAAGCGATCGTTCTTTCCGAACCAAATTGGAAAATTGTTACCTCAGCGATAGAAAATCCACCAGAACTTAACTCTAAGCTGAAAGCAGCGATTGAAAGGTATCGACAAAAATACAATCGCAAATAAATAATGGAATGGATTTTTTGCTCTATAGATGATAGGGTAAATTGCTACAATAAAATTAGTCGATCGCTATTTGGTAACAAAACAATGTCAACAGCAACCGACACCCAAACAAAAATAGAGTTAACTCTCAGCCAATTTGACTAAAGTGCTTGAATAAATAAGAAAGCGATCGCCCTTATTCCACCTCACTTTCTTCTGGCTCATTTTCGGGCTCATCTTCCGCCGCAAAATCCACCTTCTCATAGACATCAGCCAGTGGCACTTCAACTTGAAAGAAATTAAAAACTAGCGCCGCATCTTCCTCATCGTACTGATGGTACGACCACCGCTTGTTAGCCAACTTGCAATACTGTTCTACATAAACCTGAGATTGGTCAATTAGAATATACTCTTGAAATGCCGGCAGCGTTTGATAAAACTTAAACTTATCGCTGCGATCGTAAGCTTTCGTAGATTTAGATAAAACTTCAACAATTACTTGCGGATTCATCACCGTATCCTGGCGATTATTGTAATACTCAGGTTTACCCGGAATTACCATCACATCGGGATAAGTATAAAATCGCTTTTTCGGCAGCCACAAACGCACGTCACCGAAGAAAACTCGATAGTCCTGTTTTTTGAGCCCAAGACTTAATGCAATATAAATATTGCCAGCGATTTGATTGTGATTTGTAGTTCCGCCTGTCATGGGAATAATTACTCCATCGCGATACTCACTTTTGTACTCTGCTGCTTCTTCCAGGGCGAGATATTCTTCGGGAGTGAAGTAGTCTTGTGCTGTTTGCTGTTCTGTTACTTGTAGAATAGCCGTCACGGTTTTTTCCCCAACTCAATTGATATCTTGCATCTAGTTTAACATTGCCCTAAATTGCGGGCGGGCAGGATGCCCACCCCACAACAAAAACCATTTTTTGTGGAAGAGGCATCTTGCCTGTTCTCGATAAGATTCCAACATCTGCGATCGCCCTTCAATAACAAGCTGGCGATCGCACTTCAATAACTCGCAACCGAAATTAGTCGATCGGATCGAAAACTAAAGTCAATCTCGCAGCCGGAAGCAGTTGTTTGAGCACACGCAAATGACCCTCTGCATCAGACCAACTGCGAAACCGACCCACAACGACCCTTTGCAGGTTCGGAAGCAAACGAACCACGATCCACGGTCTGAGACGTTTCTCATACGGCATAATAGGTGTATCTCCTTTGTTAATTGGAGCCATAGCCAGTCCTTGCTTTCCATGGCGGGGGACTGGCTTTTGACTGTGTATTGATTGGATTAGAGGAATTATAACATAATAAGCCCAAATATGTGTCAATCATTTTGAAGAACAGGGCAACAACACGATCGGGAGCGTAAGCTTGTACCATTAAAAGCGTTAGTAAACCAACAAATATTTACATTGAGCAAGCGCGTTCACGTTACGTTTCCTGATTACGTATATGAAGCTTTGGATCGATGGGCTGACAAACAAGGCCGATCCACGGCTAACCTGATAGCCTTTCTCGTGGAAACGGCTTTATTGGAAGCCCAACAAAAGGGAGAAGTACCCCCTGGGCCCGAAGATCCCAAAAGTGACAAGTAAAGAGTTCCCTCGTGGGTTACATTGGTGGCAACTTAAGTTCAAACCCATCGACAGACTGCTGTTTAAGTATTAAACTTAGATCCCCCCCTAGCTCCCCTTAAGAAGCTATGCTTTATAAACATCTTTCTTGACAATCTTGAAAGCTTTGTACAGCAAAAATTTCAGGAGAAGTTGTGACACAAGCCTTGACAATTTAACAACTTTATTTATTGAAAGCAGCTTGCGTTTATTGAGAATTGGCAATCGAGGAATCAGGGTTTGATAGCCTCGCTCGCGCTCGCTCTCAAATGTTAAGAAAAATCCTTATAACGCAGAGCTTCTTAAGGGGGGAACCGGAATCTTCTCAAAGTCCCCATTCTTAAGGGGGATTTAGGGGGAACTCCTCGGAGTAAACAGTTTTAACCCAGGCGTATTGCGGTATACATCCCATGTCTATCGCAAATCGCCCATATTTCAACTAATCCCCAAAACCCAAAAAACCCTCCCCAACAAGGAGAAGGGAGGGTGAACAAGAGAGTTAGAAATTCAGGCTTTTGCAAAATTAACAATAATGAGTCACATCCTCGCCGCACTCATCAGCCAAATAACACAAAGCACGAAAGCGCAGCCCAACCACTTGCTCGTAAAGCGGATTTAACTTGCACAGCGGCGGAATGTGAAATAAAGTGCGATCGCAAATTTTGACTTCCCGCTCAAACGGGCACTGGCTGGGAATAAACTTGCACAGAAACCGAGCTAACTTTTGACTTTTAATTGCACTATTGTCAAGCCACTGTTTCAGCGGATGCAACAAGTCAAAGCGCGGCTTATTGCCGTAAGGTTGAAGATTTGTAGCGACACTAACAGGGGTTTCTTCTTTGCCATGCCATACCCAAATTGGCAGAATTCGATCGGACTGTGTATTCTCAAATACGTTCATATTTCTCTGTTCCTCTTTTACAACGAGGTGCCAAGAACTCTTTGTAGAGCTTGTACGAGATTTTGTCTACAATAAGTACCTACAGCAGCTCGTTTTGCTTTACCGGATGAAACTTCTTGAATTAATGACTTAATCCGAGAAAAGTAGTTCCTGATTGTTTTTGAGAGACGGTGTGCGATCGCAAAAGTGTCCTCATTGCCAGCCCAAGGATTTATCTATGGGGTAAAAACTCTGCCTTAAACCTTCAAGGTTTAACCTTCAGTTAACTCTCCTTTTGTACTTCCTCTACGATAATGACGCATCGAGGTCAATAATTCCCTGCGTGAAAATGCGGAATTTTAAATCAAAGTTATAATAGTTTCAAATAAGCACGGCGCTACAAAAAACCCTGAAACCCAGCGCCAAGTGTCGCTGCGCCCGCGCGTGCGTAGCTATCCCGTAGGGAATCGGGCAGAAACTCCTACAATTAAAAATAATCGGCATTACCGCCCTCCCAACCCATGAGTAACCCAGAAACCCAATCTATCACCCGTGAATTGCAAAGCCACGCCGCCATTCTCGGCGGCTTCGTCTCCCTCCTCTGGATTATTGAGATTCTCGATGTATTCATATTTGGAGGCGCGCTGAATTCCTACGGAGTCCGCCCCCGCAGCATCGACGGACTTGAAGGCATCCTATTCATGCCTTTTCTGCACGGCAGTTTTGCTCACTTAGCCGCCAATACCCTCCCGTTTCTGACATTTGGTTGGCTGATTATGTTGCAAGAAGTAAGCGACTTTTTTGTTGTCAGTGCCGTTACTGTACTCATCAGCGGATTGGGAGTTTGGCTGACAGGCGCGCCCAATTCCGTGCACATTGGTGCCAGCGGATTAATCTTTGGTTACTTCGGATTTTTGCTGTTGCGGGGCTTTTTTGAACGCAGTTTTACGTCTATTGCGATATCTTTAATTGTCGGTTTCTTCTACGGCGGTTTAATTTGGGGAGTTTTGCCCTCGCAGCCTGGAGTTTCCTGGCAAGCGCATTTCTTTGGCTTTGTCGGCGGCGTATTAGCAGCTCAACTTTTGGGGCGACAAAAACGGCAAATCAACTAAAATAATACTTATCCTGCTTTAGGTATGTTGTTGCGCTTCAGCGCTCTTTTCTATAGATAAAGAGCGCTAAAGCGCAACTACGTACCTTTTAATAATTCTACTTGCGCCGGCAAGCACACAGTAAAAATCGAACCGACACCTAACTGGCTTTGAACTTGCATATCACCGCCCATCATCAAACAAAAGTGACGGCTAATAGTCAATCCCAAACCCGTGCCGCCGTACTTGCGCGTAGTTGAGGCGTCACCCTGCATAAAAGCTTGAAATAAATGCTGCATTTGTTCGGGGGGAATACCAATGCCTGTATCAGCTACGCGGAAAATTATTAAATCGGAAGGTTCTGCTATTTCTTGAGTTGTTAAGCTGTCATGCTTAACTCTTTCAACGGACAAGGTAATAGTCCCGCCTTCCGTAAATTTTGCTGCATTGCTCAGCAGGTTGAGCAATATTTGACGAGTTTTGGTAATGTCAGCATACATCATTCCCAAGTCCTTAGCACAATTAACTTCAAATTTATTAAAATTTTTCTCTACCAATGGTTCGGCTGTAGAAACTACCTCGTCAATTAAATTAACCGGGTTGAAAGTTTCTAAATAAAGTTCCATCCGCCCCGCTTCAATCTTAGAAATATCGAGAATGTCGCTAATTAAAGATAGCAAGTGTTTGCCGGCAGTTTGAATTTTGTGCAAGTCTGGGATAAAATCTTCGCAGCCCAAATCCTCGGCGTCTTCTTTGAGCATCTCGCTGTAACCGATAATGGCGTTGAGGGGAGTTCGCAATTCGTGGCTCATATTGGCTAAGAATGAGCTTTTGGCTTGGCTGGCTGCTTGAGCGGTTTGAGCGACTTGTTGGAATTCTTCTGCTAGTTTGCGTTGGGTAATGTCTTCGGCAATGCCGACTATACGGTAAATTTCTCCTGTTTCGTTGCGGACTGGAAAAGCCCGATCGCGCACCCAGCAAACTGAACCGTCGGATCGCACTACCCGATACTCCTCATCATAATCCCCCCGCACCTGTTTTTCAAAGGCAGCCTCAACGCGATCGCGATCGTCTCGGTGAATAGCATCCCAAAAAGCGTCCGGATGTGACAGCAAACTCCGATAGCTTAAATTCCATATTTTCTCGCAAGCAGGGCTCACATAAATTATCTGCTGTTGATTCGGTTCTCTAATCCAAAATACCTCATGAATATTTTCTGCCAACTGGCGAAACCGTTCTTCACTGGCGCGCAACTGATCCACAGCACGGTGAAACTCTGTCACGTCTTGAACCAGCGATGCAACCCCAATTATACAGCCGTCAGCATCAACCAAAGTCGTATTGTACCACTCACAAAGAATAATTTTGCCGTCCTTTCTAATGTTCTCGTTAATGCTACTAATTCCTCCTTGATTAGTGAGCAAAGTTATAGATAGTTGCCTGACATACTCCTTAGCATTTTCAGGAACTATTAAATCGACTCCGTGCCGTCCGATTGCTTCCAAGCGATTGAATCCAAAAATTCTTTCTGCTGACAAATTCCAGTCGGCAACTTCAAAATTGAGATTCCATTCGATCGCCCCCAAAGGAGTTTGATAGAGGTGAAAAGCGAGTTTTTCCTGAGATAGTTTCAGAGAGCGAATTAATTGAGTTTTATCAGCAATCGCAGCTTCCACCCGCTCTTCGAGAGTAGTAAACGACTCTTCCAATTGATCTGCCATCGTATTAAAAGAGCGAGCCAGGACACCCACCTCATCCTCCCGCTCTACAGACGCCATCAAGCGGGGATCTACCGCCATTGAGTCCCATTCTCCCCGCGACAAAGCCTCCGCAGCCTTGCTCAGACGATGAATTGGCATGACAATCCACCTCGAAGTCACACATCCTAGAGCCGTCGCCAGCACCAAAGCACCGAAACAGAGCAAAATTGTGTAGCGAGTATTGGCGTTAATCGCTTCCATAAAATCGGCTTCGGGAACCGCCACTACAATCAACCAATCGAGGCCCCTCCTGTCTGAGAAGGGCGTTACCTGTAGAAATTGCCGTTGACCGTCGATGGTAAAATCTAACTGCTGAGAGCTGTCAATCTTGCTCAAATGCCCGAACCGTTGTGTCAAATAGCGGGCTGTCGATCGAATTAGAACATTTTTGCTATTCGCTGCCCCAATCCGTTGTGGAACGCCTTTGCTCACAATAAATGGCGCTTCTGGAGTTGAATTTGCAACCAATTCTCCAGACCTTTCGACAATAAAAGTTTGTCCTGATTTACCAATCTTCAGTTTTTCCAAAAATTGATGAATATCAGAGAGTGTCAAATCAGAACCAAGAATTCCAATCAGTTTATTATTCTTTCCGTAAACGGGTTGAGCAGCAGTAATTGCTAGTTTGGGAGTGTCAAAATAAGTATAAATTTTAGTCCATGTGGGCTTGCCTGCCCGCACCGGAGCTACATACCAAGGTCGGGTGCGAGGGTCGTAGTTAGGAGTAGTTTTTAAAAGCTTAGTTGCTTCGCCGAACTTAGACGGCGTGTAGCTGTGCAAATTATAGCCACTAGACTTATTAGAAATCCGAATTTGCAAATTGCCATCGTCAAGCCTTTCAACTCCCGTAAAAATTTTTTGTTCGGAGCCGAATTGAATGTAGCTAATTGTATTAAAGGTTTCGAGTTGTTTGGAGAAGTAGCTGAGTAAACTGGCTTCATCCTGCACGTTCAAAATACCCAGACGGATGGCATCGAGATTGAGTTGATTGATTTGGTGCGGCCTTTCGATATAACTATAAATGTGTTGCTGGATGCGCGATGTGACTTCGGCCCGCAGTTGCGCGGCAACATCGTTGACAGCTATGCGCCCGTGGCGCAGGGACAGCCACCCCGTCAGCCCCACCGCAGCGAAAGTCTGGATGGCAAAAGGCACTACAAGGACGAGGCGAATTGGCACTTGGCGCGACATTTTTAAAATATGGTCGCTCAGATATCTGATTGGCATATTGAAGCAGAAATATTACGAACCCACAAAGTTTCGGTAAAGTACAACCTGATGAGCGCAGATTTTGAATGAGACCGTTTTCTGTGGCAGAGTGCTGTTAAAAACTCTGAATCTGCCGCTACTAACTTAATTTTTAACGACTGCCACCGTCATCTTAGCGCGATCGCGTGCTTGGTCAGGGCGATCGAGATTAATCGAGTATCACTCCTGGACGGAATGTAGGCGGTGATACTATTTGAGATTTTACATTTGAGATTGGGTAGTTGGCGATCGCACTCGCTTCTCCAGAAACCGATTTTTTTTACAAATCTGGTAGTTGAACTTCGATCGCCCTCAGTTGCCGCGAAGTCTCAAACTGGTTTCTGAGAGTCGGAGCGCGATCGCCAGTTACAAGTTTTCGCGGTAACTTTAATTAATATCTTCATAACCAGTTACTTTTGATAGAGTGCAAGTTAATTCCGGCTGGGTACAATAAGTATAGTAGGATGCAACTAGCGGATGGTTAACTATGAACGCAGTTATTGCTACTCTTGGCACTGCTCTCGGACTCAGCTCAATTTTTATCGGTTTGACCCCGGCGGTTATCGCCCAACAAAGGCTGCAACCAGCGCCCCAAAATTCAGAAACGACTTTATCAGGGGATTCCCTCAGAAGTGTGGAGGACAGAAGTGTAGACTCGGACTACCAAAATTTGATTGGTGAACGAGAAACGGCGGCTAATGCTGCTATTCGGGAGCGCAGCTTGGGGGATACATTTCGGCTCAAAATCGGTTCCGAATTGGAATTTATCACTACTCCTTCCGACGCCCAGCGCCAAGGAAATCCCGTTCCTATCAAACCCAGCGACAGTGGCACAGGAGCTGGAGTTCAGCTTCTGCTAGGACTTTAGCAATTTTAATGGAATTGAGGTCTAGCAAACGAGCGATCGCACAGCCCGATTTTTGAGGCTATAAGCTCTTGTGACTGCGATCGCTCGTTTCTATGAAATTTATCACAAGTTTTGTGCGGCTTCCATCACAGGAGAGTCTTTATTCTCCACCTACAATTGGGGCTATTAAACATCAGACGCATCCCAATTAGATACGTATCTTTACAATAGCGCATAAAACTGGCGGTGAAGGTCATGGGAAAGGCTCAACTAATCGATTATTTGCGGGGAGAGTTGGCGATATCGAATTCTGCGATCGCCGTTGCTCTGAGACACGACGAACAAGATGCCGGCCAACTGCCAATGGTTCTGTGGCAGTACGGGTTAGTTACCCTGGAAGAGTTAGACCTGATTTTTGATTGGCTGGAAACTCAGTCGGCTTAATAATTTAAAATTCCGAATTTTAAAATATGGATATCTGATTCCAGATTTTTGAGAAATAAAGCTTACCAAAAGATTGGGTCTACAACCCCGTCCTTATAGGACGGCTTGAATTCAAAGTCTAAAGATTACTTTCCAATCAAGTTTATAGCTACAATTGCCCATAAGCGTCATAGAATAATTCCATGATTGTACTAGAGTTCAAGTTAAAAGGCAAGCTACAGCAATACCGGATCGTAGACGAAATGATCCGCACAGCTCAGTTTGTCCGAAACAAAGCTCTCAGATATTGGATCGACAATTCCAGAGTTAAGCTATCGGATTTATACAAACAATGCGCCATCATGGCGAAAGAGTTTGAATGGGCCGGAAAACTTAACTCAATGGCGCGTCAAGCTTCGGCTGAGCGTGCCATTTTTGCTATTCAACGTTTCTTTTCTAATTGCAAAGCTAAGAAACCAGGAAAAAAAGGATACCCACAATTCAAAAAAAACACTCACTCCGTAGAATACAAAACTTCCGGATGGGCGCTTTCGATCGACAAAAAATGTCTAACATTCACGGACGGTTTTGCTGCTGGAACCTTTAGGTTACTCGGTAGTCGAGACTTGCACTTCTATGCACCTACTGAGATTAAACGAGTCAGAGTAATTCGTCGAGCCGATGGTTACTACGCTCAGTTTTGCATCAATGTAGAGCGAACAGAAGAAATAGTTCCTACGGGGAAAACGATTGGCATAGATGTGGGATTGAACCATTTCTACACCGATAGTACAGGAGAAACAGTTCCAAATCCTCGGCATTTGCGTAAAAGTGAAAAAGCTTTAAAGCGCTTGCAGAAACGAGTTTCTCGGAAAAAGAAAGGTTCGAGTAATCGCAAGAAAGCGATAAATAAGTTAGGCAGAAAGCACTTAAAAGTCAGTAGGCAGCGTAAAGACTTCGCCATCAAGACGGCGTTGTGCGTAGTGAAATCTAACGATTTCGTAGCCTACGAAGACCTTCAGGTGAAAAATATGGTGAAGAACCATAAGCTTGCCAAATCAATTAGCGATGCAGCGTGGTCACAGTTTGCCCAATGGTTGCAATATTTTGGGAAAGTGTACGGTAAAACAGTAGTTGCTGTAGCACCTGGGTACACTTCCCAAGATTGCTCAAGTTGTGGCAATCGCGTTCAGAAATCCCTATCGGTCAGAACTCATATTTGCCTGTGCGGTGCGGTGTTAGACCGCGACCACAATGCAGCGAAGAATATTTTGGCTAAAGGATTGAAAGCCCGTGCAGGAATTAATTTAAATACGGTGGGGCACACCGGAATTAACGCTTGGGAACAGACCGACCTCTACCCATTGGTGGTGACATCAACGGGCAAGCCGACTGGTTGAACCAAGAATCCCTGCGCGTTCAAGCCGGGGAGTGTCAAACAAACGGGCGTCTAAAAGTATAGGGTTGAGTGTTGAGGTTGAGGTTGAGGTTGATTTTTTACCTTTGGGTAAGATCTAAATATGCGATAGGGACACAGCACTGCTGTGTCCCTATTGTTATGGCTCCAGACGCGATAAAACAAGCCCCAGCAACTTTTAGGTTTGCCGGGGCTTGTTCGATTGAATTTGGTGGCGGGAAGTGGATTTGAACCACTGACCTTCGGGTTATGAGCCCGACGAGCTACCAGGCTGCTCTATCCCGCGTCGCTGTCTGTCTATCTATTCTCAAAAATCAAACCCTGCATCCTCAAAGATTGCAGGGATTGTTTCAAGTTGGTGGCGGGAAGTGGATTTGAACCACTGACCTTCGGGTTATGAGCCCGACGAGCTACCAGGCTGCTCTATCCCGCGTCGCTTTGTCTACTCTCTAATATAAACACATCTTTCTGGAAATTGCAACCCCTCTATCAAAAAAACTTTTGAGATTGTGGTAGGGGTTGCTGAAATTGGCGAAGAAGTGTCGATCGAAGAGGGAGAGAGGGGGAGAGGGAGAGAGTGGGAGAGGGGGAGGGGATTTTTGATCTGGTTATCTAGATAGAGAATTGTAATGCGGAACAACTCAGAGCATCGAAACTTCGCCGACTACCTCCAAACGCTTAAAATCACTGAGAGTTAGGTAAGTGTCAGAAAGAGTTTCGGCGATCGTCGCAGTAATCCAGCCCAATTGCTTGAGCAGGTGAATCGCCACAGCAAATTTAGCGCGCTTTCCTCCATCCGTCACCTTAATTGCCAAGCCCATACCTTCGCCAACCCGGCCGATGCACTGAACCCCTTCAGCACCGGATTTGCTCACCAATTCGCCTTGAGTCAAGCGCATCAGTTCCGTGTCAAATCTCCCCTCACCAGCAACCATCATCGGGTGATGAGTCATAGCGCGGACAATCCGCTCCATATCCACATTGTCGCCGGAGGCTAATTTAGCGTACAAAGACGCCATTTGCCCCAACTGCAACAGATAGGTAGGAGCGCCGCAGTCGTCGCGAGCGCTGATAAACTCTTCGGCAGGCATGGCCAGCAAGTCAGCTACTTTTCCCAAAATAAGCTGCTGGACGGGATGTTTGCGCCGCAAATAAGTTTCTAGAGGCCAGTGCAGTTGTTGACAGACAGCCAGCATTCCGGCGTGTTTGCCAGAACAGTTGTATTGCAGGGGGCTCTTTTTGCCTTCGGGAATGGGGCATTGAAGTTTAGATGGGTCAATGTCGCAGCGCCACAGGACGTTAAACACCTGTCGCGATTGCTCGATCGTACCTTGATGAGAACTGCAAATAATCGCTAAATCTCGATCGGTCAATTCGTAGCGTTCCAAAGTGCCGCTCGCCGTCACAGCCAAAGCTTGAAAAGGTTTGAGTGAAGAACGGACAAATGTCGCCGTTTCCGAGTTACCGGCAACGGAAAGAACGCGGCCGCGCTTGTCGCAAACAGCCGCCTGGGCGCGATGCCTAGATTCTGGAATACCTTCGCGCAACAGCGTGACTTCGAGTTCGGGAGCTTGGGTTCGTTTTCCCCTTGTCATATCAATTTTAGATTTTAGATTTTAGATTTTAGATAGGGGCCGGTGGAAGTTTCGATCCCTATGTCGCAACGGGGCGGGCATGGGGCACCGCCCCTACTACTCAAAACTTCCCTGTTACCGCTTCCGATTACACACAAGTCCAAATTAGTCCCCCGGCAACCAGCAATACTGTCAAACCATAAAATGTCTGCCGCAGACGCCTGAGAATTGGTTCTAGTTCGTAGTTGACTATCAATTGGTCTTGAGCTAAAACTTCGGGAGTTTTAGGCCAAGATTGACAATCGTACCAGCCAGACTCTTCGTAGACGACTGTGGGATTGGCAAGGCGCGATCGCACGTAGAACCAACCCAAGTAAAGCCGCAGCAAAGCTAATCCTAGAATAAAACCGGCACCAGCGGTAGCGCACAGGGCAAACTGAACTGGATACTTACCAGGAGCAAAGCTGGCTGCTGCTAAGGGCCCGGATACCAAGCAACTCCAACCCCATACCCAAGCGAGTTTTGCCAGATATGCGGGCCAATCGAGAGTTACCCAGCTAAAAAACCCGGATTCTGTCAGTTCTTGGTATTCATTAACCGGGCGTTGTTCCTGCGGAACAGGACAAATAGAAACAGAAGTGTCTTTCACATTAGCGATCCTCTCGGCGCAGTGGAAAATTCAATTCGTTCGGCGTGTCCCCAGAACGCTTCTAAATTGTAAAATTCGCGCTCTTGAGGTTTTAAAATGTGGATAATCACGTCGCCGTAGTCCATGACGACCCAACTGGCGTCTGATAGCCCTTGTGTACGCAGCGGCAAGCGTCCCCATTCTTCTTCTACTTGGTCGGCGATGGCTTGGGAGATGGCTCGTACCTGGACGTTGGAAAATCCGGTGACGATCGCAAAGTAGTCAGCAAGATAGGATACTTCTGCTACGCCGAGCAATACAATATCAACTGCTTTGCGGTCATCGGCAGCGGCAGCAGCGGTCAATATCAGGCCGCGGGCTTCGTCTGGGGTGGTGGCGTCCGTTACTGTGGACTCGGCCCGGGAGTATTCGAGTTGGGTTAGATCTGACATTAAGTGTTTAAGTTCCTAATTGATACGGTAAGGGGGAAGTGGTGCGCTATTGGCTTTCGGTTGTTGGCAGTTTGAGACTGGAAATAGGAGTTAAATTCAAGTCAAAAGTAAGTACAGGATTGCTGGTAAATTTTACGTTTAACTTGTGATTTGTTCGATCGACTTTCCCGTCGAATTTCCTATTTCGGGCGATTGGGCGCGGGCCATTTGCAGCGCCCAATTCCGCGTAAGTACGGTGCGGGGGTGGATGTAGCAGCGAGTTTCTAGCAAATATTTAAGAGAATAATCGCTAGTTTGCCACACGGCTGCATAAAGATTTTGCACGCTTGCCTCGCGCAGTGCTTCCAGAGAGGCTGTGTTGCCGCGACTCGGCTCTATAGTGTCTGCTATAAAAACGGTACAACTGAGCTGGCTCATGTTTGGTCTGCCGAGGGTATGATTGGCGATTGCGTCCAAAATTTCTCGATCGACCACCCCGAATTCGTCTCTAGCGACGATCGCGCTCGCGTCTGCGTGCAGCAAATGCGGGTGTGCTTCCAACACTGAGTCTAACTCTAAACCTTCCTTCTGAGCCATTTGTAGCAGCAGTTGGGGTTTAAAATATTTTGCTGCGTCGTGCAGCAATCCTGCCGATCGGGCTTTTGCTTCGTCGAGGCCGTAATGGCGGGCCAAGTCTCCTGCTGTTTGTTCGACTCCGAGGATGTGTGTGATGCGGGCGGCAGGAACGCGCTGTGAGAGCCAAGCTAGGACTTTTTCGCGATCGAGTGCAAGTGTCAAATATTAACTCCCAAATTGTAGGATCTATTATTTTAGCGTTTTGTTTTAATGGACTGCGGTGTCGGGTACGCATCCCAATTTGGTAAAAAGCGTTTTTTAGGAGTGCGAACGTCTCGCTCGCGATCTATGCCGCGAGCGAGACGTTCGCACTGCATATCATCCAAATATATTATTATGATGGTGCAACCGTGCGCGATCCCAAAGCAAAAATGAGATGCTCCCAAAGCAACTAAATATGAACAACGAATTTACTTCGAGCAAATCTCAAACTGACTGGCAACGCCTAGATGCCATGACTGATGAAGATATTGATTTCTCCGATTGCCCTGAAATTACGCCTGAAATGTTTGCTAAAGCAGTAGTTCGGCGAGGCTTGCCCAACCCTAAGACGAAAGCTCAAGTGACCTTACGCATTGACAGTGATGTTTTGGAATGGTTTAAATCCCAAGGTCGCGGTTATCAAACTCAGATTAACACGTTACTGCGAGAATACATGAAAGCCCATCAATAATGGATTTGCTATTTTTTGTATCGTTCTCATTTATTCTACTTTTAATCAGTGCCATCAAAGGTTATTTTATAGTTGCTCCGCTTCTAGCTTCGATGGCAATTTTGACGGTCATTTTGTTGCGGAGGGGATTTCCGCTAAAAAGCTTGATACAAATGGCTGTTGCTGGCAGTCAAAAATCTTTTTCAGTCATCGCTATTTTACTTTTAATCGGCGCAGTCATGGCTGTGTGGATGGCTGCGGGGACGGTTCCGGTGCTCGTATATTGGGGAATTAAATCGATCGACCCTCAGTATTTCATTTTTTGGGCGTTTATCTTAACCAGCGTTTTTTCTGTACTGCTGGGAACATCTTTTGGTGCTGCGAGTACGATCGGCATTGCCTTAATGATAATCGCCAACGGCAGCGATGCAAATCCGAATATTATCGCCGGGGCAATTGTGGCGGGAGCTTATGTGGGCGATCGGTGTTCTCCGATGTCTTCGAGCGCTATTTTGATTGCCATCCTTACCAAAACCGAAATTTATACCAATCTCAAAAACATGGCGGTGACGGGCTTATTACCCTTCCTCGTTTCCAGCCTGTTGTATTTAATTTTATCCGCTTCAAATCCCGTCGAACTTTCCGGCAACAATTTGGCTTTGGAACTAGGCACAGCCTTCAATCTTAATTCGATAACTTTGCTGCCAGCCTTGACAATTCTCATACTTTGTGTACTGCGAGTCGAAGTCAAAATCGCGATGGCTGTTAGTATCGTTGCCGGAAGTGCGATCGCCTTTTTCGTTCAAGGTTATTCAGCGATCGAGATTCTGCAATTTGCGATCGGCGGATTTAAATTAGCATCAACTTCTAGTTTAAAAGATATTGTGGCGGGAGGCGGGATTTTGTCTATGGCTAAGGTTTCATTAGTTGTAGTTGTCTCGACAGCATTTGCCGGCATTTTTGCGGGGACGAGGATTTTAGAATTTGTGGAAGTGTATCTCAATAAAGCTCGAACCAGAGGAGATTTATTCTTGGGAACGACAGTAATTAGCATTTTCTCAGCAGCATTTGGCTGCACGCAGACGATCGCAATTATCTTGACTCATCAATTAGTCGAATCAAAGTACCGCCAACAAAAATTAGATGGCGCTCAACTTGCTGTAGACTTAGAAAATACCGCTGTTGTGATTTCTCCCTTAATTCCTTGGAATATTGCAGGCTTAGTTCCGGCAACTGTCTTGAGTGTAAATTCGGATTTTATCCCCTATGCCTTTTATTTGTATCTCGTTCCGTTATTTAGCTTAATTCAAATGAAGCTGGCCAAAAATAGTCATAAAAATCAACCCAACTAAATGAATAAGAAAATATCAATGGGTTATTTTTTAGGAGTAGCTGCGACTGTTATTTGGGCGGGAAACTTCATCGTTGCTAGAGCTTTAAATCAGGATATTTTGCCGATCGGTCTGGCATTCTGGCGATGGGCGATTGCCGTAGCAACATTAGCACCATTCGCCGTACAATCCACAGTTGAAGATTGGAAATTGGTGCAAAAATATATTCCTTTTGATTCTCATACGTAACTGTCAACTGTCAACTGCTTGTGAGTACCTACTTAAAAGCTTTATGGTGTAAGGCTTGCAGCCAGATACAGCCATCAGGGATTCCCACAGCAGAAAAAAATTTTAGTAACTTGCAGAAATTTGGCGATATTTCTAGATAATAGCAAACCACACCACTACAGTATGTAGAGTGATGCAGAACGCGGGACTAAAAGGTCGATCGGACTCTTGTCGGACAAAACCCGTAGTGGCTAACCTATAAACAACAAGCGGACATAAGGGCTTGATAGCTTCTCGGTGGTTCTCAAAAACTTCTACTCTCAGAGGAGTATTGATTTATGGACGACAAAGAAAAGCAGCCATCTCCAGAAGCAAACGAAAAGTTCACCGAAGCCGAACTGAACAACCACCTGAACGATCTGGCCTTGGAGGCCCAAAGGCATCCCCTTGAAAGTCCCGATCGCCAGTTAGCCTTGACTAGATTGGTTTCACAACTCAGGAAACCCAGCCGTGTTTCACTCCCAAAGCATTCACCCAGCTTATCTCTCGCCGAAAACCACCAAGTTTCGGAAGACATTAAGCAAGAAACAGACTTGGCACTTTTCGAGTTTATACAAAAGGGGAAGTTCGATCCGAAAAAAGGAAACGTATTAAACTACGCGAGGTTTATTCAGTCCAAAAAACAGATCGATTTCATTGGTAGTCACCAAGGGATTCATCAGAGAACTGAAAAAGGAAAAAAAGTCACTGATATCGTACTGTCAGCCGACAGACAAATCAGCAATGCTCGATCGGCAGATGGTGATGAATCAAAGACGACCTACTTAGACCAATTTACGTCCGATATCTCCGAACCTTCTTTTCTGGAAAAAATGCGGGAAATAGCGCTAGAAAATCCTGAAAATATTTTCAGCAAGCCCATGAGAATACATCCAGATATTGCTCTGCAAGAAATATTCATTCTCCGGTTAGATGGATACAGTTGGCAGGAAATATCAGACAAGTTGTCAGCCCAAATTGGTGCAGATGTCAGAATTGGTTCGATTAGTTCTTTTTTTAATCGAGCTATCAAAGACGAAAAACTGATAGCCGTGGTAAAATTGTATCTGGCACAATTTTTGTTTGTTGTGGCAATCCTCCTGAATTTTGGAGATACCCATTAACCAAATCAAATCCGACAATAGCGTAAGCGAGCATCAAGAATGAACGAGCAGCGTCTACAGGGCTACCGACATCTCGTACAAGCACTGCTAAGCTGTCCAAGTGGAGAAGAAGCAGCTATCTTAAATGCTAACTCAGAACTTCTTGATGCTGGCTTAGTTCAGGTGATGACACAAGTAGCAGAAAATCTCGCTGAAAATGGAGAGCAAAATGCAGCCGATTTCCTGCAAAGTGTTGCAAATCAAATATTACACTTAGTAGAAAAACCATCAATAACTGAATCACCACAGGATTTACATTATTTACATTTTTTGTTAGAGGTTTTACAATTAGTTTCCGATACAGATGCCGATCTACGGGTTGTTTACCAGTTTTTACAATCTAATTTAGACAAATTGGATGTCAAATTAAGTGATACTTTACGGGAATGGGCAACTACTTTATTATCTGAATCGACTGCCGACAAAGCTGAAGCTGTAGCCTCAATAATTTGTAATTTTGGCAATTTAATTCAGCAGTTTCCTTTAGGGAGTAGAAGTGTCAATATAGAATTAGCTATCGTTGCTTATCAAATTGGATTGAGTTTTTTTACTAGAGAATTATACTCGGCAAATTGGGCGCTTTGTGAAACGAATTTGGGTAGGGCATACAGTCACAGGATTATAGGTCAAAGAAGTGAAAACTTAGAAATAGCTATTCAGTGTTACTCCGCAGCTTTAGAAGTGTACACTCGCGCCGCTTTTCCTCAAGAGTGGGCTAGCTTGCAAAATAGCCTTGCTAATGCTTACAGCGATCGCATTTTAGGAATGCTATATGACAATTTGGAACGAGCTATCGAACTCTATACAAGCGCTTTAGAAGTTTACAGTCGCGACGAGTTCCCCGAACAATGGGCTACGACCCAAAACAACTTAGGAACAGCCTATAAATCCCGGATAATGGGAGATAAAGCAGAAAATTTAGAAATGGCTATTTATTTTTATCAAGCTGCTTTAGAAGTCCGTAGCCGTGAAGCTTTTCCCGAACAGTGGGCTGCTACTCAAAACAATTTAGCTATAGTTTACAGAGATAGAATTCGAGGAAATAGGGCTGAGAACTTAGAAATAGCTATTAGTTGTTATCAATATGCTTTACAAGTTTACGCTCGCGAGACATTTCCTTCCGATTGGGCAATGATTATAAATAATCTTGGTATTGTTTACCAAGACAGGATTTGCGGAGATCAAGCCGAGAATTTGGAAAATGCTATTGGTTATTATCAAGCTGCTTTAGAAGTCCGTAGCCGTGAAGCTTTTCCCGAACAGTGGGCGGCCACTCAGAATAATTTGGCTACATTTTACAGCGATAGAATCAAAGGTAATAGAGCAGAGAATATTGAAAAATCCATCTCTTGTTATCATGATGTCCTAACAGTTTACACTCGCGAGACATTTCCTTATGAATGGGCGATGACTCAGAATAATTTAGGCAAGGCATACTCGGAGAGAATTATGGGGGATAAAGCCGATAATTTGGAAATCGCTATTTGTTGTTATGAATCTGCTTTACAAGTCCGTACCCTTGAAGCTTTTCCCGAAGAGTGGGCTGGTACTCAGAATAACTTAGGTACAGCCTATCAATCCCGCATAAAAGGAAATAGATCCGAAAATTTGGAAATGGCTATTTGTTGTTATCAAGCTGCTTTGAAAGTCCGTACTCTCGACGCTTTTCCCGAACAATGGGCTGCTACTCAAAGTAATTTGGCTAATGCCTACGGTGACAGAATTTGCGGCTTCAAATCTCAGAATGTTGCAGAAGCAATTGAAGCTTATCAAAGAGCTTTAGAAATTTTCACACCCCAAACATTTCCTTTAGACTGTTTGAAAACAGCAAAAAATCTGGGTAATACAGCTTTTGATGCTGAATTATGGCACATAGCAATAGACAGCTTTGCGGTAGCAATTGAAGCCGTAGAACAAAGTCGGAGTTGGGCGGCTTCTGAATTGAGAAAACAAGAAATTCTTGAAGAAGCCATTGATATTTATGAAAAAATAGTCCAAAGCTACGTTAATATCGATCTACCAGATCGAGCTATTGAATATGTCGAACGCAGCAAAGCCCGTAATCTTGTGGATATTCTATCCAGTCGGGGGCTCTACCCAACAAAAAAAATTCCAACTGACAATGATTTAAGATTCAGTTACCATGTTAAATTAATCTCGTTCGATCGAATTCAAGCTTTACTAAAATTTGAGTTTGATGAAAAAACAGCCATCATAGAATGGTATATTGTTAGCAATAAAATCTTCACTTTTATAATTACCAGTCAAGGCAATAGTCCTGTAGTTTTGCAATCCTCCCATGAGGATATAGAAATTTTACTTACTTGGTTTGGCGAATACTTGGAGGATTATGGGCAGAACACGAGACAATGGCGAGATCAACTTTCAGCCCGTCTTCAGCATCTCGCTGAAATACTACATATCGATCGAGTCATCAACTATTTGCCTGCTGATTGTGACCGAATAATTTTTGTACCCCATCGCTTCCTGCACCTGCTACCTCTTCATGCTTTGCCTCTAAATGAAGGTCAAAACCATAATATCCTAGACCATTTCTTGAGAGGTGTGAGTTATGCTCCTAGTTGTCAACTACTGCAATTAAGTCAGAATCAAAAACGCTCCGATTTGATACACTTATTTGCTATTCAAAACCCTACCCAAGACCTAAGTTTTACTGATATTGAAGTTGAAACTATTAGGCGGTACTTTGCTCCTAACGATTATGTCTTAGTGAAAGAAGCTGCTACTAAAAAAGAGATATTAGATAACCAGCGTTTTCTTAACGCTAATTGCCTCCATTTCTCTTGTCACGGGTACTTTAACTTTGAATCACCTCTGGAATCGGCTTTGATTCTAGCTGAGGCTGGAGGCTCAAATGGACAATTACAGGGAACTGCAAGTGAAAATAATCTTTCACTAGAAAGTACAAAAATTAATTTAGACAAATGCCTGACATTGGAAGAAATCCTTAAGCTAGATCTCAGTCAATGTTGCCTAGTAACTCTTTCAGCTTGTGAAAGTGGGTTGATTGACTTCACCAGTAAAAGTGATGAGTACATGGGTTTTCCCAGCGGCTTCCTGCTTGCAGGCACTTCGAGTGTAGTCAGTAGCCTTTGGGCAGTCAACGACTTTTCTACAAGTTTTTTAATGATTAGGTTTTACGAAAATCTGCAAAGTCAAACATCTGTAGCTACAGCACTTTCTCAAGCTCAATTATGGCTGCGAGATATCACTATGGCTGAACTGAAACTGTGGATCGATCGAAAACAGTTACCTTTGAATAGCGCACAAAAAATGGCTTTGCATCGTATGTTTGATATGTTTCAAGATAACTCTAAGCCCTTTCAAGATCCTTTCTATTGGGCAGCGTTCTCTGCGGTTGGTGAATTCAAACTTAACTAACTAAGAATCAGTAGGTTGGCTTTCACTGCATTCAACCCAACCGCAACAATGGCTATAGATCAATACGGTTTACTTAAGACAGATCCCCCCTAACCCCCCTTGAAAAAGGGGGGGACAAGAATGCTCTCAAAGTCCCCCTTCTTAAGGGGGATTTAGGGGGATCTCCGGGGCATAAATAGTGTTAAGTGAACCGTATTGGGCTATAGATTGGTTTCGTTGCTTGACTCAACCTGCACGATCGCACTAAAATCCTTGATTTTCGAGTAATTTCGCCGATACAGCCATCAAATAATTTTCCCATTTTGCAGAAAAGCTGGTGCGATCGCAGATATAGAAACATCAGGGAACACTCTCTGTTATGGCGAGATGTCCCAGCCAGAACAAATGTGCTAGCGGCGCAACTGCCTATCTGTGGCGGATCTCCGTAGTTTAGGCTCAAATTCCGATCGGAGTCACAAAAGGGGAGTTAAGGGAGTTAACTTTTTTTTATTTCTCCCTCTTCTCCGCTGTTTTATTTGTGTTGCCTGTGGGAAATTACAGATATAGCAACCGCCAAGCCGATCGAGACATTCTCTATCTCTGAAACCCTTGCCAGGATTGCCTTTTGCTTATCTCGTAAATAACTGAAGCCTTCTTCCTGCTGCTAGATATCGGCACTAACAGGCAATACGAAGAGATGTTTAACCAACAAAAACCCGATCGTCCCAATTTTTTACCGGTTCCGGGTTGACTGCATAAATCTCCTTTCTTGTCAACGAATTAAGTAAAAATAAGTAAACAGGTTGCAAACATGAGCACAAAACCCAGTTCTCCCTCTCAAACTAACGTAGTTGCCCTCAACAACACCAACTCTCAAAATGCCATCAAAGTTATAGAAGAAATATTAGTATACATCGAGCAAGACCCTAAATATGCCCATCTCCGCGAACAGGCAAAAAATCCACCTACTACCGAAAAACCGAAAAATTTCAGGCAAAAACTTCTGAACAGATTAAAGGAATTACTCATCGCCGATCCAAAAGCCTTTCACGGAACGGCTGTCGTTTCCGAAGACTTGGCGAAGCAAGCAACACTGACTGCGGGCACAGTTACTGTCAGCAGCTTGTTTAACTTCTTCACAAATTATCCCTTACTGTTCTTTGCCTTTAAGGACATGGGCTTTTTTGGTGTGGTGTTGACTTCCTTATGCAACATCCTGATTTTGAAATTCACTAACGACACGACGACGGCTGTTTCATCCCGTACAAAATACAACAAAACATGGCAATTATGGGCGATCTATGCCTCCCTATCAATCAATATCCTCCAGTCGATCGCCTCTCTAGTCGGCACAGAATTAATGCTCAATCAATCGGGGCTGAGCCAGCTCAAAGCAGCAGAATCGATTCAAAAACAGGTACAGCAAGTCGAAACCCTCAAGCAATTTGACAGCCCCCAATATCAACAAGCTCGGCAACGCTGCCAAGAGGGAGAACAGCAATTAAATCAACTCGACAGAACCAATCCGCGATGGGAATCGCTTTACGTGCAACTGTACGGAACCTGGGGCGATCGCAGTACCAATTGGAATCAACTTCCCTTAGAAAAACTTCCTACTTGCCGCCAAGTCGTTCGGCTGGAAACAGAAGCCTCTCAAAACTACGAAACTGCCAAGAAAAATATCGGACTGTTGCTGGTAATCCGTTCCCAAATGGGCAACGATCTGGAATTTCTCAAACAAAAAATGCCCCTAGTTTACCAACAGCACTTTACCCCAGCGGGTGAAATTGCCTCGGGGATTGAAGCAACGCGAATGGCAATCCTCAGTTGCACGAACAAACTCCTGAGTGGCGACATCGCAGGAATGGGTTTCCCCTTATTCATGCTGCTGCTGTCGGTGATTACTAGCGGCTATGCTTGCGCGATGACGATCGCCCTTGCTTTCCGCGAGGATACCGCAAAATCCTTCAGCGATACAGTCAAGCTTCAGAGAGACTTCTGGCTGGAAGCCCGCCGCCGGGAACTCACAGCCCAGGTAGAAACCTTTGCTGACATCCGCCCCCACTCTGACAGCGACAGCCATCTCAACTAATTGCAGGGTGCGCGACAACTTCCTTTCCCCGCGCCCCCTCACCCAAAAAATTAGCAATCGCCCATCAAAGAGGTCAACATGATCAACTCACAACATCCCAGCCCCGCCAAAACCCGCATCTCCCTAGTTCCAGACTCAGAAAACCCGGTTGTGCAGCCGCTGCGATCTACATCCGACTCAGAATACAAAATCCGCTTGCTAAGCCTCTATATCACTGAGTTGCAGCAAACCGGACGCATTGATTACCCGGAATTGGTACAGTTTTTAGACCAAGTTTACGAAGTGGAAAATGCGCCCGAAGGATCGTCCATCCTCCCAAATCACTGCGACATTCTCCTGCAAAACTTGCAACGCGAACAAGCTGACATCCTGACAGCTTCTGAAGCAATTCAAATTCTACTAAATGAATTAGCGGATGCACTTACCCAGAAATACCTCACAGACGATATCGAACAACAAGTGCGATCGGGCATCCGCCAAGAAACTCAGCGTTTCCTCAAAGCCGCAGAATGCCTCCTCGATACCGCCGAAGAGCGCGCCGTTCAACCACAGTTCCGATTCTGGAAATCGCGATCGACCCCAGAAGAAATAGAGGCAGAAAACCTTCGCAAATCTATCAACGACCTCAAATACATCCGCCAGTACCTCGCGGAACACCTGCAAGTTCGCGAACTGATCGAAGAATTTGTGCCAGCAGAAGGCAAAATCGGGAACTTCCACCGACTGCACAAATACCTCGAATTTGCTCCCAGTGCCGCGGACTTTTTAGGTAACTTCCTCCAGCAAGCACTCCAGCGCAAAATCGCAGGCGGTACTAAGTTCGTGACTCCCAAATCATATCAATAACTTCTCACCTTTAGCCACTCTCCAATCAAGAGAGTGACTGCCAACTCAACAAACTCAAAATAACTCAGGAAAACAGCCATGATGACATCTTTTAACGCAACTTCTAACCGCAAACAAATGAATACCTCGCAGTTTCGCGACGAATTCGATCGAGGACAGAGGGATTTCAGCTATACGAATCTCACAGGAGTCGATTTAAGCGGCATGAATCTATCAGAAATTAATTTTCAAGCTGCTGTACTGTGGAAAGCTAATTTAGAAGGAACAAACCTTTCAAAAGCTAACTTAAAAGAGGCTAATTGCAGCCAAGCCAACCTCAATTGGGCGGTGCTGAGTTTGGCTCGCGCCGAAAGTGCAAACTTCGCGAGCGCCAAATTGCATCAAGCTGACTTGCACGGTATTCGTGCCATTGGCTGCAACTTCCACAAAGCTGATTTAGAAGGAGCTAACTTAAGTCGAGGAGATTTAGAACCCACATTCCGCACCCCCAACTGGCACATAGGGGGATTGAGGGAGTAAAAGTGAATCATCCGAGACAAAAATGAGTAGAAATACTCAACTATCTCGGTCACTCAGCATTACCCAGTAGTCCATTCT
>NZ_JAAFKG010000075.1:17025-27132 GCF_013299185.1 Microcoleus sp. bin48.metabat.b7b8b9.023 | reverse complement strand
ACCTGAACGTTCGGAGCCCAGAGTTTTGAAACTCCGACCGAAACCGTATCGTCGAATGCAGGAACCTCGCTCTGTCTTGAAAGCTAGACTACGAAGGTGATTAAGCCTTTTTCAGTGCCATTGGACTAAAGTCCGAACGATCAAACCACAACGTTCGATCGTTCGGACTTTAGTCCTCTCTTGGATGCGGACTAAAGTCCGAACGATCAAACCACAACGTTCGATCGTTCGGACTTTAGTCCTCTCTTGGATGCGGACTAAAGTCCTCACTACAAACGGCTTGATAAGTAATTACAATCGCCCAAAAACAACGGCTGCATTCCCCGATTCCCATTTCGGGTATTTCTGCATCACACTAGCGTAAATTTCCGAGTCGGTGAAGGCTGTCAACCAAGCTTGTAGGGGAATCCAAGGCTGTTCCTCGAACCAAATTTTATCGGTATGGGCGAATTGACGGACAAAAGGTGCGATCGCCATATCAGCCAATGCTACATTATTACCAAACAAATATTTATTCTTGATTAATTTAGCATTGAGTTTCCCCAGATATAAAGCACATTCATCCCGATGTGCTCGGGCATCAACACCAGCATAACGTTCGGGATATTTATAACGGTCAAGATGATATTTAAATCCATAATCAAATTGAGAAATAAGTTCGAGCATTTCTGCAACAGAACCTTCCTTGGGCATCAACCATTTTTCGGGATCGTGTTGTTCCAACGCCCACAACATGATATCAATACTTTGATCGAGTACGCGGCCGCCAACATCAATCAATATCGGTACTGTACCTTTTGGAGATACATCTAACATTGCTTGTGGTTTGTCTCGCAAAACAACTTCTCGCAACTCACACACGCGATTGCTAACCATCAGCGCTAAGCGGGCGCGCATAGCATAGGGACAGCGGCGGAATGAATATAAAATTGGATATATTTGTGACATACAGTCAGTTGTCATTAGTCATTAGTCATTTCTTGGTACGTAGTTGCGCTTCAGCGCTCTTGGGGCTCGCATCCCAACAACATACCTTTCTTGGTACGTAGTTGCGCTTCAGCGCTCTTAGGGCCGGGGCCCAACAACATACCTTTCTTGGTACGTAGTTGCGCTTCAGCGCTCTTAGGGCCGGGGCCCAACAACATACCTTTCTTGGTACGTAGTTGCGCTTCAGCGCTCTTAGGGCTCGCATCCCAACAACATACCTTTCTTGGTACGTAGTTGCGCTTCAGCGCTCTTGGGGCTCGCATCCCAACAACATACCTTTTAGTCGATCGCACTATCGAATTTTTCCTTAGCATCATAGCACGCGCCCATATGTACTTGGTTGCGACGCTTAGCAAGCTCAATCTGATGCTGCCTCTCTAATAAAGCTTGTTTTTTAGCTTCGGTTTTCGAGTCATGACAATGAGGACAACTCACGCCCAGCACAAAAAATTCAGAAGCCTTATCTTCCTCACTAATCGGGTGACGACAACCGCGACAAAGTTCATAGTTACCAGGTTTTAAATCGTGAACAACAGACACCCGTTCATCAAAGACAAAACATTCACCTTCCCAACGACTTTCTGCTTCCGGAACCGTTTCCAAATATTTTAAAATTCCGCCTTCGAGATGATAGACTTCCTGAAAACCTTGCGATCGCAAAAAAGCAGTAGATTTTTCGCAGCGAATGCCACCCGTGCAAAACATTGCCACCTTGGGTTTATCGCGCAAAGCAGTTTCTTGCTGCACCCATTCAGGTAACTCAGAAAAGCTTTTGGTTTTGGGATTGATCGCGCCTGCAAAAGTACCCATAGATACTTCGTAGTCGTTACGCACATCAACTACGACAACATCAGGATCGTCAAGCAATTGATTCCATTCATCGGGCTTGACATATTTGCCAGCCATGAGAGATGGATTAATATCGGGTATTCCCATGGTGACGATTTCGCGTTTTAAGCGGATTTTCAGGCGGTAAAACGGTGCTTTTTCTGAGAAAGATTCTTTGTGAACCAAATCAGCAAAACGTGCGTCACTACGCAAAAATGCGAGCACTGCGCGCACGCCCTCGGATGAACCTGCGATCGTGCCATTGATGCCTTCGGCTGCTAACAAGATGGTGCCTTTGACGTTGTTGCGATCGCAACAATCGATTAGCGGTGCTTTCAGGTCGGCAAAATCGGATAGTTCAACGAACTTATATAATGCAGCGGTTAAGAAATTAGCCATAGATCGAATTGATAGCACTAATTAATTTTCATATAAATATGAAAATTCAGTTAAAGCGGGCGGTGGGGCTCGAACCCACGACGTCCAGCATGGGAAGCTGACATTCTACCACTGAATTACGCCCGCGCTTAGTCTGTTTTACTGGCTTTTACTTTTTAGGGATTGCGGTAAACCATGACTAGATAAACATTATACGACGATTTTGTGATTTTGAGTCAATGATTTTGAAAATTAATTTTTGGGGGTTGTCGATCGCCCATGGCGGCAAAATTAATAGGGTGCGTCACTTGAGAAAGCCGGAATTTTTCGGACAAACCTGAGATCTGACGCACCGTACACTCCAAAAGCCGTCTCCTGACGCAGGAGGAGACGGCAGTACCCGTTTCCCTACCCGGAGATATTCGATCGCCCTTCCCTTCTTTTCTTCCCCCGCACCCGATCGAAAATCCAGACTTGCAAACCATCCATATAGGTATAAACCACCGGAATCACCACCAGAGTTAATAGCGTAGAAGTCATCAAACCGCCAATTACCGCCATCGCCATCGGACTCCGCACCCCAGATCCCGCGCCAATTCCCAGCGCAATCGGCACCATGCCAGCTATCATGGCGATCGTTGTCATCAAAATCGGCCGCAACCGCGCTACACCAGAATCTAGTGTCGCCTCATACATCGGTTCGCCTTCCTTCTGATTCATAATCGCGTAATCCACCAGCAAAATCGAATTCTTTGTCACAATTCCCATCAGCAAGACTACACCAATCAAAGCGTACAAACCGAGAGATTTTTGTCCTACCAAAAGCCCCAACAGCGCGCCACCCAAAGATAAAGGTAATGCCGCCATAATTGTGATCGGATGCAAGAAATTGGCAAACAACAGCACCAACACACCATAAATAAACAGTACCGCCGTTCCCAAGGCCCCCGCAAAACCGCTGAAAATATCCTGCATAACTTTTGCATCGCCCGAAGATTCTTGTTCCACTCCAGGGGGTAAAGGATTCATTACAGGCAGTTTTTTCACCGCAGCAACAGCTTCTCCCAATGTTGTGCCTTGCAACAAATTGCCTTCTACAGATACTTGACGAGCTCTGTCATAGCGATCGATCTGAGAAGGCCCGCTACCCAAAGCAATATCCGCCACTGCCCTCAAGGGTACCAAAGTATTGTTTTTACCGGGTATTTGCAGATTCTTAATTGTTTCGATATCGCTGCGAAACTGTGGCGCTAACATCACATGAATCGGAATTTGTCGATCGGGCAAATCAAACTTAGCAAGATTTGAGTCAATATCTCCAATCGTTGCCAAAGAAGCAGTGCGAGCAATTTGCTGCACCGAAATACCCTGATCCGCCGCCCGAAGAGGATCGGGTTTTACCAAAATTTCCGGTTTGACTAAACTCGCGCTAGATTGTACCTCAATCAGTCCCGGAACTTGCCTCATTTGTTGCGTCAGAGTTTCCGCAGTTTTAGTTAAAGCTTCCGCATTTTCGCTCTTGAGGACGATCGACATTTGCTTCCTACCGCCCACACGCCCTTGAGCAAAACTCAGCCGCACACCGGGAACATCGGCAAGTTTCGGCCGCATTTCCTCCTCAAACTTCTGTTGTCCGATCCGCTGATTGGCGGGTTTCAATTTCACATATAGACTGGCTGTATTTACGCCGCTAGCGCCCCCTCCGCCACCACCTGGGCCCCCGGATACTGTCGGAGCGCCTTCGGTCTCCAAAACGCTTTCTACGGCCCGATGGGCGAGCAATAATTTAGTTGCTTGCTGCACTGCTAAATCTGTCTGTGACAAGGTGGAACCGGGCGGCAATTCAATGGAAACAGTCGAAAGTCCGGTATCATCGCGATCGATAAAACCAGTCGGAATGAAAGGAATTAATTGCACGCTGCCGAAAAACAAAGCAACAGCTAAAATTAGGACGATCGCCCGATGCTTCAGCGCCCAAGTCAAAAGTCGGCGGTACTGATAGGAAAGTTGGTCTTTTTTGAGTTCCGCCTCGTGTCCGCTATCCTTAAACAAATAAGCCGCCATCATCGGAGTTACAGTGCGGGCTACTAACAGCGAAAATAACACCGAAGCCGAAACCGTCACCCCAAAAGGTCGAAAAAACTGACCCGGAATTCCCGGCATAAAAGCCACCGGCGCAAACACCGAAACAATCGTCATCGTGGTAGCAACGACAGCTAAACCAATTTCAGCAGAAGCATCCAAAGCAGCTTGATAAGCCGTTTTCCCCATCCTGACGTGCCGTTCAATATTTTCAATTTCGACGATCGCATCATCGACTAATATACCCACCACCAGCGACAGCGCTAACAAAGTCATGCCATTAAGCGTATATCCTACCATCCTCAGCACAGCAAAAGTAGGAATTGCCGACAGCGGCAGGGCTACAGCAGCAATCAAAGTCGCCCGCCAATCCCGCAGAAATATAAAAATCGTGACAATCGCTAAAACCGCCCCCAAAACTAAAGCATCAACAGAAGCTTCATAGGAATCTCGGATGTGATCGGCTAAAGTATAAATCAGTTCCAGCTTGACATCCGGCGGCAAAGTTTTTTCCATTTTCTTAACAGTTGCCCGCACCGCTTCTTCCACAGTCACGAGAGTGCTGCCGGTGCTGCGGAGGATAGCAAAAGCTACAACAGGCTTGTTATTGAGCCGCGCGCCCTGACGCGCTTCTGCATAGCCTTCCTCAACTTTTCCTAAGCTAGAAAGCGGCACAAAACCGCCTTTCGGCAAAGTAATTTGATAAGCTTTCAACTGTTCGATAGTTTTGGCACTACCGATGGTGCGGACTGTTTGCTCGGAATTGCCGATTTCAGTGCGTCCCCCTGGCAGATTGATGTTGAAATTGCGAATTTGGTCGTTAACTTGGGTAGCTGTAATCCCCAAACTTTGCAGTTGTTCAGGGTTTAAATCAACTCGAATATCCCTGTCCCTGCCTCCAATGCGCTGCACTTGAGCGACACCTTTGACCGACAACAGGACGCGGCTGATGTTTTGGTCGATTAATTCGCTTAGCTGTTCTACCGTTTGGCGATCGGAAACGACGGCGTAGGACATAATGGAACTACCGGCAAATTCCACCCGCTTGACGACTGGATCGTTGATGTCTTGGGGCAGGCTTTGGCGAATTTGGGCGATCGCATTTCTGACATCATTCGTAGCGCGATCGCTATTTGTGCCCAACAAAAAGTTAACTGTCGTATTAGAAGAACCATCATTAACAGTAGAAATAATGTGGTCAATATTACCCAAACCCGCCACAGCGTCTTCTACTTTTTTCGTAACTTGAGATTCAAGTTCGGCTGGATCTGCCCCCGGTTGGCTGACAGATATGGAAACTGAAGGCACATCGATGTTAGGTGAATCATCAATACCTAAAACGGGAAAGGATACTAATCCCCCGATTGTCAGAATTAAGAATAAAACAATCGTGGGGACAGGCTGTTTGATTGACCAAGCCGAAATATTAAAAGACATAATTGGAATTGGGAATTGGGAATTGGTCATTGGTCATTGGTCATTGGTCATTGGTCATTGGTAATATAGTTCTTATTCTTGGAATTCTTGTGGAGTGGGCCGGAGAGCCCGCTCCAAATATCTACTAACTAATCTGATTATTTAAATTATTGTGGAGTGGGCCGGAGAGCCCGCTCCAAATATCTTATGAGGTATGTTGTTGGGATGCGAGCCCTCTTAAAATATATAGTAACTAACAAGAGGTATGTTGTTGGGATGCGAGCCCTCTTAAAATATATAGTAACTAACAAGAGGTATGTTGTTGGGATGCGAGCCCTCTTAAAATATATAGTAACGAATAATTCGTAAGGTGCGTCAGGGGAAAATTATTAGTCTGTCGTCGCCAAATTCTCACCTGACGCACCCTACAATAAATAATGACTGTCAACTGTCAACTGTCAACTGTCAACTGTCAACTGTCAACTGTCAACTGTCAACTGTCAACTGTCAACTGAATTACTGACTGCTAACCTTAATTCGATCGCCATTCTTAAGATAACCCGCTCCAGCAACAACCACTTTATCGCCCGCCTTCAACCCCTTTTTAATCTGAACCTTAGCACTCGTCAAATCGCCAACCGCGCCCCCAGTAATCTCCCCAACTTCCACAGGTTGAGCCTGCACCTTATCCTCGCCCACAAGTTTGTAAACAATAGAACTGCCGTCAGACTGTGGTAAAATAGCCTTAGCAGGAACTTTCAAACCTTGAGCCGTCGTCGTAGAAATCGAGGCACGCAAAAACATTCCCGATCGCAAAAACTCACTTGTAGGCAAATCAATTTTCACCGTAGCCTGCCGATTTTGCGGGTCAACTAACGGCGAAATTTCTCGCACAGTTCCCGACAACTTAATCCGCTTGTCAGAATCCGAAGTAATCTGCACCGCCGTTCCCGGCTTAACTTGAGAAACCTGAGTTTCTGGCACTTTTAATTGCAGTTCCAGCTTGTTTCCTCGAATAATCGAAAATAGTTTTTGACTTCCCGAAGAAACATCACCAACTCGACCAATTCTTTCAGATACAATACCGCTGTCCGGCGCTCGGACAATAGTTTGTTCGATTTGAGTTTGCAACTGTTTGACTTGCGCTTCATTGCTGCGAACACCTGCTGCGTTATTTCCCACATTTGCGCGCGCGCTGCTGATAGCAGAGCCGGCCGTATTTACTTTAGCGCGGGCGCTGCTGAGGGCCGCTCTCGCCGTACTGATATTAGCTTCTGCCGTAGCTACTTTAGCTTGAGCCGATCGCACTTCTTCGGCCGCTTTGTTCTGTTCTTCCAAAGCTTTATTCAAATCAGCCTTAGCTTTGTTCACATCTTGAACAGCAGTATCTCGCTCCGTCTTGCGCTTTTCCAAATCTTGCTGGCTGATTACTCCCTGAGAAGCCAAATTTTGGGTGCGATTTACTTCTCTTTGAGCCTGAGCTAACTTAGCCTCAGCAGAAGCAATCCCCGCCTTAGCTTGCTCGACACCCGCCTTGGCTTGCTCGACACCCGCTTGGGCTTGGCCGACGCCTGTTTTGGCTTGCGCTGCGTCAGCGATGGCTTTTTCAACACCGGCTTGGGCTTGAGCAACACCGGCTTGGGCTTCTTGTTGGGCTGACTGGGCTTGTTGCACCAGAGCTTGCGCTTGTTCTACCGTAGAATCGGCCGATTGTACCTTAGCAGTAGCTTCGGCAATTTGCGATCGCAGCACCGAATCATCCAAAACCGCCATTACCTGACCTTTTTCTACCGCATCCCCTTCCTTTACCAAAACCTGCTTGATTTGCAAACCGTTGGCTTGCGGCAGCACCGGCAGCAAATCGTAGGGCGCCACAGTCCCCGTCGCTTCCAGAGTTTGAGCCACCTCGGCCGATTCCACAGCAGCCACTGTCACCGTCTGAGGCGTTCCCTGCTGAGCCGCCGCTGGGGCTGCAACTGGGGGACGCGCGCTCTTCTGGCCCGCAGTCAAGTGTACTGCTAGCAGCGTTGCAGCTACACCAATACCTGCGCCCGCCAACAGCGTCGGCCACCTGAGTCCTTTACTGGGAGGAACTTCTGGTTCTTCAGCTTCGGAAACTTCTGATTGTTCGTCTGGAACTTCTAAGGCTATTTCTCGTTCATCTTCTTCAGAGGAGAAGTGCCAGCCAGAGGTATCTGAGATGCCAGTTTCAGGCGCATCCACTGCGGAGTTCCTGTCTCGCCCGCTTTGCACGGGGGAAAGAGGTTCCTGTTCTTCTGCTTCTGAAAAAACTTGATTCGTCACGGTAGTTCCTCCCGTCGGTTTGAGCCTGGGGTTTTTGATATTGTAAAGAAAGATTGCGGTTTTAATATCTAATTTATTTTAGCTGAGTGTGCGATCGGTCGCGCCTCCTCCTTGTGGGTGAGTGTGAGAGCTTTTCACCTGCTCGTGGCGATTTGGATGAAGGAAAGTGCGATCGACCTTTGCTCGATCGAGATTTTGATGCAGAGCAATCTTAGCGTAATTTGCGATCGCTTGCAGGGCGATCGGGCTTATATTATCTCTGGAGCACTTTTTCAGTCAGCAACTCATCAATACTGAGAGAATTCAGTCTAATCTTGAACTGATTATTGCTAATCTATAATGCAATACGCCATTGTTAAAACTGTTTATTGGCCCGAGATCCTTGCAGCATACCCCTACTCCCCCGGATAGTCGGGGGATGAAAGAGAATGCTCTTGTCCCCCCCTTTTTCAAGGGGGGTTAGGGGGGATCTCCGGGTTCAACTTAACTGTATCGAGCTATAATAATGTGTTTGTTGTAGAATACGGCACATCGGCTGAAAAAATTATGCCAGTTTAATTTACAAAAATCACAATGAATAGTGTATTTACTCCCGTCCAACAGTTTCTAATTACTTGGTTGCTAGTGCTAGTGACTGGATGGTTTACCCTGACTGCTATCAATTATGTTGGGGAACTGGTCAGCATTTTAGTAACAGCGGGACTGATTGCATTTTTATTAAATTATGCAGTAATCAGACTGCAAGTATTTTTGCCGCGAGGACTAGCTGCGGGGCTGGTCTATTTGGCTGCGGGTGTGGTAGTAGTAGTAATCGGTCTAACTATTGTGCCGCCGGTGTTCAGCCAAGCGAGGCAGTTGGGGGTAAGATTCCCGGAATTGCTGGAGTCGGCGCGGCAGCAGTTAGGCGAATTTCAAGCATGGAGTGCCGATCGCAATTTACCATTTGACGTGCAAATATTGGAACAGCAGTTATCAGCCAAAGTCCAGGAACAAGTACAATCAATCGCAGGTACAAGTTTAGGCTTAGTTGTCGGTACAGTTAACTGGTTTCTCGACTTAATTTTTATCCTGGTAATTTCATTTTATATGCTGCTAGACGGTCAAAGAGTGTGGCAGGGTTTGACCAGCATTTTTTCGCCAGATATTCGCTATGTTCTCACAGAGACTTTGCAGCGAAACCTCCAGCGATTTGTCTCGGGACAGTTATTGCTGGGACTCTTTATGGCGACTTCGCTAACTCTGGCTTTTTGGTGGCTGCAAGTGCCATTTTTTCTGTTGTTTGCCGTGTTTATCGGATTGACAGAAATAATTCCGTTTATCGGAGCGACGCTGGGCATCGGCACTGTTAGTATAATTGTAGCGTTTATTGATTGGTGGTTGGCGCTGCAAGTGTTGGCAGTTGCGATCGGTCTCCAGCAAATCAAGGATAATTTAGTAGCACCCCGAATTATGGGCAATCTAACCGGATTGAGCCCGGTAATTATTTTTACAGCTTTGCTGTTAGGAGGTAGAGTGGGAGGATTATTAGGAGTTATCCTGGCAATTCCCCTAACTGGGGTGGTCAAAAGTATCGTGGAAATTGTACTCAATCCCAAATTACCTCCGCAAACAGGTTCGTTTTTCTACAATCCTTTTAACGGCGAAGAATTGGGGAAAATTGCGGAAAATGAAAATAGAATAATTTTGGTAGCCGATGAAAAAAAATAGTTTAAGGTTCGTAGTAAGGACTTCAGTCCGTAAAATTTTTATTAGTAACGAATTCAGCCCTTGCTACTGATTGCCTTACTAATAAGGTTTGTAGTAAGGACTTCAGTCCGTAAAATTTTTATTAGTAACGAATTCAGCCCTTGCTACTGATTACGTTAAGAAAGGACTAAAGTCCTTACTACGAACCTGGGAGGACTAAAGTCCTTACTACGAACCTGGGAGGACTAAAGTCCTTACTACGAACCTGGGAGGACTAAAGTCCTCACTACGAACCTGGAAGGACTAAAGTCCTTACTACGAACCTGGGAGGACTAAAGTCCTTACTACGAACCTGGGAGGACTAAAGTCCTTACTACGAACCTGGGAGGACTAAAGTCCTTACTACGAACCTGGGAGGACTAAAGT
>NZ_JAAFKG010000075.1:0-17015 GCF_013299185.1 Microcoleus sp. bin48.metabat.b7b8b9.023 | reverse complement strand
AGGACTAAAGTCCTTACTACGAACCTGGGAGGACTAAAGTCCTTACTACGAACCTGGGAGGACTAAAGTCCTTACTACGAACCTGGGAGGACTAAAGTCCTTACTACGAACCTGGGAGGACTAAAGTCCTCACTACGAACCTGGGAGGACTAAAGTCCTTACTACGAACCTGGGAGGACTAAAGTCCTTACTACGAACCTGGGAGGACTAAAGTCCTTACTACGAACCTGGGAGGACTAAAGTCCTTACTACGAACCTGGAAGGACTAAAGTCCTTACTACGAACCTGGAAGGACTAAAGTCCTTACTACGAACCTGGGAGGACTAAAGTCCTTACTACGAACCTGGGAGGACTAAAGTCCTTACTACGAACCAACTTAAAATCTCAAACCTAAAACTTATGAAATGGTGGCAAAATCTTAAAAATAATCCTCTAGCTCGGTTGGGAGCCGTAGTGCTGTTAATTTTTTATACAGTCGCACTTTTCGCCGAATTTGTGGCTCCCTACGACCCCTACGACTCTCAATTAAACGGTTCCTTACTGCCACCAACTCAGATTTATTTAAGCACCAAAGACGGGCGATTTATCGGCCCCCACGTTTACCCGACTGCTCAGGGGCCAGTGGATGCGAATACGGGCGCTCGCGAGGTAATTGTAGATTGGCAAAAACCCTCTGCTGTCGGTTTGTTTGTCAAAGGTTCTCCCTATAAGTTTTTAGGAATTTTACCTTTGGATATCCACCTGTTTGGCACTACAGGAGAAGGTAAAATTAACCTTTTAGGAACTGATGAACAAGCTCGCGATCAATTCAGTCGCTTAGTACAGGGCAGCCGCATTAGCCTCAGTATTGGTTTGGTTGGCATAGCAATTTCCTTTCCTTTAGGATTGTTAATCGGAGGAATATCTGGTTATTTTGGCAGTTGGATTGACAGTATTTTAATGCGCTTTGCCGAAGTATTGATGACGATTCCCGGTCTTTATTTATTAGTAGCTCTAGCAGCAGTCCTTCCCCCCGGATTGACAAGCGCTCAGCGATTTATATTGATTGTGCTGATTACTTCATTTATCAGTTGGGCGAGTTTGGCGCGGGTAATTCGCGGTCAGGTACTGTCAATTAAACAGCTAGAATTTGTGCAAGCGGCGCGGGCTATGGGTGCCAACCCAATTTATATTATTGTCCGCCACGTGTTGCCACAAACTGCAACTTATGTAATTATTTCTGCTACTTTGTCGGTTCCGGGTTTTATTGTGGCGGAGTCGGTTTTGAGTTTGATTGGTTTGGGAATTCAACAGCCCGATCCTTCGTGGGGAAATTTGCTATCTTTGTCTACGAATGCTTCAATTTTAGTGTTGCAGCCCTGGTTGGTTTGGCCTCCGGCGACGCTGATTATTTTGACTGTTTTGGCGTTCAATTTATTGGGGGATGGGTTGCGGGATGCTCTCGATCCGAGAAGCATTCAAAGGTAATTGGTTATGGGGCATAGGGCATAGGGCATAGGGCATTGATGCACTGGAAATGGGTAATACCAAATCCGGGTTACTACCCATTTTTGGTATTAGACCTCTTGCAAAATATTTTTCTGATATAATGAAAAGTTTTGCTGAGAGTTGATTAAGCATCTCCCAAAAAGCCTGTGAATAACAGGCTGTCGGGCCTGTTCCACAATTAGGGGAGTTTAATTCAAGACCTCTGATTATAACATATATCTTTTTTGCAAGAGGTCTATTATTGCTGCTTTTTTGTATTATTTGTCATTGTTCGCGTTGGTGTCGCAATTGCTAGCGTCCCTGCGATTGCTTCACTTCGTTCGCAATGACACTAGGGTGATGCCCAATTCCCAATTCCCAATGCCCAATTCCCAATTCCCAATTCCCAATTCCCAATGCCCAATTCCCAATTCCCAATTCCCAATTCCCAATTCCCAATTTAAGTATTAACAGGTAAGCGGATGGTAAAGGTAGAACCAACACCGACTTGACTTTTTACGGAAATATTGCCACCCATCATGAGGCAAAAACGCTGGCTGATTGCTAGTCCCAAACCAGTGCCGCCGTATTTGCGAGTGGTAGAAGCGTCTGCTTGGATAAAGGGTTGGAAAATGTGCTGCAATTCGTCTGGATTCATGCCAATTCCTGTATCTGTACAATTAACTACTAAAAATTCTTTACTGGGATTTGAGGATGGAGAATTTACCGCAGGTTCCAAACTGTTTTCTGGTGTCGCTTCGCTGCTGTAGCCTGCGATTTGTTCTCGGCTGGCGCTGAGGGTAATTGTACCATTGTGAGTGAATTTGGCGGCATTGCTCAGCAAATTTAATAAAATCTGCCTCAGTTTGGTAATGTCACCGTGCATAGTGCCGATATTGCCTATTTGCTGTAAGTTTAAAGTGTTATGATTTTTCTCAATTAGTGGCGCGGCGGTGTCGGCGACTTCTTCAATTAAGGTGGCGATGTCGAAGGTTTCTAAGTAGAGATCCATGCGACCGGCTTCGATTTTAGAAATGTCGAGAATGTCGTTTATTAGCGATAGCAAGTGTCGGCCGGATGTGCGGATTTTGTCTAAGTCTGGGGTGAGTTCATTGTAGCCGGATTCTTCGGTTTCTTCTTGGAGCATTTCGCTGTAGCCGATGATGGCATTGAGGGGTGTCCGCAGTTCGTGGCTCATGTTTGCTAAAAATGCGCTTTTTGCGGTGGAGGCTGCTTCGGCTGCTTCTAGGGCGAGTTGCAAGGCGGATTCAAAGACTTTACGATCGCTAATATCCTCGACACTACCTTCATAGTAGATTACCTCACCGCGCGTGTCGCACACTGCACGGGCGCTTTCGGAAATCCAAATTATGCTGCCGTCAACGCGGTAAACTTCTGACTCAAACCCCGAAATTTGTCCAGATTCTTTCATCACTCGCATAAACTTCTCGCGTTGTTGAGGATTGACGTAAGTTTGCTGTCTGATGTTGGTGAGATTTGATGTCAATTCTTCGGGAGTGGCGTAGCCGTAGATGCGGGCTAAGGATGGATTTACGCTCAAGAAGCGACCTTCGGGGGTGGTTTGAAAAATGCCTTCGACTGCGTTTTCAAAGATGCTGCGGTATTTTTGTTCTGCTTGACGCAGGGCGTTTTGTGTCCGATCGCGATCGCTGGCTTCGATCGCCAATGATACCAAATCTGCGAGGGAAGCAGCAAAATTTTGTTCTTCTACTGTCCAGTGGCGAGCAATTCCCACCTGTTCGATACAGATGACTCCGACTGTTTGGCCTCCCAGTCGCACTGGCGCATCTAAGGTTGATGTGGTGCCGCTTTGTGCAAAGTAAGATGCCACAAATTCTCTGGTTCTGATATCTGAGAGAGCGTCGTCGGCTGCGATCGTCCGGTCTTCTTCCAAAGCTTTAAAATAAGCTGGATAGTCTGGTGCTGCGAGTTCGGCACCTTGGGAATGCTCGCCGTTGCTGCGGTGAAATTGGTCGAGACATTGCAATTTAGATCGACTTTCGTCGTACAACCACGCTCCGGCTGCTTCTGCATCTAGGGTATGAGCCGCCGCTTCGGTGATTTCTCTCAAAGCTACTTGCAAATCGCCTCGATATAGCGCTTTATTTCTTGCCAATTCTAGCAAAATCGTATTTTGTTTGAGCAATTGTTTTTGCCTCATCCGCCGCACTGATTCGGCTCGCTTCTGTTCGGTAATATCGCGAGCCACCCAAATTACGGATTCTTCTGAAAGCGGCGAAATGCTGGCTGCAAAACAAATTTCGCGATCGTTAATGGTTAAATCGTACTCGATGCTAACTGTTTGCTGACTATCTAAAGCTGCTCGAATGTGGTTGAGAAAATTGTCGGCTGTAGCTTGCGGAAAAAGCTCTCCGATAGTTTTACCAACTAATTCTGCTGCTGGTTTGTAGAGCACCGACATATTTGTGGGCGCGATTTTCAAATAGCGGCCGGTGGCATCCACAACTACAATTAATTCGTTCATGGCTGCAAACAAAGCCCGCAATTCTGCTTCGGTGGCTTCGAGTTCGGCAGTCCGCTCTGCTACTCGCTGTTCTAAACTGGAGTTGGTTCGTTCTAGCGCTACAAAAGACGATCGCAATTGTCTGGCCATCTGGTTGAAGGACTGAGCTAAGACGCCGAGTTCGTTGACGCCTTTGACTTCGACTTCGCCGTCTAATTCGGCGGAGGTGAAGTCGGCAGCTTCGGACATTTTTGTTAAAGCTTTGGAAGCTTCCAGCAATCGGGTAATTGGTGTGACAACCCAGCGAGATGTGAAAATTCCCAGGACGATCGCCAGTATGAAGGCAAAAAAGCACAATAAAATAGTTGTGCGAGTGTTGGCGTTAATTTGCTCCATAAAGTCTGCTTCCGGGATTGCTACGACAATCAGCCAATCGAGACCGCGGCCGTCTCGCAGGGGAGCGACCGTAATGAATTGACGTTTGCCGTTTATATCGAAGCTAAACTGTCCTTGGCTGTCAATTTCTTCAAAACTGCCAAATCGTGTTTGCAAGTATGTGGAAGCCGATCGAATTAGCAAATTTTTGCTCTGTGTTGCCAACAGCCGTTTTTGTCCTTTGTTGTCAGTGATAAACGGCAATTCATCTGTGGAACTGGCGACTATTTCCCCGCTGCGTTCGATCGCAAAAACTTCTCCTGACGGGCTAATTTTGATACTTTTGAGAAAATCGCTGATTTGAGAAAGAGTCAGGTCAATTGCCAATACCCCCCGCAGTTTTCCTGTTTCATTGTAAATAGGCATCACCGGCGTAATGCCGAGAACTGGCGAGGCCGTGAAGACGTAGATCGGAGACCAGGTGGCTTTTTCTGCCTGTTTGGCAGTTTGGTACCACGGTCTAGTACGGGGGTCGTAGGGGGCGGTTTTGATTAGCTCAGTGCGGTTTCCTTTGCTGTCGAGGCGATAAATTTGGCGGTTGGGAGCAGTTGATTCGTCTCTGATGTATACTAATTCATCTGCTTCGCGTTTGAGCAAGAGGAATTTGCCCTGTTCGTCGCCGTAGTAGATGGTTGTAGTGCGATCGCTCAGCTTGGTCTGGTTCCAAAAAAAGCGCTCTAAGTTGGGGAAGTCATCAGGGTCTAGGTTTCCAGAGGCGATCGCAGCATTATTCATTTGCAGGAACAGGTGAGACACCTCTCCAAAACTGCGGAAATTTTCTTTAGTCCTCGCTGCGACTTCCAAACTCAACCTGGTAGCAAGGTCATTGACGGCTTTCTGGCCGTTACGAAACGACAGCCATCCAGTGACGCCGACTGCTACGGAGATTTGCACTACCAACGGCATCAACAAGACGAGGCTCAGTGACATCTTGGGCGAGCTTTTCATCAGACGACTGCTCAGAGTTTTCAATAACATCAATATTATTTTGACACCTACGAGGTTTGCGTATCGTTTGTCGTTTCCAAGATGCCCTAGATATTATAAGTTACAAAATCCCACAGCAATGCCGTGAATTGGGGTAGCGGCCAGGTCAAAACTTGGCTGAGGTTTCCAGCACTACTGTAAAAAATTGTAATATTAATCGTGCCACTACTTTCCTGAATCTGGCGATCGCGATCGAGAACTCCCGTCCCAAAACTCACACCAGGTCAAAAAAGCATACAACTCCTTAATTCATCAGTCATTCCCAATTATAAAATCTTTAATCTAAAATCGGATCGCTTTCTCCGGGTGCAGGTTGCCTGCCTTACCGCTGATTAATACAAATTAGATTAGAATTTTCAAAAGCTGGGGTATGTCAAAAATGTAAGTTATTTGACACCAGACTGTTAAAAAATTTGCTATTGATAGAATAAGCGGGCAAAATCGCGATCGCACGCCAGCATGGTAATTAAAGGATATTGTGGTGCATCGAGGGCAGTAACGTCACTCGATTAGAGATTTTTCCATTTACCAGAAACAATTAGTTGAAAGCCCGCCTGCCCGGGAGAAATTAAGATCGGACTGTTGATTGCTCCCCTACTCGGACTTAAGGGTAGGGGCCGCTATCAAACTCTTAACTGTCAACTGTCAACTGTCAACTGTCAACTGTCAACTGTTGAACCTACGACCTTTGAGCAAAATAATACTTCGGGAGGATAACATGAGCTATACATTTGAAATCCTGGGCGTATCTCCAACTTTAACGTTTTTTAACCAGCAGCAGGAATTACTGCAACAACAGCAGCCGTCAGGTGTAGAATACTTGGGAAACCGAAAGTGTACTCTCGATTCTTTTGTAGCATCGGTAGAGATAATTTCTCCCTATCGCGGCTGGGATGTCGATCGAGTTGTAAATACCGTGATTAGTTTCTGGATGAACAACTCGGATAGCATCCAGTATTGGAAGAATAGATTGCAGGATGCCGGCAGCGAAAACTTGTTAGTAGCCAGAGTAGGCGATATCAAGTCTTTCCAAGCTGCATTTGAATCGCTACTGGGCGAATAGGCAGGAAGCATCTGATTTTCGTAAAAAGCCTTTTTTTGTTTGAGTGCGATCGTCCCTGCTCTCTTATACAATACGTGAGCGGGGACAGCAATAATATAAAAGCACAATTGAGATGCTCGCAATCGGAAAATCTGGAATTGGCAAAAAGTCGATCGACAATTCCCAATTCCCAATTCCCAATTCCCAATTCCCAATTCCCCATTCCCCATTCCCCATTCCCCATTCCCCATTCCTATGTCTCGTTCAAAAGCCCTGCAATCTTATATTTTTGTCCGCTTGCTGCTCGCACCCCTAATGTTGTGGACAATCACCACAGCAGTCTTTTTGTTACTCCGGGCCACTCCGGGCGATCCCATAGATGCCATTCTCGGCTCGCGAGCTCCCGCCGCCGCCAAAGCAGCAATGCGAACCCAACTCGGCCTCGACGCACCCCTGTGGCAGCAATATCTAAAATACATGAAAGACTTGCTGGGCTTCGACTTGGGAACATCCATCACCACTCGCGGACAAACCGTCTGGCAAATTATCGGAGACTATTTCCCCGCGACAGTCGAATTAGCAGTTTGTAGCATGGCCATAGCTTTAATTGTCGGCATCAGTATCGGTTCCCTAGCGGCATCCCGCCCCAACACTATTTTTGATGCAGCAGGCCGTTTGTTTGGGATTATTACTTACTCACTGCCGGCTTTTTGGGCTGGCATGGTTTTGCAGTTGATTTTTGCCGTACAGTTGGGCTGGTTTCCCTTGGGAACTCGCTTTCCGGTGACATTTCCAGCCCCCCAAGGCTACACGGGACTGTACACTATAGACAGTCTCTTGAGCGCTAACCCCGGTCAGTTTTTCACAAGTTTGCATTATTTGGCACTCCCGAGTTTGACGCTGGGCATTCTTTTGAGTGGCATTTTTGAGCGAATTGTGAGGGTGAATCTGAAGCAAACTTTGCAAGCAGATTATGTTGAAGCAGCTAGAGCTCGCGGAATTCCTGAATTGCAGATTTTATGGGCTCACGCTCTCAAAAATGCGCTGATTCCGGTAATTACTGTCTTGGGACTGACTTTTGCTGCACTGTTGGGTGGTGCTATTTTAACTGAGGTTACTTTTTCTTGGCCGGGGCTGGCAAATCGTCTTTATGAAGCGATTAGCTTGCGAGATTATCCAACTGTTCAAGGTATTGTGGTGTTTTTTGCGGGAATTGTAGTAATTGCTAGTATTGTAATTGATATTTTAAATGCTTACATTGACCCGCGAATTAGGTACTAATTGAAGGAAGAGTTGACAGTTGACAGTTGACAGTTGACAAAAAAAGAATAAATAATGAAGATTTTAGCCCTCTCCCGCTCTTTACATTCTCCCACTCTCCCAATTTTACCCCGCTATCTGCTTTTTTGATATACGTGGAAGATTATTAGGTACGATCGACTAAAATATTAAACTCACAAGAAGTAAAATTAGTTGCAGGACTGATTGTCAAAAAAATGAAAATACAGGGAACCGATTATGCTACAGCGATTGTACTTATTCAGGAGTTGCTGGAAAAGCTGTTAGGAGATGAGGTTTTAGTCCGGGTGGAGCTACCAATTCAGCTAGGCGATGCCCAAGCAAAACCGTCGATCGCAGTTGTGATGCCAGACGCCCTGCGCTATACTGACCGCCATCCCATCGCCTCGGAGATATATCTGCTGATCGAAATAGCCGATGGTACGCTTCAAAATGACTGCGAGACTCAAGGAGATATCTATGCTGCATCGCAGATTGACGATTTTTGGGTGCTAGATATCCACGAACGCCAGCTTCATGTATTTCGAGAACCCTCAGACGACGGGTACCGGAGTCAAATGATTTTGTCAGAAGATTCGACTGTCGCGCTCTCAGCTTTTTCTAAGTGTACTTTCTGCGTGCGCGAGATGTTGCAGGCAGTGGCCGCTCTGTAGGAGGATTTGTCAACAGTTGACAATTGACAGTTGGCAGTTGACAGTTGACAGTTGGAGAGCTACCTCTACCGAGAAGTCTGAGTATTGGAGTAATGAATACTCTGATTTTAATGTCTCCCTCGAAGGCAGGCCGGCTTTCAACCAATTCTTTCTGGTAAAAAAGATCGGCTTTCAGAATGAGGACACTTGGCAGTTTATCAGCCATAGTGGAGCATATAAATATAACATTTGAGGAAGTGCTGATGAGATTATTGCGCCTCGCAGCCGCTCTATCGGCTGCCTTGACTCCACTGATGGCACAAGCTGCCTTTAGTCGTCCCATGCCCGGAACAGGCCAGTTTCCCAGGGCTTC
The DNA here is from genome assembly GCF_013299185.1 of Microcoleus sp. bin48.metabat.b7b8b9.023. Classification (GTDB taxonomy): domain Bacteria; phylum Cyanobacteriota; class Cyanobacteriia; order Cyanobacteriales; family Microcoleaceae; genus Microcoleus. The sequence goes on along the minus strand of NZ_JAAFKG010000075.1, from coordinate 8,295 downwards.
AAACCCGCGAGTAGATGTGCCGGTTTGCTTCATCGAAACCCCAAGCGGTACAACTTTTGATTTAGTCAGCTTGTGCGGTACCAACGCTGCTCCCCAAACAACGGCTCCCGCAGCCGGCAACCCAGCCAATGCTCCTGGAAATAACCCCAACGCAGCTAATCCAGCAGCCCCCCGCAACCCCAATAGCGTCACCAGAGATGCTGCCGGCGCCCCGATAACTACTCCTGCTGGTACCGCAAATCCCGCAAATCCCGCAAATCCCGCAAATCCGGGAACTGCACCGAATACTAATCCCAACAACAACGCCAATCCGGGAACTTCGCCGAATACTAATCAGCAGAATAATCTCAATCCGGGAACTTCGCCGAATACTAATCCCAACAACAATCCCAATCCGGGAACTTCGCCGAATACCAATCAGCAAAATAATTTCAATCCGGGAACTTCGCCGAATACCAATCCCAGCAACAATGCGTCTCCCAACAGTACCACGGGCAACGGCACGGGTAGTTTTTGAAGGACGATCGCCCGATGAGTTAAGCTGAGACTGGAAGTGGCGATTCCCTACCCTTTGGGATAGCTTCGATCGCGCGTAGTTGAGGATACCAACTGTGTCAAACTTAGTTCAACGCTTAGAAATAACCGCTCATCCGCAACTGGAAAAATCCCTCGGTTATCGAGGAAACAGTCGCTGGGTAGCTTGGCGGTGGGAACCCGACATCGACCAACTTATTTTCAGCGACGGCAAAATAGTCGGAACTGGCAATAACATGGCTTGGCTGGTATTTTTGCAGCACGATTTAGTTAAGCCTGCGCTACAAGAGTACAACTTCGGCGAGGGCGATCGCTACTGGCTGCTGTTAGACACCGAAACTCGAAATCTCTACGTTGGAGAAGGGAAAGCAGTTCAAAGTCTGCTCGAACAGCCGGAAAGTTTAGCTTTGTTAGCTTGTCTAGATGGCGGCAATGCCGGAAAAACTGCTGAAACTTGGCAGCAAACCCGAGCCCAAGTAACTGCAACAACCGCCTTTCGCCACCTCACAAACGTCATTCCTTTCGGAATTGCCGCTGCTTTAATAGGTGCTTTAGGAGTTGGAACCGGTTGGTGGGTAGTCCCGACGGTGCAGCAGAAACTCGCCGAAAAAACAACTTTTACTTCCCCCATTAGTTCGGCCGCCAACTGCGGGATTGGCGGTTCCGACGATTTTTCAGCCTATGTTGGTTCGTCAACCGGAGATAAAGAACTTCATTTGATTGGTGTTTACGAAGCTAATGCCGAACACGGGAAGGCAAATTTGTCGAAAAGTGCTATCCAAGTTAAAGTAGAACGCCGCAACAAGCCAATAATACTTGCACTTTCGGCCTACGAACCAGTCAACTGGAACGTGACTGTAGAACCCGGAGCAGTTATCGAGAAAATCATTGTTAACGGATACAACAACCAAACAGTTTCAGGAGTTTCGGGAGTTCCGATACAAGTGCACAGCTACGAAGCAACCGGAAACTACATCGGCGACTTTATTTACAAGTGGGGTACAAATCCTGAAAGTAATACTACCTCCCTCGTGACTAAACTCGAACAGACAAACCGTACAAGTTTAACGTCTTTTCAAGGATGCTACAGAGGTACGAACTTTAGTATTAAATGAGTGTAGCGATAGACACCGAAAATTTAAAACCTAGTCTGGTCAAATCACAAAACCCGCGCGGGCGGGTTTTTTATTGAAATTTAACATTCTTAGTATTTCTATGGTATAATATGCCGTGGCGTTATTATCAATAATCATATAATTTCCGGTAAATTCAATGCCATCAAGAAGGTTTGATCGTTCGGAATGCGAGTCCTCGGATTGATGCGGACTAAAGTCCTCACTACGAACCAATTTGATCGTTCGGAATGCGAGTCCTCGGATTGATGCGGACTAAAGTCCTCACTACGAACCAATTTGATCGTTCGGAATGCGAGTCCTCGGATTGATGCGGACTAAAGTCCTCACTACGAACCAATTTGATCGTTCGGAATGCGAGTCCTCGGATTGATGCGGACTAAAGTCCTCACTACGAACCAATTTGATTGTGTTGATTCTTTTCGGACTTGATGTCAATTTCCAATTCTTACAATGCTAACACAATCCCTATGAAATACTGGTATGAAACCCTCGCAGTAGCGCAGCGAATTTTAATTGAATTGGGAAGGCGGCGGCGCAGCTTAGTCTTGTGGAGTATTTTTCCAATTTCTATCTTGCTAATCAATGGTTTAATTTTAAAAGAACGCGCCAATCTCACCACAGCCAAAGCCTTTGAAAGTGCTGCACCTGCAAGTTTAGTAGGAGCCGCTTTATTTTTTAGCTGTCTCGGCGGCAGTGTAGCCACGGTAGTCTCAGAGCGAGAACAGCATACTCTCAAGCGCTTATTTGTTTCCCCCCTGAGCGGCACTTCCTACTTTTTAGGGATTTTTTTAGCTCACAGCGCGATCGGCATCGGTCAGGTAATTTTAGTATACGCGATCGCAGCGTGTTTGGGAGCACAATTTCAAGGATCTATTCTGTTAGGATGCGCGATTATTCTACTCAGCATTGTATCCTACGTAGGAGTTGGCTTTATTCTGGGGACGCAGTTTGCGAGGCGCACGGAAGATGTCAACTCGCTAGTAGCCGCTTTCGGCGTTCCTTTGTTGATTTTAGGAGGTGCATTTTTGCCAACTGCGCTGTTCCCCAAAACCCTGCTGGATCTCGCCCAGTACAATCCGATTTATCATATGAACGAAGCGCTGATAGGCGTGTGGGCTAACGGCAAAGATTTTGCGGATATTGAATCGCACTTCTGGTTTTTATTCATATTTGCTATTTCGATGATCGCAGGCGGATGGCTGTCATATCGGCGGATGTTAAGAGTAGAAAGAAGACTTTAAATAAATCAGGGAATTCAAAGATAATTTAGAGAAAAAACTAGGAGATTTTAAGCAGTGCTGCAAATAGAAAAGCTAAATAAGGCTTACGGCGAACGTTCAGTGCTTAACGATTTAACACTGCACATTCAAGCTGGCGAAATTTACGGTTTGCTGGGGCCAAATGGGGCGGGCAAAACTACAACTATCAATATTTTATGCAATTTGCTAAATGCTGACAGCGGTAAGGTTTTCATCAATGGCGAACCTGTTTCGGAATCTACTAAACTGTTAATCGGTGTAGCGCCTCAAGAAAATTTGCTTTACAAAAGCCTTAGCTGTGCAGAAAACCTCAATTTTTTTGCTCAAATTTATGGTTTAGAGCGCCAACAGCGCCGCTATCAAGTAGAACAATGCTTAAAAGCAGTAAATTTGATAGATAGAGCTCAAAGTCCGGTGGAAACTTTGAGCGGAGGAATGCAGCGCCGTTTGAATATTGCGGTGGCTTTGGTTCACCAGCCTAAATTAGTAATTTTAGATGAACCGACAACTGGTTTAGATATTGAGGCTCGTTATGAAATTTGGGAGTTAATTCAGCGCTTGCAATCGGAAGGAATTACAATTTTGCTAACAACTCATTTGTTGGATGAGGCTGAGCGTTTGTGTCAGAGAATTGGGATTTTAAAGAATGGTAGTATTGTGGCTGAGGGCAGTTTGGAGGAGTTGCAAAAACTAATTCCGGCTCAGGAAATTATTGTGGTTAAAACCGACGCAGAAGCTGAAGTCATCGCCCGCGCAGCAGAATACAGTTTTATTCCCCGCCGCTACGGTAGCGATTTGGCTTTTTGGCTGCCGGAACGTTTGGAATTAAAGGATATTATTTTGCGTTTTGATGGAATTTCTATTGATTCAATAGCTCGCTATCCGGTGCGCTTAGAACATATTTATGTAGAGGTTACAAAACAAACTCTATCTTAACATTTCTGGCCCTCCCGCACAATCCTAGAAACCGGGTTTTTACGATTTTTACCGACAGTAACGAAGTATTCTCGCAAAAACCCGGTTTCTGAACCCTCACACGCAATCCAAGAAACCGGGTTTTTACGATTTTTACCGACAGTAGCGAAGTATTCTCGCAAAAACCCGGTTTCTAGCAACCCATGCGTCCATCATACGCCGACATCAGCGGTTAAAGTTCCAAAGTAATCAACTGAGCAATTTCATCCGTTTGAAAACCCAAAGCCATCGGCTTTTGCACTCCCGAAATCACCTGCACATCATACAATTCTGTGACAATTCCTTCAAACCGCAACCAATGAACGATCGCACCAGTAGTCAAATCAATCACCATCATACCACACCGAGCCTCAGCATCTTTAGCTACCAACAACTCATCCAACTCTAAACTGCTAAAAGTATTGTCACCACCCCTCGGTTTCGACAATCCAACAATCGCCCAATTCTGCCAAAAAGCCAGCCCTCGGACATATCCCGGACAAAACGCGATCGCCTGAAATGTCCCTGTATCTAAATCCACACAACCAAATTCCCCTCTCCCCGAATTCAGCAACCACAACTTATCTCGATACCAGCGAGGTGAGTGCGGCATCGACAATCCCGTGACGATGATATCATTAGATGCCACATCAATAACTATACCGCCATTTTTTCGGCGATCGCGCCAGCCATCCACCACATCCGACTGACTCGACGCCGTAACATATTTCGCCTCCCCATCCACCATCGCCAAACCGTTGAGATGACAGCGGTCTTCATTGATGTATTGTGAGATAAACGGCGGTTTCCAGAGAGGTTTGCAACTGTGCCGATCGCTCAAAGTTGCAATACAATTAAACAATGTGCTAATAAACAGAATTTGATTATTCTTATCCACAGCGATATCGTGAATGTCGATATCTCCTGTAGTGTGGGCAATTCTTGGTATATAGAGTTTATCGTAACCTTGATGTTGTCCACCCGCAGCCAGCACATTGTCTAATTGCCAGAGTTGATATTTTGAGCTAAGGTAGAGACGTTCCGGTGTGCAGAAAAGTCCCATTGCGCGATCGAATATTCGCCAAAAAGCCGAGATTCTGTTGGTTTCTGGTACAGCACCGATTAACATCAACCTGCTGGTTTGATAAGTAGTGCAAGCAAGGCTGATTCGTTGTTCGGTTAACCAAGATGGCAAATCGCGATCGCCAAAAATCTCGTGTTCGTGTGGTGTATTCAAAATTGTTTTGTTATTCATATAGTAATCCTAAATCCTTCATGCATATCTATCTGTATGGGAGGTGCCGTGCCCGCCCTCTCCTCAGAGGAATTGGGCAACCACAGGGGGATTGCCCCTACAAAACAATGAAACAGCCCTACCCTTATTGGTTAGGGAGGCTCAGATTCTATGCAGCCTCATAAAATATGAAGACATAAAAACTTTCTCTATTATGGTTGAAAACTCCATATGAGTATGATAAATTATGCTCAGAAAAAAACATCGATCGCCTAGCATGAAAAACCAAATAATTTTCGTAGACCCCTCAGTACAAGATTATCAAGACCTAATTCAAAGCACCGATCGCGCTGAAATTATTATTTTAGATGACAAAGTTAGTGGCATCACCCAAATTACTAACGCCTTAGCCAATCAAAAAGATATTGAAGCATTACACATACTTTCCCACGGCAGCCCCGGCAGCGTCAATCTGAGCACAGAAACCATCAACAATAGTAACTTAGAAAAATTCACTACCCAACTCCAACAGTGGGGAAAATCCCTCACCCAAAACGCCGACATCCTATTATATGGGTGTGAAATAGGCGCTGATGAAACTGGCAAAAACTTCCTCAAACGACTGAGTGAAATCACAGGTGCAGACATTGCCGCCTCCGCAAACCCCACTGGTAGCAGCGAATTAGGTGGAGACTGGGAATTAGAAGTGCAAATAGGCGCCATAGAAACCGCAATACCATTTAGCCTCAACACCCTCAAAACCTACAGCGGCGTACTAGGCCTCGCCCCTAAATTTGACTTCGCTGTTGGCAATCTCCCCTTATCCGTCAGCATCGGCGACATCAACGGTGACGGGAAACCAGACTTAGCAACGGCGAACTACATCAGCAACACCGCCTCCATCCTGCTCAACACCACCCCCACCAACGCCACCACCCCCACCTTCGCCACCAAAGTTGACTTCACTACTGGCAGTAACCCCATCTCCGTCAGCATCCGCGACTTCAACGGTGACAACAAACCAGACTTAGCTTTGGCGAACCGGAACAGCGACACCGCCTCCATCCTGCTCAATACCACCCCCACCAACGCCACCACCCCCACCTTCGCCACCAAAGTTGACTTCACCACTGGCAATGGGCCCTACTCCGTCAGCATCGGCGACTTCAACAGTGACGGGAAACCAGACTTAGCTTTGGCGAACCGGAGCAGCAACAACGTCTCCATCCTGCTCAATACCACCCCCACCAACGCCACCACCCCCACCTTCGCCACCAAAGTTGACTTCACTGCTGGCAATGGCCCCTTATCCGTCAGCATCGGCGACATCAACGGTGACGGCAAACCAGACTTAGCTGTGGTGAACTTCATCAGCAACAACCTCTCCATCCTGCTCAACACCACCCCCACCAACGCCACCACCCCTACCTTCGCCACCCAAGTCATCTTCGGTGCTGGCAATGAGCCCCGCTCCATCAGCATCGGCGACATCAACGGTGACGGCAAACCAGACTTAGCTGTGGCAAACGTCAACAACTACACCGCCTCCATCCTGCTCAACACCACCCCCACCAACGCCACCACCCCCACCTTCGCCAGCCGAGTCACCTTCAGTACTGGCAATGACCCCATCTCCGTCAGCATCGGCGACATCAACGGCGACGGCCTCCCTGACTTAGCTGTGGCGAACATCTTGAGCAACACCACCTCCATCCTGCTCAACACCACCCCCACCAACGCCACCACCCCCACCTTCGCCAGCCGAGTCACCTTCATTACTGGCAATGACCCCATCTCCGTCAGCATCGGCGACATCAACGGCGACGGCCTCCCTGACTTAGCTGTGGCAAACTCCAACAGCAACACCGCCTCCATCCTACTCAACACCACCCCCAAAGTTACCGCTGTCACCGCTACCACCCCTGACGGCAGCTACGGTGTTGGTTCTACCATCCCCATCACCGTCACCTTCGATGCTGCTGTCAATATCACCGGCACACCCCGACTGCAACTAGAAACCGGTACAACCGACCAATTTGCCACCTATGCTAGCGGTAGTGGCGGTACAGCCCTCACCTTCAACTATGTAGTTCAACCAGGAGACACCTCTCTCGACTTACAATACCTCTCCACAACTGCCCTCACCCTCAACGGTGGCACAATTCAAGATAATTTGACCACGAATGCCGATTTAATCCTCCCTGCCCTAGCCACAGCCAACTCCCTCGGCGGTAGCAAAGCCATAGTTATTGATACTGTTGCACCCACCATCACCAGCGTCACCTCAACCACCGCCAACGGCAGTTACAACACAACTAACAACATCAACGTCACCGTCAACTTCAGCGAAGCAGTTACCTTAGCAGGCGGTAACATGACAGTCGCCCTAGACACAGGCGGCACTGTAACTATTGCACCTTTTACGGGCACATCTGCTGTGGGAATTTACACTCCACTAGCCGGACAAAATAGCACGGATCTCAACTCAACTGGGTTCACTTTAGCAGTCGGTGCAACCTTCAGAGATACTGCGGCAAATAATGCAACATTAACTATTCCTGCGGGACAGTCTTTGGCTAATAACAAAGCCATAGTTGTAGACACAATTGTACCAAATGTCACCTTAACATCAACTTCACCAACCACCACAAACGCACCATTTTTAGTCACAGCAACATTCAGCGAAACCGTCACAGGATTTACCGCCGCTGGCGTAAATCTAACTAACAGTACAATTAGCAATTTCACAGGTAGCGGCACAACTTATACTTTTACAGTCACACCGAATGCTACTGGTAATGTCACAGTTGATATCCCTGCTGCTAGAGCAACTGATACCGCTAGTAACAACAATACCGCTGCGACTCAACTTACACGCACTGCCGATATTACAGCGCCCACAGTAGCCCTAACATCCGCATCACCAACCACCACAAACGCACCATTTTTAGTCACAGCAACCTTCAGCGAAAACGTCACAGGATTTACCGCCACAGGCGTGAATCTAACTAACAGTACAATTAGCAACTTCACAGGTAGCGGCACAACTTATCAGGGCGAACGCATCTAAACTTTAGATTAGCAGAATATGGTATATTGGAGAATAATTGTTGAGTAACTACAAATTATTTAATTAGGGTTTACCTGTATGAAACTCAAACCTAAAATTACCATTGCC
>NZ_JAAFKG010000074.1 GCF_013299185.1 Microcoleus sp. bin48.metabat.b7b8b9.023 | reverse complement strand
ATCCCTAACTGGGTGATGCGATAATTGCACAGATTTCTGGGTGTTTTTACTCACTATTATCTCGGATAATTCACTTTTACCCCCTCAAGCAGTGTATGTGCCAGTTGGGGGTGCGGAATGTGGGTTATAAGTTAGCGGAAAGTTTGGCGAATCAGATTTGGGAGATTGTTAAAAAATGGGATTACTTCACAAAAGACACGATGGGCAAACAGATAGTTCGGTCTGCTGATAGTGTCTGTGCTAATATTGCTGAAGGAAGAGGTCGTTATAGTCACTAACCCCAGCTATCAAGGCATGAGGCTTGGAAGAGGAAGATTCACCACCTTCTTAATCTGAGACTAAAACAGTGTCTAGCCTGCGTCTTTAAGACAAACTGAGCCATCTGGGAGTGGTATCCTACCAGACGTTAAGAATGCTTCCCTAGTTTTTAACCTCTCTGATGTGCCAGTGGCGAAGGGAAATATATACCTAGAAATAGGACTTACCGTAAATGTTTGTACCCGTTGTCAACAGTCAAAATAGACCGTTAATGCCGACTACCCCAAGTCGCGCAAAGCGCTGGATGCGATCGGGCAAGGCAACACCATTCTGGAAGAAGGGGGTATTTTGTGTCCGGCTAAATGTAGAACCTTCAAATCACAACTATCAGCCCATTACCGTAGGCATCGATCCGGGTAGCAAGCGCGAAGGATTTACCGTTAAATCCAAATCACATACCTACTTAAACATCCAAACTCATGCTGTTGATTGGGTGAAAGACAGAGTTGAAGTAAGGCGCAATATGCGACGTTCTCGTAGGTTTCGGAACACGCCGTGCCGTCAAAACCGAGCTAACAGGTTGGTCAACAAAAATCGCATACCCCCATCTACTAAGTCGAGATGGCACTGGAAGTTAAGGATAGTTAATTGGTTGACGTTAATGTTTCCGATATCAACATTTGTTGTGGAGGATATTAAAGCGCGAAAGAGGAAAAACGGACGTAAGTGGAACGTATCGTTTAGTCCTTTGGAAGTGGGCAAGCACTGGTTTTACGACCAACTCAGAAAGATTGCCCATCTTGAGATTAGATCGGGAAACGATACTTACGAACTGCGTCAAAATTTAGGACTAAAGAAATCCAAACAGAAGCTATCAAACAAGTTTGAGGCTCACTGTGTTGATTCTTGGGTGTTGGCTAATTGGTACGCGGGAGGACACATTCAACCCGACAACTCATCGCTAATTGAGATTGTCCCCCTTGAATTTCATCGCAGACAACTCCATCGCTTGCAACATTCTACTGGTCATATTCGATCTAGATATGGTGGCACTTTAAGTGTGGGTTTTAAACGCGGTTCAATCGTTAAACACCGTAAATATGGGTTCTGTTACGTTGGAGGCTGGCAAGAATCCCCAACAAAGAAAGACCCGTACCGGAAAACAATTAGCTTGCACGATTTAAAAACTGGCAAGCGTCTAACTCAAAACGCATCGCCCACAGATTGTAAATTTTTGTCCTACAACTCGTGGCGTATTGCAAATTAAATTTGTAAAGCCGTCAAGCGAAGGACGGGGTTTCTACCCATAGGGCACAGGGAATAAATTACAAAAAAGCCCAATGCCCCATGCCCCATGCCCCATGCCCCATCCCTCCGCTTCGCTTCGCCCAATTCCCAATTCCCCCTTCCCCATGATTAACTGTCAAATTCCCACAGGATTAATTGTTTCTTGTCAAGCACCTGCTGATTCGCCGCTGCACGATCCGATCGTGATTGCAGCAATGGCTCGCGCCGCCATCAATCGAGGTGCATCGGGCGTGCGGATTGACACCCCGGCTCACGTTGCAGCGGTGCGACAACAGGTATCGGCTCCTATAATTGGCATTTGGAAGCAGCAATTGCCGGGATGCGAGATTTACATTACTCCTCGGTTTGAAGACGCGCGGGCGATCGCACTTGCAGGAGCAGATATTATTGCCATTGATGCGACTTTGCGAAACCGCCCTGCTGGCGAAGACTTAAAGACATTAATCGATCGCATTCACAAAGAATTAGGGAAATTAGTCATGGCGGATGTAGATACTATAGAATCTGCGATCGCCGCTGCTGAAGCTGGTGCAGATACTGTCGGTACTACTCTTTTTGGCTACACACCCCAAACAGAAAGTTTCTCGCCGCCCGGATTTGATTTGCTAGCGCAAATGGTAGCAAAGCTCAAGGTTCCCGTTATCTGCGAAGGCGGAATCTCTGGGCCCTCCATGGCTAAAAAAGCATTGAATTTAGGAGCAACGGCTGTTGTTGTCGGTGGAGATATTACTGGAATTGATCTTAAGGTGACAGCCTATGCGTCGTTCATTCAGTTGACAGTTGACAGTTGACAGTTGACAATTGACAGCAACCTCTAGCTGGAAGTCCGAGGATTGGAGTAATGAATCGTCTGATTTTAATTTCTACGCCAAACCCAGAGGCTTTCAAGCAATTATTTCTGGCAATATCAAAAAAAGCATAAAATTGTAGAACAAAAACTCTACGGGATTTTACGCACTTATGTCTCTGCCAATAGACATATTTATGTCGGTCACTAAAGAGCTAAAAGTTGTCATCGCTGTATCCTGGGCGAAATAATCCGGATGAGAATTAGATCTGCCTGTTAATTGAATCAAAGAGCAGATTAATTAATATGGCTAGCGATTTTTCTTTTAACTCTAAAGTCCGATTAAACAAAAATACCTCGGACAATCCTCGACAGCAACGCAGTCGATCGCTCCAAGTGATGATTTTTATGCTAATAGTCACTACCATGGTGGGGATGCCGATCTTTCGTCTAGCCGAATTGCAACTGGTACAGGGATCATACAACCGACAGCGGGCGGAAAATAACCGCATTCGCCCTGTCTCAGTCGCAGCTAATCGCGGTCAAATTGTAGATCGCAACGGCAAAATTTTGGCAGCGAGCCGCGTATCGCGATCGGTGTATTTGTGGCCAAAAGAGCGATCGCCCCAAGAGTGGCAAGAAGTCGTGGCTACACTGAGCCCGATCGTCAAACTTCCCGCCACCGAAATCATCAAAAAAATCGATGAAGCAGGCTACAAATCAGCCCTACCAGTGCGAATCAGTAAAAATATTGATATCGGTACTTTCGTCGCTTTGGGAGAACAAGCTAATACTTTGCGAGGAGTTGAAATTCGCTCCGAATCGAGCCGAGACAATCCCAACCAAGAATTAGCAGCTCACGTTTTGGGATACGTCGGTGAAGCTAGTTTAGATCAATTAAAAGCTAATCCAGCATATCCGATGGGCATGATCGTCGGTCAGATGGGAGTTGAAAAATTAGTTAATTCAACTTTAGAAGGCGTTTGGGGAAACCGCTTAATTGAGGTGAATGCTAAGGGGGAAGAAATCCAAGACTTAGGTATAAAAGACCCTATTCCCGGCAAACCCGTGCAGCTAACCTTAGATTTAGATATGCAAAAAACTGCCGAAAAAGCTTTGGGCGATCGCCTGGGTGCCGTTGTAGCGATCGACGTGAAGACCGGAGCACTGTTAACAATGGGTAGTTGGCCGACATTTGACCCCAACATTTTCACCCGCAAGGTGACTCAAAAAGAATGGGATAGACTGCAAGGGCCAGAAAAACCATTTTTAAATCGCGCTGTTCAAGGCTATCCAGTCGGCAGCACTTTTAAAATTGTAACTTCTGTCGCCGGGATGGAATCGGGCAAGTTTGCTCCTGACTCGACTTTACTATCATCTTCTTCAATTACGATCGGTGGCATTTCTTTCAACGAACACGGCGCGGGTCAAGGTGTTATCGGTTTCCGCGATGCTTTGGCCTTTAGCAGCAATACATTTTTCTATCAAGTAGGCATGGCGGCAGGCCCGGAACAAATGTCGAAATGGGCGTCTAAAATGGGGATTGGCGGGACGATTAATTTAGATATTTTGGGGATAGACGGCGCCAATCACGGTCAAGTGCCCACGCCAGCAGAGAAAAAGAAAATGTACAAGGAAGATTGGTATGTGGGCGATACCGTCACAATGGCGATCGGTCAAGGCTTGGTACTTTGTACTCCCCTAGAATTAGCAGTTATGGTATCAACAATTGCTAACGGCGGTTCGCGAGTGCAGCCGCACTTGTTGGCATCTCAAACCAATACACCCCTCACGAAAAAAATCCCAACAGGAATTAAACCTTCTACTTTAAAGGTCATCAAAGAAGGATTAGTTGACGTGGTGAAAAAGGGTACAGGCCGCGGTCTGAATGACGGTACAATTCCTTTAAGTGCTGGTAAGACAGGGACTGTGGAAATGCCCGGTCATCCTGACAATTCTATGTATGTAGGTTTTGCACCCGCTGACAAGCCGGAAGTTGCGATCGCAGTTATAGTCGAAGGAGGCGGATTTGGTGCTGTCTCGGCCGCACCAATTGCTCACGAGGTCTTTAAAACCTATTTTCAAAAGCAAGGTTTTAAACCTACTAATAAGCCTTTCAAATAATAATTGATATTATGTCCTGTCAATTACCATAAAAACGGTTTGTAGTGAGGACTTTAGTCCGCGCCGTGTCAATTATCCGCCATAAAAACGGTTTGTAGTGAGGACTTTAGTCCGCGCCGTGTCAATTATCCGCCATAAAAACGGTTTGTAGTGAGGACTTTAGTCCGCGCCGTGTCAATTACCATAAAAACGGTTTGTAGTGAGGACTTTAGTCCGCATCCAAATCCGAGGAGAGGACTGAAGTCCTCACTACAAACCAATCTTAATTATGGTAATTCGAGGGGACATAATATTAATTATTGACTGTTGACTGTTCATATTTTGTGATGTAAGGTGCGCCCGCGCACCTTACTGTTATCAATGCACTCAAAAGTTTTCTCCAACCAATCGTCTCACCTCCAAAGTCGATAAATTCATCATTTGCGCCACCTGTTCTATATTCATCCCAGAATTTAAAAGTTGAGTTAAGGAATAAAAATTCAATAATTTCAGCATCTTTACGCCCGCTAGCTTTGCAGGCAAGGATTGAAAGTTCGAGATTGCTTAAGTTATTAAATTGCCATTCCTAAGAGCGATCGCAAAGCTGAATCCGCTGCCAGCCGCGCTTGCTGTTCTTCCTTGTGAGCCTTCAAAGATTGAGTTATTTTAGTAGTATCAACATTTTTATTCTCAACAGATTCTAGAAATAAAGTCATGAACGAAGAAGAAAAAGAAGCAGAATATATCAGAATATACAACAGTAGAAAACATTTGTGGTTGGAAGAAGTGCTGAGGCGCTATGAGGCTGGGGAGAGAGACTTTTCTTTGATTAAAGTGAAATTGAGCAACGAGCAGTCTAAGGAGCGCTACTTAAGTGGAGTGAACTTGAGTGGAGCTAACTTCAAGGAAAGTGACTTACGATCCCTGGTTTTTTACGGAGAAGGAATCAATTTTAGTGGCTCAGATTTGAGCGACCTCGACTTGGCCTACGCACATTTTGAAGATGCGGATTTGAGTGGGGCTAACCTGAGCGAAGCTTGTCTGTGGCGAGCTAACTTTGACAGAGCGGATTTGACTGGGGCGAATTTGACTCAAACCGATTTGCAGGAGACTAAGTTTTACGACGCGAATTTGAGTAGAGCAAACTTAAGTGGAGCCGAGATGATTGAGACAAGTTTTGGTGATGCTAACTTAACCGATAGTGATTTTAGGAATGCTAAGTTTAAAGATAGCGTTCGTTTTTATCGGGCTGACTTGACGAGAACTAACTTTTTTGGTACTGAGTTGGATCTGGATGAAATTAGAGCTAACAAATCTGAAATGGCTATTTTTACAGATGCTCACTTTAAAGATACCATCATGCCCGATGGTACTATTTGGAATAGTGAAGACTAATTCGTAGCTACTATAGCACGTCTAAATGAGTTGTATAATCTTTGTAAGGGTAATCCCCCCTGAAGAACCCCGTGATTGTCAGGGCAGGCACTCTTGGCATCGCCCCTACATATCTATACAAATGATTTAGACGCGCTATATCAACTAATTACCTACCCTCAGCAAAAGAGGAAGTTAGTTTAACCAGGTTTTTGGGGAAGAAGGGATATGTTTTTTTTCATTTTGTCCTTGCTGTTAGGGTCTTTAATCTGAGAAAGAAAGTCATATCTAAATGAGTCGCCAGATTTTTCTAAATCTGCATTCAGTCTTTCTTCTAGCTTGCCAATGGGAATTAAACGCTCTTCCCAACCCAAGGTATTATTTTTGACGATAATATTTCCCTTGGCATCTTTTGTCGTGTAATCTAGGCTCTTCTGAATTTCATAGGAATTGTTCGGCATCCAAAAAGCAAAGTGATAATCTGGCTTGTCAGATGTTGAATTTGGCTTGAATCCCAGCACAACTTTCCAGAGAGCACTAGGAACTGTTATCGTTCGAGTGCCGTCCGCTGTTTTGAAATTTTTAAAAGAATTGGGATTATCCTGAAGTGGAGCTTCCACAACTCTTCCTCTTTCATTTAAAACTGTCACAGTAGGAGGAGTAGAATATTTTGTTAACTCTCCACCACCAGAACCGTACACACCAGAAGAGATATAGAACTTATAAGGTGTTGGCTGTCCTTCATTTTTAAGACGCGCCAGATCCTGTAGTTTCTCTTCCAAACCGCTCCAAGCACCTCCATTTCCCTTGGAATCTTGAGGAACAATATTCGTAGTTAAGAAACTAGCATAAGTAGGTAGGCGGGAAAAAACCAATCTATGTAACAAAACATTAAGCTACTTAATTGGAGTTAAACTTAAGACGTTCAGTGGTGTAATTTCCCCTCTGTCCTCTAGCTTCTACTCCATGAATTACGGCATAGGCTAGTTCTAATTCATCATCAAACATTTGTCCCGCTAACTCATCTTTCTTAATATGTTGCCACTCCAATTCAATGGGGTTCATTTCCGAACAATACTTGGGCAAAAAGAAGATATATAAACCTTGCTTTTCCCAATGTGGCCATAACTCTTGGACTTCTTTGCATCGGTGTATTGGGCCGTTGTCTTGTACAATTACTCTCGGTCGTCCAATTTCAGCAGCTTCCTTCGCTTCTCGCTCCATCATTTTAATATAAGCTTTTCGATCAACACCCCCAATTACTAAACCATAAATAAAACTGATTAAGAGTTGAAGAAGTCCTATAATACTTAGTCTACGACCACGCCGTTTCGTTTGTTCTAATCGTTTCTGCTCACCTATTTCGTAATAAGTATAGCCTGGTTCACTCCACGCACAAAAACCTGATTCATCTAAATACTTTAAGTCAATTCCTCCCGCCGCTGCCTCTAATTGCAACATATCTAAGTCAGATTGCTTCGTTTCTTGTACTATGGGGTCTTGTTTTCCTTTGTGACTTTTTCTGGCTCGTTTCCAAACAACCCTTTTTTTTAGTATCCTTCTTAATCGATCGGCACTTAGTTTGACAGAACGTTCTTTTTCTAATTTCTGGACTAATTGAAGACTGTTATATGTACGTGATTCATTTTTGAGGGCTTCTTTTAAAAACTCTATATCTTCGTCTTTCCACGTTGGCTTTGCCCCTCGACCAGGCAACTCCCAAAGCCCTTCCATGCCTAGATTCGACCATTTATGTAAAACCTCTCTCACTGTTTGTAAAGTCCAATTAAAATGAGCAGCTATTTTTTCAACGTACCAGCCATGTGCATTTAATCTAATTACTTCTGCTCTATCTTTAACTTTTTGTGGAACATCCGCAGTTCTGAGTTGGAAGAGAGTTTTGTCTTGCTGTTGAGTCAGGAATACCCTTAATCTAGCGCCCATATATTTAGTTACCTCAGTCAATACTTCGGACAGTTTTTTAACGACTCTGTAAGCGTTAAAGCGTAAGCCCTGGCATTTTTAATGGTTTTTTGAAACGAGCGGGCGCTTACTTAAAGATTGAAAAAATAGTCATCCCTATAGCCATCAAGGGTTTGAGATACTAGATTAGATCTAAAACTGTCCGAAGTATTGCTCAGTAGATCTATTCTCTTTGTTTACTTATCTTAACATAGTTCGTTTTTTTTGCGCCGACCTACTTAAACCGTATTGGGGCATAAAGGGCCAAAAGGATATTTAACGTCTCTTCAGAAAACTGAAGTAATCGAATGGCTAAAGAATAAAGAATCTTGGGATTTCGATGAGCTAGTTAATTATTTAGACCAAGAGTTTGGTGTCATATATAAATCAAAATAGAGCTACTATGAACTTTTGTCTATTGCAAAAATTACCTGGAAAAGAACTCAGAAAGTTAATCCTAAAGCCGATAATGAACTGGTCAAGACAAAGAGAGAAGAAATTAACAATACTTTGTCTGAAAACAATGTCCAGATAGAATCTGGGGAAACAATAGTATTTTTTATAGATGAATGTCATCTACTTCATGGTGATATCAATGGCTACGCTTGGGGTCTATCTGACACAAGAATTGAAGTCCCAATTACCAATCAAAAAAATAGACAAACTTATTTTGGTGCATTAAATTATCAAACCAAACAATTCCATGCTCAAGGCTATGAATCTGGTGATGGAAAATCAACAGTTAAATTCATAAAATACTTACAAGATAAATACAAAGGGCGGAGGATTATCTTGATTTGGGATGGGGCTAGCTATCATAGATATGGAGAATTTAAAGATTATTTGTTATCAGTCAATGCTGACAAAGAACCTGATAATTGGTCGATTACTTGTATTTTGTTTGCTCCCAATGCTCCCGAACAAAATCCAGTTGAAGATATTTGGTTACAAGCTAAATTTTTTTTACGAAGGTATTGGTATTTATGTAAGTCTTTTAAGATCGTCAAATTTTTGGAGAGAGTTTTTTACCAAGGAACAGAAATTTGATTTCCCGAAAATTCATCAGTACACCTATACATAGAAAATCATTTAGGATTGCTATAGCTACTAATTCTTTTGGGTTTTCGACGACGGTGGACTCCGGCTGGGTACAGGCATTGTAAATTACCTCTATTACATAGGAATCACATTTTGGCACTAATCTAATTTGACAAATTCGCTTTGGTTTTACCTCGGTTTTAATTAAAATATTAGTACCGGAAAGTTTTATAATTCTTTTCTTTAGTTGCTTGCTACTAATGGCTTGAATCGTATAGACTAGAATATTCCGACCCTTGACTTTATCTTTGTACTTCGGTAATTTCGGGCGACCCGTGAATCACGCGCAAGTCGATTTTGTAAGCTTTGACTGCTTCAAAAAAAGACTTCCAATTTTTGTCTAATATCATTAATATTTGTTGACTTACCTTGGCGGGTAATTCTTTGTATGCTTGATGAGATTTCATCAAACGATTCATTTCGTTGTAATTGATATAACCCCATCCGTAGACAAAACTTTGAGGGATAACGTAGTTAGCAGCGTTATACAAATTTTTGGATTTAAAGGCTAGTACATCTATTTCAACAAAACGATTCTCGCTGGATTTAATGATGTGTCTCTCTGCTAGTTGCATTTAGACTCTCCATTTTTTAACGCTCGCGATAAATTTATCAGTTCACCCTTGTGACTATATAATACTACAATTGCTTACTACTGCTTGTAAACTTAATGAAGTTTTATAATACCATTTTTTTAAAGTTATGACAGACTTTTGCAAACAGGGAAAGTGTATGAATTACAATGTCTTGTCGTGCTCGATCTCTATCGGATATTTAGAAAAATGGTATAACGTGCGCTTACCCTGCGACGGTGACGGATGCGGAGGTTATTAAAGAGATTAAACGATCGCTTTTTTGTTGGCTAGTTCCTGGCTTTGTGAAAAATACCGTTAACCTGACGTTGCGGCTTAGATCTTGATACTTTTGGGACTGACAATGTCGGCTCAATATTGGAAATCAACAGACGTTTAAATATCTCAAAAAATTATCGCTTCACAGATGCCTGTGAAGCGATAATTTTGGGAAAAGTCTATTAGCAATTTATCGGACGCGATCGCATTTTCAATTAAACAGCCGCCAACTGTGGAGTCGGACGCTTGCTGTTGCGGATACCCTCGATCGCACCTGCGTAATCCTTCGCCTTAAATACCGCAGAACCAGCTACGATCGCATTTGCGCCCGCTTCCAACACCTGCCAAGTATTATCCACCTTCAAACCACCATCCACCTCAATCCAAGGATCGAGACCTCTCTCGTCGCACATTTGGCGCAGCTTGCGAATTTTTGGTACCATAGTCGGGATAAAGCTTTGACCGCCAAAGCCCGGATTGACGCTCATAATCAGCACCAAATCGCAAAGATCCAGCACGTGCTCGATCAACTCCAGCGGTGTCGAAGGATTCAAAACCACACCAGCCATTTTGCCCAATTCCCGAATTTGACCCAGGGTGCGGTGCAAGTGAGGCGAAGCATTGTGTTCGGCGTGCACCGAAATAATGTCAGCACCAGCTTTCGCGAAGTCCTCGACGTACTTCTCCGGTTCCACAATCATCAGGTGGACATCCAGAGGTTTCTTGGTGACGGGGCGAATTGCTTCGACAATCAGCGGCCCGATCGTAATATTAGGTACAAAGCGACCGTCCATCACATCTACGTGAATCCAGTCGGCGCCAGCGCGATCGACAGCCTGAATCTCTTCTCCGAGACGGCTAAAATCGGCTGATAATATTGATGGAGAAATAACGATCGATTTTTGGGATTTGGTCATGGCTAGGTCTGTGTCTCCTGTCTCCTGTGCTGTATCCAGTTTATCAAAATACGGCTCTCCGGGTCGAAAAGTTGTCAATAATAGGTAAGGGCAGGTTTAGCGGCCAAATTTTGCCTCTAAGAGACAATTTTTGTGCAAAACCTGCCCTGCTGCGAATTTTGGTTTACGATTTGACACTCCTCGCTCTCAAGAGACGAGGATTCTTAATTCAGCGACTGACCTTTAAGTAGTATGTCCTTGCGGCAATTCTTAAACCTCTCAACCGTACAATAGTACCAATCGCCAAGTCTAATTCATAGTTACCCCAGAGGGTCTATCTCCAAAAGCGTACTAGGATACTAGCCTAGAGTTCGGGCGTGCCCCGCCCTACTTCATCGGTTGAACCAAATTCTTTATTCTCTGGTACAGAGAATTCGTTGATTCTCTAGCTGTTTTAAGAGTTTTCGCCGCTCTGCGTCCAAGTGCTTTATGCCTAAAAGTGTGTCTTAACCGTTTCACTCCGGGCAAAGGAGTTTAACCTTGACCTTACTATTTTAATATAAAGCCGTCCTAGAAGGACGCGGTTTTAAACCCAATTTTTTGATAAATTTTCCGTCTAATAAATAACTTGTGTGCAAAACTAGATCTCCTGCAAATTTTCTGTAGCCAATTATGAAAAATAAAGATCCCTTAGACAATCCCGAACTCGATCGGGCAAGTCTGTTTGTACTAATGATCCCAGTCATCGGCTTTTTCCCCGCCCTGTGGAATCTTTACCGCCGTCAGGGCAGCCCCGAGCGCAAAGCCGTCAGCCGATTGGCAATTGCCCTTGCATTTAGCTGGCTCTTAGGACATATTCTTTTAGAAGCTGGAGCGATTTCTGCGGAATCTTCGACACTTACCATGTTATTAATGAGTAGCCTGCTGACAACCAGCTATTTTATCGTTGCTCTGGGACTGATGGTTCGCCTCTGGAAGCGTCAACCGCTATGGTTGCCCGGAATTAGCCGCGTAGCCGAGCAAGTGGTCGGCAAACATTTATCATAATTTAGGGTTCTTTTAAGCCCCTACCGTATTGATTGACTGCGTTTTCAGCTTGATACTACATATTGTCGCGATCTTTTTTATTTTTGTTGTGTGTGAGGAAGCCAGTGCCAGCTCAAAAAACTCCTAATCAAGACCCTATCAAACAATCAACCGCTCAACCTTCAACCAAAAAATCGCACCAACCGCATCGAGGCCGTTGGCTGGGTTTTGGTTTTGGTTTGGCTGGAGTAGCCATGCTCTCAGCCACAGCCGGAGCGCTGCTAGCCGTCTCCCTTTCCACAACGCCGCTTCAGCAACAAAAGTTGAGCCCTGAAGAAGCGGCGGTGTTTTCTCAAGGCGACATGGCAAAGCTCAGCATGAAGATGCCGGAGCTGACTCGCCCAGTTAATATTTTAGTCTTAGGACTTAAGGTTCTGAGTTCAGACCTCGAAGGCCATCCCGATAAAGACAAGGGATACGATGTCTGGCAAAACTCTTTTAAGGGTTTAACCGATACTATGCTGTTGGTGAGGTTTGACCCTCAAAATAAAAAAATAAGCGTGCTTTCCATTCCGCGAGACACCCGCACCTATGTCGAAGGTAGGGGTGTCGTGAAAATCAACGAAGCTAATTACTACGGCGGCCCTGCTTCATCCGCTAAGTCAGTAAGCGGACTGCTGGGCGGCGTGGGAATCGATCGCTATGTCACAGTCAATATTCAAGGCATCAAAAGTTTGGTAGATGCCCTGGGCGGGATTACTATTAATGTCCCTAAAGACATGAAGTATACCGATGAAAGTCAGCATTTATATATAGATTTAAAGGCTGGCAAACAACGTCTGAATGGCGAACAAATCGTACACTATTTGCTTTACCGACATGACGATTTAGGCGATATCGGGCGGGTACAGCGCCAGCAATTGTTGATGCGGGCTTTTGTGGAAGAGCAAGTTAATGTTGGTTTGCTCTCTCGGTTGCCGAAGATTTTATCGGTGATTCAGTCTCACCTTGATACTAATTTGAGTATAGAAGAATTGGTGGCTTTGGCTGGTTTTGCTACTCAAACCGATCGCGCTGGAGTGCAGATGTTGATGGTTCCTGGCAAATTCAGCGATCCTAAGGACTACAAGGCAAGTTTTTGGTTGCCAGACCAAAATGGCATCGAAACTCTGGTAGCAAAGCATTTTGACTTCGGTCAAAATACTTGGACAATCGAGAATGCTGATTCGACTTTTCTGAAGGTGGCGATTCAAGACAGTACGGGCGATCGATCGGCGGTTGAAGATTTTGTCAGGACTTTAACTCGGGCAGGCTATCGGAATGTGCAAGTTTCTAAAGCTTGGTCTGAACCGCTAGACCTAACGACGATTGTAGCTCAAGACGGGGACATTAAAAGTGCTCAAGCGATTCGCCAGTCTTTGGGTTTTGGAGAGGTGCTGGTTGAGAGTACGGGTGCTTTGCAGTCAGACGTGACAATCAGATTGGGTAAGGATTGGTTGAGTAAAAAAACTCAGTCTGGCGGAGGGCTTTAAGTCTTTTTAAACGGAGATATTTTTGCACTAATATCAGCAGGCAAGATGCCTGTTCCACAAAAATTAGATTTTATTGTGGAACGGGCATCTTGCCCGTTTATGAAAGGCTTATTGACAATGGTTCGATCGCCTCAGCCACCGCACCCACACCCAACCCAAAAAACTACCGATAAAATAAGACGGAAAATCCGACCAAGTAAAGGAGTTTCCCAATACCAATCGTCCCGGTAAAGTAGCTCTAGCTGCTTGTAAAAACGGAGGTTGCCACAGTTGCAAAAACTCCAATCCGCAGGTAGCAATACACACTCCTATAGCAACCCAAACGAGGGAAGCTTGCGGCCACAAGAAAACTGTTAGCAAAATCCAAAATATTTGATAAGCTACGGCCCCGAAAAAGTCGTTGAACCATTCCGGTGCAGGGCCGCGAGAAAACCTGATCGTGTAACCTAAAGGGATAATTACAGCAATGCTGATTAGCAAGGCTACTCGATATTTAAAAAAATGGTGACGGGGATAAAATGGAGAATTCATTAAAATTGAGACAGGTTTTTTGTTCGATTTAAGGATTGTACTGTAGTCTGAATTAGACATCTCCTAAAGAGCCACTCAAGGGCAGGCGTTCCGCCTAATCCCTACTTCCCACAAGAATTGTGGGAGAGGTACATTATACTCTCAAAACAGTGACATGAAATGAATGATTACATCGATCTTTACTGCGAACGTATTATTCCTGGTTTATGGAGTGAACCACTAAATGCTGTATCTAATATTTCTTTTTTCATTGCAGCATGGGCTATTTTTCAATTGACTCGGCAACAGCAAAAAGTACCGACTGGTATTTGGATATTGATTAGTTTAGCCACCAGTATAGGTATTGGAAGTACCCTATTTCATACATTTGCGACAGAATGGGCAGGATTGCTAGATATGATTCCTATTGTGCTCTTTCAGCTTGTTTTTTTATGGTTGTATAGCCGTCAAGTAGTTAGAATGAAATATGGATATGCAGGAGGATTGCTAGTAGGATTTTTATTTGCAAGCAACTTCAGCAATCAATTTACAAATGTTCTCAACGGTTCTCTTTCTTATGCTCCTACTTTTTTAGTGTTACTAGGGCTTGGACTATATCACTACCAACAGAAAAAGCGTGAGCCATTTGTTCTATTAGCAGCATCGGGGGTATTCTTGTTAGCCCTTTCATTCCGAACTGTCGATCGCGCAATTTGTCCTTACTTTTCAACGGGCACTCATTTTCTTTGGCATCTTTGTAATGGTATTTTGCTGTACTTATCAGCAAGAGCATTAATCCTAAACAGGTCTATGATGGAGTAGGGTTTACTTAAGAAAAATCTGACTTGCCCAAAATGGCTATATTGCCAGAAAATCGTCAGATGAAATTCATCAAAAGCATTAAGTAAACCGTATTGCAATACAATCCACTCCATCAAGAGAAGAGTTTTGAACCGTATTGGGGCGCTTTTGGCGCAGAGGGAAGAGTATTGCGAGGGTTTTGGATGTCGTAAAAAAACCTTTTATCCCTCCCCTCTCTGTGTTCTCTGTGTTCTCTGCGGTAAAATCTTCTTAATATCTACTTCACCTCTTTATAATCCAAAAATCGTCAGATGAAATTCATCAAAAGCGTTAAGTAAACCGTATTGGTCTATGATGGAGTAGGGAGCGATCGCCTCTACCCCTCTCCACATCCCTAAGCACCTCTTTTAGCAACATCCGCTCTAAATGCCGGGAGTAAGCTAAAATCTGCAATCTACCGATCGACTGGCATAAAATTGTAACCCGTACCGGATTTAGAATCGGGTACAATTTGCAAAAGAACTACTTTGCTATTGCGATCGCCACTCGACACAAATCTAATTTCCCCCGTGGCACCGCTAACTTTGAAATCCTCACCAGCTAAGGCTTTAGCCAGCATCACTCGCCCCGCTTTACCGCTATTCGGCTCAATTTTCCCGATCGACCTTCCCAGCCGCAACACCTGCACCGCATCGTAACTCATCGCCGTCCGCCAGCTAACATCAATTCCCCACAAATTTCTAGCTAATTCTACAAATTTTTGATTTTTACTATCAGCAAAATGCCAAGGTACAGAAATTATTGCCCCGTTCAAAGCTGCTCCACCCTGTTTCAATAAATCCGTATTGTATAGAGCATCACCGCCAATTATTGGCAAACCTTTTTGATTATTTTTAGCGATTTCTAGGAATGAATTTACAGTATCTGAATCTGGTAGCAAAACCAACACATCTGCTTCCATCCCATCGATGTGCGCCGCAGAATTTGGCTCAGATAAATCTACTTCTTTAACAACTTGACCGCCTTCCAGAATCAAAGTAGTAGAAAAAGCTGTTTGCAGCGACTTGCTATAAGAACTTTTGGAATTGTAAAAAACAGCAGCCGTGCTTTTTTTCATGCCAGTTAACATATAGCGAGCTAAAGCCGTACCTGTAAATTGGTCGCTCGGTATCGTCCGAAAGAAATAGTTTACTCCGTCAGGGCGCCTCGGAACCGTTGCTAATTGAATGCTCGTGCTCGTAGGTGCGATCGCCACCATTTGATTTTGACTGTAAATTGGAGCAACTGCGATCGAAGTTTTGCTGGTGCCGTGACCGACAACTGCTAAAATACTGCTATCTGCAATCAGACTCTGTGCAATAGCCTTCGCCCGATTTTCATCATTACCGTCATCAGCAATTACTACCTTTAAAGGCACTCCCGCCTTAATTGCTTCGTCTTGAGCTTGAGCTATCCCGCGCAATATTTCCGCCGCCCCGCTGAGATTGTCGCCAATCGGAACTACTGCGGCAATTTTCAAAGCTTGTGCAGTACCGAGTCGAGCGTTATTGAGATAAATTAAAGTTTCCGCGTCTGTGCGATCGACTTTTACAGCCGCTTCTAGCTGATTTACCGCCGTTTTGAAGTCACCGCTGGCGATCGCGCGAACTCCTGCTTGCTTGTCAGGATTTGCCGTGCTAGCGAACAAAATGCGATCGCCCGCACTGATGTAACTGCTGGCATCTACGGGCGAGGAAGTCTGGGCATTTTCCCGCGCCACACCAGGCAAAGAGGGCAATTGAGAATCGCTAGGATTCAGACTTCTCTCAGCTAAGTGTACAGCATCTTTGAGGATACTTATCAACTCTTTTTTGAAGACAAAAGCACCCGCACCTAAAGCAATTAAAAATATCAAAAATACATAAATAAGCCAGCTTTTGTTGCTGCTTTTTTGAGAGTTATCTTGCTCGTGACTGCTCGCCAAAGTAGCCACTGTTGGCTCCTCCAAAGCTGCTAACATTTCCTTAGCATTAGCGAACCGACTTCGGGGGTGAAATCTAATCGCTTTATCCAGAACTGCGGCAAATCTCACACTCACCTTTGATGAATGATTCTGCCAAAGCATCTCCCGAGTTTGGGGGTCAGTTTCTAAATCCTGGGGCCACTTTCCAGTTAGTAAATAAATTGCCGTCAATCCCAAACTGTATAAATCGCTCGAATATTCGGGTCTGCCTGCCGCTTGTTCCGGAGCCATAAATTGGGGCGTTCCAATGGAGATTGTTACATCATTTAACCCAGCAGTCATCCCTTGATTAATTGTTTCCTTAACTACGCCAAAATCTATCAAAACTGGTTCGTCGTCAGACTTGCGTAATATAATATTTTGGGGTTTAATATCTCGGTGGATAATCTGTTTTTCGTGTATATAATCCAAAACTATTAGCAGACTTGTCAGGATTTTTTTAACTTCCTCCTCGTTCATTCTTCCAACAACTTTGACTCGGTTGTTAAGCGTTTCCCCGTCTATCCATTCCAGCGCCAAGAAAAATAAACCGTTTTCCTCAAAGTGCCCGTAAAGTTTGGGGATTTGAGAATGCCCTTCGCCCAACTTTTCCAAAACAGCAGCTTCTTGAGAGAAACGCTCTCGAACACTTTGATCGATATCAGGATTATTTGTCTGGGGCTTAAGCTGCTTAATGACGCAACACCGGTGCGAAGGCATTTGCGTGTCTTCGGCCAACAATGTTAAGCCAAAACCTCCTTCTCCCAACTTCTCAATTACCCGGTACCGATTGTTTAAAAGTTTTTCTGATTCTGGGTTGGGTTCCGGCGGCTGCAAAATATCGCCGTTGATTTGCACGGGACTTTCTACTGCGAGAATTCCATATTTGCCACTCCCGTTTGGTTCGGTATGAATTAGCATGGATGTGTCGCCGTTGTCTTTTAACTTTCTCTTGAGTTCAAAAATGCGATCGACTATTATTTTCTCTTCGTCACCTGTTGGGGGACGCTTGTACAACACATTAAAAATCGCTGTCGGTGCGACATATTTGCCGTAGTGTTTGCTCAACAGCAGCAGCACGATATACTCTTCTTTGTTTAGGTCTATGCACTCGGAACCTAGCTTGACGGCGCGGGTTTTAGTGTCGATGTTCAAGTTGTTCATACCGAAAAGTTTTATTGATAACTAAGAAATTAATAAAAATGCAAGTAATTGGTAAGAAATCGAGTATAGCCTCGATCGGGCAGATATGGTACAATAACAGCACTGGGTCAACTACTGGAGAGATGTTTAGCTCGTCAACTGGATCGAATGCTCGTACCAGAGGCTGCAAAACAGGCTCGATCGCCGATTGCACGAGCGAGAACCCAAAATATCCTTAACGGTTAGACTTAATTGTATAAATATTTGATTTATAGCCAAACCGCAGATTGACGCAAATCGACGCAGATGTATTTCGAGATAAGTCTTCTTAAAAATTTTCAAGTTCCGTAAATAGCGATTGCCCGCCGTGAGTTGCACTGATTCAGGATTTTCGGCAGGGAATCGATCGCATTCAGTTACATGGGAGTCTTTCTGACTACAATATTGTTGGCAACTCGATAAATTTGGCGGGTACTTCTGACCAAATTGCTGTAATTCAAGGTGGCTTTACTCCTGATAGTTTCTTGTTCGTTTAAGAAGTTTAAAAAGATCGGGCGGTTGAAACCGCCTCTATACAAACAAAACCCGCCGGACGCCGGTTGAAGAAGACCGGGCGGTTGAAATTACGTTATTTTCTTTAGTCCGCGGAGGCGGACATCGTTTGTGTAGACGCGGTTTCAACCGCCGTCTTCGTCTTGTCTGCAATCCATTCGAGTAAAATCGGATTGACTAATTCCGGGGCTTCATCCTGGGGACAATGGCCTACGCCCTCCAGCGGAATAAACTTTTCTACAGCCGGAAACTTGGCTAATTCTCGCCCGAGGGCGATCGGCTCCCAAGGGTCTTTTTCGCCCCACACAATCAAAGCAGGACAGTTTAAACGGGGTAACAAATCCTCCGGTAAGGGGCCTTGAGAATAGCTAATAAATGCTACAAATACATCCACTGCGCCGTTGTCTCGCGCTGGTTTTAACAAGATTTCTACAAGTTCGTCGCTGACAGCTTCGGGACGGTGATAGGCTTGCAAAAGCACTTTTTTGACCGTATTCGGCGTTGCTAATTGTTTGAAAAATAATTGACTAATCCACTTGACATTTAAAACTTTTTGTGCGATTGGCGCTCCAAAACTGCGATACCAAGGCATTTCGGCGCGTTTGCGATCGTGCAACAAGCGCAGGGAACAATTGAGTAAAATGACACCAGAAGCAATATCGGGAAAATCAACGGCGGCTTGCATAATTGCTACGCAGCCGATCGAATTTCCCACCAAAAAAGCAGGCCCGCCCGCAACTTCCCGACAAAAATCAGCAATCAACTGTCCCCAAGTCTCAAAAGTATAATCAATCTCCAGCTTGGGCGCAGGCTTAGCAGAAGCGCCAAAACCGATAAGATCGATCGCAAAACAGCGACAATCAGCAGCCAACGCCGGTAAATTCTTGCGCCAGTGGCCCGAAGACGCCCCGAAACCGTGGACAAACACCACCGCCGGGCCCTGGGAACCCGCAGCCTGGTAACAAATCGGAAAACCTTTCCACATCCAGGTTTGAGGCGCAAGAGCAGTTAACGTAGAAGAAGTCATATAGGTAAAAAAGTGAAAATTTAAGAGTTGGAAGGACTAAAGTCCTTACTACAAACCGTATCGCAATTCGAGGCAACTGCTAGGACATAAATCCCAAACCTTCGCTCCCTCCTCCCTCTGCGCCCTCTGGCGCTGGTGCGGTTAAATCCTCTTCCTTCTTCCTTTGCAGTTAGAGTCGATACTATGTCACGATTAAAGATGCAGACTTTTTTTGCCTTATTGAAATTTCCCCTATGCCAGCGATCATCTCAACTTCCGTCGTGCCGTTTCTAGGATCGGAAATCGTACCCGACTACGACACAGCCCGAGTAGTTATTTTACCAATTCCCTACGAGGCAACCACCACCTACCGCCGCGGGTGCGAAAACGGGCCGGCTAAGCTGCTAGAAGCTTCTCACCAGCTCGAATGCTACGACGAAGAACTCGATCGCGAAGTTTGCTACGATGTTGGCATTTATACCGCATTGCCGATCGCCGATACCCGCAACAAGCAAGAAGTTTCATCCTTGGAAATGTTGCAAGTTACCCAACAAACCGTACACCAGCTAATTACCGAAAATAAGTTTGTCATCTCCCTCGGAGGCGAACACAGCATCACCGCCGGCGTTGTCGAAGGCTACCGCCAAGGATACCCCGACGAACCCTTCACAGTCGTGCAAATCGACGCCCACGGCGACTTGCGGCACGAATACGAAGGCTCGATTCACAACCACGCCTGCGTGATGCGGCGGGTTGTCGATATGGGCTTACCGACACTGCAAATCGGAATTCGCGCTATCTGCAAAGAAGAAGCCGACTTGATTAAAGCCAAACAGCTAAACGTCTTTCGAGCTCGGGAAATCGCGACTCAACCGGATTGGGCCGATCGCGCTATTGCTAGCATAACCACCAAACGAGTATTTTTGACGATCGACCTAGACGGCATCGATCCCACATTAATCCCAGGAGTTGGCACGCCGGAACCAGGTGGGTTAAATTGGTATTCGCTCACCGGATTTTTACGCCGGTTATTCGAGTCCTACGAAGTCATCGGCTGTGACATCATGGAACTAGCACCTGTTGTAGATTCTGTAGTCTCAGAATTTACCGCCGCCAAACTAACATACAAAATGATTGGATATCAAGCTCTGGCGAAAGGTTGGCTAAAGCAAGACGAGGAATAAATCGCCAAGTCCGAATTCAAATAGGCTGTTGGTCAGGCTATAATTAAGTTCAACAGTTGACAGTTGACAGTTGACAGTTGACAGTTGACAGTTTCAGAGCTACCTCTACCCAGGAGTCCGAGTATTGGAGTAATGAATAGTCCGATCTTAATTTGTCATTCAAAGACGGGCGGGCTTTCAACCAATTCTTTCTGGTAAAGTCCAAAAATAACCTATTTGATTCGCACCGATCCTTTCATCTTTCAACTTGGAAAATATTGCTCCTCACATCCAGAAAAAATGAGTTTAATCAGCGAAACAACAGGTACTCCCATTAACGGCTACGCTCCCGATTTTGAACTGCCGGGAGTTGACGAAGAAGTTCACCATTTATCTCGATATTTAGAAAAATGTCGAGCGATAGCGGTGATATTTATGTGCAATCAGTCTCCCTGCGTCGAGTTGTATCTCAATCGCCTCAAACAACTGCAAGCAGATTTTCAAGATAGAGACGTTACTTTAATCGGGATTAATGCTAATGATGCCAACCAGCATCCCGACGAAAATTTTGAAAATATGAAAATTTTTGCAGCCAACAATCAACTCAACTTCCCGTACATCCGAGATATGGCTCAAGATGTGGCTGAGAGTTTTGGGGCTTCTCATACGCCGGAGGTTTTTTTGTTAGACCAAGACGGCAGATTGCGCTATAAAGGTTTAATAGACGACAATGCCGACAATTCAGAAGCGGTGCAATTTTCTTATTTGCGAAGTGCGATCGACCAATTGCTGAATGACCAACCGATAGAACCTTCGAGTACAGAGGCGATCGGTTGTACTCTCAAATGGCGAGCATAGACGGCGGTTGAAACCGCCAGAAAGTCAAACATAGACGGCGGTTGAAACCGCTTCTACACAAACATAGACGGCGGTTGAAACCGCTCCTACACAAACGATGTCCGCCGGACGCCGACGGTCGAAGATAACGTATTTTAACCGCTCTTCAACCCGCGGAGGCGGGTTTCGTCTGTATAGACGCGGTTTCAACCGCCCGGTCTTCAACCGCCCGGTCTTCTATTTCTGATGAACTTAAAAAATACACGTATTCTCAATTTAATTATTGCAGCAATTGTGGCGATCGCACTGCTGATTAATTGGACTCCCGCCACAGCGCAGCAGCGAACATCTTTAACCGTATCCGCTGCCATCAGCCTCTCGCCAGCCTTAACAGAAATCAAAACAGTATATCAAACCAGCAATCCCAATGTGAATATTACCTATAATTTTGGTGCTTCCGGCGCCCTAGCCCAGCAAATTCAGCAAGGAGCCCCGGTAGATGTGTTTTTAAGTGCCGCTACCAAACAAATGGATGCTTTGCAGCAAGCTAATTTGCTCCTCAACCAGACACGACGCAACCTCCTGACAAATCGCCTGGTATTGATTGTACCCAAAAATAGCGCTGTTTTGACCGATTTTAAACAGTTGGCGGATGCCAAAATCAAGAAAATTGCGATCGGCGAACCCAACAGCGTCCCCGTCGGACAATACGCCCAGGAAATGCTAACTAAACTAGGATTGTGGCAGCAAATTAAGCCAAAATTAGTGCTAGGAAATAACGTCCGTCAAGTGCTGACATTTGTCGAAAGCAGAAACGTTGATGCTGGCATAGTCTACGCCACTGACGGCAAAACATCCGACAAAGTAACTGTACAGCTAACAGCGGCCGCAAATTTGCACTCGCCCATCGTTTATCCCCTAGCAGTTATCAGAAACAGCCGCCATCCCGCAGCCGCCAAAACCTTTGTTGAGTTCTTGGCGGGCGATCGCGCTAAAATAGTATTTCAGAAATACGGATTCGGTTTAGCTCGTTAATTAGCAACCCGGAGAAAGAGGGCCGGCACCGGGCACCGCCCCTACAGTTTATTCTCTTCCTTCTCTTTCTTCCTTAGCGCCCTTTGCGTCTTCGCGGTTCGTTTAAAAAAAATCTCATTCAAAAATTAGATAAGACTGCGATAGTTAATCCCAAATATGGAATTCGACTTATCTCCATTGTGGATATCCCTAAAAGCATCCGCCATCGCCACATTCCTTACCTTCTTTCTCGGAATCGCCGGCGCCCGGTGGATGCTTTCAACCCGCATCCGAGGTAAAGCCCTGATAGAAGGCATTTTTATCTCTCCCTTAGTTTTGCCGCCCACAGTAATCGGATTCTTGTTGCTCCTGCTGTTTGGGAGAAATGGCGCGATCGGTCAATTTTTGCTAAAATTCGACTTAACAATCCTCTTCACTTGGCAAGCCGCCGTAATTACAGCCACAGTCGTATCATTTCCCCTGATGTACAAAACTGCTTTGGGATCTTTTGAGCAAATTGATGCCAACCTTCTCAATGCAGCCCGCACCTTAGGCGCTTCCGAATGGACAGTCTTTTGGCGGATTATGCTACCTCTAGCCTGGCCGGGAATTTTAGCAGGAACTATTCTCACATTTGCCCGCGCTTTGGGTGAATTCGGCGCCACGTTGATGTTAGCTGGGAATATTCCCGGACAAACTCAAACTATCCCGATGGCGATTTATTTTGCTGTGGAAGCTGGGGATATGAGGCAAGCTACTATTTGGGTTTTGATTGTGCTCAGTCTTGCTTTGAGCGTGCTTACTGCTGTTAATTATTGGACTGATTTACAAAAAAAATCTCCCCAACCAAATCCTAAATATCGCCATCGTAAGTTAATTATAAACGGGGTTCATGCTTCTAACCTGGATGGGCATTTTGCCCATCCCACAACTTATTTACATTTTCCAGATAAACCGCAATCTAATGTTGCTAAATTTGCTAATTATGGTGGCACAAATAAAAAAAATAATCAACCGGAAACAGGACTTTTTCTAAACATCTTTAAACCTCTTTCTGGCTTTGCCTTAAATGTCGGTTTCGATATCGGGCAGGAAGTGCTGGGAATTTTGGGCGCGTCGGGTTCGGGCAAGAGTATGACTCTGCGCTGCATCGCAGGTTTGGAAACTCCAACTAGCGGTAAAATTGCAGTCAACGGTAAGGTTTTATTTGACTCAGTACAGGGCATTAATGTGCCTTCTAAAGACCGCCGTATCGGTTTTTTGTTTCAAAACTATGCTTTGTTTCCGCACTTGACTGTGGCTGAAAATATTGCCTTTGGCTTGCAGCATTTATCTGCAAGCGAGCAACAACTTCGGGTCAAGGAACAATTAATTTCGGTGCAAATGTCGGGACTGGAAAATCGCTATCCGCAGGAACTTTCCGGCGGCCAGCAGCAGCGGGTGGCTTTGGCGAGGGCGATCGCAAGTTCGCCGGCTTTGCTGCTGTTAGATGAACCTTTTTCGGCTTTGGATACGCACTTGCGGAGTCAACTGGAACGGGAGTTAATGCAGGCTTTGGCTAATTATCGAGGCATTACTTTGTTTGTCAGTCACAATTTAGAGGAGGTTTACCGGGTGTGCGAGAATCTGTTGGTTTTGGCTGATGGAAGTGCGATCGCCTTTGATACCAAACAGAACATTTTCGATCGCCCGCGCAACTTCACCGTCGCCCAGTTGACGGGCTGTAAGAACTTTTGTGCTGCTAAACCTCTTGCTGAAACTGTCGTGGAGGCGATCGACTGGCGCTGCGATCTGACTGTCGCCGAGCCAATTCCCAAATCTCTAGTTTCTGTAGGAATTCGGGCTCATCAAATCAGTTTTGTCAGCGCGTGCGATCGCGAAAATACATTTCCTTGTTGGATCGCCTCAACGGTGGAAACTCCGCACCGGGTGACATTATATCTCAAGTTGCACTCGCCTCCCCACAATTCCCAAGATTATCACTTGCAAGCTGAAGTTTTCAAGGAAAAGTGGCGGGCAATTAAAGACAATCCTTTTCCCTGGTATGTTCATTTGGAGCCAATTAGGTTAATATTAATGGAGGCATGAGTTAACAGCAAGAGACAGTCATATTATGTCCAATAAATTGTCCCTCAAAAAGGTTCGTAGTGAGGACTTTAGTCCTCAGAGGACTGAAGTCCTCACTACGAACCATTTAGGTGGCGGTAATATAAGGAGATAATATTAACCGTTAATGGTTAACTATAAACAACTAATTTCATCTACTCCAAACATTAAACCATGACAGACAAAGTTAAGAAAACCGATGCCGAATGGCAACAGCAACTCACGCCCGAACAGTTCAAAGTCACGAGAAAAAAGGGAACCGAAAGAGCTTTTAGCGGCGAATATCACGACAACAAAAAGCCCGGAACTTATAAGTGCATTTGCTGCGGCACCGAACTGTTTACATCAGAAACAAAATACGATTCCGGTACCGGTTGGCCGAGTTTCTACGCTCCGATTAAAGAAGAAAATGTCAGGAATGAGGCGGATAATGCCTTGTTCATGCGCCGTACTGAGGTACTGTGTGCTGTTTGTGACGCTCATCTCGGCCACGTATTCAACGATGGGCCCAGGCCAACCGGTCAGCGTTACTGCATGAATTCTGCTGCTCTTGATTTCGTTCCCAAGGAATAAATTCCGCCAACAGATACTGCTAAGTTCTCACCAAAGTATTCTGGAACAAGCCCAAAAGCCTGTTCCAGGCAATTTTATGTTCAAAATGCACCCGTGCTGCTATCTTATGGTGGAGGCAAACAGAAGTAAAAAAATAGTGGCGGCATGGGGATGGTTTATCAGCGGGTTTTGCTGAAGCTCAGCGGTGAGGCGCTGATGGGTAGCTTGGGCTACGGTATCGATCCGGTAGTCGTTGGGTCGATCGCCCAGGAAGTGGCCAAAGTCGTTTCCGAAGGCATTCAAATCGCGATCGTTGTCGGCGGCGGTAACATTTTTCGCGGCGTGAAAGCTGCTTCGGCAGGGATGGATCGGGCAACAGCCGACTATGTGGGCATGATTGCTACGGTAATGAATGCTATCACTTTGCAGGATGCACTGGAACAAGCAGGAGTGCCAACAAGGGTACAATCGGCGATCGCCATGCAAGAAGTAGCTGAACCCTACATTCGGCGGCGCGCCATTCGTCACTTGGAAAAAAAACGGGTAGTGATTTTTGGTGCCGGTTCTGGCAATCCTTTCTTTACTACTGATACTACAGCCGCATTGCGGGCGGCTGAAATTGATGCAGAGGTGATTTTTAAAGCGACGAAGGTAGATGGGGTGTACGATTCTGACCCCCACGTCAACCCAGACGCACGCAGGTATCAAACCCTCACCTACGCCCACGTCTTGAACCAAGACTTGCGGGTGATGGACAGTACCGCGATCGCCCTGTGCAAAGAAAATAATATTCCTATTATGGTATTTGACCTCTCGGTATCGGGCAACATCTACCGAGCCGTAATGGGAGAATCTATTGGAACTCTTGTCGGAGGATTTTGTGAAGTTAGCTGAAGCTGAAGATCATATGCAAAAGGCAGTTGAGGCTACTCAACGGTCTTTTAATACTATCAGGACGGGACGGGCCAACGCCTCCCTCCTCGATCGAGTCATGGTAGATTATTACGGAGCTCCAACTCCGATCAAATCCCTTGCCAATATCGGCACCCCGGATGCGACAACGATCAACATTCAACCGTTCGATCGCACAGCGCTTACCTCAATCGAAAAAGCAATTTCCCTGTCCGATGTAGGCCTCGTACCTAACAACGACGGTTCAGTTATTCGCTTGAACATTCCACCGCTTACCAGCGAAAGACGCCAAGAATTTGTCAAAATGGCCGCGAAGTTTGCCGAAGAAGGTAAAATCGCAATTCGCAATATCCGTCGCGATGCCGTTGACTCGATTCGCAAGCAAGAAAAAAGCAGCGATATCTCTAAAGATGAATCGCGAGACTTGCAAGATAAAATTCAAAAACTGACGGACAAGTACATTGCCAAAATAGAAGATGTTCTGGCATCGAAAGAGAAAGACATCACGACAGTTTAGAGTCTGAGAAATTGGGCATGGGGAAAGTGCAGCAATCTTAGCCGGAAAAAGGAAAATAAAGTATAGCCTTTCTCAAAAAAGTGAGGTATGCCCTATGCCCGGTTTGGCCTATGCCCTATGCCCGGTTTGGCCAGTCGTACCTCATATGGGAGTTCGAAAGGCTATATGTATTCTCAAAATCCCAATTTCTGGCGATCGATTCCTCATTCCCAATTCTCGATCGTTAATTACAATAGAAATTACATCGTTTCCGATGCTGAGGCAACGGAAACATAATTTTTTCATGAAATCCCCACTTGCAACCGCGTCAGACAATAACAACTGAGTTCTTTGACTTGTACTCCTAGGGCGCGCACCGCACACCATCAGAGAAGCTGCTGCGCCAGATCGATTTCTCTGGCGATTGAGAGGCATAGAAGGCGATATAAAGAAACGAATTAACGATTTTTGATGACGATCGAAATATACAATTTAAATGCACAAGTGCGATTCGTCAAGCGAGTATCTCAGCTTTTTATTTGAGTGCCAGCGGGACAACACTCAAATAATACCAAGTTTCAACGAAATAACAGTATTCTTGTTCCCCCCCCCTGATTCATGGGGGGGCTAGGGGGGTCGAAGAGTGTTGCACACTCTTCGATAAATGGTATAAAAAATGCTTTTTATCAAAATTAGATGCTCCCTTCGTCAATACTGTAAAATTGAAAATGTAAAATTTAATATCTAATATCTAATATCTAATATCATTATGATAATTTATTTTTATAAAGTAGAGGATCCTTACGGCTGCTTTTCCAATTTTTCACTACACGACATTTGCTTGTACGGTCAAGATTGGTTGACTGTGGAACATTACTATCAAGCCCAAAAATTTGTCGGTAGCGCTGATGAAAGATTAGTGGCCGCAATTCAATCCGTACCAACTCCTCAGGAAGCAGCCAAATTAGGTCGCGATCCAAACCACCAAATGCGCCCTGATTGGGAAGCGGTAAAAATTCCCATTATGCGCGAGGCAGTTTTAACTAAGTTTCTCACTCATTCAGACATTCAAGCTATTCTCCTCGCCACAGGGGATCGAGTGATTGTGGAGGATTCGCCAACAGATTACTACTGGGGGTGCGGCTGCGATGGAACGGGCCAAAATCATTTGGGTAAAATTCTGATGAGCGTGCGAAGCGAAATTAGTCAGCGCCCGGGGCCAGATCAAAACTCACATTAATCTATCATTATATGAAGTTATACAAACTAATGTCAACTTATCCTAAAAATAAATAATTCTGAGACTAAAAATTCAATATTGCAAGAAATTGATAAGAGGATTAAAATAATAATTATCATTTGGTTAAGTCGCCCTGTCTGTTGAAGGCAAGGAATACACCTCAGCGATCGCCGATTTTTGTTCTTCAGGGTGCCACAGGGGATACACGGTCGTCACTAAGCAGTACGCCACGGATTAATAGTAAAGCTCGGTTTAGTCAAAAACTCAGCCTCATAAAGTTGAGTTCGATCGCGAATGTAGATCAAAACTTCTTATTATCATTCCATAATTGCCAAAGGAGATTTATGCAAATCACAGAAAATACGCAAGAATTACATCATAAACTAGACAAAGAAGTTTTGGTAAGGCGAATCACAGAACGCATCCGCCAATCTCTAGAATTAGAAGATATTTTAACCAGTACAGTAGCAGAAGTGCGGTCTTTTCTGAAAACAGATCGCATTATGATCTACAGGTTTAGTGCCGACGGCTGCGGAGAAGTTGTTGCCGAATCAATTAATAATATATATCTCCCTTCCTTGAAAGGTCTCCATTTTCCAGTAGACGACATTCCTCCCAGCGCGCGGGAGATGTATGTCCGTATGCGCCAGCGGACAATAGTAGATGTTAACTCCGAGACGATCGCCCTCAGTCCCGTTGATGCTGCGGATACCGGTCAACCTTTAGTAAATGAAGAGATCCACTATCGCTCGCTCGATCCTTGCCACAAAGCTTACTTGATGGCAATGGGAGTCCAATCTTCCTTAGTCGTGCCAATTTTGCACCACAGGAGTGTGTCGCAACAGAACAAAACAGAGATCTGCGAGGCCCCCGCCTGCGTAAGTAGATGCGAGCCTGGAAGCGATCGCCAAACTCACATCGAACTGTGGGGACTGTTAGTGGCTCACCACTCCTCCCCCCGCAATATTTCATCCACAGATTTAGAAGTAGTTCAGCTCGTAGCAGATCAATTGTCGATCGCCATCGGCCACTCGCTCCTGCTCCAAAAAACCCGCTCTCAAGCATCTCGGGAAGCCACCGTCAGTCGTGTCGCAGCCCTGTTGTACGGTCAGATCGACATTCAACTACAACAGGCTTTAGAAGCCACTGTCACTGCTTTGGGGGGGAGCGGCGGCCGACTTTATCTCAACCCCCGGAAAATCAACAGCGAACAGTTACCGGTTCCCCAGATCGATCGAAGATTTCCCATTGCCCCTACTGCGATCGATGCTACCTTTGAACTGTTCGTCACAGGGACTCAACCGACACTTCCCAATTGGGAAACAGTCAGCGCGATCGAAGCTCATCCCCTCTGGCAACAATGGCTGATCGCAGGATTGAAAAATACCCCCGATTTTCCCAAATTCCCAATTCCCAATTCCCAATTCTCAGCTTGGATAATTACAGACTTATACAAAGAATCTCTATTTAGAGTGTTAGTTCCTGCTTTCCAAGGAACTCAAATTCGGGGTTTGCTGGTAATTCCCCTCCACTACCAACAACAAGTAGTTGGCTGTTTGACCGTTTTTCGCAATGAAATTGATACCGAAAAAATGTGGGCGGGGCGCTTTGACAGCAGTGTTGCACAAATCCTTCCCAGACAATCCTTTGAAGTCTGGCGAGAAATCAAAAAAGGTCAGTCGCCCGAGTGGAAATGGGAGGAGATCGAGCAAGCTTTAGCGATAGGGAGCCAATTTTGTTCGGCAATTGGGCAGTACCTTCTTCATAAAGAAGTGCAAGCCCTGAATGCCAACTTAGAACGCCAAGTTCAAGAGCGTACCGCCCAATTGCAAAAATCCTTAGAGTTTGCCCAAGTATTGACGCGAGTCAGAGACCAAATTCGCAGCACCTTGGATTTAAAGACGATACTGCAAACTATTGTGCGGGAAGTGAGAGTTTTGTTAAATACCGATCGCACGGTAATCTACCAATTTGGCGAAAACGAACACGGCGAGGTAGTTGTCGAAGCTATTCGCGGCCAGTGGCAGTCAATTTTAGGTATCAAATCTCCGCAAGAATGCTTTCCCGAAGGCTCAGACTGCTTTTATCGAGCGGGACGCGTGCGAGCAATTAATGATATTGAGACTGAGAATTTAACGCCCTGTCACCGCGAATTTTTGGAAAAGTTGCAGGTGAGGGCAAGTTTAATTGTGCCGATGATCGCCAAAGATGCCGAATGTTGGGGGTTGCTGATTGCCCACGAGTGTTCTGGGCCGAGGGTTTGGCCAACCGCAGAACAGGAGTTGCTGCAAAATTTAGCCTCTCAAGCTGCGATCGCCATTCACCAAGCAGAACTTTATCAAGAAAGTCTGAATGCAGCAGCAGCCGATCGAGCAAAAGCCGAACAACTAGCTAAAACCGTCACTGAACTGAACAATACCCAAGCCCAACTGATTCAAACCGAGAAAATGTCCAGTCTCGGACAACTGGTTGCCGGCGTCGCCCACGAAATCAATAACCCCGTTAACTTTATCTACGGCAATCTCTCCCACGCCACCGAATACAGCAAAGACTTGCTCTGCTTGGTGGAACTCTACCGCCAGCACTACCCCAATCCCAACCCAGAAATTAGCGAGTGTGCCGAAGCAATCGACATCGAATTTCTTGCCACAGATTTGCCAAAAATTTTGGGTTCCATGAAAGTAGGAGTTGAGCGCATCCGCCAGTTAGTTGTATCTTTACGCAATTTTTCCCGGCTCGATCAAGCTCAAAAGAAAGGCGTTGACATTCACGAAGGCATCGACAGTACCCTGTTGATTTTGCAGCACCGGATCAAAGCCAAGTCCGATCGCGATACCGTACAAATAATGAAAGAATACGGCAATTTGCCCTTAGTTGAATGCTATGCCAGCTCGCTCAATCAGGTATTTATGAATCTGATCGGCAATGCCATTGACGCCATAGAAATGGGACAAATAGATCGAGTTGCGAACGTTAACTCCCTAGTACCAAGTGCAGCCGTGACATATTTGAGTTCGCAACAACAGGATGTCAGAACAGTAGATATCAAGACCAAAACCGAGCATTTGATACCTGATTTGCCATCCCCTTGCATTCGGATTCGCACCGAATTAATTGATGAAAAAACAGTAAGAATTTGCATTGCAGACAACGGTCACGGCATCCCCAAAGAGTTAATTTCTCACATCTTTAATCCCTTTTTTACTACTAAACCCGTCGGTCGGGGGACGGGTTTAGGACTGTCTATCAGTTATCAAATTATAGTTGAGAAACACAAAGGGGTACTCAAGTGTGTTTCTGTACCCGGTGAGGGTACTGAGTTCTGGATCGAGATTCCTCTGAATTAGTAAGTTAACAGTTAACAGTTAACTTACTAACAACTATAGAAAATTCAGCAGAAGAGAAGTGAGCGACTCCAGAATACTCATAAAGCTGCTGCCCCCGCCAGTGCGCGGCTCTGTTGGTCTTTGGCGGGCCACAATTGCTTCTCCTAGCTGCTTTGACAATTCCTGGCCTTGGGGATTTCCTTGAGTGGCAAAGAGTTGGTTTGCTCTTGCAGCATCTTGAGCCGCGCCGGCGAAGTCTCCCAAGTCAGCGCGAGACATACTGCGCGCAAAATAAACCGCAGCTATATCCGATTTCAGATTCAGGGCTTGATTGTAATAATCAATGGCGTTTCTGTAGTTTCCCGCTTGAGCCTCCAGCACTCCCAATCGGTAAAAGTCTTCTGCTGTGCCAATATTAGTTGGCATTCCTCTAACTCCCAGCAATTGGGCGTTAGTTAAATTGGCGTCAGTTAAAATGGCGTTGCTGAGATAGGCGCTTCTCAAGTCAGCACCGCTGAGGTTTGCCCCCGTCAGGTTTGCGCCCGTCAGGTTGACGCCAAACAAACTGGTGCCGCTAAGGTTTGCCCCGCTGAGATCTGCCCCGGTGAGGTTGGCTCGGCTGAGGTTAGCCATTCTCAAGTCGGCACCTTTGAGATTTGCTCCTGTTAAGTTGGCTAAAACCAAACCGGCGCTGCTGAGGTCGCAGTTGGGGCACTGTCGGGTGGCTAGTAATTGTTGCGTGTGTTGAATGTTCTCGGCCTGTGCAGGGGCGATCGGGGCGATCGCGCTCAGCAGCGTTGCAGCAGCCATGATTCTGAGTTTCATCTTAAGCATCCAAAATCCCAATTAATAACTCTAAAATAGCTTTTATCGCAGCAATTGAAAATCTAGATCGCAGACATTGCTAAATATTGCCAGATTCTCAGCTATCTATCCCAGACATCATACATAGGGCTGACGCACGGGTGGTCAGAAACCGGGTTTTTTAGGAAAATCTTTCGTTGTAGTCCACAGATTAGGTAAAAAACCCGGTTTCTTTGGCCTTAATACGTCCAGGACTGATACATTGAAACTTTGAAATTTACGGCCTCACCAGAGTCTCAAATAAACATTTTGCTACCAATAAATTAGGGTAA
Source organism: Microcoleus sp. bin48.metabat.b7b8b9.023 (assembly GCF_013299185.1). Taxonomy (GTDB): domain Bacteria; phylum Cyanobacteriota; class Cyanobacteriia; order Cyanobacteriales; family Microcoleaceae; genus Microcoleus. The sequence continues at coordinate 1,010 of NZ_JAAFKG010000074.1, read as the reverse complement.
CAAAAAAATGTTACCCTTAGTATTGGTTCTCGCCAACCATAACATTGAAGACATAAATTAATCAATCGTGAACCGTACCGTCGGGCATCGTTGCACCCTTAAGATATACTCCGCTCAGGTTAACTTTTGTCAGGTTTGCTCCCAACAGGTTTGCCCCGCTTAAGTCTGAGGCACTTAAAATTGCTTCAGTCAAATCTGCCCTAATTAGGCTCGCTCCCATTAAGTCGGCTCCGCTGAGGTCTACTTTAGTTAAGTTGGCACCAATTAAATCTGCCTCTGTGAGAACGGCCCTTCGCAAGTTTACTCCGTAAAGGTTTACTCCGTGCAAGTCTGTACGAGAGAGTGTTGCCCGAGATATGTTGGCTCCGATTAAACTTGCTTGGATCAGGGAAGCTCCACTTAAGTCTGCTTTGCTAAGATTTGCTCCCATCAACTCAGCTCGATACAGGTTAGCTTCAGCTAAAAGTGCTTCGGTGAAGTCGGCTCCAGCTAAGTCGGCTCTGCTCAAATTGATCTGGCACAAATTGGCTTTGCAAAAGTTGACTCTGCTGAGTTTGGCTTTGCTGAGATTGGAGCCAATCATGTCGGCTTCAGACAGATTGACTCCAATCAATTCTGCTTCGTAGAGGTAGACTTCGTGCAGGTAGACCCCACTAAAATTTCTTTCTCCTATTGCGTATAGCTTGAGCAATTCGTCAACGTTCATTTTGGCTTCTCTACACCTTTTAAAGGAACAATACTCTTCGCAAGCTGCTTGCACCGGATCTTCTGCCATTTTAGACTTGAGATGCTAAAAGATTTACGCCGAGTACAAGATTGCCCTAGACGGTTTGGGGAGGGTGAAGGACAAAACAAGATGCTTGTTCACCTGGGTAAAAAATTTTGGCGTTGCTGAGTTAGAGTATGAATAGGAGGAATAATTTATGCAATGCCCTGAATGTAAATCAACCCATATCCGTAAAAACGGCAAGAAGAAAGGAAAACAAAATCACATTTGTGTCCAATGCAGT
>NZ_JAAFKG010000073.1:19382-33111 GCF_013299185.1 Microcoleus sp. bin48.metabat.b7b8b9.023 | reverse complement strand
AGATTTGTTTGCAGCAGTTCGTTCGGTTGTTAATACTGGCAAGCGTCAGGGTTTAACTGCTTATCAATCTATTCAACAAGCTCTCTCTATTGATGGCTCCATTTTTTCCCCTAGTTGAGCAATTACGCTCAATATGTACACCTTCATGAGCAAGCATCGTCATCCTTTCATGCGCTTCCGCTGGTGTTTCATGGTGAACAGTATCACCATCTACTTCCACAACCAGTACAACACCATTTTTAACAATAACGAAATCTGGTTCAATCCTCCTGTATTTTTCACCACCCTTAATAAAAACTGGCAATGGGGCAAAAGGTACTCCAAGTGATTTAAGAGCTTTGTATAAAAGCACTTCGTTTTCAGAACGAAAGAGAAGTCCATCTTCTTTTCTCGATGCTATGTTATCAGACCTGACACGACCTTGATTGTTTACTCCTTTTCCTTCAACCCAATTGTTTGCTTTTTTACGCCAATCTTCGCCCGCACTTAAAATTGGACTGATAAATACGCGAGCTAAATCATCATTGGGATAAGGCTTGAGAAGTTCTCTTGCTTTATCTAGTATCCGAGTCTCATATTTATCAATATCATCCGCAATTTGCGAGTAAAGCCAACTAGGAACTTGAAAATATAAGTCATAGTAGTCTACCCCCCAATCTTCCCCGTTCCGCTGAAGATTGTACTCAGCATTTGCGAGGATAGCCACCTCACGGGGCGAACCTTCTAAGGCAAATTGTGTTGCTGTTGTAGCAACTAGAGCTTCAAGATCGGTAATAAGATTGCGACTTTGGTTAGAGTTCATCAGGAAAAATGAAGATTCTTAAACTCAGAATTTAGCTGTGCGAAGGTATTAATTAAAAGTATTTTTCCTTCACTTGCCCCTAGAAAACACTGCATTTAAAATTATATTCTCCAAAGACCCAAAGTGTAAAGCTCCCCAATCGGCGATCGCTATCCTCTAATTAATAAAGCATCTGTCCTTTCACCACCGGATAGCTGACATGACCCAAAGCCTCAACCCCACAACATTACCACCCGCCTTTCCCGATCGCACCCAACTACCTGACTCCGACGGCAATTGTGCGAAAAACTTCCAAGAACATCCCCAGAGTATCCTACTCACCGACTCCCTGGAAACTACACTGCAAACCCTCCACCCCGACGGACAATATGCGATCGGGCAAGATAGCGGTATTTACTGGCGCGAAACTGACCCTCCAGAAAAGGGAGCCGAAACGGCTTGCGCTTTCGCAAACCGTCGCTGGATTTTCCTTATTTTCGAGGTACTGTGCGATTGCGCTACCAAGACGATCGCAATGGAGCTACGACTCGTTACGTGCATTTGTGGCAGCGCGTCGGTCAAGTTGTGGAACCGATGGTAAAGTTGAAGTTAGCAGCGGGTGAAAGGCGATCGATCCAAATTAATTTTATCTATCCTCCCGATGCTACGCCGCCGCAGGTGTTGACGGTGAAAACTTTGGAATAGTTGATGGGAGCGATCTCTGCCTCCGGCAGACTCAAAAAATATGTGATTTAATTGCTTCATTGATATGTAGGTGACAAGTATGTCTTCTTCACAACCCCCGTCAGGGAAAAGAAAACCTTTAGGATTTGATGAATTAATTGCGATCTTGGTTGCTTTCGGCACGATGGGAGCAATTTTCTTTTGGGTAACAGGCAGAAATCCCGATCGATTGAATGCCAGAAGTTGGCAATTTCCAGCCGTTTTTTCTCAACCTGCTGCTGAGCCTGGGAACTTAAAAATATTAACGCCTCCGGCGGCGAGTCCCGAAGTGCGATCGCCCGCTAGAACGATCCTTCCCTCGCAACCTGATGTCGTCCCTGTGGCACCTATAGGGCCACTTTTTCCAGTAGTTCCTCCTATGGGGACGGTTGTTGTTCCCGAAACGCCAAGTGAGCGCGAGGCTGTCCCTCCAGTCATTACCAAACCGAAAGCGGCTAAACCAAAAGCCGGGCCCGTTAAATTCTCCGATGTTCCTGACAAATATTGGGCGCGTCCATTCATTGTAGCTTTAGCCGATCGGCAATTTTTTGCTGATTTCACGGACAACAAGTTTCGGCCAGACGAACCGATTACGCGATCGGAACTAGCGCGCTTAATTCAGGGAATGTCGGACAAAGAACCGCGCCGCAAACCGATTAATTTTAAAGACGTGAAGAATAACAGTCCGATCGCTGGGGCGATCGACCACAGCGTCAAAACTGGATATCTTAAAGGATACCCAGACAATGCCTTCCGTCCCGATAAAGAAGTCCCGCGCGTGGAAGTCATCGCAGCTTTAGCTAGCGGTTTAAACCTGAAACCGTCAGCGAAAGCCAGTAGAACATTACAAGTTTATACAGACAGGAAAAAAGTGCCGAAATGGGCAGTCAACAAAGTAGCAGCAGCCACGGAAGCTGGCATTGTTGTCAATCATCCGAAACCCACTCTTTTGCAGCCTAATAAAATAGCAACTCGCGCGGAAGTAGCAGCTATGATTTACGAAGCGATGGCGAAACAAGGTAAGGTTCCTGTTAAGCCTTCTGACTATGTTCTTAAGCCTGTAAAGCCATCCAAATAATAAGATTTTTGGGGTGCAGTCGAACCCACGCCCCAAAATCAGATTTAATCGTTATTGTTTGTAGTAAGGACTTCAGTCCTTTTTTTTTGTATTTCCTGAGGACTGAAGTCCTCACTACGAACCTAGTTTATAGGGGAGCATCTCAGTTTTGTATTTATAGTGCTGTCCCCGCTCGCGTATTGTACAATACGCGAGGGGGGACAGCACTCAAAGAAAAAATGCTTTTTACAAAAATGAGATGCTCCCGGTTTGTAGTAGGGAATGCAAGTCCTTTTTCCAGATTTTCTGCGGACTGAAGTCCTCACTACGAACCTGGTTTGTCGTAGGGAATGCAAGTCCTTTTTCCAGATTTTCTGCGGACTGAAGTCCTCACTACGAACCTGGTTTGTCGTAAGGACTTTAGTCCTTTTTCCAGATTTTCTGCGGACTGAAGTCCTCACTACGAACCTGGTAGATTAATCTTGAAACACCATAATGCTGCCAGAATAACAAGCCACCCAAACCTGATTAGTTTCCGGATCGTAAGTAATCCCGATCGGACTTGAATTAACATTAACTGTTTGCAGCACTTTAAGGTCGCTAGTCCTCACCTTGCTAACAGTATTCGATGAATAGTTAACTACATAAATCAGTTTGCCGTCACCAGAAATTGTCATGCTGCGAGGTGCATTTCCAGTCGAAACCTTATCTATCACTTCACCAGTTGCCAGATCGATCTTTGCCACATTCCCTTCACCGTTCAAAGTGGCATACATATACTTGCCATTGGGATCTATCGTCAAATGACGCGGCGCATTACCAATATTTCTCAACCATTCTACCGAAAAGTCTAGGAGATTGACTTTCGCAATATCGGAAGAACCCATGACGGCAATATAGGCATTTCTTGAATCGGGAGTAACCACAATACCCCGAGGATATGCACCCAGTTTTACCCGCTCGACTTCGCGGTTTTTATTGATATCAACTACGCTCAAATCCCAAGTACACCAATTGCTCGCGAGTACGAAGCGATTGTCAGGTGAAACAGCATTAAATTTCGGAACCGCACCTACAGGAATTATCTTTTCTATTTTCAACGTTTGGGTGTTGATGCGGTACAGGAAACTTTGGTCGTGTTTGGCTGATGGAGAACACCTGTCGCTCCCGGGATTGTCAAACCCAGAACCGTACATTTGATAGTTCGATACATAGCCATATTTACCATCTGTTGAAAAGGCAGCTTCTACGGGAGAACCTTTGTAATTGCCTTTGAATTTAGAAAAGCCAAATTTTGACAAGTTTACTGTATCGGAAATAGTCTTGACTAATTTAAATTTCCTATTGTAAACTGTTATGCTGTGGCTGTACATCATGTTTTGAGCAAAAAATAAACCGTCTCCCGAATAAACTATTGATTTCGGCGATATTTTGCCGTAAATAGTTTTTTTCAAAGTCATTTTTCCTTCGGTGTTTGCAAGCCTTTTGCCGGGTAATTCATTTTCTTTTTTGTCGGAACTTGGCGCAGCAGTTTCTGTTTTAAATGGTGGTAAAAATGGTTCTTGAAAAAGAGGTTGTTCTGGTTGATTTTTAGTTGTATCTTGGAGTTGGTTGCTGTTTTCTGTGGCGGTAGGAGATGGCGAAGGTCGATCGACCTTTGATGCTGTTTTTTCCGCAGGTTCCTTGTCAGCGCTGGCGGCTGGCGACTTGCCTTTGATCGCTGACAAGGTTTGAGGGCCGACTATTCCGTCAACTTTCAGGTTGTTGTCTGCTTGGAACTTTTTCACCGCAGCCTGGGTTACGGAACCGAAAAATCCTGTAGCCCTACCTCCAAAATGTCCTGAGGCTTGCAGAGTTTTCTGTACTTCGACAACTTCCGGGCCTGAATCGCCTTTTGTGATTGTGATGGTGAGGGCGGGATAGACTAAATTTAAAATTGCCAGAGAGGTTGTAAAGAAGAGTAAAGGAGTTGCAGCTAAATTTAGGTGCGTTTTCGAGTTGGGCGATCGAGTTTGAGCTGGGGGCGTTTCCCAAGTTTCAGCTAAATGCAGGTAAGCCAATCCGTCCATAGTTTTTACGGGTATTTTTGATGCTATGATACACCAGCTAATACCATTTGAGATTTTCCATTTTTCGATTTGGGATGTGAGATTTGGGAACTACTGATAATATAACGGTTTGGTTCTGGTCTAGTGTTGCAGGATTTTTGTGAACCGATCTAACAGATTGATAAAAACGTAAATTTAACAAGAGTGGCGGGAATTCCCCCGCCCGGCGGTGTACCCACGCCGGGTGGCGGGACGGGTGCCGCGTGAGGTGACAATTCCATCCGCCCACTATATGCGAGAGCACAAGCGGGCAAGAGATAGGCAGATGGATGTTGTCGCCCACAAATTGATTGCATTTTCCTAGTATCCTTGTTACTCTCTTATCAGAGATGCTGACAACTGATAATGTACCAAGCCTACAAGTTCCGAATTTATCCTACAGCCGAGCAGCAAACATATTTTGCGGGTGCTTTTGGTTGTTGTCGTTGGTTTTGGAATTACAGTTTGAATCTGTGTCAGCAAACCTACAAAGATACTGGCAAAGGACTTAGCAGAAGTGCCATTCAAGGATTACTCCCAAATCTCAAAAAAGAGTATCCTTGGCTGACAAATGCTTATTCTCAATCACTTCAAGTAGTTGCACTGAATCTATCTACTGCTTATAAAAACTTCTTCGATAGACGTGGCGGTTTCCCTAGCTTCAAATCGAAGCATGGTAGGCAATCTATTAGTTATCCTCAAAATGTCAAAGTAGGAGATAGCTGCATAAAACTACCAATTATTGGCGAGGTGCATTGCGTAATTCATCGACAACTAGACGGTACGGTTAAAACCGTTACTATTTCTAAAAATACTGATGGTAAATACTATGCTTCAATCTTAGTTGATGATGGATTAGAGACTCCCGAAGCTAATGCAGAAGGTAAAGCTATTGGATTAGATGTTGGGCTAATTGACTTTGTTGTAACTAGCGACGGTAGCAAGTATGCAAACCCTAAGCATCTCAAGAAACACAGCCGCAATCTAAAGCGCAAACAGAAAAAACTAAGCCGTAAACAGAAAGGGAGTAATACTAGACATAAAGCCAAAAAAATAGTAGCCAGAGTTCATTCAAAAATCAAAAGAACACGCGAAGATTTTCTACACAAACTATCCCGCAAGATAGTAGACAAAAACCAAGTTATTGCAGTAGAAAATCTCAACGTCAAAGGTATGGTACGCAATCACTGTCTAGCTAAAGCAATTAGCGATGCTGGGTGGGGGATGTTCGGAACAATGCTCAAGTACAAAGCTGAAAAATTAAGCAAGATCTACATCGAGATAGATCGCTTTTTCCCTAGCTCTAAGACTTGCAATAATTGTCTTCATAAAGTATCATCCATGTCTTTGAACGTGCGTCACTGGGATTGCCCTAAGTGTCACAGCCGTAACGATAGAGATATCAATGCTGCAAAGAACATTAGGGATGAAGCCTTGCGGATTATTGCGTTAGGAACTAGCGCGTCTGCCAATGGACGGAATGTAAGTCAACCTGGTAAAACTTCGGTTTTGCTAGATGCTGTTCCGGTTGAAGTTGGAAGCCCCCGTCATAGCGGTACTCCGCTTGACGGTGGGTAGTTCACCTATAATTGCACCGAGAGTGCAATCTCCCAGCAGTTTTTAATGGTGCCAGCAAGTAGGAGCGATCGACAATGTTGAGTGAGGAACAAACGGCCGCAGGATCGACAACCCAAAAATCCCGCCAGACGGTGCTGTGGGACGGTGACGGCGGACTTTGCCAGCGGGCTTGGGTAGAAATAGATTTAGCAGCTTTAACTCACAATGTAAAACAGCTTAAGGATCTATTGTCTCCCAACACAGAACTGATGGCAGTTGTGAAAGCGGATGCTTACGGGCACGGTGCGATCGCAGTCAGTAAAACCGCATTGCAAGCAGGTGCTAGTTGGCTGGGAGTCGCGACAATTCCCGAAGGCATAGAGTTGCGGGAAGCTGGGATAGAAGCACCGATTTTGCTGTTGGGGGCAACCAATACACCAGCACAGGTAAAGGCGATCGCCCAATGGCACTTGCAACCCACTATTTGTACTGCCAAACAAGCCCTAATTTTTTCGGAAGTTCTCGTCAGTCTCAACCAATCTTTGCCCGTTCACGCTAAGTTAGATACGGGGATGTCTCGCTTGGGTACTTCTTGGCAAGAGGCAACAGAATTTGTGCAATTAGTCAATGGTTTGCCAAATTTAAAATTAGCCAGCATTTACTCTCACTTGGCGACAGCCGACAGTCCCGATCCCGCCGTGATGAGAGAGCAACAGCAACGGTTCAAAAAGGCGATCGCCCAAATCCAAGCAGCAGGAATTAACCCCTGTCGCCTGCACTTGGCAAACTCTGCTGCCGCCCTCACAGACCCCGATTTGCACTACGATTTAGTACGAGCGGGTTTGGCTACCTACGGTCTTTATCCTGCTCCTCACTTGCAGGCGATCGCTTCTTTGCAGCCCGCAATGCAGGTCAAAGCCCGAGTAACGCAGGTGAAAACAATTGCAGCAGGCACCGGCGTCAGTTATGGCTATAAATTTATTGCTGGGCGCGAGACACAGATTGCCGTAGTTGGTATTGGTTATGCAGACGGGATTCCGCGCAATCTTTCTACTAAAATGCAGGTTTTAGTTAGGGGTAAATTTGTGCCGCAAGTCGGGGCCGTGACGATGGATCAATTAATGCTGGATGTGACTGATATTCCCGATTTAGAAGTCGGTGAAGTGGTGACGTTGTTGGGGAATGATGGAGAAAATAAAATTACTGCTGACGATTGGGCAGAAATCTTAGGGACTATTTCCTGGGAAATTTTGTGCGGTTTTAAACACCGATTGCCCCGCGTTACAGTAAACTGTTAACTGTTTTTAGATGACTTTATAGCGGTTATCAGAAAGATGAGGTATGTTGTTGGGCTTCAGCCCTCTTAGTTTATACAGTTATGAAGACATTTTTACCGCCAGTTCAAACCTTCACCGCCCAGCTAGATGCAGAGAGAATACAGGCGATGCAAGTAGCTCAAGAATTCTCTAGAAAATTCGTAGAATTGGGTTTTCAAATTGTACCTCAAGTGCTGTGGGCGATCGGCATTTTGTTAATTACGCGATTTGCGATCGGGTTGGCGGGTAACGTGACTCGTCGAGCTCTGGGCCGCACCGAGCCCACGCTGCGGAAATTCTTAGTTCAAGCTGCCGAAATTGCGATTTTGGTTGTCGGCGCAGTCGCGGCTTTGAGTCAGTTGGGAATTCAAACTACTAGCGTGGTGGCGGTAGTCGGCGCGGCGGGTTTGGCGATTGGTTTGGCGTGGCAAAATACTCTATCGCACTTTGCTGCTGGGGTTATGTTGATTAGCTTGCGGCCCTTTGAAGTCGGAGATACGATCGAAGCTACGGATGTCAAGGGAGTTGTCGATAGCATCGGGATTTTTTCAACAACCGTCGTGACGGACGATCGCGTAAAAATTATTGTTCCGAATAATAATTTATTTAACGGTACACTGAAAAATACCACAGCGATGGGTACGAGGCGAGTAGACTTAAAAATTGATATTGGCGATCGGCAGATCCGTCCGATGATGGCTGAGTTATTAGAAATTGCCCACTCTCACCCGCTGGTGTTGGAAAATCCGCCCCCAACTTGTTTGGTAATCGAGATCTCTCCTGATACAACTATTCTATCTCTGCGACCCTGGTGCGCGTCGGTGGCCTACGAACAAGTGCGATCGCAAATTCAAGAACACGTCAAAGAAGCCATGAATGCCCACAAAAATCAACAACAATAAATAACACTTTTCAAACAAACGCAGTACAAAAAACAATTTTAGTATGGTACTGCTCCATGCTGGCACTTCCAGGTTTCTGATATGTACCCGATTAAACTGGTATCTTCTCTATAAATCCCAAATCCCAAATCCCAAATCCCAAATCTAAAATGAGTAATTGGTCTCCCCAACAAATTTTGCAAGAACCCGGTGTCAGGATGTCCGCCACCGAGAAAGAAACAATTATCAAAAAATTTCCGCCTCCCGACGAACAAAATCAAATCTATGCCGACGCCATTTTTGAAGGCGGTGGCGTGCGCGGACTTGCATTTTTAGGCGCACTCAGATGCTGCCACGATTTGGGCATCCGCTGGCGAAAATTGGCCGGTACTTCTGCGGGTGCAATTACTGCCGCAGTATTGGCAACAGACTTGTCAATGGACGACTTGGAGGAGTTGTTAGGACAGCTTGATTACAGCCTATTTTTAACTCAAAAAAACAGTCCTCTAATTTTAAACGGCGACCCCGCCGACGACTTGCAATCTCCAGCTTGGACGCTACTTTTCCTCACAATTAGCCGCCAGATGGGAGAATATTCAGCACAACCTTTCCGGCAGTGGTTGGAAGCAACACTTAGCAAAGGTCACTTGCACACTTTTGCTGATGTCAAAAAACAGCTAAAAGAGCGGGAATTAAAAGTAGTAATCTCAAACCTAAGTCGCGGTGAAATGTTGGTACTGCCCGACGACTTGCGGCGTCAAGACTCTGCCGATTCCGATGCCTTGTACCAACAGTTGCGCCTCCAAAATCCCGAAGATTTTAGCGTAGCTGAAGCAGTGCGATTGTCGATGAGCATTCCGCTATTTTTTGAGCCAGGAAAACTGGGTGACGACTTAATTGTCGATGGCGGAATTCTGAGCAATTTCCCGCTATGGATTTATGACAAACAATCTGTCGGTTCAACTCCCGTTATGCCCCGCTGGTTTACCTTTGGGTTTCGATTGGTCGATACTGGCATTGAGAGTCAAGTTAAAATTAACACTCCGCTGTCAATGCTGGCGGCGATGTTCCGAACGATGATGAAAGCAAGAGACCGCTATCACCAGCGGGAAATGGATAAAGGCAGGGTAATTAATATAGATGTGAGTGAAGCTGGCGTGACGACGACGGATTTTCAACTTGATGGCGATCGCAAGGCTAAGCTATATCGATTGGGGTATTTGTCTACTAAGAGGTTCTTTTTGAGTTCCAATTTTAGCTGGGAAAAGCACTTGAAGGCCAGGGGCTTTGGGGAATAGGCGATCGGGAGAGGAGATTGGGAGAGGGGGAGAGGGGGAGATTGGGTGCATCTGGCGCAAGGCAAATATATCCGTAGGGGCGAAGCATGACCGCAATCAATATGGGATTATAACTAATAACTTATATGCGGTCATGCTTCGTCCTCTTCAAAAACCAGATGCACCCGGGAGATTGGGAGAATTTTTCCTTTTTCGATCAAACGTATACAGCGAGAGTGATTCAGGAATTTTTGGTTTAGGGGTTGGCAAGACGAGGATGTGTGTGCTATTATTAGTTACCGTCATCTTGGAGAGGTGGCTGAGTGGTCGAAAGCGGCAGATTGCTAATCTGTTAAGGGTGTTAACATCCTTCGAGGGTTCAAATCCCTCCCTCTCCGTTCTAAAAGCTCGTTCCCTAGGAACGACTCAACGTAAAAAAGGTACGTAGTTGCGCTTCAGCGCTCCGGCATTGCTAATTTGCGGTATAAAGCAGAGAAAAAAAGGTACGTAGTTGCGCTTCAGCGCTCCGGGATTGCGAATTTAAGGTATAAATGAATCAAAAGGAATCAAGGTGAAAAAATAAAACAAACCAGTGAGTCAATATAGCTGAATTTTCAAGTTATCCATTTTCCTACCCTGATTAAGTAATGCCCAGCGCTCTTTATAAGATTAGGAAAGAGCGCTCAAGCGCAACTACGTACCTTGCCCCAAGCGCGAGCTGACCTTAAACCAACGAAAACAAAATTACCATTTCCCTATCCGAATAGATACTGTATTTGAATTAATTTAGCAGCAATCATCAGCTACCAAATCTAATCAAGTGCCTTCATTGCTTCCACAAACTGCCGCGAGATAAAAGGCAAAATCTCTTCATTTTTGCTATTCTCTTTCCCCTCGGTAAAGACAACTAACAAATACGGCCGCAAACCAAGTATTTCAATATAAGCAGCATCATGACGAACTTGACTTGTCAACCCCGCTTTTGACCACAATTTTGTATTTTCTGGTAATCCGCCACCTAAAAAACCTGTAACTTGATTTTCGGGATCTGCTTCTAATGCTGCTGGTTCTAAACTGCGTTTCATTAAACCCATCATGTCTTGCGATGCTTGTGCAGAAACAGCTACGCCACCGATGATAGTATGCAGCAAACGCGCCGCTGCATTTGTAGTCAGCATATTCCTATTTTCCATTAATTCTCCCACAAATGCTCGCTCGCGACCGTAGGGGCCGTCGCACCAGGTTTTTTGATTGGCGTTAATGTTTTGTAATTCCGGCCAATCTAATGATTGAAAGTAACGGTTGATGAGGTTTCGCTGCTGTTTCCAAGTTTCAAAGGGGCCTGGTGATAATTCGGGGCCGCTGGTGGTGCCCGTGAGGGCGTCTACTACTAAGCTGGTGGCGTCGTTGCTGGAGTCAACTATCATATCTCGGACGGCGCGTTCTAATTCTGGCGATGTTTGAATCATGCCTTTTTGTGTCCATTCCCAGATGGCAACAAGGTAGAATAGTTTGACGATGCTGGCGGGATAAATTCGTTCGGAAGCCCTGGCGCTAAAACCTCGCGGTTGATATTTCCAAAATTCTTGTGGACTTAGGGCGCCACCTGTGTTGACTCGCACTGGCGGATCGTAGACGATCCAGGTTACTGCTGTACGATCGCCCTTCAATCCTGTAAATTCTGCCTGGACTGCATCTATAATGCTACTGCCGAGGGTTTCTAATTGTTCGTCTTTGTGGAAAAATGTCATGGTTAATGGTTGACTGCTGACGATTAACGGCGGTTGGCGGTTGGCTAATGGCAATAAATCGTTAAGTGCGAACAATTAATAGCAAATAATTAGCAATTAGCAATTAGCAATGGTCAATTATCAATTATCTGATGGTGTGGAGTATCGAGCGCGATCGCACATAAATATTTACGATTCCCCAAAGTGCGATCGTTTGGCCACTCAAGCAGCCTTGGGGCGACATTTGCTCCTTTTTGACCCCCCCCAGCCCCCCCTTGTTAAGGGTGGGAGAGATGGCATAGATTCCCTTGTGCAGGGGGATACAACGGCTGTGATGGTGCGGCTGTGCGAAGACGATTATCCGGGATGGCTGGATCTTCGAGATATTGAGTTGCTCGAAGTCACAGAAACAGTGTATCATCCTCTGGTGCTTTCTGAGGCTCAAATTAGGGATAAATTGTCGATCGCAATTACCTTTACTCGCGAGGCGATGCAGCAATCCAATTATTACCTTTGGGGCGGTACAGTCGGGCCAAATTATGATTGTTCGGGATTGATGCAAGCTGCTTTTGTAGCTGCGGGCATCTGGTTGCCGAGGGATGCTTACCAGCAAGAAGCTTTTACTACATCTATTATTAGTGTTAGTGCTTTAGAACCGGGAGATTTAGTGTTTTTTGGTACGCCAGAAAAAGCAACTCATGTAGGATTGTACCTCGGAGATAATTGCTACATTCACAGTTCTGGAAAAGTACAAGGTCGCGACGGAATTGGTATCGATGTTTTGTCGGATAATGGGGATGCAGTCAGCAGAGCTTATTACCAGCAATTGCGCGGATATGGTAAAGTTGTGGCAAGTTATCAACCTAGTGGACAGTTGACAGTGGACAGTTGACAGTTGACAGTTGACAGTTGTAGGGGCGGTGTCCCCGTACCCGCCCTATTTTAGTTAACAGTTAACAGTTGACCAATGACCGTTGACTAAAAACTAATAACTAAAAACTAATAACTAATAACTAATGACCAATGACCAATGACTAATGACCAATGATTAATGACCAATGATGTTATCTAACAAAGCAATGGACGCTGCATTATTTTTGGAAAAATTGGCTCAACAGCAGGCTGCAACTGAGGTGGCGATCGACGTTTCGGTCGTGGTGCCAGTGTATAATGAGGTGGAAAGTTTGCCTCATCTGATTGAGGCGATCGCCTCTGCGATTCAACCCTCTGGACTCAGCTATCAAATTATCTGTGTAGATGACGGTTCTAAAGACGGTTCTGCTGACCTTCTCAAGCAGCTAGCCGGTAGTCGCGATGACCTTTGTGCTGTGCTTTTGCGCCGCAATTACGGGCAAACTGCTGCCATGTCGGCAGGTTTCGATCGCTCGACAGGTCGTGCTATTGTTACCCTAGACGGCGATTTGCAAAATGACCCTGCTGATATTCCGGTGTTGCTGGAAAAGTTAAATGAAGGCTACGATTTAGTTAGCGGTTGGCGCAAAAATAGGCAAGACAATACTATCAGCCGCTTGATTCCTTCTAAAATTGCTAACTGGTTAATTGGTCGCGTTACGGGCGTAACTTTGCACGACTACGGTTGTTCTTTGAAAGCTTATAAATCTGAGTTAGTTGCAGACTTAAATCTCTACGGGGAGTTGCACAGATTTTTGCCGGCTTTGGCGTTTATTGAAGGCGCGAGAATTGCAGAGATTCCGGTGCGACATCACGCGCGCCGTTTCGGTAAAAGCAAGTACGGCATTTGGCGGACTTTTCGGGTATTGATGGATTTGCTAACTATTTCTTTTATGAAGAAGTTCCTGACTCGACCGATGCACGTTTTTGGACTTTTGGGCATGAGTTCGATGGCTTTGGGAACGGTTTTAGGGATTTATTTGACAGTCCTCAAATTGGGTTTCGGTCAAATTATTGGCAATCGTCCTTTGCTGATTTTGGCTGTGGTGTTGTTGTTGACTGGCGTGCAGTTATTTTGTTTTGGTTTGTTGGCGGAAGTCATGATGCGGACTTATCATGAGTCTCAGGGAAAGCCGATTTATCGGGTGCGTGAGGTGTTTGGTTCTAAGTAAAGGATTGGTGTCGATTATACTCGGCGATTGAAATCGCTACTACACAAACAAAGTCCGCCTGCGCGGACTGAAGAAATCGGAAATTTTAAAACCCCTTTTCTGACTATATTCGGCGATTGAAATTGGTGTCGATTATACTCGGCGATTGAAATCGCTACTACACAAACAAAGTCCGCCTGCGCGGACTGAAGAAATCGGAAATTTTAAAACCCCTTTTCTGACTATACTCGGCGATT
>NZ_JAAFKG010000073.1:0-19372 GCF_013299185.1 Microcoleus sp. bin48.metabat.b7b8b9.023 | reverse complement strand
TCGGCGATTGAAATTGGTGTCGATTATACTCGGCGATTGAAATCGCTACTACACAAACAAAGTCCGCCTGCGCGGACTGAAGAAATCGGAAATTTTAAAACCCCTTTTCTGACTATACTCGGCGATTGAAATTGGTGTCGATTATACTCGGCGATTGAAATCGCTACTACACAAACAAAGTCCGCCTGCGCGGACTGAAGAAATCGGAAATTTTAAAACCCCTTTTCTGACTATACTCGGCGATTGAAATTGGTGTCGATTATACTCGGCGATTGAAATCGCTACTACACAAACAAAGTCCGCCTGCGCGGACTGAAGAAATCGGAAATTTTAAAACCCCTTTTCTGACTATACTCGGCGATTGAAATCGCTACTACACAAACAAAGTCCGCCTGCGCGGACTGAAGAAATCGGAAAGTTTTAATACCAAACCTGGGTTAAAAATCCCCTTAATCTCTTAGTCCGCGGAGGCGGAATTCGTTTATGTAGACACGGTTTCAACCGCCGAATACTCTTTCTAACTCATGACTTTTTGAGCTTGGCGGAGAGATTGAATAGTTGCGATCGCGTGTTGAGACACTGCATCTATTTCAGCAGCAGTATTGAACCTACCAATCCCGAACCGAATTGAAGCATAAGCTAACTTGTCCGATCGCCCGATCGCTGCTAAAACATGAGAAGGAGATATTTTCGCCGAAGTGCAAGCAGAACCAGAAGACACCGCAGCCGCCGGTTGCAAACCCAACAGCAGCGCTTGACCGTCAACACCGCCTACACTAATATTAAGATTCCCCGGCAATCTCTTCGTCGCGTGACCGTTGATATAAACATCGCCCAATTCATTCAAATTTTCCCACAAACTCTGCCGCAAATTTACAACTCGTGCTGTTTCCGCCTCCATTTCCGAAATTGCTAACTCTACTGCTTTAGCAAATCCTACTATTTGCGGTGGGTAGAGAGTACCCGATCGCATTCCCCGTTCGTGGCCTCCTCCGTGCATTTGTAGGGCTAGCTGCACTCTCGGCTTGTTGCGGCGGACGTAGAGAGCACCAATGCCTTTTGGCCCGTAGATTTTGTGCGCCGTCAAAGACATCAGATCGATGTTCATTTCCTCTACGTCGAGGGGGATTTTGCCGATCGCCTGGGCCGCATCCGTGTGAAACAGAATATCATTTCCGCGACAAATTGCAGCTATTTCGGCGATCGGCTGAATCACACCAATTTCGTTATTAGCCGTCATCACAGAAACTAAAATTGTCTCGGCCTTAATCGCTTTAATCAAATCTCCAATATCAATTAGTCCGTCGCTTTTCACAGGTAAAACCGTAATGCTAAACCCCAATTTTTCCAAATATTTACAGGGATCAAGAATGGCATTATGTTCAGTTTGTACTGTGATAATGTGCTTTCCTTTACTGAAATAGGCTTCAGCGACGCCTTTAATCGCTAAATTATTTGCTTCCGTTGCACCGCTAGTAAAAACAATTTCTTCAGGAGAGGCATTGATCGCTTCTGCTATGATTTGTCGTGACTGTTTTACCGCTGCTTCTGCTTCCCAGCCGTAGACGTGGTTGATGCTGGCTGCGTTGCCGAATTGTTCGGTAAAATAGGGCAGCATCGCATCAACTACTCGTTTGTCTACAGGGGTTGTGGCGTGGTTGTCGAGGTAGATAGGACGTGCGGACATAGTTTGGTTTTGGTTAAAAAAGGTGTTAGGTTTATTGTAGACGAGCCCTTTGTTCTACAAGAAAACTTTATATTTAACAAATATTTGTGAAGATTTATGCGACCTGACATTCAGGGATTAGAAATTACTGTCGGTGAGATCAAGCACCTCAGCGGCGCGGGGCCCGATCGCGTATACCGGCCTGCGACTGCGACTAAGTTTGCCCGCGAAGCTTTAAAAACAGTCGGTTTAATTGTTTTGGTTCTAATTAGCTGTTGGCTGCTGGTATTGATATTTCCTAGGGTTTATTTGTTGTGGTTGGCCCTGCACTTGGGTGCGATCGCCGGTTTGATCCTGGAAGATGCCTGGAAAATTTGGTGCAGCCGGAACCAAGATTTAATTCATCTTTTTGATGATGTCGATCGCTACAATGGTATAATCAAAGCGATCGAAATTAATGACCGGATCGAAGATGCTGGCAACCCGAACGTCAAAATAGGCGATCGCGCAAAAGTTATTAAAGCCTTGCAGCTCATCAGAGAAGATTTAGTTCGAGCTTTGAAAACCGAGAGGATTCTCAGGGAAAACAAAAAATTTGTCGATACTAACTCAGAACTGTTTGCCAATAATTTAAGAACTTTGAATGCCCTGCAAATTAGCGATCGATCGAGCCAGCAGGGGCGATTGCTAAACGAAGCTTTGCAATTAGCCTTAAGAGTTCAATCAGAAATGAAAGAGTTGCAAAATCGAGATTTTGCGAGCAACGTAAAACGCGATCGCTTTTAGATAACAACTTCTTAAAAAAATTGGGTATCTTGGTGTGCTATGTTTGCTATATTGGTCTACTTATCCCTTTAATAATTTAGGATTGCTATAGCTACCAACTGATAGATCGAGTTATTGGAAGGTTAAAGTTGAGGCCGTCATTATTGGTGTACCGTGGGGCGGAGTTGATGATGTTTAAAGCTACTTCTTGGATTGGTTACTCGTTCACTCTGACAGTTTTAGCTGCGAGTGTGGTAGTTGTGGGGATCGAAGGGGCAATCTCTTCCACCTTTTCCATCCAATCCATCGCTTCACAAATTGCCCAAAAAACGGATATCCCTATTTTATTACCATCTGAAGATACTGTCGAAAAATATAAATTTGATAACAACGAAACTATTTATGCTTTTGTATCTAGCGCATCTTCAGATGCTGACTACGATGTCACTTTTAACAATATACCTGGAGATGTTGGAAATGCGGCTTTTCGCTTTTCAATCAGCGCCCAAAAAGGAAAGGAATTTCAGAGACTTCCCGCTGATTCAAACCCTGCTTATACTCCTAAGTACATTCAGGTAAAGCTGTCTGATAGTTCCCAGGCTTTAGCGCTCTTTTGTCACTCCAGAAAAATAAAAATTGCAGCCAACTGATGAAACTTATACTCAATGGGCAATCTGGCGATCGCAAACTGATAGGAACCCATACCTCAAGCTCAAAAGGGGAAAGTCTCTCGGTGTAAAAGTTCCAGGTTTTTATATGACGAGAGTGACGAAAGAGCGTTAGTTACTACCTGGTGTGGTGGTACAGCCTGTTGGTCTACAGTGCAATGGAAATCGAATGGTATTTTATATAAGGTTACATCTAAAAAAAGACAACCTTATGCAGCATTAGCGATCTCGAACTCTGCAATTAAAGCAGGCGATCGTAGACTCAAAGCAAGTGCCGATCGTGTATTTACAAATTAACATTTAGTTATATTGAAACACCTGTTTTTGAGTTGGCTTAGCGGTTGGTTTAAGTTTAGTTACAACTGATTAGAATTAACGCTTAATGTGTAAGTACCTTTGCTGGTGCGATCGCCTCCTTTGACAACTACTTTATAAGTACCGTTACTGGGAAATTTCACGGTGAGTGTAGACTCTGCGGGACGCTGGGAGTTGCTTGTTTTTTCGGCAATCTTTTTGCCACTGGTGTCGAACAATGTTATGTTGTGGTCGAATCCTCCACTGTTGAGGTAAATTGTGACAGGTTGACCTGCACGTCCTTGAAATGTGTGTTCGCGGGATTCGCCTTCTTTTAAGGTTTCTCGCTGCTGGAGGATGGAAAGGGATGTGACTTTTGGGCGATCGGGATTGCTTAAATCTAAGCCATAATTTGTCACGCTTACATATAAACCATTTCCATTTCTTCCTATGATTATAAAGGCAGCTTTGTTGTTGACATCTCGGACTATTTTGTCAATAAAACCTGGTATTTGTTTTTCCCTTATGGGTTTTGGCTGGTTAAAATTTGGTTTTGATAGACATAAAAGAACTGCTCCATCTTGATAGCGGCCTGCGTAAAATAAATATTTTTGACCGTTAGCTGTAAACTCACTTTGATTGAATACAGTGAATTTGTCAAATTGTAGTTGCTGGTTTCGGCGACAATCTTTATCTATGTAGATTTCGTTGGCTGATGGCTGTCGCTGGGCGAAAACGGCTGGGATGCTGGTGGCTAGGATTGCTGTGATGATGGTGATGGTGATTGGCGATCGCATTTTCATATTTACCTCAATTTTTTTATGGAATCGATCTTCCTGAACGTAGAATGCGGCTGATTTCTTCGTTAGTCATAAAAGGAGCTGTGAGACAGTTAGTCCTAAAACAACCAGTTCCTTTTTCTGTGAATCTAACTTGAGTGTCATTGGCAAATCTTAAACCAGAATTACCTAAATTCCAGTAAAACTTAATTGCTTTGCCAGATTTTACATACTTCTCTCCTAAAGCAGGGTCAATTGACTCTATTCCACCATTTATAGGTGGGTATCTAGATAAACCGCTCTTAAAAATATACGCTTGAATAGCACTAAGTTTATAATTAAAGTAAACGAAACCATTCCTAAATTCTTCAGGTAAGTCGTAATCAGTACGGATCTCACGTCCCCCACCTTGTTCTACAAATTCTCTCCAAGTTGTAAGTCGAGACTTTGGCTGTTGAGCGACAGTTTGCGATCGCCCATTTATCACCTGAGACTTAGCTACCATCGAACGAGCAATCTCAATTAATTCATTACGACGAACAGAGCCAGAATATATTTTGAAATAATTATTATCTTGAACCCACGATACTGTATTCCAATCTGCACCTTGAAAATGGTAGCCATTTTGGTTTCTAGATAGTTCAATAGCATCTGCTGCCGAACCCCGCTGTCTATCATCTTGATAATATTTCGATGCAAGGGTGCTTGAGGCAACTGAGAAACGCAAGCAAACTAGATTATATCCCCTTGTACCTCTTCCTCCTCTACTAAAGCGTGGAGGACAGTCCTTGTCTTCGAGGGCAAGATAAGCGCGTTCGCTGTTGACATCAAATGTTA
This sequence comes from Microcoleus sp. bin48.metabat.b7b8b9.023, assembly GCF_013299185.1. Taxonomy (GTDB): domain Bacteria; phylum Cyanobacteriota; class Cyanobacteriia; order Cyanobacteriales; family Microcoleaceae; genus Microcoleus. The sequence continues at coordinate 14,363 of NZ_JAAFKG010000073.1, read as the reverse complement.
ATTGGGGAGATATTTTATTCGTAATAGATCCAGGTAAGCGACTGGGCAGCCGAAAGACTAAGTTGCTGGGAAGTTTGTTTCTAATCTCGCCAATAATGGGTTTGAATACAGGATCGGGTTCGGCAATTGCAGATATTGGTGCAAATACTCCGATTCCGACAATTACCAAACTTACTATTAAACTCAATAGCGATTTGTTTTTCATAAGTTTTGCTGCATCGTTTTCATAAATACTCTCTCTGTTTGAATTATTCGATCGCTATAATTTTACTGTCTTTTGGGCAAAGAAGCTGTACAACCAGCTTCTTTAAACTGTTGAAGCAACTGGTTTCTCTTAGCTGGGGGAACGTTCCGCATCAATTCAGAAGGATTTGTCAGGGGTTTTGGCCAAGCGTATTCATAGATACCAGGTTCATTGTTGTAAACAAAGACACCTCCCAGGTAGTTTCCTTCATTAATGAGTAGGTAGCTATCAGTTTTGATTCTACCCTTAGATACAGTTCCTATACCGAACCTAAATCCTATGTTATTTTCACTAGGAATAAAACCGTCAATAATGCAAACGCGACCTTTGACATTTGATGGATAAATACTTTTTGTTTCTTCTAATGCCGTCCATTGACCGAGGAAAGGTGCGGCTGCTGTGTCGATTTGCGACCAAGCTTTTACAAAGGATGTTAATTGCTGAATCTGAACGCGATCGCGCCGATCTGTGCTATACAATCCACGACCGCCGCCGGGTGGGGAAGCAGCAAAACGGCGGAATTTCTCGATTAATTCTTGCAGTTCTGCATCTGTTGGGAATCGGACAGATTGAGCAATAATGGGTAACGATGTAGCAGCTAAAATGCCTAAACTAATTGTAATGATGAGTGACGAGCGCCCTTTCATAAAAATCATCCTCATTTTCTTGTTGTTTGATTGTTAGCAGTATAAACTTACCGTCTGTTTGGCAAAGAAAATGACTTGTGGGATTAAAAACAGCCTTCTATATACCAATACTTCGGGCAGTTTTTTAACAGCCCTGTAAGCCTTACGGGGGAAGCCCTGCCATTTTTTACGTATTTTCTGAAACTTAGCGCTGAACTTAAACCTTTGAAAAATAGTCCAGCATATAGCCAGCAATGGTTTCGGAGGCTCGACTAAATCTAAAACTATCCGAAGTATTGATATACTCAACTTCAGGAAGTTGACCGGAACGAAAGCTATCTACGCGATTTTTGCTGGTCTCAAAAATTATGCGGTAGTTTTTGTCAGCGGCATCTTTCGGTACAAAAGTTAAATATTTCCCATTGTAAGGCGGGCGACTTACATAAGGATGAGGTGTTGCTTTAATTTGCCCCGGATATAGCGAGAAAATCCTGTCTTCAGTATCCCCAATTTTTGCACCTTTGATTGTAGTAAACCGCAGGTTGTTGTTAATATCAATTCTGGCAATGCGGCTCTTTGTCACCATAAAGCTAATTCCTTTTGGGCCCCCTTGCGGCTCAAAATAAGAACAAAACTCTTCAGTACGACCACCACTTTGGGTTTTCACGAATCTAACTCCCGCAGCCCGCGATGCTTCATCAACTGTCATGCCAACTCGAATCGGACTGATACCATTAAGCGCTAGTTTCGATCGCTCTGTTAGTTGTATTTGAGCGTTGACTGATGTTACAAAAACCGCAAAAATGACAATTGTGCCGATTAGTAAGGTAAGAAATTTAGTTGAACTGTTTAACTTTCGCATCGATCTTGCTCCTTTTTTAACGAATGTAACCAGTCTCTCCCAGAAACTTTCGCAGTTGAGTAAAAAATTGACTGCGATCGCTCTCTTTATAAACTTCCTGCACCCGCCGCCACCCATCCTCACCTTCCCCCAAGGAATATTTATCAGCCAAATATGCTGCTAATATCGCTCTTCCTACCTCAGATTGAGGTTTGGTTGTTATGTATTTTTGCCATAGTTGAGCGGCATGGTTTTTAACTGCTTGAGGGTAGCGGTGGGTTACATTTGTCATTTTCCCCTGGCTGTATTGCCAGATTTGCAATGGATAATACGAACCCCCATAAGACGCAAACTTATAAGCAAAGCGATCGTCCCTAAAAACAAATTCTACATAGCCGTCTCTATTTATATCTTCAATGCTGTAGCGTTCGCCGTTTCCCCAACGATGGGCGATCGCCGTGTATTTTTGAGTTCGAGCGTCGTAGCGGTAAATCAAAGATGAGGTGCAGCAGTGAGCGCCACCAGAAAATACATCTAATATAATCTCTGGCTCGTTATCTTTATCTAAATCCCGAACTTGAATATCTAACAACCAACAGTAACCAACTTCTTTTTTCGGTATATCTTCATTGAAAACTGTTTGACCTTTGCGGACCAATCTCAATCGCGGGTTTTGCGAGCAAAGCCCGCTTCTTCGCCCCAAGGAAACTTCTGCTCTCACATTCCCAGATTCGGCTGTCTGGGTTTCAGCTTTGGCTACTCCTTCTAAGAAACAGGAAGCAGCACCTAAAATTGCCAAACTCGTTATCAAGCTAAAAATCGATCGCACTTTCATATTTACCTCAATTTTTTTGTTTTATTTCTCTTTCCGAATGCAGAATACGACGGATTTGCTGCTTAGTCATAAAAGGGGCTACCAAACAACTAAGCCTTAAGCATCCTGTGCCTGGTCGATCTAAAAATCTAACTTCAGTATCTTTTCCATAAGTTTGATAAGTACCTGCACCACCTCCCCAATAAAATCTGATTGCTTTGCCAGAATTTACATACCTATCTGCCGCAGCATAATCAATTTCTCCTATTCCACTTTTGATTGGTGGATAGCTAGATAAACCTTGTTTGAGGATATAAGCTGTAGTATTATCGGCTCCTGGATTGATGTAAACATAGCCATTCCTAAACTCAAGTGGTAGGTTGTAATCGTAATTGACAAAACGCCTGCCACCCCGTTCTACAAATTCCCTCCAAGTGATAAGTCGAGATTTTGGCTGTTGAGCAATTATTTGCGATCGCCCCTCCAATATCTGTTGGTTTGTCAATGGAACCGGCCCTTGTGCCAAAACCGATACCGAAGCAGTACCCAACAGCGCCAACCAAACCATCAAGGTCAAAATCGATCGCCCTTTCACACTTTTTCCTCTCTGTTTACTAAAATGCCTTGTTCCGCACCCAAGCACCTTACCGCACCGCAACTGCTGCAACACCCAAAGCCCTCTATTTATCTGTCAGCCTCAACCCGCTACTTTTATGCAAAATGCCGATCGATTGTTACAAAGCTTTACAGATAATTCCTAAGTTGGGTGAGACTGCATCTAAAAATATCATTCGGTTAATGATTAAAATGGCAGGGCTTATGGATTTTATACAACAGCCCTGCCCCAAATGAATCCTGCTGGTTTACTAGCCTAAGTTCAAGGCTGAATCTGTCAGAGATACAGTGAAAGTAGCGGTCTGGATAGATCCAGACGAACTATTAAGAACATTCGCTAAAATATCGCCGTTAGCTAACTGAATTAATGTGTTGCTGCCAGAGGCAACAAAGCGCAGTTCAGTTAGGGAAATGTTACCTGCGATCGCAATTCGATCTCCTTGACCAAAATCAGTAATTCGATCTGCCAAATTAAAGTTGCGCTGTCCGGCTTCAGAAGAAACGATCAAAACAAATGTATCTGAGCCACCACCGCCAGTAAGAGTATCCGAACCAATATCACCAATCAAAATATCGTTACCGTCACCGCCAATTAACAAGTCATTGTCTCGGCCACCTCGCAAAAAGTCATTACCTAAGCCACCTTCAAGCGTATCGTTGTCTCGGCCACCGCTAAGAATGTCATTTCCGTCGTCTCCAAAAATCCGATCTTCATCTTTGCCACCACGTAGCAAGTCGTTACCACCAGCACCTCTCAAACTATCTGCGCCAGTGTTTCCGTTGACTGCATCATTGCCAGATGAACCCAGCACGGTATCATTTCCTCCGAGAGCAAGTACGCCACCAGGAAATTGAGAAGGGCTGTTTTCTGGCAAGTTAACCGTATCATTTTGAGCCGTTAATGAGCGGAACTGGTTGTTAGTTACACCTCTAGATGCTGCTACAGATATACTGTTAAAAGTGTCCAACAAGTTAACGTCGGTAATAATTCTGGCAGTGGGTGTTGGACTGGGTGTTGGGCTGGGTGTTGGGCTGGGTGTTGGACTGGGTGTTGGACTGGGTGTTTGGCTGGAGGTAGGATTAGATAGGGCAAGGGTGTATTTGGTATCAGAGCCACCTGAGTTTCTGACTTTAACAAAGTAAGTGCCTGCACCCAAACTGCGAGTAATTGAAGCAGTGGAACCGCTGCTACCAAATCTATCGGTAATATACTCGCTGGAATCCACTAAACCGTCGTTATTTTTGTCTAGATACAGTTCCGCGTAAGCATCTTGAGTTAAACCATTTAAAGTGAGATTAAAGTCAGCAACGCTATTAAGATTGAAGCGGTAGTAATCTGCTGGGTCAGCTCTACCTACGAAGTCATTAAAAGTGCGAGTACCGCTAAGAACACCTATGTTAAGAGCATTTCGAGAAGTGTTACCGGCCGGATCTCCTATCCCAGTGGGGGTGTTAGACAGGTTCAGAGTATATCGAGTATCAGAGCCACCTGAGTTTCTGACTTTAACAAAGTAAGTGCCTGCACCCAAGCTGCGAGTAATTGAAGCAGTGGAACCGCTGCTACCAAACCTATCGGTAATATACTCGCTGGAATCCGCCAGACCGTTGTTATCGGAGTCTAGATAGAGTTCTGCATAAGCATCTTGACTCAGACCGCTCAACGACAAACGAAAGTCACCAACATCGGTAAGCTTAAAACGGTATAAATCATTGGGTTCCGCATTGCCTACAAAGTCGTTAAAAGTGCGGGTATTTGTCAGATTGCCAACTTCAAATGTAGCCATTTTTCTTTCTTTCTCCTAAAATAAATAGTTGAATTGGTAGGTAATAGATGCAGCTTCAGTAACAAGGATGCAAGGAACTGATAGCCCGCCGGATTTGCAACCACTGCGACGCCAAGGAAGTCTCTGTCGGTTGTATTCTGCGGTAGTCCAATTCGGGGTGACGGAGGTAGAATATGGCATCTGCTACTTTGTTCAACACAGGACTAGATAAAGGCGACGCATTCCTTGCCAAACCCGAACCATCGTAGGAGGAAAGCTGCCACTGGTAATTATTATTCAGGTTTCTACCGCACTCCTTCTCGTACACCAAATTATCACTGCTCACCACTTTTCTGATGGCAGCCCATTCGTTAATATACTGCGTTTCGTTAGGGCGGATTCTGCGACGATTCAATTGTGGATGCAGATCGTAGAAAATAAAGTCTGTTAGCTCATCGATCGCTTTTTCAGGTGCTCTGTTAGCTGCAATTTGCACCGAATCAGCAGCGGGATAGGTGACGGGTTGCGCCATCGCCTTCATGGGAAAACAAGGGACGACGATTAATCCCAATATCAAATATTTCATTGCATACCGAATTACATGAATTTGGAGTTGAAGGAATTAGTAGATAATGCTTTATTCACTGCACCCGATCGAAGCATCTTAACTACATCGAAACAAATCGATGAGAATTTTCAGCAGAAAACACCCGAACATTACCACGAGAGCACAAAGAGCGATCGCCACAAATACTTGCTCTAAACTTTTCACCTTGCAGCCAAACCAAAAAATCAGCGCTGCGACATATTTTCGCGATCGCCTTTAATTTTGAGAGTGCAAACAATAAAGCTTTTGTGTTTGGATAACAATTTATTTGATGAACTATTATTCCACTGTTACTGCATTACTGCATGATTTTTTAGTATTTCTTAACAAACTCAACAATAGAGCATCACTCCAAGCCTAAGCCCTAAAGTCCCCACGTTTGCTTTTTGGGGAAAAGCGATCGCTGCATCGGGGTATGTGTGGCAAGGGAACGCGCGCCGGGTTCCCGGAGGTTTGGACGATCGCCAACCGTTTGGATTACGTAAATAGGTTGTTAGCGCAGCCCTCGAAGAGGATCGCACTGCGTACCAAACATCGAGTTTTTGCGTAATTTCGATCGAAGAAGAATGTTGGAACAGTTCTCGATCGAGTAAGCGGAGCATAAAATGATAGTTTATTCACATCGGAATATTTTAATCAGCTTGACTTGAGTGCTGTATGTCGCAAAACAATATTAGTGACTTAACAGCACAAGAAATGTTGCAAATATTGCAATCCAAAAGGATATTAAGATCGCAATATCTTCAGAATCCCCGTGCATTCACGCCGGGGAGTGTCAAGAGAATTGTTAAGAAATACAACCAGAATTGTAAATTTCCCGAATTGTAAATTTTTTGATTGGATCTAACGGCGTCAGGATATGTTAGAAAGGTGACGTTAACAACCAGGTCAGTATGTCTTCTACCAAACCAAAGATTATAGTTCTCGATGACGATCCCACGGGTTCTCAAACCGTGCACAGTTGCTTGCTGCTGACACGTTGGGACGAAGAAACCCTGCGTTTGGGACTGCGGGACAAGTCCCCGATTTTTTTTATACTGACAAATACTCGATCGCTGACTCCCGAAACAGCAGCGTCCGTCACCCGCGAAGTGTGCCAAAATCTCAAAAGGGCGATCGCGATCGAAGAAATCGAAGACTTCCTAATCGTTAGCCGTTCCGATTCTACCCTGCGCGGTCACTATCCGATCGAAACCGATGTAATCGCCGAAGAGCTCGGCCCCTTCGACGCTCATTTTCTAATTCCCGCCTTTTTTGAAGGAGGCAGAATTACCCGCAACAGCGTGCATTACCTGATGGTTAACAGTGTCGAAACCCCCGTGCACGAAACCGAATTTGCCAAAGATTCAGTCTTCGGCTACCATCACAGTTACCTGCCAGACTACGTAGAAGAAAAAACCCAAGGTCGAATTCATAGTGATACTGTCGATCGCATTTTACTCGCCGACATCCGCTACGGGAGTTTAGATAGATTGATGGAGATGACAGACAACCAATGTGCAGTTGTTGACGGCGAAAGCCAAGGCGATTTAAACACATTTGCCAAACACATTCTCGATGCAGCCAGTCAAGGCAAAAAGTTTTTATTCCGCAGCGCGGCGAGTATTTTAACATCCTTAGCTGACCTCGGCAACCAGCCGGTAGCAGCCGACGAAATGGCAGAATACGTGAAAGACGGCAAACCTGGTGCAGTAATAGTTGGTTCCCACGTCAAGAAAACGACCGATCAATTGGAACGCTTGTTAGAAGAACCCAATACAGCTAGCATTGAAATAGATGTATCTCAGTTAGTAGAAGATTCGCCAGAGTCTCGCGCTCAACTCCTCAATGAAATTCTGGAAAAAGTTCGCACTTCTCATGCAGATGGCAAAACGCCTGTAATTTATACCAGCCGCCAAGAACTAGAATTTGAAAATGCCGAAGTCCGGTTAAAATTTGGTGCTGCTGTTTCTGCTTTGTTGATGGATGTCGTGCGGGGACTACCTGCTGACATCGGTTTTTTAATTAGCAAGGGCGGGATTACTTCTAATGATGTGTTGAGTACAGGTTTGTCGCTGAAAAGTATCAGGCAAATCGGTCAAATTATTCCAGGTTGTTCTGTTGTAAAAACTGAGCCAGATCATCCTCTATTTCCCGATTTACCAGTCGTTTTGTTTCCTGGAAATGTCGGTGACAGTAATGCTTTGGCTACGGCTTACAAGCGACTTAGCAAGCATTCTAGCTAGTTGAATCGCTGGCTTAACGAAGATGAATTGAGTTCTATTCATGGAGGACACATTGATATCAACCTAAGCCTAAAACAGTTGAAATATTTCCTTGTCTGCTCGTTACTAGGCTGTGCCTGGTAACACATATCCGGAGGAAGAGCAAGTAAGGTTCGTAGTGCGGACTGAAGTCCGCTCTTATGCCGCGGACTGAAGTCCGCACTACGAACCGTTTTTGTTCGTAGTGCGGACTGAAGTCCGCTCTTATGCCGCGGACTGAAGTCCGCACTACGAACCGTTTTTGTTATGGTAATCGACGGGACATAATATGAGATAGGCTCCTTTCGCTGTGCCTGGGAACCAGTTAAATAATCTCCAAAAAATCTCTGGCTGATTGTATCGTTGCTAAAACCGGTCTAATATGCTATGTTTGAAGGTCTACTATTAAATAAAAGCGATCGCCAGCCCGACAAATTCCCCCTCGGCAACGCCTCTGGAAAAAATCAAATTTAGAAAAAAAAATCAGGTAGCCCTCTACATATAGAGCCAACAGCGCCATAGCTACTGCTATCAGTAGCGTTTCCAGCTTGTATCAACCGAAATTTTAAAATCAAGTAAAAATTTTCATATAGTAATTTTTAGCTGAAAGGATTAGCATATAAGGGTTGGGTGCTGGTCGGTAATATATCGGCCGATCTGTGCAAATATGTGGAGCAATGCCCAGATATTCATGCCATAATAAGAGTACGCTTGATTAGTGCGGGTTGTTAAAGCTTAGTTGGCATGAAAACCAAACAAACACTTGACACTAACTAATCATCAAAAAATTGAATACTCAATAGTCTCGTACTGAAATTCGTTTCAGTATCTCTAACTGGGGATTAGTGGTCAAGGAACTTGAGTCACGAGGCAAGGGAACCAAGTAGAAATACGCTTCTAATCGAGCGAACTTAAACCGTAGAGTTGAACTTGCCCGTATTTACGGATTTATGCCCAGATATGCGTAGGTTTTTAGAAGCGGTGCCAGAACATTATCATCCACTAAACTCATTAAAAGATGGTCATTGGTTCAAGCTGATATGTGGGGCGAGCTTTCAACACCTGCCGGCGGTTCGGAATCTCACATTGGCTTACACCTTAGCAGGTGCTGACTGTATTGATGTCGCGGCAGATCCCGCCGCCGTCGCAGCAGCGAAAGAAGCCCTACAAGTTGCCAGCGAATTACAGGCAAAAACTCAAAACCGCAGGTTTGGCGGCACAGGGTTGCCCTTGCTGATGGTGAGTTTAAACGATGGGGAAGACCCGCATTTTCGCAAAGCCGAATTCAACCCAGCCGATTGTCCGACGGACTGCTGGCGGCCGTGCGAAAAAATATGTCCAGCCGAAGCAATAGTTTTTCAGGGTGCTAGCGGCGGTGGTTTTTCCGGGGTGATAGACAAGCAGTGCTATGGCTGCGGTCGCTGTCTGCCTATTTGTCCGAGCCAACTGATTTACACTCGTTCTTACGTGTCTGCTCCGGCGGCGATCGCACCTTTAATCTTACAATCCGGTGCGGACGCCCTAGAAATTCACACGCAAGTAGGCAGAGAGGCAGATTTTGCACGACTTTGGTCGAGCATAGCTCCGTGGGTCGATCGACTCAAGTTAATCGCAATTAGTTGCCCCGATGGAGACGGTTTGATTGATTATTTGCGGACACTCTATCAAATAATTTCCCCCCTTCCTTGTCCTCTAATTTGGCAAACCGATGGTAGGCCGATGAGTGGAGATATTGGAATCGGAACTACTAGAGCCGCGGTCAAACTCGGTCAAAAAGTTTTGGCTGCCCGGTTGCCGGGATACGTCCAACTTGCAGGCGGTACTAACGATCGCACTGTCAGCAAGCTCAGAGCCTGCGGACTGCTTTTGGATGGCGGAAAAAATTTGTCGGTTCCTCCTGTCCAATACATTGCAGGTGTAGCTTACGGCAGCTATGCCAGGGTTTTGCTATCGCCAATTTTAGAACAATTAGAAACAATGCAAACCGATCGAGCTTGTGCCGTTCCGGTAGCAGTCCCTTGCGGCGCAGCCGAAGTTCAAACACCTCGGTTGACTCAGCTCGAAGCCGTCCCAGAACTTCTCTCGGAGGCGGTGAGTTTAGCTCGTTCTCTAGTTTCTCAAATCAAAAGTTATTAGTTGTTAGTTGGTAGTTGGTAGGGGCGGTGCCCCCGTGCCCGCCCTCTCTTAGTTGTTAGTTGTTAATCAAAAAAACTGACAACTGATAGCGAATAACTGTTGTTTGCGATTTCGCGATCGCACTTGCACCCTGGTGAAACCCGGTTTCTTAGTATATTTCTCGTTCCAGTTCGCAAAACTCGTAGAAACCGGGTTTATAACCCCACGCGCAATCCGCGAACTGTCAACTGTCAACTGTCAACTGTCAACTGTCAACTGTCCACTGTCCATTGTCCACTGAACCGAACACACCGAGGCGAATGCAGATTACAGACGACCTCAACAGACTATTAGACATCGTGCCAGATGAGATCCGGCAGCCCTTAGAGCAGCACCCGCAGCGCAACAATCTCATTGAGGTTGTGATGGATTTGGGCCGCCTACCAGAAGCTCGTTTTCCATCCTTGGCCGAACCTCTTTCCCAAACACCAGTTTCCAAAGCAGACCTTAGCTATTGTATCGATCGAGTCGGCAACTTCGGCGGCGACAATCGAGCCGGTATCGAGCAAACCCTGCACCGAATTAGCGCCCTTCGCAACCGCAGCGGCGAGATTATCGGCTTGACTTTGAGGGTGGGCCGCGCTGTGTTCGGGACGATCGGCATTATCCGCGATTTAGTCGAAACCGGTCAATCAATTTTGATGCTCGGCCGCCCGGGAGTAGGCAAAACTACGGCTTTGCGGGAAATCGCCCGCGTGCTCGCCGATGACTTGGAAAAACGGGTGGTAATCATCGACACCTCCAACGAAATTGCTGGAGATGGAGATATCCCGCATCCGGCGATCGGCAGAGCCCGCAGAATGCAAGTTTCCCGTCCCGAACTCCAGCACCAAGTCATGATCGAAGCAGTGGAAAACCATATGCCGGAAGTGATCGTGATTGACGAAATCGGTACGGAATTAGAAGCTTTGGCCGCTCGGACGATCGCGGAAAGGGGCGTGCAATTGGTCGGTACCGCCCACGGGAACCGGATCGAAAACTTGATGAAAAATCCAACTCTGGCCGACTTAATTGGGGGCATCCAAGCGGTGACGCTGGGAGATGACGAGGCCCGGCGCCGCGGTTCTCAAAAGACAGTTTTGGAACGCAAATCACCGCCAACTTTTGAAATTGCGATCGAAATGCTCGAACGCCAAAAGTGGGTAATCCACGAACGAGTCTCAGATTCGATCGACAGCCTGCTGCGGGGACGCGAACCGAACCAGCAAATCAGAAGCGTCAGCGACAGCGGAGAAGTAATTATCGAGCGGGAATCAGCATCTCCCCCCGCCCGGTTCCCAGGGATGCCAGCTTCCGCCTCAGGCCCCGCTGCGGTATCAGCAATGCGGCCAGTCACACCGATTTCTGGGTGGCGGAGTGCCGGGAAAATGGTGCCGATGCCGCCTCAAAACGAGAAATTCGCTGCTGCTGCTAACAGCGCGCCGGTAGCTCCTGAGACTCGGTATTTCGAGCAACTCCTCGAAGAATCCCTGTCCGTGGAACCTGTACCGCAGCAGCGGGGTCGTTATTCCCAGAATGTCGGCCCTAACGGCGAAGATTTGCCCCTCCACGTTTATCCTTACGGCATAGCTCGCCACCAGCTCGAACAGGTGATTTCCACCCTGAACCTGCCGGTGCAGTTGACGAAGGATATTGAAAGTGCTGACGTGGTGTTGGCTTTGCGATCGAACGTGCGGAACCAGTCAAAATTGAGGCACTTGGCCAAAACTCGCCAAGTTCCCCTGCACACAATCAAAGCTGGAACGATTCCCCACGTAGCGAGAGCTTTGCGGCGCCTGTTGGACATGGACGACCCGGGCACCCCGGAAGTGGCAGACCTCGCCTTATTCGCCCGCAGCGGTACTTCTGACGAACTCGAAGCTCTTGAAGAAACCCGCTTAGCCGTCGAGCAAATTGTCATTCCCAAGGGACAGCCGGTGGAACTCTTACCCCGTTCTCCCAATGTCCGCAAAATGCAGCACGAACTTGTGGAACACTATCACCTGAAATCCCACAGTTTTGGGGAAGAACCAAACCGCCGCCTGCGGATTTTTCCAGCCTGAACAGCCCTAGATCTAGAATCGGCATCATGTAGGGTGCGCGATCGCACCTTACCCCTTGAAGGCAGCAGGTAGAAGGCAAACGGCCGATTTTTTTCATACTGCTGTCTGTTTTCTACCTTTTGCCTTGGATCTCAAGTGGCGTCAATTAACCATGATTCTTGTAGCGTGGTACACTGCGTAGACCCCAATCTTCTACTATACCGACCGGATATAATATTATCTCTGTTGGTAAAATTTTCTGTAAGTGCGATCGGGCCAATTCCCAATTCCCAACCCCCAATTCCCAACCCCCCATAATAACAGATCATAAATAAACATATAGCGGTTCTCAAGCGTGGTGAGGTATGTCCAATGCCCAATGCCCAATGCCCGATGCCCTATGCCCTATGCCCGTGAGTACCTTATTTTTTTGAGAAAGGCTATATTTACCAGAGTTGACATGAATGATGCAGAAATTCAGCTATTTATTGAATTAATTGCCGCTCACACGGGTTTACAAATTCGCCCGCAAGATCGATCGGGTTTCTCTCGAAAAATTTTGACTCGAATGAAAGCTTTAAAAATAGCCTTTCCCGACAAATATTATCAAATCTTAGTGGCTTCGAGTCCGGAAAGTCAAAATGAATGGCGAGAACTAGCCTTGCTGCTGACAACCAATGAAAGTTATTTCATGCGCGACAAAGGACAGTTTTCGCTCCTAGAAAAAGTGATTTTGCCGGAATTGATCGCACGCAAAATAAAATTGCACGAGACATTGGGAATTAAGCCAAGACTGCGAATCTGGAGTGCCGGCTGCTCGACTGGCGAAGAACCTTATTCTTTACTTATTATTTTAAACCAACTAATTCCCGATTGGGACAAATGGAAAATTTTAATTTTAGGTACTGATATCAATCAAGCAGCAATAGAAAAAGCCCAGCGAGGAATTTATAGCCCTTGGTCTTTTCGCTTAGTTGACCCGGAACTGCAAAATCGATATTTCTCTCAGCGGAAAACCGATTGGGAAATAGACAAGAACTTGCGCGAATTTGTCAGCTTTAGATCTGTGAATTTAGTGACAGATAATTTTCCGAATATTTACACAGATCTTCATAACATGGATTTGATTTTATGCCGAAATGTTTTTGTTTATTTTGAAGCTCAGTATATTTCACAGGTATTGAAAAAGTTTGCCAAAACGCTAAGACCTGGAGGATATTTAATGACTGGTCACGCTGAAATTCACAGTCACGCGATCGACGATTTTCAACCAAAGAGTTTCCCGGAGTCGGTTGTTTATCAAGCCAAGAATGTCCTAGAGGAGGAACCAGGTAAAAGAAAGTCTTTGATTGTACCAGAATCTAAAACAAAATCGGCGTTTGGGGAATCGGGAAACAAATTGGAATTGGGCGACAATAGCGGTCAGTTGCTACCGAGGAAAGGGGAAACGGTGCCAGCTAGTTTTGCTAACGGCAATTTTGGGGATGTCGGGTCGCTGTCGCTGTTAACAGCAGGTACCGGGCTGGGAAAGATGCTGCGAAGTCGCTATGTAGAGGGCGATCGGGTCAACAAGAAGATATCTAGTTTGCCCCCACAAATCCCAGCCGAAAAAGCTGATAGCAAAACGCCCCAGATGCTTGTATTAGAGGCAAAAGCTTGTTTTAAAAATAAAGCTTATGTTGAGGCAATTGCTAAAGCAAAACAGGCGCTCCACCTGCAATCTAAAAATTTTGATGCTGATTATTTGCTCGCTCAAATTTATGCAAATTTAGGTCAGTATTCTCAGGCGGTAGAATACTGCAAGCGAGCTAGCAAGCTAGATACTATGTCAGTATTTCCTTATTATTTGCAAGCTCAGATTGCTGAAGAACAGGACGACTTGGAAACCGCTAAAATATATTTAAGAAAAGTTATTTATCTTTGCCCATCTTTTGTTTCAGCTTATCTCGAATTCGGGAATATATACCATAAAGAAGGTAAGCTAAATATAGCTATTAAAATGTACAATTCATCTTGCGACATTCTCAAGCAACTGCCGCCCAATACTCCGATCGAGCAGCAGAGTAAAATGACAGCGAGTCAAGTATTGATTGATGTTCAAAAAAAATTGGTAAAATTGTACAGCCAAAAAAACTGACGCACCGGGAAAATCTAAAAACCCGGTTTTTTGTGGGTGTCTCGCTGCAAAACCGAATCCGATCGCATAAACCACGTGTTTTTCGCAAGTCTTATACCAATTTTTTATGAGGCTGCTCCCGAATCCGATCCCCCCTAACCCCCCTTAATAAGCAGGGTGGATTAATTGTCAGGGGGGAATGTATGATAGAACAGGTAATCAAGTCTGCCCTGTCCGGGTAGACTATCCCTTCTGAAATGAATTAACCATGAATTTAATTGAAGCAATTAAATCTGTT
>NZ_JAAFKG010000072.1 GCF_013299185.1 Microcoleus sp. bin48.metabat.b7b8b9.023 | reverse complement strand
CATTAATCAGTTCTATTTTCTTACAAAAGTCATTACAAAGCGTGTCTATAGCTTCTAAGAATGGTGAATTTATCTCAAAATATACTCACCACTGATGAATAGTGTTCAATAAGATGCGTTCCCCCTGCCCTCTGCGCCCTCTGCGCCCTCTGTGGTTCAAAACTCTTCTCTTAATGAAGTGGATTATATTTCAATACGGTTTACTTAATGCTTTTGATGAATTTCATCTGACGATTTTCTGGCAATACAGCCATTTTGGGCAAGTCAGATTTTTCTTAAGTCAACTGTATTGAATTATAAGTACGAAGTAGTGGGCCATAGGATTTGAACTTTTTCAGTGTTCCAGAATCTCCTGAGCCAATACGATATTTTGTATCTATCGCGTACCCATCAACAATCAGATCGCACGGCTCATCGCTTCCCACTTTAAATGCTGGCTGAAAACTACTGCAATATGCTTTGCACGTTTCAGTAACTAACAATTGCCAACACATACCTAGCTCACGTCCCCAATATTGCCTATTTTCTTTTTTTATTATGGGAGAGATACCAAACACATCCATTAAAAGATCGTGTTCTTCATTCTCTTCTGCGTAAACTTTCTCGGTAAATGAATTTTGGTATCTTGCTAAAATTTGCTCTAGTTTTCTTTCAGTCATCATCAGTTACCAGTTCAGCTAAACTAACGGATAATGCCTTGGCTATTTTGCTGGCATTAAGCAGCGTTATATTCCTTTCACCTCGTTCAACTGAGCCAATATAAGTACGATGTAATTCAGATAGTTCTGCAAGCCGATCTTGGGAAAGATTTCTGAGCTTTCTGAAATGTCTAACTTTTTTACCAAATTGCTCCGTAATATCCATAGATTGCGCCAGATTAAGCAACGACAACTATAATCTGACAGACTATAAGTAGCGACAGACTATAAGTAGCATTGGACAGAGCTAGTCTCGATCTTTGGATTTACACAAGTCCCGGTAGTTTCAAAGCACTGATTTGATTTCTGACACTCTGCGGCGTAGGATAGTTGGGGGTAAAAATTTATGGGTTTTTCTGGTTGCTGTCGATCGAACTTGCAACCGCAACTTTCAACTCGCAAATCCGTCCAGCAACTAGGATTGCCGGAATCAAAGCCACGAGTTATGGAGACCAATTAACAGAATCTGCTTTTGTCCGGCCACAAACCAAAAGCACTGCATACTGTCGATATCCTGCATCAACCTGTCTTATTTCCCGTGCCCAAGCCATGCGCTCGACTGTAAAGCCCTCCGCTCCCACAAACGAAACGGGCCCATCTCCCAACTGGGAAGAATTGACCCAAAAAGCACCAGAACCTACCCAGTTGGACAACATTAAAGCCCAACTGGATTTAGTGCTGTTAGCCCTAGAAGCCCTGGCAGAAATTGGCTCAGAGGCCATGCTCAAGGTAGCAGCCGAACTGAATTTAGAGCCAATGGTAGCCGATCGCGTGGCTTTGTGGCGGCTGCGACAGTCGAACCCGCTGCGGAAAGGCCAGGGAGGACGGAAAAAACTGGATGTGGAGGAAGCTCGATCGCTCGTTTTGATAAGCTGTAATTTGGCAAAACAGCATCAAGCTTTAATCCGCCGCGCCGTGGCTTTGCTGGAACAAATGGCTGAGCAAAACCGCGAACCTCACACAGTCGCTTTGTTGGGAGACTATATTGATAGGTTCAGCAACACTTATGCCGATCGCATGGAAGATGCAGAAAGCTTATCGGCAAAAGAACTAACTAATTTGGCCCTGAAACTCCTGATCGATTTGCTGTTTTACAGCAGTCCCGGCGGCCACCGGCGCCTCTGGCTCGCTCTCCTAGACCGTGCTAAAAATTAGTCACCAGTCATTAGTTATTGGTTATTGATTATTAGAACAAACAAATAACCACTAACAAATAACAAATAACAAATAACAAATAACATACAGTCTTCTTGCTATGGCTCTCAAACGCTACACGCCCCCCACTTGCACGCTGGAAATTACAGCCAAAAGTTCGCCTCTGTCTCGCTGGGCGGGCCAACCCGTGTTTAAATCTTTAAATTTCGAGTTGCGGCTTGATGACCCCAGGCTACCAGATACCGAACACGTTACTCTCAGGGGCGATCGCCTGCAACTCGAAACCCTCCACGAAGCAGTCACCAACTACGTCCAAAACTTCCTCGGCGAAGCCCGCGATTGGGACAACAACCTCAACTCCCAAACAGGTTTTACCACAGCCCCAGACTCGCCAGAAGTCGCGCGCAATGTCGTTACATTCGATCGACCCCCCAACACATCCGAACTAGCAACCGCAGCCCCAAACACTACCTACCTGCCAGTTCCCCCCCGCCTAGAACCCCGCGGCTTGCTCGCCCACAACTTGTTCTTAGGCTCGTTGAGCGCCGCCGAATCCGGGCCGGAAGTACACTTGAGTACCCTCCAACTCTTTGACTTGGCCACCGCACTAGATGACTGCGCCGCCGAAGTCATGACACTCCCCAACCTCAAGCGCGATCGCCCAGAAGCCAAAGCATTACCATGGTTGAATATCGCAGCAATCCTAGTCGCCAGCGTCGGAATGACGACGGGAATTGTTAAAATGCTCGATCGATCGTCCTCCAACACCTCCCCAACAACCGCCACAGCCCCCACCACAGCCCCCACCAACCCACAATTTACCCCCGCACTCCCGCAGCCCCAAATACTTGCCGGCGCCACCGCCAGCCCAGTTCCCGCCCCCACCACATCCCCCACCACATCCCCAACAGCAACACCAACAGCCGCAGCCACACCAGGCTTACCCCCCCTACCGCCCCCGCCCATCAACACCGCCGCCGCCACCCCCAGCCCCAGCTTGCCCCCAATCGCCCTAGCCCCAACCCCAAGCACCAACAAACCCAGCCCCATCCAGCAGCCACCCCTGCTATTCCCCCCCAACAGCAGCGCACCCGCAGCATCACAGAGCGCCCCAGCCCTCGGGGGAGGACAAATCATCACAATTCCCGATCCCGCAGGGCCCCCAATTGGCGCCCCCCAAGCACCCTACCTGCTACCCCCCATACCGCCGAGACTAGCTCCCGCCGTACCGCCCCCCCTGCCGCCATCCCTATCTGCATCGCGATTGCCAGTTCCCCCACCGCAATCATTCCCCCCCCTCCCCCAGCCGATTTCCCCCCCCAGCACCGAACTCCCACGCCTTGAGGACACTAAACCGCAAGCAGAGTCAGAGGACAACAACGAGGCTACCGCCAGCAAAAAAAACCGCACTTTATTTGATACAATTCCTCAAGTTTCAGAAGCTAGAACCTACTTTGAAGAACGCTGGAAGCCACCAGAAGGAATGGAACAAACCTTGGAATACAGCCTCCAGATCGATGAAAACGGCTCAATTCAAACTATTGTCCCGATGGGCAAAGCAGCGGCCGATTATATCGATCGGGCTAGTATGCCCTTAGTCGGCGAGCCGTTTGTTTCTGCCGTTACTCATGGAAAAAACCCCAAAATTCGAGTTGTATTGAGACCAAACGGTCGAGTACAAACCTTTTTGGAAGAGACTAATTGAACGATCGCCAACACATTTTATTGATGCCAAAATATCCTTTGGCTAAGAATCCCCGTGCCTGTATGCCGGGGAGCGTCAAAATAAATAAACAGAACATTAGTCGATAGTCGATCGCCCCCATCAACCGATGCGCCGAATATCACCCTACAAACTCAACTTCTTTTTCCTTCTTCCCTCTTCCTGATGACTGATAACTAATGACTGATAACTAATGACTAATAACTAATGACTGATAACTAATGACTAATATAGCCTTTCTCAAAAAGATGAGGCATGACTAACAGCTTATATAACCACTAAACTAAGAGGGCTAAAGCCCAACAACATACCTTATCTTATGATAACTAATAACTAATAACTAATAACCAATAACTAATAACTAATAACCAATAACTAATAACTTCTCTCTCACTTCCCTTTTTCTTTATCCCAAGCTTCTCCAATCCAATAAAAAACTACAATCCCCGCAAAACTCGCTAAAAAATCTTCAATACTAGCACTACGATTGGGTAAAATCGCTTGCAGCATTTCTTCCCCAGCAGTGAAAATAGTAAACAGTGCTGGCCCGAAAGGAATTGGATAATTCAACACCATCATCATTTTTTTGCCAGTTGCTCTATGGCACAAAAAAGATGCTATTCCGTACAAAATAAAATGTCCGAGTTTGTCATAAGGCGGATGAGCCAGAGGAAAGTTAGTTAACTTTCCCATATCTGCTACCAGCATGATACTGAGAATAATTAACAAGTACAAAACACACGCAACAATCCAGAATTTTTTTGAGGATAATTTCATCGGATTTTTTCCACTATCGACAATTGACGAACCGAGTCCACGCCACTTACCGCAATTTTGTTGGATTTGTGAATGAGATTTTTTTTGATTAACCGCAGAGGGCGCAGAGGGCGCAGAGAAAGAGAGGAAAGAGAAGATAGCGTAAATATTTGAGTTAGGGCGGGTTTTGTAGGGATATTTTTGGCTAACAACCCGCCTCTACCAGATATTGTTATGCTTAACGCGCCCACTGTTGCAATATGTAATTGTAAAACTTTTCCGTATCTACTCGATCCATTGCTTGAATTTTTCGCCCTCCTGTTTTAACTTTTGTACGTCCTTGACTGATACCTTCGGTAACTATTTCCGTTTCCCATTCTCGCAGTTCGTAAAATTCTGGATGTGCCAAATAAGCCGTTGCCAAAATATCCCAAAAATAGTAATCTTGAGATATTGCTAAAGCATAACACTGTCCTGCTAAATCGGAAATCGGATATTTGCGCTGTCTGGCTAAGCGATTGGAAAATTCAACAGTCAGCGGTACATTATTGGTGATATCTAAAGGACACATCACAATCGGAATTTGTGTTTGCCAAACTCTATCAATTGCGATCGGATCCCAGTAAGCATTCCATTCCGCTGACATATCTTGTCCCGGTTCCATATCTTTGCTAACATTACCTATAACATTGAGCGCCCCTCCCATCCACACAATTTCTTTGATTTTGCTTTCAATTTCTGGCGCAATATCTAAAGCTTGCGCTACAGTTGTTAGCGGCCCCGTTACCATTAATGTGACCGGTTCCTTTGCATCTCGCAAAACTCTCACCATAAAGTTTTGTCCGGGTTCCGATCTTAACGGCGTGTCAATGGTTGCTTTTTCATTTAGAATGGGAAGTCGATCGCACGCAAAGGAATCTCGCCGAAACAACACCGGAAATGGATTCAGTCCCCGCACCGTACTCGCCGCCACTGGCACCTCTGAACACCCCATCAAATCAAGGATTTTGCGGGTTGCACTCACGGCTGGCTGAATGTAGCAGTCCGCCGGAGTGACGATTACTCCCAGAGTTTCCACTTCCTCCATTGTCATCAGCAACACGACTGAGAGATAGTCGTCAACTGCACCGTCGTGATCCATGAGTACCAGCTTTTTCGACATTCTGCTTCCTCGGTGACTGAATTCCGGTAAAATACTAATATAAATTTATTTGTGCATCAAACACAACAGACTTAACTATAACAAATCTCAACCATCAATCAACCCATTTTTTTCTCTTTCTCTTTCTTCTCTTCCTTCGCGTACTTCGCGCCTTCGCGGTTCGCAAAAAAAAACTCAGCCACAAATCATTAACTATTCTATATGAACGCAGTATCACCTTACGGCTCTTGGAAATCCCCCATTACCTCTGATTTAATTGTTTCTGGAACTGTCGGACTCGGACAAATTGCGATCGACGGCGATGATATTTACTGGGTAGAAGGAAGACCATCGGAAGCAGGAAGAAGCGTCCTCGTGCGGCGGACTCCTGACGGTAAAATAACTGACGTAACACCGCCTCCGTTCAACGTTCGCACTCGCGTCCACGAATACGGTGGCGCTGCTTTTGCAGTTTCTGATGGCGTGGTTTATTTCTCTCATTTTGCCGACCAAAGAATTTATTGTCAAACATTGAATTATCCGCCCGAACCTTTGACACCTGCTGCTAAATGTTGCTACGCAGATGTAATTTTTGACAAACCAAGAAATCGCTTAATTTGTGTGCGCGAAGACAATGCAGGTGAAGGCGAATCTGTGAATACAATTGTTAGTATTAATTTAGATAACGGCGAAGATATTCAAATTTTAACTCAGGGCAACGATTTTTATGCTTCCCCTCGTTTGAGTCCTGACGGTTCTCAACTTTCCTGGATTTGTTGGAACCACCCAAATATGCCGTGGGATGGCACAGAATTGTGGGTGGCAGAAATTAATGCTGATGGTTCTTTAGGCGAAAAATATTTAGTTGCGGGCGGGGTTGATGAGTCAATTTTTCAGCCGGAATGGTCGCCAGATGGAGTTTTATATTTTGTTTCTGATAAGTCGAACTGGTGGAATTTATATAGAACCCCCCTCAATCCCCCCTTGCTAAGGGGGGAGGCAAGAGTAGGCACAGAAGCCGATCGCACCCCCCTCAATCCCCCCTTGCTAAGGGGGGAGGCAAGAGCAGGCACAGAAGCCGATCGCACCCCCCTCAATCCCCCCTTGCTAAGGGGGGAGGCAAGAGTAGGCACAGAAGCCCCTTTAGCAAGCAGGGAGGCTGGAATAGAGCCTTTGTGCGAAATGGCCGCTGAATTTGGACTTCCCCAATGGGTTTTTGGAATGTCTACCTATTCCTTTGTCTCGGAAAGCAAAATTATTTGCACCTACACTCAGCAAGGTAAGTGGCATCTAGGAAGTCTCGATTTGACTGCAAAACAGTTGACAAATATTGAAACGCCGTACACTGATATTTCCTCGGTCAAAGCGCGCGGAGAAACTGTAGTTTTTCTGGCGGGTTCGCCGATCGCATCTACAGCTATTGTACAGCTAAATTTAGCCACAAGTCAACGGAAAATTTTGCGAAAGTCGAGCGATTTAAACATCGATTCTGGTTATCTTTCTGTACCGGAACCGCTGGAATTTCCAACCGAAAATGGTTTGACTGCTTTTGGCTTCTTCTATCCTCCGAAAAACCAAGACTTCGCTGCACCTGAATCTGAAAAACCGCCACTTGTTGTCAAAAGCCACGGCGGCCCGACTGCTGCTACTTCTAGCAGCATGAATTTGAAAATTCAATATTGGACGAGTCGCGGTTTTGCGGTGCTTGATGTCAACTACGGCGGTAGCACTGGTTACGGGCGCGAATACAGAAGAAGGCTGCAAGATAGTTGGGGTATTGTTGATGTTGATGACTGCGCTAATGGTGCTAAATATTTAGCCGAACAGGGTTTAGTAGACGGCGAAAGAATGGCGATCGCCGGAGGCAGTGCAGGGGGCTACACAACTCTGTGCGCTCTAACTTTCCGCGATGTGTTTAATGCCGGTGCGAGCTATTATGGCATTAGCGATTTGGAGGCTTTGGTAAGGGATACTCACAAGTTTGAGGCGCGGTATCTGGATGGATTGATCGGGCCTTATCCCGATCGCCAAGATTTGTATGTAGCTCGATCGCCCATTCATGCAGCCGAAGGTTTATCTTGTCCCGTTATCTTCTTTCAAGGATTGGAAGATAAAGTCGTGCCGCCCAATCAAGCCGAAATGATGGTAGAGATATTGAAAGCTAAAGGTTTGCCGGTTGCTTACGTTGCTTATGAAGGGGAACAGCACGGTTTTCGTCGCGCTGAAAATATTAAAAGAACTCTTGATGGGGAATTCTATTTCTATTCCCGCGTGTTTGGGTTTGAGTTGGCTGAACCGGTGGAAGCACTGCCGATTTACAATCTTTAGCAAAAATTAAGTTTGCAGTTGCTGTGTTTGCGAGCGCACACAACTATAAAGTTGTAGCATAATTTGGCAATATTGGATGTGATATTGTTCACAAATTGTGCCGTTTATTATCACAAATTGTGCTGTTTATTATCACATCTTGTAAGGCAATAGACCGAGAGAATAAGAGAGTGCGATCGATCTTTGTTAATGCAGATAAAGACCGATCGCGCGATCGCCGAGTTCTGGCTCAATCGCAATGCAAACCCCTGTCAACCTAATTCCATCTGCTTTGGGCGAGTTGTTTGCCGAAGTGAATCATAGAGGCTACATTACTGTAGCCGATCGCTACGGTTTGCTGGCGGCTATTTTTGACGAGACTTTGACTGAGGATGACAAACGCTCTATCGATCGCCTCCTGCGCTCTGTCTGCCGGGGCAGGATAAAATTAGTTGATGAACTTTCTGCGATCCGATAAGCATTCAACAACCCTTAATAAGACTCATCAATCTAGCGTTTTTGAAGCAAGAGAAGCACCAACCGCGCAGGGATCTTAACTCGCTCGCGCTATAAAATCCCACCTCAGAGGCTTCCATTTCCCACAAGTTTAACGTGCAGGCATAGCTGTAGCCAACTGCAAGTTGCTCAAACTTTCTTCGGGCCCCAAATCCATCGGATAGCTGAGTGCGGCAGGAATCCCCAACACGCAGCAGGGAAAATTCTTGCCGAGTTGCCTAACCAGCGGGTGGTTGCGAGAATTGCAGCCTAAAAATAGTAAATTTGCCGATTCTAATTCTACCACATTTCTCAATTCTGTCGCAACTTTACCGATGCGTAAATGAGCTTTGAATAAACCGCGCCATTCCTCAGCCAAACAGCGGGCTTGCCACAGCAACTTATCTGCTACCTCGTACTCATTATTTTGACAGAAAATTGCTCGAAAATAAGGCGGATCGATCCAGGTTGCTCGCTGGGATACCGATTGGATTTCGGCTGTAGGTAATGCGATCGCAGGCGCTGCACAGTAAAGAGCCGATTTTTCCTCTAAATCCGACAGTTTGGGCTTCGTAGCCCAGGCATTTTCCACACCCAAACTACAAGTATTTTCATCGTAAATGTTGGGAGTTTCGTCGAGTACGTAGACGACTTGCACCGTGACTTCTTGAGTTGTTACTAAACGAGTTTGATGAGCAATCCAAAGGGTAATATCGAGAGCTGTTTGACTTTGAGGAGAACTGTTGTAACCCACAATAAAATTGATAGATTTTGTCGGCTTTGTAGGTTTTGACTTTTTTTTAGAAACAGGGACTTTTGACTCCGGCAGCAACACCATTTCTTCCGCTAAGTTTTGGCATCCTAATGCACTTTCAAAACGCGCTAAAATTGTTTTGAGATTCACAGGCTAGACCTCTCTTAAGTGAATTGTTTTGTCGGTTCTTCTAGTCGTAGAGGGTTATTCGTCTTGTGTAAAGTAGCGATCGAGAAAATTTAAAGCATAGTTTCGCAGCTCGTAATATTCCTGAGATTCCCGCAACTCCTGGCGATCGCGCGGATGCGAAAACGGCACTGCCAAAATCTCGCCGATTGTCGCCGCCGGGCCGTTTGTCATCAACACAATGCGATCGGACATATAGATAGCCTCGTCCACGTCGTGGGTAATCATCATTGCAGCTTGTCTGTGATTTTCCCAGATATCGAGCACCTGTTTTTGCAACTTGCCGCGAGTCAGAGCATCCAGCGCTCCAAACGGTTCGTCCATTAATAACATCTTCGGCCGAAGTGCCAAAGCTCGCGCAATCCCAACCCGTTGCTTCATGCCCCCTGAAATTTGATCGGGATATTTATCTGCTGCTGTTGTTAAGTTTACCATTGCTAGGTGTTCGTTGACAAGGCTAATCTTCTCTGGGCGGCTGAGATTTTGCAAAACTTCATCAACTGCTAGGCGAATATTTTCCCGCACCGTCAGCCAAGGCAGCAATCCGTAGTGCTGGAATACCATCATGCGATCGGCTCCAGGTTTGCGAATTTCCTTGCCTTCTAGTGTCACGATTCCGCCGCTTTGTTTTTCCAAACCTGCTACTATTTTCAGCAGCGTCGATTTGCCACAACCCGAGTGACCGATTACTGAAATAAATTCGTTAGCTCCAATACTTAAGTTGATATTGTCCAAAACGCTAAATTCGCTGCCATCAGCATTTTTATACGACTTGAACAAGTTGTTGATTTCTAGAAAATTAGAGGAGTTGTGACCTTGGCTATTAGTATTGATTGAAGCAGTAGTATATTGAGTCATTTGACGTTCCTGATAATTGTTTATTGGTTATTTATTGTATATCTCGCTTGTAGCTGAGTCTCGATCCCCCTAAATCCCCCTTAATAAGGGGGACTTTGAATGCTCCGGTTCCCCCCTTATTAAGGGGGGCTAGGGGGGATCGAGGAGCAAGTGGGGAACGCGAGGAATGTAGAAGGAAGACAGCAGATATCAAACATTAAGACTGAAAAAAAAATTGAGGGCGGTTGGCTCTAATTTCAAAACTATTCAAATAACCCACCGGATCGCTGGGGTCAAAGCCTTTTTTGTCAATGAAAACTTCCGCTGGTTCCACTTTGTAATCCTCCTGGGGACAATCGATCGCCATTTCGGCAACAATTTTGCGATAAAGGTCGGTTCTCCAAGCTTTTTTGGCTAATTCATCAGCATTTTTCGGCACCTCCTTAATGTGTCCCCAGCGGGCGGCTTGAGTCATCAACCAAATACTGTGAGACTGCCACAAAAATGTTGAATGATTTCCCGGTATTTGGGGCAAATTCTTAGGAATATCAAAGAAAATAGTTGTATCTTCAGATATTATAGTGCGGTCTTTTTCGTCAAACCCTCCATAGTTGTATTCCCCAACTATTCCCGGCTTGGTAAATTTGTCGATCGCCCCGTTTTTAGGTTTAGCCCCCGTAAAAGATCGATCGGTCAACAATGCTGCTATTTGACTGCGATTTTCCGGTTTGCTGCAAAACTGACAAGCTTCCACCATTGCCTTCACCAGCGAGTAATAAGTCTTCGGGTTTTCGTCAATGAATGATTGCATTACTCCCAAAACGCGATCGGGATGTCCCAGCCAAACTTCCTTACCTTGCGCGAAGGTAAAACCAACTCCCAAATTACCTTTAATTGCCCGCGTATTCCAAGGTTCAGCTACCATGTAAGCCTGCATTTCTCCCATCCTCATATTCGTTACCATTTGAGGCGGCGGCACAATAATTATCCGAAATTCTTTGAATGGATCGACACCAGCAGCAGCGGATATATAACGCACAAAATATTCGTAAATCGCCGAACTCAAGACTACAGCCCAAACTTTCTTTTCCGGCGGCTGACTGTCAAAAAAGGCGCGAAATTGTTTGCCAAATTCTTCTAAATTGCCGTTGTATTCGTGCCACGGGCGCAAGCCGAAATCCCACATTGCTTTGTTCATCGTCATGGCGTTGCCGTGGCGGTGAATTGTCATTGCCGCGCACAGGGGTGCGTGGCGCGCTCCTTCGGCACCTATTCGGGCGTTTGTGACGGCGCCGGATACGACTGGGGAGGCGTCGAGGCGGCCGAAAATCAGGCCGTCGCGGGAGGTTGCCCAGCTTGCTTCGCGGTTGAGTTTGACGTTTAAGCCGTATTTGCGGAAAAATCCTTTCTTCCAGGCGATCGCAAATGGTGCACAATCGTTAACGGGTACGTATCCTATGGTTAGATTGGGTTTTTCTAAGCTTTGGGAATTGACGATCGGCTTTACCGCTTCGGCTTCTTCTGTGAGTCCATTTGCCGATCGATCCGCGTTAATTCCACAACCAGATAAAGCCATTCCCGCCGCCGCCGCACCCATTCCTTGCAAAAACTCCCGCCGATTCCATTCATTGGAAAAGTTATCACTCATATACAGTTGATAGTTGACAGTTGACAGTTGACAGTTGTAGGGGCGGTGGATGGTGCGTGCCCGCCCTCTTAGTTGATAGTTGTAGGGTGCGTCGCCACCAACCATCACAAACAAAAATCGACAGGAAATGAGCGACGCACCTGACAGTTGACCGCTTGACAGTTGATAGTTGTAGTTGTAGGGTGCGTCGCCACCAACCATCACAAACAAAAATCGACAGGAAATGAGCGACGCACCTGACAGTTGACCGCTTGACAGTTGATAGTTGTAGGGTGCGTCGCCACCAACCATCACAAACAAAAATCGACAGGAAATGAGCGACGCACCTGACAGTTGACCGCTTGACAGTTGATAGTTGTAGGGTGCGTCGCCACCAACCATCACAAACAAAAATCGACAGGAAATGAGCGACGCACCTGACAGTTGACCGCTTGACAGTTGATAGTTGATAGTTGTAGGGTGCGTCGCCACCAACCATCACAAACAAAAATCGACAGGAAATGAGCGACGCACCTGACAGTTGACAGTTGACAGTTAACTGTTCGCTAATGACTAATGACTACTGACTAATGACTAATGACAACTGACTAATGACTCTCGATCGATCGATGCGTTACCAATTCCTGAACCTTGCCAACAGCCCAATCGAGCAGCAAACCAGTTAAGCCAATTACAAACACCGCTAAAAATACCGAACTTAGATTCAAACGGCTCCACTCATCCCACACAAAAAAGCCAATTCCTACACCACCAGTCAGCATTTCCACCGCCACAATCACCAGCCAAGCAATCCCCAAACTAATCCGCAAACCAGTAAAAATGTAAGGCAAACTCGCAGGCAAAATTATCTTAGTAATCCGCCTCCAGCGCGACATTTCCAACACTCGCGCCACATCGAGATAATCCTTGGAAACGCTAGAAACTCCCAAAGCTGTATTGATAATAGTCGGCCACAAAGACGTGATAAATATCACAAAAATAGCCGACGGATCTGCTAAATTAAAGATTGATAGAGCGATCGGCAGCCAAGCCAGCGGCGACACCGGTTTGAAGATTTGAATCAGCGGATTGAGCGCCATCATTGCCGGTTTCGACATCCCGATCAGAAATCCCACGGGAATCGCCACTGCTGCACCCAGCAAAAATCCCAGCAATACCCGCCGCAAACTCGCTAGCAGCAGCCAGCCAATGCCTAAATCTCCAGGCCCCCGCTGGTAAAATGGATGCAATATGTAATCTAAATTAGCGATTAACGCTTGATACGGAGTGGGAATTAAATCGCTTTTGAAGCTAGCAACAATCCACCACAGGCCAAGAATTCCCAAAAAACCCGCAGCCGGCAACAATACATTATCTCGGATAACAACGGGTTTTGTTCGTTTCCAGGCAGCTTGTCCGGCAATTGCGATCGCACCTAAATTAAGTTGTATTGACATTTAAATCTCCTTCAGAGTCAGGGGCGGTACAAGAATCTTGAACAATACCAACCTAAGACACTGATGCAGCCAAACTATCTATATAAGACAAGTTGACTCTTCAGTCTCTTCTCAATGCCTGCGAAGTTAGCTGACGGGCTAGGACTGAGAGATGTCCTTCTATACATAATTAAAGATTAAAAATCACACTCAATTTTTTTAATTGGGTAATTTTTAATTTTGGTGTTAATTCTGTAGGGATTCGCCCCGAAAATTGGTTCCTCCGCTCCAGCCACACGCTTTGTTTAAGGTCGCAGCGCTGGATTAGGCTTGACTTTTTAAGCCGATTTTAATTAATCTAGCACGACCTTCTCATCCTGTCCATACCTCT
Organism: Microcoleus sp. bin48.metabat.b7b8b9.023; assembly: GCF_013299185.1. Lineage (GTDB taxonomy): Bacteria > Cyanobacteriota > Cyanobacteriia > Cyanobacteriales > Microcoleaceae > Microcoleus. The sequence continues at coordinate 20,266 of NZ_JAAFKG010000072.1, read as the reverse complement.
TTAGGAGTAGATATTGGCGATCGGGGAAGCTGAAAACTTGAGCAACAAAAGTAATGACTGATAACTAATGACTAATAATGCCATTTATAAAAAGTAGTGCTAAACAACAATTTTTGGGCTTGTTTACTCAACTCCATGTGTAAGGTGCGTCGCTCGCTCGAAACAATCGATTAAATTTAGGGATTTATCGAGCGAGCGACACACCCTACAAATACTGTTGCAGAAGTTTGGAAAAATCTGACAACCAATAACTAATGACTACTGACTACTGACTAATGACCAATGACTAATGACTAATGACTAATGACTCATGACTTCTTCAAATTAGAAACCGGATAGTTACATAAACAGCCGCCGCCACCAATTGCAAAGTCATCACAGGAAGCCCGTAACGCAGAAAAGTTTGAAAAGAAATCCGGCGCCCGTGCAGCTCAGAAATTCCCGCCGCCACAATATTAGAAGAAGCTCCTACCAAAGTGCCATTTCCGCCTAAAGTTGCCCCGTACATCATCGCATAAAATAGCGGCAGCACCGCAGGTGGAAACTGCCCTGCAAAATCCGGCGCCAGCACTTCTGTCGGTGCGAGTCCGACATTGACAACATACTGTTTTAACAGCGGCACCATCGCCACCACCAGCGGAATATTTGGCACCACGCTCGACATCAAACCCACAAAAAATAACAGAGTTAAAGAACCAAGAAAAATGTTTTTACCTAAAATAACTGCTAGTATTCCCGACATCCCAGCGATGACTCCGGTTTTTTCCAAACCGCCAATTAAGACAAAGATAGACATAAAAAATAGCAGCGTACTCCAATCTAAATCCCGCAAGATATTGTTCAAAGAATCTATTTTGGAATGGTGAGCCAAGAGCATTGCCAAAGCCGCCCCCAACAAAGCCACGGCTGCTGGTGAAATTGGCACGGGTAACGACTCTCCCACTACAAAAAATGTCAGCACGAAAGCTATAATTAAACCGCCCACCGCTAACACTCGCGGATGATTTATTTTTGGGTGCGGCAAGTGTTCCAAATCGTCTAATTCTTTCTGCCAGATTTCGGGGAACATCCACGGCAGAATAACTAATATAACTCCTACGGCGATCGCCCCGCCCAAACTTAACTTTAACAGGTAATCTACAAAGCTCATGTTAATCGCATCGCCGACTATGAATGTCGCCGGATCGCCAACGATTGTCAGCAGTCCCGAACTGTTGGCTACAAATACCATTAAAATCAGCAGCGGCACAAAATCTACACCGACTTCTTCTGCCATTGGCGGTATTAACGGTGCTAGCAGCATGACTGTCGTGGCGTTGGGTAAAACTGCACAAATTGGGGTAGTAATTCCGACAATACCAAGCAAGAGATTTTTGCCTTTGCCTTTCGCCAACAGCACCATTTGAGTGGCCAAGTAGTCAAATATCTTGGTAGGTTCAAAGGCTCTCACCATTACCATGACTCCGAAAAACAAGCCCAGCGTTCCGTGACTGCGACTGATATATTCGATCGCATCCTTTAACGTCATTACGTGGGTGAAAACCAGAATCAGCGCTCCCAGAAATGCTGCAATTGTGAGATGTATCCATTCTGTAATTATTAAAAAAACTACACCGATAAATGTGACCGCAGCGATCGCAGCTTGCACGTTTTCCATTTAGTCCCCTGACAAAATTAAAACTTAAAAATTAAAACCTCTCGGTTTGAGGAATCCTACTACTTTATGGCGATTGTGTCAATAAGTTTAAATGCTCCTTTTGGTGGCACCAAGCTGGAATGTATTCAGAGAGAGAGTTGCGGCCCAGGGAAAAATTAGCTCGAAACTACTTCTTTTGGGAGGCTCGCGATCGCCCGAAGTTTGGTCTGGCGATCGGGCGATCGCTCAACTACAATGAAACATGGGGAATATCTGCCAAACTTCACCCCCACGCAGACATTATGGACTACAGATACATTTAACCCGGTAAATCCAGAACTAAGCCTGACGCTACCGTGTATGGCAAGACAGAAAAAGCTGCAAGCTCCCCTGTCAAGGAGGTATCTCTCAAAGCTTTCAATAAAATATTGAAAGCGCCATTTAAGTCTCTGTCCAGAGTGTGTCCGCATTCTGGACATTTGAACTTTTTAGACCCACCTAATTTAGTGTGAATATGTCCACATTTTGAGCAGGTTTTGGATGTATATTCTTCGGTTATGTCTACTACAGTGCTGCCATATTTAACAGCCTGATGCTTCAACATTTGTTTGAAACGATAATGACTTAAAGTGACCATCGCCCTAGCTGTTTTAGTCGCTAGTTTGCGTTTACCTTTCTTTACCATCTGTTGGGTTTCAAAGGTCGGCAAGAAAATCAGCTTATACTTTGTCACAAGGTATTTGGCGGCTTTTTTATGTAATTCATTGACTAAGTTTTTAATCTTAATCCGAATCTTTGCCGCCGACTTTCTCAGACAATATCTTAATCGCTTAAATCGCCCTCCCTTGTCGATCCCTATCCTCGACATCAACTTGTCCAAATGTCTTGCTAGTCGGTAGATGCGACCAATATCACCTTTACCTATTTCCAAGATGTCACTACCATCAAAACCAGTCAGAAATGTTCTAACACCAGGGTCTAAAGCAATAGCTAAACTGCTTTCATTCTGAAGAGGCTTTGCGGTATCAACTGCATAGCAGATAAACCACTGCCCATTGATTAGTGATAGTGTTGGCTCGTGTTCCATCACTTCTATGATTGGTTCAGATGCTTTAAATGATAGTCCTTTGGTTGCTTGTGGATAAAAAGTTTTAGACTTCCAATTGCTGATTTGAAATCTGATAGTCTGAGATGTGTCAAAACGACTTCTGAATTTTGCGGTTCCTTTTGACTTTTTGGCGGCTTTTTGCGCTTCAAAAGCTTGGAACACTGCCATTTGTCGCGGGTTATAAGGTTGCTCAGAAACCCAGAGTGGTGCTGAGTCCATAATCTTTTTCCTCAGATCGTATTTGCCAATCTTTTCGGTTTTAAGGATAGCAATTGCTTGGTTATAGCACCATCTGCTTGCTGCAATCCAAGTCCTCCATTTGGCTGCTAACTCCGTTTCCGGGTAAACTCGAATCTTCTTTGATAGTAGATTTGTATTTACGCCCGGAGTAGAGTCGGCAACTAAAGACGTGGATGGTGGCAAGTAGATCTTCAACCATTTTTCGTTCACAAGACAACTCGTTTCTGCTGAGAACCATGAGTTGGTAATTGTTTGGCTCACAGAGCCATTTGATGAGGTCGCCACCAAACCTGGAGAGTCTGTCTTGGTATCCAACCACAATTGTTGAGATGTTTCTTGACATGACTTGTCCCAAAAGGGCAAGGAGCGTTTTTCTTTTGAAGTTGAGGCCCGCGACGATGTCTTTGAAGATTCTAGCTTGCGGGTAAGGGTTTTTTCTGAGACTTGCTGGATTTCGCACCCATGAAAGCGATGTGACATACTTGGTCATTGCTAGTAGTATTTTTGTTTTTCATCTATACTGCCAGGTTTTACTAGGATATTCCTCAATTTTTTAGGAAATTGTTTACTTTGCGCCAGCAGCCTGTAACAAATTTCTATCTATGCCCTCAGTGTTCTGGGAATCTTGCCAGATCAAAAAAGCGATCGTACCAATTAGTGCTACCAGACCAATTGTGATTAATGGTTTCACAGTTTACTTTTTGGTTGAATTATGGGATGATTTTATCTTCGAGATTTGATCGCGACAAGATGCAAGCCTAATATCTATACAATTTTTAATATTTTTAGTTGCTCGTAAGTAGCAGGAAAAAGTCCGATGGCAGTTGGAAGAAGGAAGAAGATATACACAGCAAGTCTTTGAGCAATCCGTATTTGAAGTTTAATTTCGGTGGGTTCACTTAGCTGTTGGTTGCAAAAACTCGCTTGCCAGAAATGCGATCGCCCGCTCAACGCAGTATGATTAAATTATCAAAGCCTGTTCGAGCAAAGACGATTTAAATGCCTGCCCCCTACGCACCCCCCACCGTAACAGCCTTTCCCCTAACAGCCGTTGTTGGGCAAGAAGCCATTAAATTAGCGCTGCTGTTGGCAGCAATCGATCCGGGATTGGGAGGAGTCGCCATCGCCGGTCGTCGCGGCACAGCCAAATCAGTGATGGCTAGAGCCCTACACTCCCTGCTGCCGCCCATTGAAGTGATTAAAGATTCATTCTGCAACGCTGACCCCACTTGTCAAGAGGAAAAAAATCTTGTAGAGACGGGATTCATCGCATCTGAAACAGTACCGGGAGAGGAAGATAATTCCCAAGTTACTGAAATAATTCCCACACCATTCATTCAAATTCCTTTGGGTGTCACCGAAGACAGACTCTTAGGTTCCGTCGATGTCGAACAATCAGTAAAATTCGGTCAAACAGTATTCCAACCCGGACTCTTAGCCCAAGCAAATCGAGGCGTACTTTATGTAGACGAAATTAACCTCCTCGATGACAATATTTCCAACCAATTGCTCACAGTATTAACCGAAGGCCGCAACCAAATAGAGCGCGAAGGCATTAGCTTCCAACATCCCTGCAAACCTCTGTTCATTGCCACCTACAACCCCGAAGAAGGCCCTCTCAGAGAACATTTGCTCGATCGCATCGCGATCGTCCTTTCCGCCGACGCAGCACTCGAATTAGAAGAAAGAGTCCATGCAGTAGAACAAGCTTTATCCTACTCCAGCTCCCCCCAAGAATTTCTCAACCAATACGCCGAAGACACCGACAACCTCAAAACCCAAATCATCCTCGCCAGAGAATGGCTCAAAGATGTCAGCATTAAACGCGAACAAATCGCCTACCTAGTAGAAGAAGCCATCCGCGGCGCAGTTCAAGGACACCGGGCCGAACTGTTCGCAGTCCGAGTCGCCAAAGCCGCCGCCGCCCTTGAGGGACGCACAGAAGTTAACGCCGAAGACTTGCGCCGCGCCGTCGAATTAGTCATCGTACCCCGCGCCACCATCGTCCAAACCCCCCCAGACGAAAACACACCTCCTCCTCCTCCCCCACCACCGCCACCCCCAGAACAATCGGAACAAGAACAAGAAGAAGAAGACGAGGAAGAAGAAGACAAAGAAGACGAACCGCCAGAAGAACAAGAAGAGACTAACATTCCCGAAGAATTTTTGTTCGACCCCGAAGGCGTAATTCTCGACCCCGACGTGCTATTTTTCGCCCAAAATGCCAACCGCCAAGGCAAATCCGGCAGCAGAAGCACCATTTTCTCCGAAGATAGAGGCCGCTACGTCAAGCCAGTATTGCCCAAAGGCCCCGTGCGCCGCATCGCCGTAGATGCGACTCTCCGCGCCGCCGCACCCTACCAAAAAGCCCGCCGCCAAAGGAATTCAGACCAAGAACCCGCGGCGAGTTCCACCCCAAATCGAGATAAGCGGGTATTTGTGGAACAGGGAGACATTCGGGCGAAGCGCTTGGCGAGAAAAGCTGGAGCTCTAGTCGTCTTTGTCGTCGATGCTTCCGGTTCCATGGCCCTCAACCGGATGCAGTCGGCAAAAGGTGCAGTCATGCAGCTACTCACCGAAGCTTATCAAAGCCGCGACCAAGTTGCGCTCATTCCCTTTCGCGGAGAACAAGCGGAAGTCCTGCTACCCCCGACTCGCTCGATAGCCTTGGCCCGCAAGCGTTTGGAACGATTACCCTGCGGTGGCGGTTCCCCCCTCGCCCACGGTTTGACTCAAGCAGTGCGCGTGGGAGTCAACGCGCGGCAGTCTGGAGATATCGGTCAAGTGGCGATTGTTGCTATTACTGACGGACGCGGTAATATTCCTTTGGCTCGTTCTTTGGGCGAACCGATTTTAGATGGCGAAAAGCCTGATATTAAGAAGGAATTGTTAGAAATTGCTGCTAAAATTCGCGGTTTGGGAATGCAGTTGCTGGTGATTGATACCGAGAGCAAGTTTATTTCGACGGGTTTTGCGAAGGAGTTGGCCAAGACTTCGGGCGGGAAATACTATCATTTGCCGAAAGCTTCGGAACAGTCGATCGCAGCTATGACAAAAAATGCTCTGCGCGACGCGATCGGCTAAAATCCTTAAATCGAGATTCACTAGCCACAATTGTGGCAAAGGCATCTTACCTGTGTCCTGAATTGTGGCACAGGCATCTCGCCTGTGTTCCATCTGCCTCTTAACAATCTAAAAACTTTGATTTTTGCCAAAACTCTCCTGTTTAACTCTCCCTCTCCGGCGAGTCATCACCAGCGAACCGGCGACTAAAACCAACCCCGCCAGCATTGAAGGCTCAGGAATTTTCACCGGCCCAGCCGCCCGGTTGGCCGTTCCCGAGTTCGGGCTCGGTAAAATTGTACCTTGGGCGGATTGACCAGTCAGAGCCAGCAGCAAATGTTCTGAACCCTGCGATGAAGTGGCAGTAGAAACGGCACTGACATTAGCTGCAAGGGCAGCTTGACCGCCGGAAATAAGGGTAGTTGCCGCCAATAGAATTCCGGCGGCAGGTGGCAATAATGTGCGAGCAAAAAATGTGGGCATTAGATATTACCTGTTTGGCATTTTGTCGATCGAACTAAATACTTTCACGATTAATTTGCTTTACATACCCTGTCTAGACCAGTTTCGCAACCCACCCAACCGCTTAAAAATTTAAGACTTATTTTATAGTTGAGATGATTCAGCTTTCCGGGCTGTAGTTTCAACTAAGTCACCAATCAAAAAACCTAAAATCAACTGGAGTCCCTGACTCAATCATAAACTCCTCAATCCCAAATCGTAAATCCCAAATTCCAAATTGATTAACTTCAGCTATGTATTTGCAATGCGATCGACTTTTAGGTTGCCCCTCGCCGCCAATAGCACCGGTACTTTAACCTCAATTATAGCTCTACGACGACTGACAACGGTCTCAGAGATCGTCCCCAGACAACTACCACAGGGTGGAGATTTACTTGTACGCCGTTGATTATAAACAATCACTTCCAGGTAGAAAGTGATCTCACCCCCGTTCTTTATCAAATCTTTAAACTATTTCATGTTTTGTCAACAAACTGTAAAGCTGTCAAAATATAGATAGCAAATCTCAGCCAAAATTAGGTAAATCCTCGTGAGTAACACCAGCAACTTCCGCGAAGCCGTGCGCGAGGCCAAAAACCACGCGCTGGTTGGCCCCAACGTCATCGCTAACGCCCTCCCCTTCGTGGGCGGCGGACTTGTCTTAACTGCTGTCGGCACCTACGGCGGCCTCGGAGTCATCCGCAACTATCCCGGAATCTTCTTTCCGACGTTTATTGGCGCGATCGTCCTAGAATTAATTCTGTTCTTCGTCGCCAGCGCCGCCGCCGAACAAAACAATAAAAACACTGCCTTGCCGCTGCTGGCTACCTACAGCCTGCTTTCCGGCTACACCCTCAGCGGATTGGTATTTACAGCCCTCAGAACCCAAGGCGTCGGCATCGGTGGCATCGGTTTTGCAGCCCTAGGCTGTGGGATTACTTTCATCGCCGCCCGCCAAATTGGCTCCAACTTGTCGGAAGCAGACGGCATGGCTCTCACCAAGACTATCAGTTTAGGTGTCATTGCTTTGTTAGTAGTAGTTGGCGGTCAATTTCTGCTGTCGCTGTTCGGCGTCTACACCCCAACTTGGTTGGAAATTGGCATTTCTGGTATCGGCGTGTTTATATTTGCTGGTGCTGCGATCGTCGATTTTTACATCTTACCCCGCAGTTACCGCGACGACCAGTATTTGCCCGCCGCCCTGTCGATGTACTTGACCTACATCAACTTGTTCATCTTCATTCTGCGCCTGATGATTGCCCTCAACGGCCGCGATTAATCATTGAAAGTTTAGCGTGAAAATAACCGCAGCGCGATCGACATCCTGCTGCGGTTTTTTATTACCTTCACAATTCCCGCTTGCATTCGCATTCACCTGCGGTCAAAAAAATCTTACTATTGTTGCCAAAATGCTAATATATAAATATATATCCCACAACTAGGAGAACTCACAGTGGAAGTTCTACACATCAAACACAATATCGAAATTTTGTGCGATCGTCTAACCAACCTACAAGACTGTCTTTAACTCAGCCTTAACCGCCGAGAGCCAAAAGTTACAACAGCTAGCAGCACAGCCGGAATCTCGCAACAGCACCAACACAGTTGAACGGATACTCCAAGAACTAGACGCACTCGAATCCGACCAGGCAAAACTCAACCAGTGCCAAACAATTTTGGCAGATACTACAGCAGCACTGGAGTTACTATAATTTCAAGCAGACGACGAATTAGGGCAAGAACTTCACACTAATTTAACTCAACTAAACTGCTCTCTCGAAGAGTATGAAATAGACCAATTATTGAGCGGGCATTGTGACAAAAATGGAGCCTACCTCATAATTAACGCCGGAACAGACGATATCGATGCTCAATACAGGGCAGAAATGTTGCTCAGAATGTATATTATGTGGGGACTAAGCCGAGGCTACCAAGTTGCGGACGTTGAATCTTCCCCAGCGCCTGAAATAGGAATTATTTCTACAACCTTGGAAATAGACGGACGTTACGCTTGCGGCTATCTAAAGTCAGAAACCGGAATACACCGACTTAAACGGAAATCGCCTTTTAATATTACCAGAATGCGACTCTCTTCTACAGCGACGGTGGAAATTTTACAAATGTACGTGCAATTGGAGATTGCACAGCAGGATTTAGAACTAATATTACCCAATCTCAATCAGAATCGTAACGGAACCAAAGCATGGGCGAAAATTGTGCATATTCCTACTGGTATTTCTGCCCTTTGTGATGAATGTCCCACTCAACTGCAAAATAAAGACAAGGCTTTGGCGGTTCTCAAGAGCAAACTGTTTGCTATGATGCAAAGGCAAGGAGTTCTACAGCTTGCAGACATTCAGTACGATCGCCTAAAAACATTCCTCAACCAACCAATTCGGGAATATCAATTTGCCAGCGACAGCGAAAACCAGGACAAAGTTCTGGATATCCGTACAGGAATCGAAACAACAGCCATCGCCGAGGTACTCGACGGCAAGATTGACTCATTTCTCAAAGCTGGTCTGCTGCTGAAAAATTGATTTGCACAGATTGAACCCAATTTCAGCTAAAATCGACAAGACACCACAAAACTAGGAGAACTCACAGTGGAAGTTCTAGACATCAAACACGATATTGAAACATTGTCCGATCGACTGGGTACCACCCAGGACTATCTTTGACATCCCCGCACTCACAGCCAAAATCCAAGACTTAGAGCAAATCTGCGCCCAACCGGCATTCTGGGACGACCAAGAACAAGCTCAAGGAACCCTCCAAGAACTGAATGACTTCAAATCTCATTTAGACCAATACCACGGCTGGCAGACTAGCCTAGAAGACGCTAGAGCTATTTTAGAACTGCTGGAGTTAGAAGCCGACGAGTCCCTGTTCCAAGAAGCCTCATCGAGTCTTTCACAATTAACCCGCGAACTCGACCAGTGGGAATTGCAACAATTACTCTCCGGGCCCTACGACGAAGGCGGCGCCGTTTTGACAATTAACGCCGGGGCCGGCGGTACAGATGCTCAAGATTGGGCCGAAATGCTGCTGCGGATGTACACCCGCTGGGGCGAAAGTCAAGGTTACAAAGTACATTTAACCGAGATTTCTGAGGGAGAGGAAGCAGGTGTTAAATCTGCCTCTTTGGAAATTGTCGGCCGCTACGCCTACGGCTACATGAGGTCGGAAAAAGGTACTCACCGTTTGGTGAGAATTTCGCCGTTTAACGCTAATGACAAGCGTCAAACCAGTTTTGCGGGCGTGGAAGTGATGCCGGTGCTCGATCGATCCGTTAAACTGGATATTCCCGAAAAAGATTTGGAAGTCACGACTTCCCGGGCGGGCGGCAAGGGCGGACAAAACGTTAACAAGGTAGAAACCGCTGTCCGCATCGTTCACCTTCCGACTGGTTTAGCTGTCCGCTGTACCGAAGAACGCAGTCAGTTGCAAAATAAAGAAAAAGCTCTCGCCTTACTCAAAGCTAGGCTGTTGGTGGTTGCTAGGGAACAGCGCGCCGCCGAAATTGCCGAGATTCGCGGCGACATGGTAGAGGCAGCTTGGGGCAACCAAATTCGCAACTACGTGTTTCACCCCTATCAAATGGTCAAGGATTTGCGGACTGGCGTGGAAACTACCGCCGTCTTAGATGTGATGAACGGCGAATTAGACCCCTTTATTCAAGCTTACCTGCGACAGGAAAATCAGTTGATAGCCCAAACAGAGTAACCGCTACCCGCAATCAAACAGGTTAGTAGTGAGGAATTCAGTCCGCAACAAAGAAGGACTGAAGTCCTCACTACGAACCCGGCTTGTAGTGAGGAATTCAGTCCGCAACAAAGAAGGACTGAAGTCCTCACTACTAACCCGGCTTGTAGTGAGGAATTCAGTCCGCAACAAAGAAGGACTAAAGTCCTCACTACGAACCCGGCTTGTAGTGAGGACTTCAGTCCGCAACAAAGAAGGACTGAAGTCCTCACTACTAACCCGGCTTGTAGTGAGGACTTCAGTCCGCAACAAAGAAGGACTGAAGTCCTCACTACGAACCCGGCTTGTAGTGAGGACTTCAGTCCGCAACAAAGAAGGACTGAAGTCCTCACTACGAACCCGGCTTGTAGTGAGGACTTCAGTCCGCAACAAAGAAGGACTGAAGTCCTCACTACTAACCCGGCTTGTAGTGAGGAATTCAGTCCGCAACAAAGAAGGACTAAAGTCCTCACTACGAACCCGGCTTGTAGTGAGGACTTCAGTCCGCAACAAAGAAGGACTGAAGTCCTCACTACGAACCTATTTTCTGGTATAATTTTGGGGTTTTGGTCGATCGCCCGACATCCAACAGGTCGCGCCGCCAAAAACCTTGATATGATAAAACTTGATCTAACGAACCAAAGGAGAAATAATGACCCAAGTTGTAATCGGCGAAAATGAAGGGATTGAGTCAGCCCTACGACGGTTTAAGCGACAAGTTTCCAAAGCGGGAATTTTCCCCGACATGAGAAAGCACCGCCACTTTGAAACTCCGTTGGAAAAGCAAAAGCGCAAAGCGATTGCCAGAAGAACTAAAAGACGCTTCCACCGCAACAACAAACCCTAGAATTAGGGGCTTATTGATTCGGCAGATACAATTCCTTGGGCTTCTAATACCGCAGCGACTCGGAGAATCACCGCTTCGCTGTAGGGAGCACCAATGATTTGTACCCCCAACGGCAAAGCGCCAGGTGGCTTTACGGGCACGCAAAGAACAGGCAAGCCTATGAATGATAGGGGTTGGGTGAACAGTCCCAGATTGGGACGCACTAACATTTCTTGTCCGGCGATGACCATTTTCTCGACACCAATTTCAGGGGCCGCGATCGGAGTTGCGGGTGCGAGAATGATATCTGTATGTTGGAATATTTCGCGAATTTGAGACCGATACCACTGTCTGAATCTCTGCGCTTGCACGTACCACGTCGCAGGAATCATGGTTCCAGCCAAAAAACGATCGCGCGTTGCCGGATCGAAGTCTTGAGGGCGCACTCGCAAATTCTCCAAATGCAAGTTTCCACCTTCGCAAGCGGTAATTATAAACGCTGCTGCCCTCGCGCGATCGGATTCCGGTATGCTGACAGTCACAAGCCCCCCAATTTTTCGGGAATTTGCTATTTCTGACTCCATACCACAATTCAAGACATTTGTCAAGGCTCGTGCAACTATTTCTACAGCATCCATAGCTTCCGGTTCGGCCCCTGTAGCGAAATAGCCGTCAGCAACAGCAATTCGCAATCCTTCAATTCCTATATTTAACTGTGGCGAGGTAAGTTCTGGCGGGCGTTGAGTGCAAACTGGATCGCGATCGTCCGTGCCTTGCAAGATATCATACAGCAGCGCGATGTCTCGGAGCGATCGCCCGAACGGCCCCACACAATCCAAACTACTCGAAAACAAAAAAGCACCGGCCCTGGACAAACGGCCGTAAGTAGGCTTAAACCCAAAAATACCGCACAAAGCAGCGGGCACGCGAATGGAACCGTTAGTATCCGAACCCAAAGTAACAGGTACCAAACCCGCAGCCACCGCCGCAGCCGAACCGCCACTGGAACCGCCGGCGATGCGCGCAGTATCGTGAGGGTTGCGAGTCTGGCCGTAATGGCTGTTTTCCGTGACAAAACCGTAGGCGTACTCATCCATGTTCAGCGTACCTACAAGCACCGCACCGGCTTGTCGCAGTCGGGCAACCGCCCCCGCGTCTTGGCTCGCCGGAGCGTTGTCAGCATTGATTTTTGACCCTGCTAGGGTAGTAATTCCGCCGACATCAAACAAATTTTTGACTGCGAAGGGAACGCCTGCTAGCGGGCCTGGGTTTTCGTTATTTGCGATCGCATTATCTATCTTTTCGGCTGCTGCGATCGCACTTTCTGCGGTGATGGCTGTAAAGCAATTGAGTGTGTTGTCTCGATCGGCAATTCGTTCTAATGCAGCATTCACAACCGCCGTCGCTGCAATCTTACCACTTTTAACCGCCGATGCTGTAGCGACTGCATCCGCTCCTGCTAAAAATTTGCGTTCATCTGCGTTCATCGGCGGTTAAAAATCTAAGGTTCAAACACTGGTGCAGCTTCGATTTCTGGGGGTAAGGGGAATTCTGTAACGAGTCGGGCGATCGCCGCTATCATCTCGAAGTTTACCACAACGCCGGGACGATGTTCCGGGTCTAGGGGTAAGTTTATCAGTTCGGAAGTGCGATCGACATATTCTTCTATATTTGTCATTTTTTTCTGGCTAGCCTGGGAGTGCGATCGATTATTGTATTGTAAGGGCGATCGGGCTATCAGTTATTTTCGAGCAGTTTTTTGTATTCCTCAGATTGTCTGATATCATCTAAAGGCGATATAGGTTCATTTGGGCGATCGGGACAAAACTTTATACATACCTGCGTTTCCCCCGACTGGAAATTTTCATTAACTTTTATTTGAATCCTTCCTTTTTGCCAACCCTTAGAACCTATTTTTAGAACTTGACAATCTATTCCTTCTTGAGGGGAGTTCCAGTCTATCTCCCCTGCATTAATTATTATTTCTTCGTTAATCCGTAGCTCTTTCATTCAATTAATTATTGATTTATGGCGAGATTCCCTTAGTGCAATGATATCAAGCATTTCAATAAACTTGCTAGTGACTACATCTTCAAAACTGCGTACCAGAAAAGTAGCTTTATCGAATAACAAAACATCATCGTCGTCTAGGATCTCATAGTTATTATTGGATTCAATTCTATCGTTCATTTTTTTTCAAAATTATGCTGTTTCCTATTTGATACCATTTGAAGGTATGGGAGTCAAGGTGGTAAACAAATAATTTGCGAGAATCGCATTTTTCCCACTCAAACACTGACAGTTTCCCGCAATTTTTCAACTGCAATCTCCAGCGGAGGCAAATCAAAATCCTCAGCATCCATCAATTCCTTAACCTTATCAAAAATCTCAACCTCCGCCTCTTCCTGATCCGTCAGCTTATCATAAAAATAAGGGTCAGTAAACCACTGTTCAAACGCTATCATTAACAAGCCATTAGGCGAAAGTTCAAACTGCCAATACTTAGAAACCCTGCTGTCAACCACCTCAAACATCGGTGCCGGATTCTCCATCGGATAATAGCTAAAAATATCGTCGCAGATATAGTACCAAATAGTTCCTTTCCATTCTCGAATAGCATAAACAACATACTCCTTACCTATTGTTAGTGCAAACTTAATTTTCTCAGTGTAACCGCGTGGCGGGTCTATATATTCTTCAGGGAGAGATTCACCAGTCTTAGCAATACAACGAATTTTCATAATTTGATTACCTACAGATTTTTAGGAGCAATTTTAGGATATTGTCGTTTGAACTTGAACTCCACCTCCTGAAAAGTCTGACTGTTCCGAAACCAATGGACTTGCACGGAAACTCCATTAATTTCAAAAGCCTCAATACTTGTCATTTTATCCCAATCTTCAGAATTCCCGCCATAAACAGCAATAAGTCTCGGTACATCCCCCAATGGACTATCTGTACCACGACGAATTACTTTGGAATTACCAGCCTTAGCATCTTCCAGGAGCAATTGCTCTGGTAAATTTCTCGGACTCTCATCGGGAATACCACCTTGATTCATAGTTTAACAGTTTCAGATGTTGCTCAAATAATGATTATGCCCTATGTCTTACGCCATCCACTCTTTCAAACGAGAAAATATCAGACAATTTCAAATTCCAGATTGTGATGTTTCACAAAATCAAAACCAAAATGGTCAACCACATTAGTATCGCTCAACTCCAGATTATAAAAATCCACAAAATCCGCATCAAAATAAGGCCCAGCGTGCCAAGTCCCCACATCTAACTTAATAAAACAATCACCCGGAATCCGAAAAGCAGCGATACTCTCCAAACTCGGTTCATCACTATCACAAGGAGGTGCCACAGCAATCAACCAATCCTTCCCATCCAGAGAACCCAAACACTGAGTACATTCAACGTGCCGCGTAATTTTACCAAACTTGCGACCCTTCTGGTGCAACCGCATAATGTAAAATCTAGGAATACCATTTTCCAAATTTAACTTAGCATCCTCATCATCAAAAGACTTGCCATCAAAACTCGCAGAAATAACTTGACCGTAACTCCGAAAATTCTCCGGCGTCACCCATTGCGCCAACAACTGCTTAGTCGCAATAAATTCGCTCATAAATCCCAACCTTCGTAGCTGTTTAAGTTATAAATATTCTAATATAAATAGATAAGATAGGATTATTTATACCTTCCTCGCAGCCAAAAATAGACTTTTCAACTTGCTCAACAACAAGTAATTTACTCCCCAACCACGACAAACATTAACTATCTTCATCTCTTCTCTTCTTTCTCTTCCTTCGCGAACTTCGCGCCTTCGCGGTTCGTTAAAATTAGATTGTTTGAGCTCGTGAAGCGCCGCTATCCCGTATGGAATCGCCCAAAACACCCTTACAATCAAAATTAGAACACTGCTGCAAAAAACGAACCGCAATATCAGGGCGAGCACCCCAGTGCAAATGCAAATAAGCAGCGTGCACCCCATAAACCCCCCAACCTTCAGCAACCGCCTCAACTTCTCCCCGTTTGCCGTACCTCCAACTGTGATAAATTGGATTAGTTGGTTCCACTGTCAAATGCGATCGATGAAACTCATGTCCCCAAACCACATCCCCCGCAGCTAACACCAAACTATCCCCCACCGCCACAGCTTCTCGATATCCCAGAGTCAATCGCTTTCCCATCGCAGCCACCGCCGGCAACACTCCCACCCCTTGCCAAGAATTCCCTTCAAAGTCTACAATCGAATCGCACAAGTACATCAAACCGCCGCACTCCGCATAAGTCGGCATTCCCGAACAAATCGCACTTCTGACAGCATCCCGAATTAAAACATTACCGCTTAATTTTTGAGCAAACACTTCGGGAAAACCGCCACCAAAATATAGCCCCTGCACATTCTCAGGAAAAACCGAGTCATCCAACGGACTCCAGAATACCAACTCGGCGCCCAACTCTGACAACAAATCAAGATTGTCCTGATAGTAAAAATTAAAAGCCCGATCGCGCGCAACTGCAACTCGCACCGAAAACTTTTTTGCCAAACAGTTGACAACATCATCTTTTTTGGTTACAATTTCGTAAGGGAGACTGTATCTACCCAAAAGTTGCTCACACCCCTCACCCCCCCCATCAAGACTCGCAGCCAACAAAGGCAAAAGTTTCTCCCAGTCAAAACTAACAGCAGCTAAATCCGCTAATTTGTCGATCGCAGCATGAAGATTCGGCAACTCCTCAGCCGGAATCAGGCCTAAATGGCGATCGGGAATAGTAACAGCCTCATCCCGTCGCAGAACACCCAAAATCGGTAAATCCAGCGGTTCCAGAGCATCTGTCAGCAACTCTAAATGTCGATCGCTCGCCACCCGATTCAGCACCAAACCCGCGAAATTAAGATTTGGGTTAAAAGAACGAAAACCGTGGGCGATCGCAGCCACAGAACCAGACAGCCGGCTGCAATCTATCACAAACAATACCGGCAAATTCAACAAATAAGCAACATGAGCCGTAGAAGCAAAGGAAATAGAATAATGTTCTTTTCCTTCTGCCTTCCTCACATCCGTTACATCCCGTACAGTGCTCGTTACAGAATCCTTCTTCGGAGAAACCCCATCAAACAAACCCATTACCCCTTCAACCAAAGCACAATCAACATCTTGAATGTGACGGGAAAAACACTTTTTAACATAAGATTCAGATGTTAAAACCGGGTCTAAATTTCGACAGGGGCGGCCAGTAACAAAAGAATGAAACATCGGGTCAATGTAGTCAGGCCCGACCTTAAAAGATTGCACGTTCAAGCCCTGGCGAATTAAATAAGCCAAAAGGGCGATCGTTACAGTAGTCTTTCCCGCACCGCTGCGCTCGCCAGCAATTACTAAAGCCATAACCCTAGATTAGTCATAAAAAATACTGACAATTGATAATTGATAAAATTCTGATATCCAATTCATCTCTCTGTTCTTTCTCTGCGTTCTCTGTGTTCTCTGCGGTTTAATCATTTCTATGCAATCATAATTGATATGGGTATTACTGCTCAAATAATATCTATTGAACGAACCGCGAAGACGCGAAGGACACTAAGGAAGAAAAGAGAAGACAAGAGAATATTCAGTAGGGCAGACATTGCCTGCTCTACTGAATCTTAACTAATACATTGTCCGTTGCGGAACTTGTTGTTAGTGTTTGGCTAATTTCAGCAATTGAGCTGTCACTGCCAAACTTTCTTCGTAAAGCATATCCCGGCCCCAACTCTGCAAGTGCTGGCCCAGCAACTGTTCCGTCACCTGATCGAACAGAGGAGTCACCTGGTTAAATCGATCGGTTTGAGCGCCTCCTTTCATTTCCATCCGCATACAGCCGCCCGTTTCCGAACACAGAACCGTACCGCAATCGGCCTTCTCGTTCGTAGAATTCAAACGCAGAGCAATCAAATCGCCGGAGACATCCCCCGTATCGGCAGTAGGAATAGCAGCTAACTCGGCTTCTACAACCCGTTCGTCTGCACCCGCAAATTTAATCCGCTTGATTTGATAATCCCCCTCTTCTTGCTTGAAAGCAACCGGACGCCACTGAAGCCGGCTCGCCAGCCAGCCCAAATACATCAGCGCTTGAGTAGAATTGCCTTGTTCGTAATCGATCGTCACTCGATCGATCTCCCGAATTGCCGCCCTACGTTCCGGCGGATCGAAGGCCTCGGCAGCCAACTCCTGCCACGCCGCCAGCCTGCGCCAATTCAAATCCGCGATCGGAATTCCTTCCTCGATCAGACTTTGCATCAACAACAATTCATCTTCAGACTCGGCAAAACTGCTAGAGTCGATAATCACAGAACTGCTAGTTTCCGCCAGCCGCTGGAACAAACCTCGATCGGCATCTGGATTCGCTTTCCACCACAGCAGCGTCGGCAAATCCGCGATCGTCAGCGCTGTCACGATCGCGCTCACCCGTTCCAGAGCAGCTTCCGTACCCCGCAGGGTAATATACTCGCAGCAGATCAGATTGCCGCTGCCGCGCTTGTGCACCGGACAGTAAGCAGCCACTTGAGCCTGCACGCCCGTATCTTCTCCCGCCGTCGGGCACAGAGCAATAATCCGGCAGGGATTCGCAGCTACGATCGCATCAGCCACTCCCGAACCCGCCGAACCCAAGCCAGTCGCACCCAAAAGCTCTCCCTTGGCATTTTTGCGAGCCACTTCTTCGCGCAACATCGCCAGCAATTCAGCGCTAGGTTTGCCACTTCTGGGCATTCCGTAAGCTTTTTGAGCAGCCCTGATGCTTGATGCCGTCATCGGCCCGCTAATACCATCGACAGGCCCGTCGTAAAATCCCAGATCTGCCAATAATTGCTGGGTTTCTTCCGGTTCGTACACGACAAAAGTAAAAGT
This sequence comes from Microcoleus sp. bin48.metabat.b7b8b9.023, assembly GCF_013299185.1. GTDB lineage: Bacteria > Cyanobacteriota > Cyanobacteriia > Cyanobacteriales > Microcoleaceae > Microcoleus. The sequence continues at coordinate 2,247 of NZ_JAAFKG010000072.1, read as the reverse complement.
TGCGGCCCTAGTCGCGATCGGAAAATCGCCCTTCGATCCTGATTCTCTGTAACTTTCCCAGATTTTACTCAGTTCTGCCTCTATTTGGTCGATCGACACATCCTTAGGACTTTGCAGCGAAACCAGAGGCGGAGCTTTCATCGGTGTCATTGTCATCGGTTTTTTCTCCTTTGTTATTGGTCATTTGGCATGGGGCATGGGGCATGGGGCATTGGTCATTGGTCATTGGTCATTGGTCATTAGTCCAACGTCAGAAGTGCCATCGCGCAAGAGTTCCCGAACATTAGCATTAGTCATTAGTCCTTGATGATTCTTAGTTAGCAACTCTTACCTAATGACAACTAACAACTGACAACTGACAACTAACAACTAACAACTGACAACTAACAACTGACAACTGACTCTTAAAGTCTGCGCCACTTGCGACCGTCTCTGTTAATTAGCAGTTCTGCCTCGGCCGGTTCCCAAGTACCAGCTTCGTATTTAGGAACCAGTTCCTGTTCGTTGGAAGATTCCCAAGCCATCAGCGCCGGAGTTACCACCCGCCAAGCTTCTTCCACTTCATCAGAACGGGTAAACAAAGTTTGGTCGCCCAGCATACAATCAATCAACAGGCGATCGTAAGCATCCGAAGATGTCACCCCAAACGAAGCACCATAACTAAAATCCATATCCACCGTCCGCGTCCGCAAATCCGGCCCCGGCATTTTTGCCTCAAACCTCAGCGAAATACCCTCGTTGGGATGCACGCGCATGGTCAAAACGTTAGGAGTAGTTTGTTGGGCCGCCGACTGAAAAATTAACAGTGGCACTTCCCGAAACTGAATCGCAATTTCGCTAACTTTTTTCGGCAACCGCTTACCAGTCCGCAGGTAGAAAGGCACTCCCTGCCATCGCCAGTTGTCAATCATAAACTTCATCGCCACAAAAGTCGGCGTTGTCGAGTTGGGAGCAACCCCCGGTTCTTCGTGATAACCCGGCACCGGTTTGCCTTTCATCCACCCTGCGGAATATTGACCGCGAATCGCGGAGAACTCCAAGTTATTCAAATCCGCCAAGCGAGTTGCTTGCAGAACTTTCATCTTTTCAGTGCGGATGCTGTCAGCATCAAGGGAGTTCGGCGGTTCCATCGCCGTCAGACAGAAAATCTGCATCAAGTGGTTTTGCAGCATATCCCGCAACGCCCCAGAGGATTCGTAGTAACCGGCCCGGTCTTCTACCCCCACAGTTTCTGCAACGGTAATTTGTACGTGATCGACAAATTGCCTGTTCCACAGCGGTTCAAAAATCGCGTTCGCAAACCGGAACACCATCAAATTTTGAACCGTTTCTTTACCCAAATAATGGTCGATTCGGTAAACTTGCTGTTCTTGGCAAACCTGCTGCACTACACGGTTGAGAGCTTTTGCCGAACTCAAGTCGCGGCCGAAGGGTTTTTCAATTACCAAGCGATGTTTTATTGGATCTGCCAGCATTTTAGCTGCGCCCAGTTGCCGAATTGCTTCTGGGAAAAAGTTCGGAGAAACGGACAGATAAAAGATGTGATTGCCGCGGGTTCTCCTTTCTTCATCGAGTTCAGCTAAGAAAGCTTTGAGTTTTTGATAGCTTTCGGGGTTATCAATGTCGCCGGGACAGTAGTACAAACCTTTGGCGAAATCTTGCCACAATTCCTCATTGCTAATACCGCCGCCAAATTCTTCGATGCCTTCCCGCATTTGTTCTCGGAAGTAATCGTGACTCCAGGGACGGCGGGCCACACCTACTACTGTAGTTTCCGGTGGCAAGCGCCGATCGAGCTTCATCTGATAAATTGCTGGTACCAGTTTGCGCTGGGTGAGATCTCCGGAAGCTCCGAAGATGACCAGAATTTGCGGTTCCGGCATCCGTTCTTTTCGCAAACCTACCCGCAGCGGGTTTTCAAGAATTGTGACCATTTATTTATTTTGCTCCTTCTAAAGCTGTGAGTCTTGCCAATACAGATTGATAGTTTGCGGTCATTTCTGCCAGTTGCTGGGTCAGGGAAGTAATCTGACCTTCATATTCTGCCTTGATTTCAGCTCTAACTTCTTCTCGAATTTTTCTTCTTTCAACCGCCAGACGAATTTCCCAATCTTTATCGCGCTGTTGACATAAAGTAAATAATTTCCTCGAAATTCCTGGTAAATCATTGTAAAAGCTGGCACTATGGATTGAAAACAAAAATACCACCTAGCGATGACAAAATATGTCACACCGCGAAAAGCTTGC
>NZ_JAAFKG010000071.1 GCF_013299185.1 Microcoleus sp. bin48.metabat.b7b8b9.023 | reverse complement strand
GAATTGGATGCAACTTTCAACAGTAACATCGGGTAGATTAAGCAGTCTGTCAAGATGAAGATCCATACGGTAGAAATCAATTAGTAGTATCTCATTATACACTTTTCACCAAAAAGCCAGAAGAGCCGTGTATGTTAACTTTTGCCATGTTTCTCGGCCCAAATCTAGACTGTGCTACAGCCCGGGATTTAGAATCACGAACTCAATCCGTGGATAATCTTACGGATTGGTTTTTCTACAAGGTTAATCCTCAATTAGGAGGCCGTAAATTGCGATCGGACGATTCTCCTATCTACATCCGCGAATGGAATGCGATTCGCCGTACAGTCGATCGCGAAATGATTGCTACACCAGGAGATTGCGCCGGTGATGCTTTCTGGGACTTCGACTATCGCGAGCACGGGCGATCGCTCGTTAGCGGAGCCCTCGAAGAGGATCGCATTGCAGACACAATTTGGACTATCCGCGATCCATCGGGCGATAAAACTCGTGCAGATGTTTCTAAACAAGAATGGAAGAAGCTTCGGAACTCAATATTTAGAGAGCATTTTTGCTATTAATATCCAAAATATAGCAATCATAAAATTAGTGACAAATAATCATATGTTTTATTCAAGAAAAGTAAAAATACAAAATATTTACCAGAAACAGTATATGATTGAATTAGATAAAATTTGGTAGAATATAAATTATTTATCTCTTTGTTCTATCCCTCTGCGTCCTCTGCATCCTCTGTGGTTAAATCATTCCCAAACTACCGGAAAGGATATCAAAGAGTAATAAAATAATTGATGTTGAGTTTGTTGTATAAAATATTGTCGTTGGTGCGTCGCTCGATAGATTTTTCACCGTTTTTTGGATATTATCGAGGGATCCACACCCTACCAATATCGTTGGTGCGTCGCTCGATAGATTTTTCACCGTTTTTTGGATATTATCGAGGGATCCACACCCTACCACTATCGTTGCATTGATTTGTCACTCTTGATATTAGCTATGGATATCCGTACCGAAAAGCCCGAAGATTTAGCAACTGTTCGCAATGTCAATATTGTGGCATTCGGGCGAGAAAATGAGGCTAACTTAGTCGATCGCCTGCGGGGAATTGCATCTACATTTTCCTTGGTTGCGGTACAATCCGATCGAGCAGTCGGACACATTTTCTTCAGTCCGGTTGTCATCGCCGGAAAATGTTCTAGCACCTTGTCAATTCTGGGTTTGGCACCAGTCGCTGTTCTACCAAACTATCAGCGGCAAGGTATCGGATCGCTGCTGATCCGCGAAGGTTTAAAACAGTGCGCCCGATCGCACTTTCACGCAGTGGTTGTCCTCGGATCTCCCGATTTCTATTCGCGTTTCGGGTTCGTTCCTGCTAGTAGCAAGATGTTGCGATGCGAATATGATGTACCTGATGAAGCTTTTATGGTGTTGGAGTTAGAAAGAGATGCTTTGCAGGATTGCAGCGGCATAGTGAAATATCGATCGGAGTTTAGTCTGTGCGAGTAGCCAATAAAACCACTTGCCTAGGTCTTAAAATTTATTTAAACGCTGCCTTTTCCCCTCTCCACCTTTGAACCGTGCAACACAAAAGCCGGAGTCAGAGCAGATTTGCCCTTCAAAGAAACAGCTCCCAAAGCCTCGCAATCGAAGTTTAGCCCGATCGACTCAAACACCCTTTCGCCAATCAAAATTTCATTTTCCCCCGCCTTGCTCATCAGCCTAGCAGCCGTATTCACCGTATCGCCGAGGATATTAAACTCCCTGCGCCCTCGCGGTTCCCCAACCTCAGCAGCAAACACAGGGCCCCGAGACAGCCCAATTTGACAGCTTACTTTCACATTTTCACCGCCGATAACGATCGGAGGTAAACTGGCAATTAGATCCCGGATCGCGATCGCCGCACTCGCCGCGCGACTTGGATCGTCGGTATGAACGTCCGGTACACCAAAATAAATCAATATATCCGAACCATCCAAATGCGCCGTTACTTTTTGCAGCACCCCCCCTTTCGCGGACACCACAGCATCAATTAGCGCAAACACCCGAGAACATCCCAGTACCAGATTAGCTTCCTCGGCTGGCGTTGCTTTGTCCACCAACTCCGGTAAACCGATCAAGTTGACAAACATCACCGTCGGTTCGGGAAAATCCGGCGGGATTTTCCGCCTGTCGGCATTTTCAACCAGCAGTCTCAAGATGGTTTTGGGAATATAACTAGCAAGGGGTTCAACCCGTTTCACGGCTTCCTCGATTTCGCTCACCAAACCCGATACCGTGCGATCGAGCAATATCGAACTTGGCATCCGCCGCCCAGTCAAAGTAATATCGTACTCTCCGAGTCGATCGTCCGTGAAATCATCTGCCACCAACAAATAACCCGGTTTCCACGATTCAAAACGAAATTGCTCCCCCAAAGACGAACTAGCAGTTTCAGTCAAACACACCCGCCCCACAGTCCCAGAACCCTCAGCCTGCTTGGCTTGCTGGACTGAATGCCCCAGCAGTACGTGAGCCATCCGCAGCGGTGTACCGATATCAGCACTAATATAGCGACCGCAATGGATACCCACCCGCATCCTCAAAGACAAAGCACCCCGCGCCGTTTCGATATTGGCAAATTTAGCCATCGCCCGCTGCATCCGCAAACCCGCCCGCACCGCCCTAGCTGTATCCTCCTCTTGGTCAATCCCTCCCAGAAACTGCACCAGCAGCGCATCTCCTGTAAACTCCAGCAAATCCCCCCCCGACTTGCTGACGATTTCAATCATTGAGGCAAAATAGTCGTTAATCACCCCCAACAGCGTTTCAGCGCCCTTGCGCCCCTGGGCTGTGTTTGCTTCCAACAGCGACGTAAACCCAGCTAAATCTGTGAATAGCAAAGTGCCTGTTTGCCATTGGTAGCGAACCTCCCCAGGGTTGGCCGGAGATTCGGACACGGGCCTGGGCACGTAGTCGTGGAGGATGTAGCGGAGACTCCGCAGGTGCTCGAACACCCCTATTAACGTCGTGGGGGACGGATCTACCCACGCACCAGCGTATAGTTCAGCCGAAAGCAGCTCGCGGAGTCGCAGTTCGATCGCAGCCAAGGGAGGATTGTAAGTTAATGTATTAATTTCCACCTAGTCTATTCTTAAAAAATAAGGTAAGTTCGATCGATCTCAAGCCAACATCAATAGCTAGACCTCTACCATTATCATAAGTTTCCCGTGACCCGATACCAGCCCAACTCAGAACACCAGATAGAAATTTCCCAAAGTCACAGCTTGATCGCTCCCGATTTGATCCGAGTTGCTCGATCGGCCTATGGTATGTATTTGAAAGTGCATTCCGAGCAAATGCAACGTCCGGCGGGTGTAGTTGTCTGTCAAGGAAGCGATCGAGGTCAGCTAATTTTTGCTTCGCATCCCGTTTTGTTGCCCGGTGAACGTTTTGTTACTTTTGACGAAATTGAATCTCAAATGTATTAAACAGTTGACGGTTGACAGTTGACAGTTGGGAATTGGGAATTGGGAATTGAGAATTGGGCATTGGGAATTGGGCATTGGTGACAGTTTCAAATTAAAACACATCGCACAATTTTAAAAGAAAAGGTTCGTAGTGAGGACTTTAGTCCGCATCCAAATCAGAGAATTTGGTTCGATATCTACAAAGGTTACATAACACAATCTAACGACCAATAGCTAACAACAAACAACAAATAACAAATAACAAACAACAAACAACAAACAACAAATAACAAATAACAAACAACAAATATCAACTTAATGGAAATAATCTTTAATTCCCTTGTCACCGCCATCGTCTTTGTCATCGGCTCGGCGATCGGCAGCTTTCTAAATGTGGTAATCTATCGGTTGCCTGCGGGTTTGTCGGTGATACATCCTCCTTCTCGCTGTCCCAAATGTTTAAATCAACTCAGAACTTACGAAAATATACCCGTCTTCGGTTGGCTGTGGCTGCGGGGACGCTGCAATCACTGCCGCAGTCGGATTTCTGCCCGCTACCCCCTGGTGGAAGCAGCCATGGGTTTGCTGTTTTTGCTCATCTATGGGCAGTTTGGGGTGAGCGTGCAAACACTGGGGTTTTGGACTTTGTTTAGCTGGCTGTTGGCTTTGTCTTTGATTGACTGCGATACAATGACTTTGCCTAATTCTTTGACTCGATCGGGCTTGATACTCGGATTGGTTTTCCAAATCGCCAAGGGTTGGTGGCCGACATTTAACCCGATCGACTCCGTGCACTATCTGGTACTAGACGGAATTTTGGGAGCAGTTGTCGGATTGTGGCTGTTTGACGCGATCGGACTTGCAGGATCGATCGGCTTCGGGCAGACTGCTATGGGTGGCGGCGATACCAAATTAGCAGCCTTGATGGGAGCTTGGCTGGGCTGGAAACTCTTGCTGCTAGCGGCATTTATCGCTTGTTTAGCCGGGGCTTTGGTTGGTGGCTCTTCGATCGCGATCGGATTGCTCGATCGGCGTCAACCCATGCCCTTCGGCCCGTTTCTGGCTCTCGGTGCAGCCATTACGGCTCTCTGGGGAGAACCGATCTTATCTATTTACTTGCAGTTCTTTTTCCCGAATTAGGGTTTGGGATCTGCCCTTACAAAGCGCGATCGACCGCAATATCGTCTCAATAATTGGTAAAATTATTCCGTGCCTTGGATTACACTTACCGAAAGGCGAGAGGAAAGCCCCCCGACGACCGTCGTGGCGATGAACTCGGCTGCGACGACCGTCGCCTACAATCTTCAGATTGCCCTTGTTTATTCATTATTTTTGCGCTATAGTAGTTAGCGTAAGACCAAGTAAATCGATGCTAGTTTTTGAGTTCAAAACCTACGGAAATTTAGAGCAGTTCGCAGCTATTGACGAGGCAATTCGTACTGTGCAGTTTATTCGGAATAAGTGCATTCGTTTGTGGATGGACGCTCCGAAAACAGGAAAGTATGACTTGAGCAAACAAAGTGCGGTATTGGCTCGCGAGTTTTCGTTTGCGGACAAACTCAATTCAACCGCCCGTCAGGCAGCGACAGAACGTGCTTGGTCAGCAATCTCCCGTTTTTATGACAACTGCAAAGCCAAGATTTCTGGCAAAAAAGGATACCCAAAGTTCCAGAAAGATAATCGCTCGGTTGAATATAAAGCATCGGGATGGAAACTAGCTGACGATCGCAAATCGATAACGTTCACCGATAAAAATGGGATTGGTCGATTAAAAATGAAAGGCACTCGTGACCTAAATTTCTATCAACCAGACCAGATTAAACGGGTGAGATTGGTAAAGCGTGCGGATGGCTACTACGTTCAATTCTGCATCCAAATAGATCGAGAAGAAAAGATCCAACCAACTCATAAAACTATCGGTCTAGATGTTGGGCTAGAGTCTTTTTATACCGATTCCTTGGGCAACAAGGTTGAAAATCCTCGGTTTTACCGAACTGGCGAAAAAAAGATGAAACGGTCGCAAAGACTGGTTTATCGCAAAGTCAAAGGCTCTAAAAATAGGCGTAAAGCTAGAGTCAAATTAGCTAGAGTTCACCTCAAAATAAGTAGGCAACGCAAAGACCATGCTATCAAACTGGCGCGGTGCGTAATCACATCTAACGATGTAGTGGTCTACGAAGATTTGCGGATTAAGAATCTAGTTAAAAATCATTGTCTAGCTAAGTCAATTAATGACGCTGGATGGTATCAATTTCGAGTTTGGCTAGAGTATTTTGGTAAGGTATTTAAACGGGCAACTATTGCGGTGAATCCTGCCTACACGTCCCAAGAATGCTCTAGCTGCGGCTCCATTGTGAAAAAGTCATTGTCTGCGCGCACTCATATTTGTCAATGTGGCTGTAAGTTAGATCGCGACCACAACGCTGGTATTAACATCCTTAACTCAGGATTGGGTACGGTAGGGCATACCGGAACCTTTGCGCTCGACGCAAGCAACGCTTCTGGAGAACCGACCTCTATTCTAGTTGGTGCAAACCTACTCGGGTAAGTTGGCTCGCTGAGAGAAGAATCCCCCGCATTCATGCGCGGGGAGTGTCAAAACTACTAGCTTTCGCTGGGAAGCGGAATTGATGCAGCAAATCCTCGCTGCTCATCAAATCCCAGCTCGGATTGTTGACTTAGGCATAGCATCTTATTTAGGGGCAGGAAGTGCTACAGCCCTGCAAGTTCTTCCAGAACACCAGCAGACAGCATCGCTCCTCATCAGTCCGATTGAAGAGGAACCCGAATCTAACAGTTAACAGTCAACAGTTAACAGTTAACAGTCAACAGTCAACAGTCAACAGTCAACAGTCAACAGTTAACAATTCCCAACTTTTAATGTCTCTATTTGATTGGTTTGCAAATCGACGAAAATCAGTACCGAACTCCCAAGAACGGCCGGAACGAGAAATTGCCGACGGACTTTGGAATAAATGCACAGCTTGCGATGCCCTGAGTTATACCAAAGACCTGCGAGCAAATCAAATGGTTTGCTTGGAATGCGGGCATCATATCAGAGTTTACAGTGACGATCGCATCGAGCAGTTGATCGACCCCAATACCTGGACACCCATTAACGGAAATCTCCAGGCCACCGATCCGCTGAAATTTCGCGATCGCAAAAAATATAGCGATCGACTCAGAGAATTTCAAGAAAAAACAGGCCACCTAGACGCCGTAGAAACAGGCACCGGCCAAATCGAAAATTTGCCCGTCGCCCTCGGAGTCATGGAATTTCAGTTCATCGGCGGCAGCATGGGCTCAGTTGTCGGAGAAAAACTGACTCGCCTCATCGAACACGCCACACGGGAACGCTTACCCGTACTCATTGTCTGCGCTTCCGGCGGTGCGAGAATGCAGGAAGGAATGCTCAGCCTCATGCAAATGGCTAAGATTTCCGGGGCTCTGGAACGCCACCGGGAAGCGAGACTGCTTTACATCCCAATTTTGACCCACCCGACCACCGGCGGCGTCACCGCTAGTTTTGCCATGTTGGGAGACATTATAATTGCAGAGCCAAAAGCTACAGTAGCCTTTACGGGGGGCCGGGTAATCGAGCAAACTCTGCGCGAAAAGCTGCCGGAAAATTATCAAACTTCCGAATACTCCTTCGCCCACGGTTTTGTAGACTTGATCGTACCCCGAACTCAATTAAAGAAAACTCTGGCTGGACTCATCAGCCTCCACCAGCCCCAGCCTTTCTTGGCAGACTCGGAATTCCCCGCCCACGATGCTACCGAAAGCCACCACGCTGTGGCGGCACCGACTCACGCTTTCAAGCTTTCTCCCTAAGCTGCTGCGCCGGATGACTCCTGTGGCGAACCGATCAAAATTTTCGACCAAAGTTCAAGCCCCATAAGACACCTGTGGAGTAAATCTCAAATCGAAAAATGGAAAATCGCCCCGTCTGTTGGTGAGTCCGCCAAAGACGAAAATGTCAGAGGAATTCCCCAAAAACCCTGGTTTCTACGAAAAACATGAAGTTTGGTAGCGAGAAATGCACGCAGATACGGGGTTTTTAGTCCTGCGCGCCCAAGTCCTATTGATAATAAAGACGCGGCAATGGGATGATATTGGTTGGAAGTTGATGGAGTTTGAAGTTTGGATGAGCAAAAATGCTTAGTGTTAGTTAGTGGTTAGTTAGCTGGCGATCGCACAAAATCTCAGAACAAACTAACAGGTCAGTAACTCAGGGAGTCAACGCCACTGAGCTTGTAAGAAATTGCAAGCTGTACTGACCAGCCTAAGTCTTAACTGACTACGTTATTCAGGTCATGACACCGGAGAATGCGACGCTAGTTTTCCGCTCTGTCGCTAGTGGTTAAACAGTTTTAAAGTCACTGAAACAGTGCTGCTAGCCTAACAAGCCCTTATAACATTGGCGAAGCGAACATTACCCGAAAGGGATTCGGAGACAACCATATCTCCACAGAGGGGCAACCATACCCCTCTAACCCCGAAAGGGGGATTCAAGGCGGTTGAAACCGCTCTTGGAGTTTTCCTCTCAGGTCTAAAGACTCGCTCGTTTCCCACTTACCGAGTTTTTTTATGACAGCTAACAGCGCTTTGTTAAATTGTCCGCCTTTCATTCAATAGCCGTCAACTCAATTCTGACCCGTCAGCGACCTGAAAATTATGGGTTTTGCAGACCTGTCCATCGCAGAAATAGCAGAAGACTTCAACGTCCCTGTTGAAGACGTGCTCCGCTTGTGTGATGAGCTGGAAATTGCCTACAAACACCCTCAAACCCGTTTGGCTTTGGAAGATGTTAAGGCAATTATGTCCGCTCTCGAAAAAAGGCGCGACTCAAAACGAATTGCAGATTAGATCGATCGCAAAATTCCTCTACCTTTAAAGGTATGGCTGCACAAACTTTCGCCAGTTGTCGCCAAAGAAAGGAATTTTGAACAGAAATCTGTTTGCCAGCTATACTCTCTTAGCGTTCAATAATTTGCCGGATTTTTTTAAGGAGAACCATGCTTAAAAGATATTTCATTGCTCTGACCGCTGTATTCTTGACATTTCAGTTATTTGTCAGCAGCGCAATGGCTGTCGAACTGAGTCCTGAACTTCGGACTGTAACTTTAAATGACAAGGGCGCTCCGGTAGTGCTGAGCCTCAAACAAGTCCAGCAAGGCAAACGCCTGTTCCAAAATACTTGTGCTCAATGTCACGCTGCGGGCATGACAAAAACTGACCCGAACCTCAATTTGAGTCCGGAAACTCTGGCTTTGGCCAACCCACCCCGCAATAATATTGAGTCGCTCGTGGACTATATGAAAAATCCCACGACTTATGACGGGTTTCAAGAAATTTCGGAACTGCATCCGAGCATGAAGAGTGCGGATATTTTCGCTGAGATGAGAAATCTCTCGGATGAAGATTTGTACGCGATTGCCGGTCACATTCTGTTGCAGCCGAAAATTATCTCCCGCCAGTGGGCTGGTGGCAAAGGCGCTCGCTAATCAATTTTAAATTTGAGATTTTGGATTTTGGATTGAGAGGGGCTGGGATTTGGCAAGGATTGCTGGCTCGCCGTTTTTCTATCGAAAATCTGAAATCTCAAATTTACCCCTGGTTGATTGATTCTTCCGAGTGGAAGTCGCTGACTTGAGATAGCGGACTCGTTGATACTGACGAAAGTCAGAGCGCAACAAAAAAAATTCGATTGTACGAGCAAATGTTAGTGGATTATTGACTTTTCTACGCCTTTATGCTGCATCGTGGTGTTTTTCTCTGCTTTTTGTTGGGGATGTTAATTATTTTGCCGCTCCTGCTGCTGGCTCCTCAACCTGTTTTGGCTGCTGGCGATTCTTACGTGAATAGATATTTACAAGCCAAGGAACCTGTAGCACTAGAATTGGACGCTGAGGGAAACACTCGGTTGTTTTCCGCTCAGGATTTGTCTGTGGGCAAGGTGTTGTTCGAGCAAAATTGCATGAATTGCCACGTCGGAGGAGCAACTTTGCCGGATCCGATGATATCTCTGTCTTTGGCAGATCTCCAGGGGGCAACGCCTCCCCGCACCAACATCAATAGTTTGGTGTCATACCTGAGAGAGCCTATGACTTATGACGGCAGTGAGGAAACTTTTTGGTGCCGCCAAGTACCCGAAAGCTGGATGCCACAGACTGAGGTTGAAAATTTGGCTGCTTTTGTGATCCGGGCCGCTCAGAAAGCTCCGGGCTGGGGCGTGGATAATTTTGAGAGTTGAACTGCCACTGCCAAAAAGTGGTAAATTACTCGGGAGAAAGCAATCGCCTAGTCGCGATCGCGCCTGTTTTAATCAGGTAAAATAATTAAAGAATCACCCTTTGTGTGTCCATTAGAGGAGAACTGCGTTGAAAAGACTCTTATCGATCGCCTTGTTAGCGTTCACAATTTTCACTTTCGGCTTCAGCAGCCCTGCTCTGGCTGGAGATGCTGCTAAAGGAGCTAAAATCTTCAGCAACAACTGTTCTGCTTGTCACATCGGTGGCGGCAACGTCGTTATGGCAATGAAAACCTTGAAAAAGGGCGCTCTTGAGAAGTATGGCATGAATTCTATCGAAGCTATTACGACTCAGGTAACTAAGGGCAAAAATGCTATGCCTGCTTTCGGCGGCCGCTTGAAGCCCGACCAAATCGAGGATGTAGCAACCTACGTACTCGAACAATCTGAGAAAGACTGGAAAGGCTAAACTGCCTCTTTGAAGTCGGACAACCTGGGCGGACTTGATTTAATTTTAAAACTTGTCTTCCCGATCGCACCCTCTCTCTCTCTTTGGTAAATAAATCTCGGTTTGCAGCGATCTTAACCTATTTGGGAAAGCCCGCCAGAAATCAGATGTTTATTAGCCCAAGGGTGGGGGAGGGAAATTTTATTTTAGATTTTAAATTTTAGATTGAAAATTTTTTAGATTGAAGATTGAAGATTGCTAATTTTGTATAAATTGTCAAGCACAGGACATTAACAGGGCCTCCCTATGGGGACAAGAAACCCGGTTTCTCAGAAAAATTTGCGACGAAAAACGAGAAATACTCAGAAACCGCGTCGCTCAAATTAGCGCGCGATCGCAAATTAATTAGTAAATGCTGACTTTGGATAAGTTGTCAAGCACTTTACATTAAGATTTATTAATGCTGAGGTTCATCAATGAAAAGTGTGTGCTAGGATGTAACACCTTATTAGAAAAGCTTTGAAATCAAAATTAAAGTCGATCGCGAAAGTGGACTCTACATCTACCATGAACGTAAAAACATCAAGCATGAACGTCAAAACATCAGCAAAAGTTAAAACTGAAGTCAAAACTCTCGGAGGCGCAGCCTCGGGTGCGATCGAGAAATATTTCCGCAAAGCAGTAGGGCACGAGGCTGAAGTTATCAAAGACAAAGATGCAGAAGAACTTCATCAAATGCGAGTCGGAATGCGGCGTTTGCGATCGGCTGTAACGGGTTTTGCTCCGGTTTTAGACTTGCCAAAAGCAGCTTCTGAACACAAAATTGGTAAGGTGGGGCGGATTCTGGGAAGGCTCAGAGATTTGGATGTGATGCTCGAAAGTCTCCAAAACGGATATTACCCGAATTTGCCGGCTGACGAACAGGAAGTTTTGGATGAAGCTTTGTTGAGTTTGCTCAAACAGCGGCGTCGGGCTTTGAAAGCGGTGAGGGCTGTTTTGGAACACAAAAGCTACCAGTCGCTGAAAGAGTCGATCGAGAATTGGGTAGAAAAACCGCAGTTTAGGGCGATCGAACATTTGCCAATTGCCGAGGTTGTACCAGATTTGCTGTTACCTCAAATCAGTGAGTTTTTCCTGCATCCAGCTTGGCTGCTGGGCACCGAATATGAGGATGGCAAAGTTAAAGTTGCTGATGATTTGACTGAGTCGGCTGTGGAAGAGAAGTTAGCAGCGGAGGGAACTATTCTGCACGATTTGCGGAAGCAAGCTAAGCGGGTTCGGTATTTGATGAATCTGTTTGGCGATTTTTACGGGGAGACTTATGAAGTTTATGTCGAAGATGTAAAAGCTGTTCAGGAATGTTTGGGCGATATTCAAGACTGTGAAGTTTTAGGGGAGTTTCTGACAGATTTTGTCGATCGCGATTTGCAAAAAGAGTTGCCGAAACTGGCTGGTTTGCTAGCCCAAAAACGCTACGGGGCTTGGCAAAAATGGCAGGTTTTGCAGCGCAAGTATTTGAAATCGGAAATTAGGCAAGATTTGCGATCGACTTTAATTCATCCTGTGGTTGCAGGTGCTAAGAGTGATTAGTCTCAGAAAAAGTAGGTTTTCCGGGTGAAGAAAGTGCGATCGGCTGCGGGAACTAGAAGCCGGACACGGCAATGCCATGTCCTACAAATATAGCCTACAATAACAGATATTCGTAGGAAAACGGCAATTCCGTGTCCTTCATCGTGTAACTTAAGAAAGGGCGATCGCGCTTTGGGAAGGAAAAGGGCGATCGCCCGATTTGCCAAAATAATGATTAGAGTGAAAACTAAGTAAGCATTGTAAAAATACGCCTCGTATCTTTACAACAATGTATCTTTACAACAATCGTTTATTGGGGAAAAGATATTTATGTGGCAGAATGCCCTGAAGTGGGAACAGCTAGCCCGGGTGAAACTATTGAATAAGCGATTGCCAATCTGAAAGAATCAACAGAACTCTATTTACACGAATTCTCTCATGTCAGATTTGTTATTTCCTACCTTTCTAGCATACCTGAAATTGTATTTATTTACCATAAAGAATTGATTGAAAGCCTCTCCTTTTGAGGAAGAAATTAAAATCAGACTATTCATTACTTCAATCCTCTTCCTTCTAGGTAGAGGTCGCTCTCCCATGGTCAACTGTCAACTGTCAACTGTCAACTGTCAACTGTTCAACAGCGCTTAAATCAAACTTTTCCAGTTTCTAAGGGTATTTTTTTCGGACAAATATCATCATCGTACCAACCAGTCAAAGCCACAGCCAAAGCATCCGCCGCATCATCAGGTTTCGGAATATAACCCAACTCCAACTCCCGCGCCACTGCCTCTTGTACTTCCGATTTATCAGCATTGCCGCGGCCAGTCAAAGCTTGCTTAATTTGAGCAGGCGTAAACTCAAACAGCGGCACACCGCACTGAGCCAATACCAGCGTCAAAACGCCCCGTGCTTGGGCTACAAGTATAGTATTTCCCATTTTGTAAAAAAACAGTTTTTCGGCAATTGCCAAATCTGGTTTTACCTCATCAATTACCGTATGCAAATCTTCATAAATTGTTTTTAGGCGCTGTCCCATTTCCTGCTTTGGCGTTGTTTTAATCACACCACAATCAATTAGGGAAACGCTATTCTCGTCTTGTTTGCCGGGGATAATATGACAAGATATCGCGCCGTAACCAAGATTTGCCAAGCCCGGATCTAATCCCAAAATTCGTGTTTCCATTCACAATTATTGATTGTTTTTCTCATGTCAGAGCCAATTAATAGCACCCGAAAAGCTTCCACACACATTCTCAGTTCCCTATTATTCCATTTTTTTATCTAAAATCCGGTAAGCGGCTGTGTATTTAAATTGTATATCTTGATGACCATCACAAATCGTCCAATCATCTCCCCGAATTCCCTTCTCCCATAGGGCGATCGATATTCAGACACAATCTAGATGCACAACAGCTTAGAATTTTTGTATAAAAGATGGAGGTATCCGCACTGAACTGTATGAGATTAGACTTACTATGCAGGACTACAAAAAATAGTTGTTAATTTTTCGGTTGGCAAACTTTTGTCATCGAGGGCAATATAGTAATATCAAGTTTGGTTATCTCATCGCAATCAAGTTTGAGCGTTGGGAATATAAGTCCTTGAGAATGCGGACTAAAGTCCTCACTACGAACCATATTGAATGCAAGTTCTTGAAAATGCGGACTAAAGTCCTCACTACGAACCATATTGAATGCAAGTTCTTGAAAATGCGGACTAAAGTCCTCACTACGAACCATATTGAATGCAAGTTCTTGAAAATGCGGACTAAAGTCCTCACTACGAACCATATTGAATGCAAGTTCTTGAAAATGCGGACTAAAGTCCTCACTACGAACCATATTGAATGCAAGTTCTTGAAAATGCGGACTAAAGTCCTCACTACGAACCATATTGAATGCAAGTTCTTGAAAATGCGGACTAAAGTCCTCACTACGAACCATATTGCCCAAAAAATATGCTGACAGATGATTTAATGTATCGAGCACTTGTTGACAAAGATGTTTCCTGGGAAGGGACTTTTTTTGCAGCAGTAAAAACCACTGGTATCTTTTGTCGCCCAACTTGTACGGCACGGAAACCTAAAAAAGAAAATGTAGAATTTTTCCCAACTGCTAAAGAAGCGATACTTCACGGTTACAGAGCCTGTAAGGTTTGCAAACCTTTGGAAATGCTGAATGCAACACCCGATCGCATTCAAGCTATTCTACGCGAAATCGGCAACAATCCCGCCACAAAATTGACAGATTTGGATTTGGCTTCCCGAGGCATTGAGCCAAGTCAAATCCGCCGTTGGTTTTTGAAGAATCACGGCATTACTTTTCATGCTTACCAAAGAATGTTGCGGATAAATTCAGCTTTTAAGAAAATCCAAAATGGCGAAACAGTTACTGCTACAGCCTACGATAGCGGCTATGAATCGCTCAGCGGTTTTAACGATTCATTTAAATCTATTTTGGGCGTGTCGCCATCAAATAGCAAAACCAAACAAGTAATAGATCTTACTAGATTGGAAACTCCCTTAGGAACTATGTTCGCCTGTGCAGTTGCCCAAGGTATTTGCCTTTTAGAATTTAGCGATCGCAAAATGATTGAGAGGCAGTTTGAGTCATTGACTAAACTTTTAGATGCGACTGTACTGCAAGGCACAAACAAACATTTTGATTTGTTGCAACTACAACTCAATGAGTATTTTGCAGGCCAGCGAAAAGAGTTTTCAGTGCCGCTATTCACACCGGGAACGGAATTTCAGCAGGCAGTTTGGCAAGAGTTACAAAAGATTCCCTACGGTGCAACTTGTTCGTACCAACAACAAGCTTCTGCATTGAAAAATCCTCAAGCTGTTCGTGCGGTGGCAAATGCTAACGGCAGGAACAGAATTTGTATTGTGATTCCTTGTCATCGAGTAATTGGATCTGATGGCACATTAACAGGTTACGCGGGTGGTTTATGGCGAAAACAATGGTTGCTCGATCTGGAAGCAAAAAATTGTCGATCGTGAATTCATACCCTTTATAGCGGTTCTGAGAAAGATAAGGTACGTTGTTGGGCTTCAGCCCTCTTAGATTAACTGGTTATATAAGCTATCAGTCATACCTCATCTTTTTGATAAAGGCTATATATGTGATACACACAATCTTCGAGTAAGTAAGGTGCGTCGCTCATCAATTGTCGCTGTTTTTTTGTGATTTAAGGTAGCGACGCACCCTACAGTTACTGCAATCTTAATCTGTAATGCTAATATATCGAGGCTGATTCTTGATTCGCTCAATCCAAGTTTTAATTGCCGGAAACCCCGTCAAATCAAATCCGCCTTCCCCAGCAACGTGAGTGTACGCAAATAAACCGATATCAGCAATAGAATAGCGATCGCCCACAAAAAAGTCATTTTTCTCTAAATGCTGTTCCATCACCCCCAAAGCAGCATAACCCGGTGCTTGTTTCTGTTGCAGTGCATCTTGATATTCCTGTGCTTTCCCTGTCAAATACCAAAAACGAGAAGTTGCAATAAAAGGTTCGTGACTGTACTGTTCAAAAAACAACCACTGCATCACTTGAGCGCGTTCAAATTTATCGGTGGGGAAAAACTCAGTTTCTTCGCTCAAGTAAAACATAATCGCATTCGATTCAAACAGAAACTTACCCGGTGCAATCTCTAAAACCGGAATGCGGCCATTGGGATTTTTGACCAAAAATTCGGCTGTGCGACTTTCTTTTTGCAGAATATTAATTTCTGTGCGATCGAATGGAATATTGAGTTGAGTTAAGAGCAAGCGAACTTTATAGCAATTGCCTGAGGGCGAATATTCGTAGAGTTTGAACATAATTATCCTTGTTTTGAACTAACCGCAAATTACACAGATCGAGAAAGTATAAGGTTCGTAGTGCGGACTTCAGTCCGCAATAAATAAGGTTCGTAGTGCGGACTTCAGTCCGCAATAAATAAGGTTCGTAGTGCGGACTTCAGTCCGCAATAAATAAGGTTCGTAGTGCGGACTTCAGTCCGCATAGTTCATACTGCTTTCAGATTCGATATCATATGTCGCTGGAGTAACTTACCAACAATAGCGATACCCCGCTCAATTTCTTCAGGCAAAAGAGAGAAATTCAATCGCATTGCTGGATAGCCTTTGCGATCGGCGAAAAATGCTCTACCGCAAGCAATCAAAATACCTTCAGATAAAGCCTCTTGACAAATTTTTTGTACTGACAGGCAATTCGGTAAATGTACCCACAAAAACAATCCCCCTTCAGGGACTGTCCAACTGGCTTCCTGGGGAAAGTAACGCTCCAAAGCTTGCAGCATGGCATTTCTGCTCTGCAAGTTTTGCATCCGAATCTGATTCAAATGTCGGCGGTAATGACCGGAAGCCAGATATTCACTAACTATTGCCTGAGAAATAGTTGATACGTGAAAATCGTGCAATAATTTTTGTCTCATAATAGCCTGATATTCGACATCTGGAACGATAATCCAACCAACTCGCAGGCCTGGGATTAGAGTTTTGGAGAAAGTGCCAATATATGTTACCAGGTTTTGCTGGTCAAAGGCTTTGATAGGCGCAGGAACAGGCTGAAAATTTAGTCCTTCGTAGGCGTTATCTTCTAAAATGGCGCATTCATATTGACTGGCTAATGCTAATAACTGCTGGCGATGAGTTTGAGAAGTTGTCAGCCCAGTAGGATTGTGGAGCGTGCTGATCGTGTAAATTAATTTAGGGCGGTGAGTCTGGAGACAAGATTCTAGGATAGCTAAATTCATCCCTTCGACCGTCATGGGAATGCCGACAATTTTAGCTCCTATATCTTCTAAAATAGCAACTGCTCCGTGATAAGTTGGTGCTTCTACAATTACCCGATCGCCAGATCGGACATAGTGACGCATCGCTAAAGACAATCCCTGCTGAGATCCGTTAGTCAGAATCAATTGTTCTGGAGCAACATCGAGTCCTTGTTGCACCAACATTTGAGCAATTTGTTGCTGCAAAATCGGCTGTCCCCCAGGAAAACCGTATCTGAAGAGTGTATCTCCGGCTTCGGTGACGGCTCGTCTGGCGATTTTTTGCAAGTCTTGCAATCCCCAAGGACGGGGAAAACCCGAGCTAAAGTCAGTAATTCCTGTTTGCGATTGTACCTGAATTGAAGCCAAGAAGCTATCGCAAAAACGGCCTCCATCTGTATCTGGGACGATCGCATCTTGAAGGGACGGAAAAGCTGTTCCCAGTCTCGGGGTGGGCACTGTTTGATGGCTGACAAAGTATCCTGAGCCTTGGCGAGCATAAATCAAGCTATCTGCTTCTAAAACGCCGTAAGCTTCAATGACTGTCAATCGGGCCACTTGCAAGGTGTTAGCTAGCGATCGAATGGAAGGCAAGCGTTGTCCAGGTGGTAATGTCCCAGACTGGATCAGTCGCTTGAGGCGATCGCGAATCTGCAAGTAAATCGGTTTGGGAGATTGTCTGTCTAGGGGTATTTTCACAGCACATATTCGATCGTGACAGTACAGGGCGATCGCAATTTTCAATTCATTGAAATCCAAGACACAGCTCTACCGCGTCCTAACCGAAAACCGCTACAGCAACACTATAAACGATTGATCTGTCCAATTGCCCAGTACAGTTTTCAGATATTTTACCAAAACAGTTGGTGGACTGAGAAACTGTACCGCTCAAAGTTTCCCAAACCGTATCTTCACAAATTCCAGTTTTTTGATTAAAGTGAATTAATACTTCTATTTGAGAGCAAAATGCTTTTGTAAAAAGCGTTTTTTAGGAGTGCAAGTTTAAGAGTTCGCTTGCTCATCTAGCAAGTTGGTTGTGGGAACACAACCTTAGGGATAATTTGCAGTTTTCAAGGAACTTATAGCCCTTCTCAGATAGGTGAGGTATGTTGTTGGGCTTCAGCCCTCTTTGTCTAAGCGGTTATATAAGCTGTCAGTCATACCTCATCTTTTTGAGAAAGGCTATATTTAACCCGTTCCTAGGATATTGAGGGAAAATTTGTGACTTTTTGATTGTTAATTATCAAGGAGATGCTATGCTTCAAAGATATTCCGAATGCTCAGCGCCCGTTAGCGGAGCCATCGAAAAGGATCGCATAATCCTCATGAAAAACGAGGTGTACAGGTTGCCTCAAACTCATCGAGAAATTCAAGTTTTGTCAGGAATTGCTTGGATTACAGTTGACAAACAGGACATCATCTTGCACAGTCCAGAAAAAATTTCGCTTCGATCGAGCAAAAACTTTGCTGTCATCTCCGCTCTCAAAAATATGCCGCTAATTCTGGCAGTTTGTTCAACAGTTGACAGTTGACAGTTAATTGTTTGAGAGCGAAATTTACCTATAAGTCCGAGTATTGGAGTAATGAATAGTCTGATTTTAAGGGAGCATCCCAATTTGGTAAAAAGCGTTTTTTACACAGTGCGAGCGTCTCGCTCGCGAACACTGCCGCGAGCGTCTCGCTCGCACTGCTGCGATCCAAATATATAGCCTTTCTCAAAAAGATGAGGTATAATTGACAGCTTACATAACCATTAAACTCAGAGGGCCCAAGCCCAACAACGTACCTCATCTTTCTAAAAACCGCTATATTATTCTGATGCAACTGTCCGCCATCTGAAAGCAAAAATGGGATGCTCCCGATTTTAATTTCTTCTTACGCCTCTGCACTTTGTTAAATAAACAAGTCTACTTCACAGGTAAAAAATGAAATTACACTGGAAACATCATCAATTGAATCCGGAAACAATCGGGCTAATTTACGGTTTTCTAGGCGTAGTTGGATTCAGCTTAACACTACCAGCAACCAGAGCCGCTGTACAGGATTTAGACCCTATTTTTGTAGGCTTAGCACGCGGATTAGTAGCAGCTATACTAGCAGCAGTCACTTTAAAAATAACACATCAGCCTATTCCCTCTAAACGGCAATTGTGGAGTTTATTAGTTGTCGGATTGGGAGTGGTTGTCGGATTTCCGCTATTATCAGCCTGGGCAATGCAGCGAGTACCTGCCGCCCACGGTGCTGTAGTATTGGGAATCTTGCCATTGGCAACAGCAATAGGGGGAGTTTTGCGATCGGGCGATCGGCCATCTTTTCGGTTTTGGGTTGCTAGTATCGCCGGAAGTTTAACCGTTGTTTGTTTTGGAATTATTAGTGGTGCAGGGCAACTCCAAACCGCAGATTTAGCTTTATTTGCATCAGTCATTGCTGCTGCTTTTGGTTACGCCGAAGGTGGACGATTAGCTAAAACTTTAGGTGGATGGCAAGTTATCTGTTGGGCATTGATAGTTATCGCTCCCTTCGAGCTTTTGCCGACAATATTTGTGGTTTTCAAACAAGGATTAATTGCTGAACCGACGGCGTGGTTGGGTTTTGCCTATGTGAGTTGTGTCAGTCAATTTGTAGCATTTTTTGCCTGGTATGAGGGGATGGCGATTGGCGGAGTTGCTAGGGTAGGGCAAATTCAGCTATTGCAACCGTTTTTGACTATCCTGGCATCCGCTATTTTGCTTGGTGAAACTGTTGAGCCGATCGCCCTAGGTAGCGCTTGTTTAGTGGTAGCCTGCGTCGCAGCGGGTAAAAAAGCATCAATTAAGCAGGCAGCAAATTTGTGATTGTGATTGTGATGTGCAGGAAATTTGCGTGGGGGGCGATCGTTGAACTCATCACACAAATTAGACGATTTAGGCAAGATTTAAGATGATTTTTGTTTGTTTTGGCGATCGGCAAAACCAGCAACTTCAGCCAGCGTATAAAGTGGCCGGCCCTTCACCTCTTCATAAATCCGCCCAATATACTGGCCCAAAATCCCAATACTGACCAACTGCACCGCACCCAAAAAGAAAACCGCCATAATTATAATTGTCAAACCACTTAATGCCGCACCCGGAGAGAAAAGACGCCAGTACAAAACCAGAAAAGCCATTAAAACAGACACCAAAGCCGAAAATAAACCCAAATAAATCGACAGTTGCAAAGGAACCTTTGAAAAAGAGACTAAACCGTTCATCGCCAAAGCAAAAGATTTGCTGAAGGTATACTTAACATCGCCAGCAAAACGCGGATCTCGTTCAAACTTAACCGCAGTTTGCTTGAAACCAATCCAAGCCCGCAGTCCCCGAATGTAGCGATTGCGTTCTGGCATAGCATTTAGCACATCCACTACACACCGATCCATCAAACAAAAATCCCCCGTATCTATGGGAATATCAACATCAGCAAGATTCCGCAAAATGCGATAATACATATAAGCAGGCAAGCGCTTAAACCAACCTTCTTGACGGCGTTGAGTGCGCTGAGCGTAAACAACTTGATACCCGAGCCGCCACTGTTCTACCATATCTAGAATTAGCTCTGGCGGGTCTTGCAAATCGCCGTCCATGATGACTGCAACTTGACCGCTAGAAAAGTTTAACCCAGCAGTTACAGCTATTTGGTGGCCGAAATTGCGGGCAAAACTAAGGTAACAAATTCGCGAGTCTTTTTCGTGCAAATCTCGCAAAATTTCCAAAGAGCGATCGCGGCTGCCATCATTGATTAAAATTAATTCTACAGATCCGTCCATTCGATCCATCACGGCACTAATTCGTCGGTACAATTCGGGGATATTTTCTTCTTCGTTATAGATGGGAATTATCAAGGAATACTTAGGTATATTGTTCATCTTAGTTTCTGTTGTAAAATCTGGTGTCAACGGTTAAATCAAATAAATCAAAACTTTATTTTTTCACAAACACGCTCAGCGGCTCCATCGACCATTTTTGTACGTAAGTTTGATTCTTGACGATTATCTCTTTTCCTTGTCTGCCATCATTTTTTGTAGACTGGTAAATTATCGCACAAGGGATAAAACCTTTGTAAGGTTCGGAATTTAATTTTTGCTTGACAACAGGATCGATAGTAGAAATATGTTCAATACGAGGTGCTGGTTTTCCTGGCTCTGAAAACATCACCCACAAGGGATATTCCCAGGCATTTTTAGCCCAAAAAGAAAGTCCTATATTCGTGCAGTTTTGAGCTTTAACAAAATCTACTGCTGTATCGTAAGCAGCCTCGATGTTGGGGCGGCTTGTAAAGTAAAGATCGTGTCTGCTGCTATTAAAAATGTTACCATCTCCCACGAGAGGTCTAAAGTTGTTGTGAAAAATCCAAGGGAGGGACATGAAAATCAGAATTGCTACCAGATAATTTGCGTTTTTATGATTTGACAATTGCGATAGTACCAATCCAAATATTGGCGAAAATAATACAAATATTGACAGGTGGTGGCGGCTCTGCCAAGGTTGTAATTTCAGAAGCAAACAAAGAAACAAAAAAGTCATTATTACAGCAATCAAATAAGTTATAACTATTTTTGTTTTTTGCCAAATAGGATTTTTTAATATAAATGTAAGGCTGGCAAATATTAGCCAAAAGTGAATGGGATTGGTCGCTGTATTTTCATTAAATGAGGGTGTGGCGATCGCAAATACTTGTCCGGGAGGCCAAGTGATGCGTGGGTCGTTGGTCGCTACCCCCAGTATTCGGTGCAGCACGTTAATCACTCCCACGATCAAACCGTTAATTCGGGAGATCCTCGTACCCGCTTGCATACCTAAATTTCTAATGATATTTGATAGGAAAGTTGGCAGGGTAATTGCTTGAATTTTATATTCTTTTGTAAAACTTTCAGGCGCTCCGATCGCATAACCGAACAAATCATAATTTCGCCAAAAGTGACCGACATTCAATACAAAAGTCACACCAGCTATTATCAAAATAGGTGGCAGCATTTTCCCCCGAAAACCTTGAATTCCTCCTACAACAAACCAAATAATAAAAGGCAAACAAAATATATAAGCTGTCGTTTTTGTCAAGAGAGCCAGACCCAAACTTGCACCGATTTTGAAAGTATTAATCCCAGTTATGCCTGCGGAGAGTCCGGCTAAACCGCAGGAAACAAAACACACTACCCAGAAACATACAGCATAA
This sequence comes from Microcoleus sp. bin48.metabat.b7b8b9.023, assembly GCF_013299185.1. Taxonomy (GTDB): domain Bacteria; phylum Cyanobacteriota; class Cyanobacteriia; order Cyanobacteriales; family Microcoleaceae; genus Microcoleus. Next base: position 13,175 of record NZ_JAAFKG010000071.1, on the reverse strand, counting down.
TCGTTTTGAGTGCTAGAGCCCTGGAGGATACCCATCGGCAAAGTCGCAGCAAAAACAGCAGCAAAAACTTGACCCCGCCCATTTGCCCCCAGTTGCTTAGCAATTAAAGAAACTGCGATCGCACTTCCCACCATACTCAACCACTGTACCAAATTAGCAAAGCGATCGCCCCCGCTTAAAATCTGAAAGTGCATAATCGCAAACTCAGCCCCAGGCGGGTGATACAACTGCGGCACGTAAGAAGTGGGATAATGCTCGACACTGCGGTTTTGCATCCAGTGAGCAACCCGACTCATGTGATAAGTCATAGAATCCCAATTGTTAGGCGGTGCAACTACAGCAATTAAACCAACCGCAGCAAAAATAAATAATACACCGCCTAGCAACCCGACTAATACACTAGAAAATTTCTCCTCTTGACTTTTCTCAAAAATTGGCTTGACAGGTTTAAATTTTAGATAAACCATCAAGCCGAGAATATTTGCTAACAACCACAGCCCGAACACCCACTCAAAAGTCAGCAACCTAAATAAACTCAAAATTTCAGTAGATAAAGCAACTATAACTCCCCAAACAATTGCTGCGGACAAAATAGCACTGCGCCAACACTTATCTATTTTCTCAAATACGATGAAAAAAATACCCAGACTTACCAATGGCATCAAACCAAATATATCTGTTATCATCAAAGTTAATCCTAGTGCTAAAAGTTAGAATCACAACCTAAAAATAAAAAAATATGACAAGTTCTAACTATCTTTGGCAAGTGAATCAAGATTTAAGCAAAACTTGCTTGCAACATCCCTTTGTCAGAGGCATTGCTGACGGCAGCCTCCCCCAAAAAAGTTTTGCATATTACGTTGCACAAGACGCATTTTTTCTGAGAGCATTTGCCCGCGCTTACAGCATTGCTGCGGCAAAAGCACCCGACTGGGAGGGATTTGAAATCCTCCACAATCTCGGCAGTGGCGTTTTAGAAGAATTGCATCTGCATCAAGGATATGCAGCGAAATGGGGTGTAAACTTGCAAGAGGCTAAACCGGGAATTGCTACCCGCCGCTACACGGATTTTTTATTAGCAACAGCTTGGGGAAGCGGTGTCGGTTTGACAGTAGCGGCGATGACTCCTTGCTTGCGGTTGTATGCTTTTTTGGGACAGCAGTTAGCTAAGCCTAATATACCAAAACACGCCTTGAGCGACTGGATTGTCACCTATAGCAGCCCTGAGTTTGAGATTTTAGCTTCACGGCTGGAAAGTTTGGTCAACCGCTATGCCGAATCTACACCGGAAGTAGAAGCAACCTATCGCTACGCTATGTTGTGCGAAAGAGACTTTTTTCAGGCAGCTTGGGAGGTACGTTCAACAGTTGACAGTTGACAGTTGACAGTTGACAGTTGACCATGGGAGAGCGACCTCTACCCTTAAGTCCGAGTATTGGAGTAATGAATAGTCTGATTTTAATTTCTCCCTCAAGGGGAGAGGCTTTCAACCAATTCTTTCTGGTAAATTAAGTTTTTTCAAGAGATGCTCCCCAACTATCGCCCCTAAGCTACCCACAGCCAACCTGCAAATCTGACGGAAACATACAGCAGAAATATACCAAACAATCCCATCAACCCGTAACCCCAACGAGGCTTAGCTGCTAGCAACAACCCGAGAGCTATTGAAAGCGGCAGCATACCGTAAGCGTAGCGGTTTACCGATCGCAAAGCTCCGGAATTAAGCAGCAGTGCTAAAGAGCAAAAACCGTAAGTCAAAACTATAGTGCTAAGCCTTTTTCGCAAAAACCATAATAAATAGCCACTGCCAAAAATCATTACAATTCTACTGATAGCAGATAGCTTCAACTTGAGAGCTTGAATCAATACCTCGAACCAACTCGGCTGAGCCCATCCCTTTTGAACGTGAACAAATGCTAAAGCATCTCCAAAACGAAGAGCACAATATAGACTAAATGAAAGCAAGCCAAGAGCGCTAGCGAAACCAGCAGCATAAGCAAGTGGAGGTCTTTTTTCCCTCCAAGCTGTTAGCAAAAAAGTAGGTATCAGCGCTACTCCCGGCCCCCTAGTAGCAGTTGTCAAAGCTCCCCAAACAGCAGCCCAAATATACTCGCCCCTCTCAAAAGATCGCAAAGCAGATGCTGTCAGAAACAGAAACAATCCTTCTGTATACATGACAGTGCAAAATAGCGAGAACGGACACCAAGCTAGCATAGCGGTTGTCCATTTGGCAACACCAGTATCGTATCGCTGTTCTACCCAAAAATAAATCAGCACTAATGCGCCCAAAAATGCAAAAGAGTTGATTAATACCCCTGCTACGTCCGATCGCATTCCGAGTGCCATCAGCCCCCGAATTAGCAAGGGAAACAGCGGATAGAAGGCAACAGAATGTTGCTCTCCGTCATCGGCGTAGGAGTAGCCTAGGGTAGCGATTTTGGTGTACCATCCGCCGTCCCAATGGGAGAACAACTCCCAGCCACTTTTGGGAATAAAGCGCGCAACAACAGGCGTTGAGTCCTGAGACTGGTAGAGCAGCGAGTGATGGTACAGGAAGGGGGCAATTAGCTGCATCCCGATCGCAATTACCGATCGGCTCAGCAACCACATAGCAATTACAAAAATTAACCCGTCTCTGCTTTTAGTGCCTGCTTGACGCGGACTTACTTCTAACCCTAAATCAGCATTTGTCATCGCTAAAACAGCACCAGACTGTTGATTTTAAATTACAGTATAGTCGGCTGCCTATCGATCGCCAAATATATACGTAAGTACAGCGGTACTGCTAATTTTAGCGTCCCAGTTTATTAGGAATACCTTCGCAGCCGCCGGGAATAGTCTCTCGCGACTTCGAGCCACACCAAGCGCAGCAGTAATAACGCTGCTCGTCCGACAGCCGCTTGACAGCAGTGAAATCAGCACGTTCAACCACAGCGCCGGTATATTCGCCCGTTTGATAGTTGGCAAATTCCGTGCGGCTGCGGGGAGAAGCAGTTTCTGCCAAGCCGTAGAATAATTTGGTGCCTCTAATGTCGGCGCGAGCGAGATTGGCGTCGTACAGAATAGCGCGCGAGAGGTTTGCTTTCACTAAATCGCACTTGCTGAGATTGGCCCGGACAAGGTTGGCTTCGCTCAACTCAGTCCACCGTAAATCCGTGCCAGCGAGGTCAGCACCAGCTAACATGACGTTTAAATCGATGACGCGAAGGCCGTGATCTCTGTCTTCAGCGTAGCCACCATCGCCGTCAAGGATGGGGCGGCCTAAAAGCCGATCGCGCTTCAGAGGAGTAATCAGTCTCGACTGCGACAAAAACCGCAGAATTTTCGCTTTACCTTCAGCATCCACACTGCTCATAATCGCAGCGGTGCGGCCTTCGGCGATCGCCCTTTCCTGCGGCCAATCTTCCAAAAACCCTTGCTCGTCAAGGGCTAAGTCGGAAACCCCTTGAAAATAAGCATCGATCGTTTGCTGCTGGGTAATGCGATTTTGCTGAATCGTCAAATCCTTCGAGATCACGTACTGGCGCCAAGCCACGTAAACGCCCAAAATTGCGATCAAAATTTGACCCAAAGCACCAATTAACTCGCCGAGAGCTCCGATAGCATCCCAGTTGATTTGGATGTTGCGGCTTCCCGGTTCAGTGTTAGTACCGCTGAGCATCAGCAAGCCCACAATCCCAGCTAACAGCCCGAAGCAGGAGATGATCAGCGTGCGCCAAGTCGGCGGAATTACCTGCACCCAGATTTTGCCCCAACTCGGCCACATCATCCGCAGCGATATGCCGATCGCACCGATAGCCCCAAATAAGCCGATCCAAATGCTGTCGTTAGCGAGCCCGACAATCATCGAGGCGATCGCCGCCAGCGTCAGCACCGAACCCGTCACCTCAGCAGTCGTTTGTGCAGGCTGCTGCGGCAATAAAACCTTGCGAGTTGGAGGTGGCGGTGGTAGCGGTTTTGCCGGTTCAGCAGTAGCAACGATTGTCGCTGATTCTGGCTGCACAGTAGGGCTCGCACCGTTGAGACTTTCTACAGTCACGTTGGACTCTGGAGGATTGGGTTGAGGAGAGTTCGGTTCTGGTGTCATGCGTTGAGGCAAATTCTAATTTTGGGCAGTCACTAAAACGATTTTAACCAACGAAGCACGATTCTAGATAGCATTACCAAAAAAATGGGTTGAAAGCCCCGTCCTTATAGGACGGCTTTAATTTCCGAAATCCGTAAATAATTATGAAATATACACCTTTTGCAAGCGAAAACTCTTGTAAAGATGATAGACTATTCTCATGATAGTAATAGAGTTTAAATTAAAAGGCAAAGCGCAGCAATATCGGATCGTTGACGAGATGATCAGAACAGCTCAATTTGTCCGAAATAAAACTCTTAAATACTGGACAGAAAATCAAGGAGTTAAGCTAGTTGACCTATACAAACAATGCGCCATCATGGCAAAAGAGTTTGAATGGGCGGGTAAGCTTAATTCGATGGCACGTCAAGCCTCCGCTGAACGTGCCATTTTTGCCATCCAACGTTTCTTTGCTAATTGCAAAGCCAAGAAGCATGGGAAAAAAGGCTACCCGCAGTTCAAAAAGCATACTCGATCGGTCGAATATAAAACTTCGGGTTGGTCGCTTTCTACCGACAAGAGATGTCTAACATTTAAAGACGGTTTTGCTGCTGGGAAGTTCAAGTTAATCGGCAATCGAGATTTGCATTTCTATGCGCCTGACGAGATTAAACGAATCAGAGTTGTGCGCCGTGCTGACGGCTACTACGCCCAATTCTGTATCAACGTGGAGCGAAAAGAGGAGCCTATTCGCACTGGCAAAGCGATTGGAATAGATGTGGGATTGAACCACTTTTATACTGACAGTGACGGTGAGACAGTCGCCAACCCTCGATATCTCCGCAACAGTGAAAAGGCTTTGAAGAGATTGCAGAAGCGGATTTCTCGAAAAAAGAAAGGCTCTAGCAATCAAAAAAAAGCGCTTAACAAGTTAGGAAGAAAACACCTGAAAGTCAGTCGGCAGCGTAAAGACTTCGCCATTAAGACGGCGCTGTGCGTAGTGAAATCTAACGATTTCGTAGCCCACGAAGACCTTCAGGTGAAAAATATGGTTAAGAACCATAAGCTTGCCAAATCGATTAGCGATGCAGCATGGTCGCTGTTTGCTCAATGGTTGGAGTATTTCGGGAAAGTGTATGACAAAACAGTGATTGCTGTTGCTCCTCAATACACATCTCAAGACTGCTCAAACTGTGGCAATACTGTCAAGAAAACACTTTATACTAGAACTCATATTTGTTGTTGCGGTACGATATTAGATCGCGACCACAATGCCGCAAAAAACATTTTGACCCTCGGGTTGAAGCAGGCAGCAATCAATTTGAATACGGCGGGGCACGCCGAAATTAACGCTTGGGGACAGACCGATCTCTACTCGTTGGTGGCAGCATCAACAAGCAAATCGACTGATTGATCCAAGAATCCTCGCGCCCTGACTGCCGAGGAGTGTCAAAATAGAAATATCCAGTAATTACACTCAAAGAGGTAAAATAATATGACCCTGGTACTCCCCAATCTTCAAGGCAAACAAAAGGGTCAAGTAATCACTACAATCACCGTCACGAATCGCATCGATCGAGTTATGGCCGAGCGGGGATTTATTTCTGCCGAGGAAGTTCGCTCTGTTATTCTCAATAATGTTGTTGTCGATACCGGAGCAACTCTGCTTTCCTTGCCAGCTCCTATTATTAGCCAGTTAGGCTTAATACAAGTAGGAGAAAGAGATGTAGAAACATCGGCTGGCATCAAAAAAGGTCGAATTTTTGCCGACGCTCAAATTATGGTAGCAGGCAGAGAAGGTAGATTTGATTGTTTAGAATTGCCAGAAGGCGTTGCCGCTGTTTTGCTGGGCGTGATTCCGATGGAAGAACTAGGATTAGAACCCGATTTGAAAAATAGACAGTTGCGAGTATTGCCGATGAACAATCAGCAAACATATCTAATGGCTTAGTTGAAAGGTTTGATCCTTCGGACTTTAGTCCTTCTTAATGCGGACTAAAGTCCGAAGGATCAAACCTTTTTATATGAAAAATTTTGCTTGCACCTAGCGAGCCAAATAAGCCCTGACTAAATACACACTAACCGTCGCAAATATCACAAAAGTTAGCCCAAAGACCAATTCTACACTAAGAGTTTGAGCATTCCCCAAAGCCACAAGAATTTGCTGGCGCACGATAAAAGCAAACAACCAACAAATCTCCGCCTTCAGCCAAACCAAAAGGCTTCGCCCCAAGAGATATTGTCTGCGCGCATTTTCCTGAGTAATCCGTACCGGATAGTTAAAAGTATGTGGATAGCGCGATACCGCAGTTAAAACCACAAAAATAAAAGCAGCCACTGCTGGCAGCATCCAAATCATCACCTTGTCGCCCAAAGCATCAGGCTGTCCCCCCAAGCCGAAGTGAATTGGAATGCGATCGGGCAAAACCGCCCAAAATTGTACGATCGGCAAAATCGACACTAAAATCGCGATCGCCCCCGCAAGCTCTACCGCCAATAAAACAGGCGAAAGCCCCAGAGAAATAACAGGCCGTTGGTTTGGTGCGTTTCCAGTCATAGCTACTTAAAATTAGATTAATATTGAAAATAATAGTATTGGTTCCCATGTAATCCCCCAACCGCTTTCGTTGGGGGTTTCCAAACATCTCGCGAGGTTTTATGACGGTTCAGGTTTTGGTTGAAAAGAAAAAGTTAGAAAAACCGCCCCTAACAATACACACTTTAGGCGATCGCGTCCTGCGGCAGCCAGCAAAGCGCGTCAGCAGCATCGATGCAGAAATTCGGCAGCTAGTCCGAGAAATGCTGCAAACCATGTACAGTGCCGACGGCATCGGTTTGGCCGCCCCCCAAGTCGGAGTCAACAAACAAGTAATCGTACTCGACTGCGAACCCGACAATCCCGCCACACCCCCATTGGTTTTGATCAACCCCACCATCAAAAGTAGCAGCGGCGATATCTGCATCTTGCAAGAAGGGTGTTTGAGCATTCCGGGAGTCTATTTTGATGTCAAACGCCCAGAAGTCATTGAAGTGTCATTTCGCGACGAATTCGGCCGCCCGCAAACCCTGAAAGCGACAGATTTATTGTCGAGGGCAATTCAGCACGAAATGGATCACCTCAACGGAGTGCTGTTTGTAGATAGAGTAGAAAACAAGCTCGCACTGAATGAAGAATTAGTCAAGAAAAAATTTTCGCCTAAGGCAGTAAAATCAGTATGATGGCAGGAACTCCCAAAAGTGGTTTATTGTTAGCTCTTTCGTGCATCACTGCGATCGCCGCAGTCGGCTCAATCTTTGAGCTGTCTTCGGGAGAAGCTCAACTCGGCAATGTAGTTACCGGCATCATCCTCGCCCTCAGCGTACCGCTCACAGGCATATTTTTCTATGCAGCCGTTCAGGATGCCAGAGCAAATTTATGATTAGTCATTAGTCATTAGTTAGTTGTTAGTAGTTAGTTGTTCTTGGTTATTGGTTATTGGTGAGTTTGCCTGTATTACTTGTTGTTGATTTCTAGTTCTTGAGTGTTACTGGTTAGTTGTTGATTGTTACGAATAACTAATAACTGCTCGCCGAGCATCAATCAAAAACAACAAATAACTAATAATTAACAACTAATAACTAATAACTGATGAGTGATGAGTGATGAGTGATGAGTAAGCTGTTGTGCATTTAAATTGAATGTCAAAAAAACAGTTTCCCGTTTTGTGGGGAGTAGGGGTTGGGCGTCCCGCCCGCCCTGAATATGCAATTTAAATGCGTGACAGCTTAACAACCAACAACTAAAAACAAATAACAACAAATAACCAAAAACAAATAACCAAAAACAAATAACCAAAAACAAATAACCAAAAACAAATAACCAAAAACAAATAACAAATAACAAATAACTAATGACTGATGACTAATGAAATCGGATTTCTGCGACAAGTGCCCGCCAAAGGCGCTGCGTCGGGGCCAGCGTCCAAGTACCAACTTTCAGAATATGGAGAAGTGGCGATCGGGCGCGATCGCAATTGTCAAATAGCTTTAGAGTCGATCGCCCACGGCATGGTTTCCCGCCGCCATGCCGCAGTCCGTCCCTTAACTCACGGTAATTGGACGAGATGGCAAATTTGCGACCTCAACAGCGCTAACGGAACTTATATCAACGGCCAAAAGCTCGAAGGCTGTCAAACATTAGAAACAGGCGATCGCATCAGTCTCGGCCAAGACGGCCCAGAATTCATATTTGAATCTCCCGCAACCCCAAACCCAACGAAACCCGGATTCCCCGCCACAAAAACGGGCAATTTTCCGGTCAGTGAAAAAGACGCTCTTACTTTAACTCAATTATTCCCGATCGCCTCCACGGGCAAACAATTAAGTCAAAAAGCCTACTTATATCCAGGTATTGCCACAGTTATCTTTGTCGTGTCGCTGTTTGTGGCCGTCGGAAATCCCCCAGCATTCAACTTTCTGCTGTCAGCTTACATCGCCGGTGCCGCTTACTACTTTATCTATCAACTGTGCGGCAAACACAAGCCGTGGTGGGTATTACTTGGTACAGCTTTAGCTACAGTTCTGATATTGCTCAGCCCCTTATTGATTGGATTTATCTTAGTATTTAGAGAAATTTTGCCCGGTCGCTTGCCCGCAGAAGGCGAAGAAATCAATTTTTTGTCTTTTTCGATCAGAATGTTCTTCGGGGCGGGTCTGATGGAAGAATTGCTGAAAGCCTTGCCCGTTTTAGGAGCAATGCTTCTGGGAAATTTGCTAAAAAATCCGTGGCGCGATCGCATCGGCATTTGGGAACCTTTAGACGGAATCCTGTTAGGAAGTGCCTCAGCAGTCGGTTTTACACTATTAGAAACTCTCGGGCAGTACGTCCCCCATATTATCCAAAATGTCACCTTGCAAGCAGGGCCCGAAGCCGGACAATTAGTAGGATTGCAGTTGCTCATTCCCCGAATTTTGGGTTCCGCCGCCGGACACATGGCTTACAGCGGCTATTTGGGATATTTCATCGGTTTGAGCGCCCTCAAACCCACGAAGCGCTGGCAAATTTTAGGCGTAGGTTATTTTAGCGCTTCCGCACTTCACGCTTTATGGAATGCGTCAGGTGCAGTCAGCGTAATTTTGCTGGCATTAGTGGGAGTTTTGTCCTATGCGTTTTTAGTAGCAGCAATTTTGAAAGCTCGGGCTTTGTCTCCCAATCGATCGCAAAATTTTGCAACTCGAATATTTTCCGAAAAATGATTGCTGACTGCTTAATTGTTAACAGTCGCACGCGTCAAGCTGCCATTTTTTGCTTGTGTTTCAACCAGCTTAAACCTGCCAATGCTAAAGCTGTCCCCCCAGCAGTTATGGGTTCGGGAACTGGTTCTGGTGCGGTATCCACTAGGGAGTAAGAAACCCGCGCACTGCTGATAATTGTACGACCTCTGCCCAAATAACGCTCCCTGTTGCTAACTATTGTCTCACCATACCCCCAGAAATAAGATGCCCACGCAAGATTGCTCGCCTCCTCGGTACCCATATACCAGGTTGCGCTGCTCTGAAACTTAATGTAATCAGTCCCTCCTCGTTCCTCTTCTCTCGTCGCATACTCCACACCCGATGCTTGCAGTCCGCGAAAATTCCCTTGATTAAATAAAGCTATAGCCCCTGCTAAATCATAGTCATTTTCATAGACCCTGATAGGGGTGTTAAATCTTCCCTCACCAACTGCGATTTTTTCATATCCTATTCCTGTCAGTGAGGAATCACTAAACTTAAAAAAACCACTACCTCCACCCTTTTCCACTTGAAAATTGTAGGTGAGTACGGCGGCTTGTGCTTTGTCTACTCCTACCAATGACAACGCTGCATAACTTAAAATTGTGCTGGCGATCGCACTTCCTAATCTCTGCCTTTGTTTTTGATTCATAGTCGGCCTCATCAGATTTTACTTAAGTTTAGTTTGTTGCAGACAGCGATCGCCAATAAGTCTCCGCATTCTTAACATAAATTCTTTTGAATTCAAAGATTGCCCAATCTCACTATCGAATTACTACGGATGCGATTTCTCCCAAATTTGTATTATTTGCTACTTGTTGACTGGGAATTTTTTGCCAAAACAAGAGAAATGTTCGATCGTCCTGGAAAAATATGCCGATCGGTTTGTATTGTGGCGATGTGGCGGGCGATTCGCGATCGGGATAGCTATGCTTCACAGATTCAAACACCATATTTTAGTGCTTTTGTCAATACCCAATTCCCTGAAAAGGGATCGGGTTCCTACTGCCTTTTGCAGTCTGCCTTCTGTCGCCTGCCTTCTTCCCTGTTTCTTCTTCACTTGTCTTAGAAATTCTTCACAAATAGTTTGACTGTGGTACTATCTGGATGGCTGTGAGTCGATCGGGAAGCCAACGGGCTTGATTCCTGTGGTGGAGGAGAATCCAGGAGTGCTAGATAGGATGTCATTGGGATACGGAAATGTTTTCGGTCAGCGAAGTCAACTCGAACCCCTCCGCATTGGGGTTATTGGAGTTGGCAATATGGGGCAGCACCACACGCGAGTTCTGAGCTTGCTCAAAGATATCGAGCTCGTGGGTGTTGCAGATATAAATGTAGAGCGGGGAATTGATGTAGCAAGCAAATACCGGGTTCGCTTCTTTGAAGACTACCGGGATTTGCTCGCCCACGTAGACGCAGTTTGCGTCGCCGTTCCAACTCGCCTGCACCACCCTGTGGGGATGTCTTGTCTCCAAGCAGGGGTTCACGTTTTAATTGAAAAGCCGATCGCGGCTAGCATTGCTGAAGCCGAATCTTTGGTCAATGCGGCTGCTGAAGCCCACCGGATTTTACAAGTGGGTCACATCGAGCGCTTCAATCCAGCTTTTCAGGAACTCGGCAAAGTGCTGAAAACTGAAGAATTACTGGCATTGGAAGCTCACCGGATGAGTCCCTATTCCGATCGGGCCAACGACGTATCGGTAGTTTTGGATTTAATGATCCATGACATCGACTTGCTCTTGGAATTGGCAGATTCTTCAGTGGTGAAGCTGACGGCCACTGGCAGCAGGGCCTCAGATTCAGGTTATTTAGACTACGTGACAGCGACGCTGAACTTTGCTAACGGCATTGTCGCCACTCTGACTGCCAGCAAGGTGACGCATCGCAAACTCCGTTCAATCGCGGCTCACTGCAAAAATTCTTTGACAGAGGCAGATTTTCTCAACAACGAAATCTTGATTCACCGACAAACAACCGCCAATTACGTGACGGATTACGGTCAGGTGCTTTACCGTCAAGATGGGTTGATCGAGAAAGTCTACACCAGCAATATTGAACCGCTCCACGCAGAATTGGAGCATTTTATTAATTGCGTGCGGGGTGGCAACCAGCCTTCTGTGGGAGGAGAACAAGCTCTCAAAGCTCTTCGGCTTGCAAGTTCGATCGAGCAAATGGCTCTCGACGGTCAAGCTTGGTATCCCAAAGAGCTAGAGTCTAGTTTGCAAGTTAGCTAAATCGACAAAAATTGTGTCGTTTCCGGGTGCTTCTACAGTTTGGGTTGGTTGTTCGTTGAAGAGGGTAACTGTTCGGGTGCAACCGGATTCGATGTAAGTCGATTTGAGATTTTCAATTTGAGATTGACTTGCAACTCCGTGAATCTGAGGGCTTAAACAGTCGATTTTAGATTTTCTATTTTCAATTTGAGATTGACTCCCATCCTCTATTGGGGGATGCAACAGTCGATTTGAAATTTGAGATTTGAGATGAAAGAATTGATTCCAAAGATGAATCTGAGGGCTTGAACTAAAATTGAAATTTTCGGTTCTCTACAATCTAAGTATGGGAAGTATCTGTTTTTGACTCAAATTACAATTTAGGTGAAAAAACAGCGACTATTTGACGGCTGATGGTTTTGCTAACTAACTGATTTCCTTGAGGACTGAGGTGAATGCTGTCTCTATACAAAGTTGAAATTTGAGCCGCACAATTGAAAATGGGAAGAAAATCTATGTAAGTAATTTTCTCGCGTTCGACGAGTTCGGCGAGACGCTCTCTAGCCTTGATTTCCCAGTCGCGAGAGCCAGAGTCGCCGAATTCGCCCCGCTTGGGCGTCACGGCTAGCAAAAACTTGACGTTGGCGGATACTGCTATTTTCTGGATTTGGCGAATAGCTTCTAAGTTGCAGCAGACTACATCGCTTTCGGCTGCTGGTGCTGCTAATTGGCGAGCCGGCAGTGTTGGTACCAGGTAGCGGCTCAATAACTCTAGTGTCGCCGATCGAGGTTGGCGATCGGGATAAGATCGATCGCGCCCCACAACTTCAGCACAGGGAGCCGATGCAAACAAATCGTCCGTATTCAGCAGCAACACCAAAACCTTTGCTCCAAAAACACCAAACCGCTTCGCATAAGCAAGTTGATTCCTCGGCCCCCAAGAATTGGCTGAAGCGTTGAGAACTTCAACATCCGAATAGTTGACTTTTGCACCTGATTGTGAATCGCTCGTCAGATTCTGTACTTGCAGCCTCAACTGCCGAACCATAATTTCCGAGATGGTATCTGTCTGATCTGTCCACCAACCGCCGTTGGCGACAGAATCACCCAACAGCAAGACGCGCAGAGTTTCGGGTTTGGGACTTGGGGCGATCGCTCCACTACGCATCGAATACTCGTTAATCTCGATCCGGTTGCCCAAGCGGCGCACCCTCTGGTTCGGCGCCAACAAATAGCCACACTCAGCATCGGCAATATAAATCAAGGGATTGCCAAAACCCAGCAACACGCGCAGCAGCACTTCGATTGTCGCCCACAATCCTGCGGTGAGGCCCAAAACGATCAGAACAACTTTTAACAATTAACCTCGATCGAAAACGAAAAACTGCTGCTGAATTCGGGGTTTTAGCAACTTGGTCGCGCGATTGAGTCAACCGAATCGCCCATTCCTTTGCGCTGCATATCCACAAAAGCTGTCTCCAGTCGTCTTAAGATTTGTTGGAGTACTTGAGCGTTGACAGATACATTTAACCCGGTAAATCCCGGACTAAGCCCAGAATAGCCGTGTATGGCAAAACAGAAAAAGCAGCAAGCTCTCCTGTCAGGGAGGTATCTCTCAAAGCTTTCAACAAAATATTGAAAGC
>NZ_JAAFKG010000070.1 GCF_013299185.1 Microcoleus sp. bin48.metabat.b7b8b9.023 | reverse complement strand
CTAGAATTTTTGCTCGTTTTTTTAGGAGATGGCTCTGGCTCTGGTTTTGGTTCGTAGGTGGCTAATATTGCACTGAGTTTTTGGATTTTCTCCCATAGCTCTACTATCAAGGCTTCTTTTGCCTCGTCCGATAGTTGTTTTAGGTCGGGTAGTTTTTCCATTCCTTTATCTAATGTCTATCTTGTCTTCTTGTCAAGGGGGTTGAGCAATTACTATTGAGCGAATTCGAGCGTCGGAGTGCCAAACCCAAGATCAGGCATTTGCCTATGCAAAGAAGATATTACAGGTTCTTGATAAAATTAAGTCTTCAAGGTAGATACCATACACCATCATTGCAAACAACCGTAAAGACAAAAATGTTATAATTTGGCATATCATATTTAGTTTAGTGGTAAATATCCGCCAGTATGCTATCTCTAAGTTACCCACATATCCAAAAGCAGGATAATCTGCCGGCAAGATTACAACGCTTACCACGCATCCGAATATCGCAAATCGTGATGGACTATTTGGCTTATGGTTGGTCAGTGGAAGAAATGTGTCGCCAGCACCTTTACTTAACGCCAGCAGAAGCTCATGCCGCAATGGGCTACTATTTCGATCATCAAGAAGAAATCGATCGCGAAATTAATCAAGAATGGCAGCAAGTACAAGAAAATATGACACAAGCAGCCAAATCACCTTTCTACATTCGCATGAAAGCTAAAGGACTGCTGTAAATGGCTATTGCTTTGTACATGGATGTTCATGTTCCCCAAGCTATTACCGATCAATTGCGTCGTCGAGGCATAGATGTACTGACAGCCTTTGATGATGAAACCCAAGAGCTTCCTGACGATCGGCTTTTAGAAAGGGTGACACAACTTAAGTTGTAGGGTGCGTGAATTTGACAAACTTCCTACTCAGGCGCAGATATTCGAGGGCGACGCACCATAGATTCTTAGCGCCTTCTGCCGCTTCCGAAAGAACGACTGCGACTCGGTTGGCGAGAACCCCTCCCGCTACCAAAACTCGGACTCCGCCTGTTTCGATTTTGACCGGGCTGCGATCGCCTCAAATTGCTGCCGCCGTAACCCGAACCGGTCGATCGATTGGCCCCGGGCGCTGCTGGGCGTCTTACTGGCACGTTCGATGTGGGCGATCGCAAGCGGCCGGTCGTCCTTAAAACTTGACGGTTTCTCACAGCAGCAGGCGGGGCTTGGTAGCGAGTTTGATACTGCTGGACAGCTTGGCCGTAAGTATTCCCATACCCGCCATATCCGGTCATAATTCCCGGCTGATACATAGGCGGCATATAATATCGCGGGCTAAATAACAAACTGCCGATCGCCTGACCCGCCAAAGCCCCAGCAAACGGTGCCCAGAAGCCTGATTGTTGTCTCACTACCACTGTTTGCGGCTGACCGGTTTGAGGATTATTCACAGTTTCAGTCACGTTGTGAACGTACTCAATTTTAAAATCTTCTGTCAAATGCAAGCTCGCTTTATTGTTATCCAAATTTAGATAACTTTTCTTCCCTGCCGATATTTCTTCGGCCGTCAAGCGAGCCATTTGCAAATCGGTAGTGCGGTAAACTGGGGTACTGCCGGGGGGAGTATTTAGCAACATCAAATTGTATTCGCCGTCACTATCGTCGTAGGTAGCTTGTTGTACGGCATATTGACCTTGAGCCAAGTTATTGCTCGGTGCCTGACGCGGTGTATTCACACTCCGATTTGCCGGAGGATTTGGTGCCGGATTTACAGGAGTTTCTGTGCGAGGAGAACCGCACGCAGTTGCAGTCCACAAGAATGTTAAAGCCATTAAATAAATTGTCAGTTTTCGCAGCATGATAATAATTAGTCATGGGGCATTGGGAATGGGGCATTGGGCATTGGTAATTAGTCATCAATACGCTTGGGTTAACACTGTTTTTTGTCATTGCTACGAACGAATTAATTGCAGTCGGGAATATCTCTTTCCCAAACACCCGATCGCACTTTGGACTAGACTAAACTCTTGATTGATTCCTAAGAAGAGGACTGAAGTCCTTACTACAAACCTTGTTTATTTTTACTCTTTTATTTTAGCGCGCGTCGGTCACAATTATTTGTGAGGATAGCGAATTGTGTTCGCGGGTTGCCAATTCAATTTTTTGATTTTTCTCATTGTTAAAGAGGAATGAGTTCTGGGAAATTGACCAAAACTTGGTCGTTGGTAAGTTCGTCTCCCAACTGTGCGGGAGAAAAGTGAACTTGCACCGCTCGCAGCCTTTCTTGGTAATGTAAATTAATCAGTGCTTTTAAACCGACTTTCAGGGCCTCGATCTCAGCGAGGTCAGTTTCTAGAGCCGGAACTTCACCTTCATAGGCAACTGTCAACATTACCACCACATTTCTAGTTACTGGTAAAGACAAGGGGGAATTTTTATCGGAAACAGATGTGCTGTATTGAGGCTCGCTGAGATAGCGATCGGCTGAATCAGTAAAAAGTTCATCCACATAATCGCCTGTTTCGCCTTCATCCCAAAAAACATCGCCTTCATTAGCGGCTGCTCGCCAGTAGTTGTCATACTGCAACAGGTGATTGCAAATTTCAACCAGCCCTTCTCCTAACACTGCTACATCGCCATCGGCATCAATTGCTTCTCTGGCGGTGCGGTTGAGAATTCCTAACAGCGGTGCAACTTCTTCGCCTGTTAGCTGAAGGAAGATGCGACAAACTGCAAATCGAGTTTTACCCGTAAATTGATTGAATCGATCGCGCCAAGCATTCATAATAACCTATACTTTGTCATCTGTAGGGCTATATTTCCAACGATAGCAGGCGATTTGAACTCTTGCCGTCTAACCTCAGATTGAGATCGAGGGCATTTTGAGCGATCGCCTCGGCGCACAGTCTCGTTTTGACTCAGGTAAACTTCAAGTATCGGCAAGATACTCTAATTGCCAGCATTCGCCTTCCAATCTCGAAATTATCTGCGTTAATCAGCTTTCATCTGCGGTTTTCTTCTAGCATCAAAGATTTACGCAATTCAAGTCTATTGAGTTAGTTGCTTCCACAAATAACTGACGCAGCAACCGGATTCCAACGATGAAAAGATCCAGGTTGCAGGTTATTGCGCCCGATCGCGATTCGGCGTACAAATTATATCGCTTCCGGTTGCATCGGAATGATTTAACCGCAGAGGCCGCAGAGAACACAGAGAGAGAGACAAGAGAGATGAATAATTCCGATGCTACGGGATTTGA
Source organism: Microcoleus sp. bin48.metabat.b7b8b9.023 (assembly GCF_013299185.1). Taxonomy (GTDB): domain Bacteria; phylum Cyanobacteriota; class Cyanobacteriia; order Cyanobacteriales; family Microcoleaceae; genus Microcoleus. Next base: position 34,941 of record NZ_JAAFKG010000070.1, on the reverse strand, counting down.
TATTAATAATTTCCCATCAAAAAACCTCCAGCCTTGGGACTGGAGGCTACCTGTGCGAATACTTTGGTTTGATATAATTATTTGACGATCGCACTTTCAACTGGTTCGATCGCACTTTCCGAACTCACCTCGGCAACTTGCGCTACGGGCAAATCCAGCTCGCCGCCCGGAGCTTCCGGGTGTTCGCGAACGCCTGCAACCGTTTCTACTGGCTCAGCTACACCTGTATCTGCGATCGGATCTAGCGACTCTTCAAAAACTTCAAAATTATCGCTCATCGCAGCGCAAGCAGCAGAGGCGCGTTGACCGGCGCGGTAGCTCATGTAGGCCGCACCTCCACCCAAAATCCCAGCCAAACCTAAGAAACCGAGAGCTACTGTTTTGTTGGATTTCCACGGATTAATTTGATCCGAGCCGTCGGAACCTACTATCGTTGGCCCAGAAGCAGATTGAGCGGCCCCAGATTTTTTGTAGGAACAGGGGAAAGCAGATGCAGCGTCACCTATGGCGATGCTGCTCGCGATCGCGACGGTGGAAGCAAGGCCAGCTAACACTTGAAACTTCTTCATGGTGCTCTGGATTTTGTAAAGGATAATTAAAAAATTAATGGTAACAGCTCTTTACAAATCTATCAACAAGCGATCGCCGCCCACATCACAGATCGATCGCAACTGCCAACATCTCTCAATCCCCCTTGAAATTTAAAGTTGCCAGGTAAAAAAGCTGAAACCATTGTTAAGCAAGCGTTTTGACAAACAAGCCGTTATAAATTAAAGTCAACCGAGTCAATATTGCGATCGCGCCCAAATTAGAAAATCTGAAGTCAGACAATAGAAATTTTAATCACAGGGCGACCCACACTTGATGAAAAACTACTTTTAAGGCTACTTTTGAAAAGGCTTATTTATTGGAAAAACTTTTATTTTTATGACAAACAGCGGGAATCAAGGCATTGAGCGACATCCTCATCGATTGTTGGTGACGGGCGGGGCTGGATTTATCGGCTCGAATTTTGTGCATCACTGGTGCAGCAGCTATCCGGGCGATCGAGTAGTCGTGCTCGACGCTTTAACCTACGCCGGCAACAGACAAACCCTGGCAAGTTTGGAAGGAGGAGAAAATTTTCGGTTTGTGCAAGGCGATATTTGCGATCGTACCCTAGTCGATACCTTGCTGAAAGAAGAAAACATCAACACAGTCGCCCACTTTGCCGCAGAATCTCACGTCGATCGATCGATTATCGGGCCTGGCGCCTTCGTTCAAACCAACGTAGTCGGAACCTTCACACTCTTAGAAGCCTTCCGCAAGCATTGGGAAGTAATTGATGATTCGTCTGTCAAATCACAAATGCGCTTCCTCCACGTTTCTACCGACGAAGTTTACGGCAGTCTCGGCCCCGACGACCCAGCATTTACCGAAACAACCGCCTACTCCCCCAACAGTCCCTACTCAGCCTCCAAAGCTGGCAGCGACCACCTCGCCCGCGCCTATTTCCACACCTACGGGCTCCCAACAATCATCACCAACTGTTCCAATAATTACGGCCCCTATCACTTCCCCGAAAAGCTGATTCCATTAATGTGCATCAATATGCTATTGGGCAAACCGCTACCAGTATACGGCGACGGTCAAAACGTCCGAGATTGGCTGTTCGTGCTCGACCACTGCCGCGCCTTAGATGCCGTTATCAACCGCGGCCAGCCCGGGGAAACCTACAATGTCGGCGGCAACAACGAGGTGAAAAATCTCGATTTAGTCAAAATGCTCTGCCAACTAATGGACGAATTAGCTGCTGATTTGCCCGCACGTCCTTGCGAACAACTGATCTCATTTGTCAAAGATAGAGCCGGGCACGATCGGCGTTATGCTATTGATGCCAACAAAATTAAAACAGAGTTAGGTTGGACTCCCTCAGTCACAGTTGAAGAAGGTTTGCGGCAGACCGTGGAATGGTATTTAGCCCATCGCGAGTGGTGGGAACCCCTGCTTTCCGAGGAATATCAAACTTACTACAGCAAGATATACGCTAATTAGTTATTGGTTATTGGTTATTGGTTATTGGTTATTAGTTATTGGTTATTAGTTATTAGTTATTAAAACCAGTAATTAACACCTAATACTTAACAACCAACAAATAACGACCAACAATGACTTTTACATTTATCACATACATTGACAATTGTCAATGTATGTGAAGATTTAGTTAAACTTCATTCATATCCCATAAAAGCAACTGTTTGTAGCTGATAATTTCAAAAGAGCGATCGAAGTTAAGCATTTTAAAAGTTTTTAGTAAAAACAGAAAGCAGCAATGACCGAAATCAACTGGCTCAAACACATCCAAGAACCGAAATACTGGCTGTTAGGCATCGCCTCCGGTTTGATTGGCGTGCAACTGACTCTGACTTCCAGAACCAACGACACAGACCTATTTGGCACAATGTTACTGTTTTGGGGAGTTGTAGCATTTCTCATTTGGGAAAGGCACGAATCCTTAACCTTTGAAAGCGGAATTTTCGCCAGCTTCTTTGGAGCCTCCTTAATTGCTTTTATCTTGCTCAAAAGTTCTTCGATATTTGGATACGACTTTTTTATCAGGGCTTCCCCTTTCTTGATAGGAATCAGTCTGGCGTTGCTAGCTTCCGGCACCAAAGGACTGAAACAATATTGGCAGGAACTGCTAATTCTTGCCTATACAGCTATTCCTCCCGGATTGATCGGAGTATTTGCTAATGTAGCCCTATACACAGCAAAATTTTCAAATTTTCTCCTGCACTATATAGGATTTGAAGTTCAACGTAAAGGAGTTTTTCTCATCCTAGAAAAGGGCAGCGTCGAAGTATATCACGGCTGTTCGGGGGTGAATGCAATTCTACAATTGCTAGGACTAGCCCTGGTTTTCTTACTGATGTTTCCTACAACTGTGGCGCAAAAAATTGTAGTACCAATCCTTGCAGTCGTGATTGCATTTGTAGTTAATGCAGCCCGAGTTGCTCTCATGGCAGTGCTAGTATCATTATCTCAACCCGAAGCATTTAAATACTGGCACGAAGGAAATGGTTCGGTAGTCTTTTCGATGATTGCTGTATTGATTTTCGGGTTATTCTGCTGGTTTGCCATCTTAAAAAACGAACCACAAAATCAGGAGCAAGAAAATTAATAATGGCTATTACCTATTGGAAACCAGTTAGAATTTCTCTTTTGGCTGTTACTCTTACAGGAGTTTTATTAGTCGCAGGCAAATTGACATTCTATCCCTCGAAAGGCAATAATTATGCAACCAAGTTTGAATTTCCCTCTACGGTGCCTCTAGCAGAGTGGAAACTACAAAACAGCGCGCCGCTGAAAATTAGCGATACCTCAGAAGTCAAGGTTGCCAGAAAGTATGAATATCAAAAAAGTAACATTGCTATAGAAATAGAGATGCGCTATGTGGTAGGTACCATCGGGGATGTGGAAAGTATGATGAAGGGACATACTATTCTGAAGTCGTCTCCTGGTAAACTAACATTAGCAAACACTCAAGGCGCGGGGTTTCACGGAATTTTGCAACAGCAAAATCGATTGTATTTGAGTTCGTGTATCAATCCTCGCGGCAGTGCTACAGTCACTGCCGAACAGTTTAGATACAATCGCAACACTCGCGATTGGCAGCCAAACCGGGTTTTGTTTTGGCTGTTGGGTAGGGGAAATATTCAAGACAGGCGATGTTTGTGGACTCAGATGTCTGTGCCTTTGGATAAAACAACTCCAGAAAATGCCCAAAAACTGCTAGAAAATGCTTGGGTTTCTTGGTATGGGTGGTGGCAGCCGCGATTTCCGGAACCTTAAGTCAGTCAATTTCAGATTTGAGATTTGAGATTTGAGATTTACAATGGCAGATGAATCTGAGAGTTCTAACTTGGGTCTAAAATTTGGAGACTCGACTGCTTCAATCTGTAGCTTGTATCCGTTTTTAGCGGATTGAGAGAGATTTTTTTGTTAACAACAACTGTGATTGTCTTATGAATGACGTACAAAGCGAGCAAGGTTTTTCTATCTACAGGCTGCGTTGGATTGGCTACGGTCTATTAATTCTATCTTTATTAGATACGATCGCAGTTTTGATACCAGCAAATTTTGGCAATCGTGTCTGGGAATTGCAGACAATTGGCGCTGTAGTGGAACGGGTGCCAGTTCCTCTATTGGCAATGGCGCTGATATTTTTTGGCGAAGGATATGACCGCAGAAGTTTGGAAAACATTCTTTTGAAAGTTTTGTCTTGGGTTTGTCTGCTGCTGGCGGTGATTTTTCTGTTGATGATGCCCTTGGGAATTTTTGGCACTATCTATGTCAACAACCAAAACGACAAGCAAATTACTACTCAAGCCGACCAACAATTAGCTCAATTGCAGCAAGTAGAAGAACGGCTGAATAAGGGTACTCCTGAAGATTTAAAGACTTTGGCTGGGGAACTTAGCCGTTTGGGAGTGCAAGCGAATACGCAAAACCCGCAGGAATTGAAAAGCCAAATTCTTTCGAGAATTACTCCGGCTAAGGAACGTTTGCAGGCGCAAAGGGCCACGGTGCAGTCAAATCAGCGCATGGGGTTATTTAAAAATGCTGTTAAGTGGCTGCTGGGCGCGTTGATTTCTAGCGTCTTGTTTTTCACGATATGGCGCGGTACTGACTGGGCTAGGTAGTAAGTATTGGTCTCAACTTAAGTCTGAAACGATTGAATCATCTCGCTTTTATCCGAGTCCAGATTCCCCGCGCATTCCCCTTCTGAAGCAGGGTAGTTTTATTCTGGGAAAAGAAATCTGAAACTACCGAAAGCATCGCTCAAAAGTCGGTTAGCGTCCCAGACGCAACTCTCATATTAATAAAGGTACGTAGTTGGGCTTCAGCCTCTTTATCTATATGTCTAAAGAGGGCTGAAGCCCAACTACGTACCTATTTCTATGATTACTATAAAACCACGCTGCTAAATCCGGTTTAAGAAGGGGGACTTTGATCGGATTCTTGTCCCCGCCTTTTTTGAAGGGGGCTTAGGGGACTCTGTCTTAACCCAAGCGTATTGTATTATTTTAAGCAACTGGGTTTCTGTATTCAGAACTGTTGAAAGTACGATCGCCCCTACACGATTGAATCAAAGTATTTTGCCATTCTTGGGTCATTACTGACTTATCGGCGATCGCACTTCCTAATTTAAACCTAATTTTTGTCTAAAAACACATACCACATTTCGCTAGAAAAAGTTGCAATTTGAACTCTGTTTTGGTCAAATAAGTAAGCTATCTCTGTTTTTAATTATATCTAACGATTCATTAAGTTATTGATTTTTCATGCCTAAGTTTTGCGCCTTAACGACTAAAATTTCACTCGTTGATAAAACACTCGTTTCACATTCTCAGCCGCCGTAACGTACAACAGGACGATCGCGCCCAGCACCAACACGAAACTCAACGGCAACGGTTGAAACCGTAGGAGCCTTCCCAAAGGTGTCCAAGGAATAACGATCGTCACTCCTAAGGTAGCCAGCGTCGCCATCAACAAGTATTTCCCCGGTTTACTGTCGAAAATAGATTTGCGAGTACGAACGACCAGCACAACCATCGAAGCCGAGATGACAGACTCCAAAAACCAGCCGGTTCTAAACTGTTGTGGTTGCGCGTGTAGCAGCAACAGCAGCGCCCCAAACGTCAGGTAATCAAAGATGGAACTCAGCAAGCCAAACACGATCATGAAGTTGCGGATAAACTTGATATCCATCCGGCGCGGTTTGCTGACTAACTCCTTGTCTACGCGATCTGTTGCGATCGTCAATTCCGGGAAATCAGTTAATAAGTTCGTCAGCAAAATCTGACTGGGTAACAGAGGCAAAAACGGCAGAAACAGGGAAATTCCCGCCATGCTAAACATATTACCAAAATTAGCGCTAGTTGCCATAAACACATATTTTAAAGTGTTAGCAAAGGTAATTCGTCCTTCCTTAACACCTTCGATCAGGACATTCAAATCCTTTTCCATCAACACAATATCAGCAGCTTCCTTCGCCACATCCACAGCACTTTCTACCGAAATACCAACATCAGCAGCATGAAGCGCAGAAGCATCGTTAATGCCATCTCCTAGATATCCAACCACATTCCCCGCTTTTTTGAGGGCGATGATAATCCGCTCTTTTTGGTTTGGTTCTACCTCGGCAAAAACATTTGTATTTTGTACTCGGTGCATCAAAGCTTCATCACTGAGCTTTTCTAGTTCAGAACCTGTTAAAGCCTTTGGTTCAGATAGTCCTACCTGCTCAACAATACTCATAGCAACTGCCTTGCTATCTCCAGTAATCATCTTCGGAGTAATTCCCAACATTTCCAACTCTTTGAGGGTGTCAGCGATGCCCGGTTTGGGCGGATCGAAAAGCGCAATGTAGCCGAGAAAAGTCATGTTTGTTTCATCATCTTTGCTGAAGGAATCGCGCTCGCAATCCCGATAAGCCACACCCAAGGCTCTAAATCCTTTACTACCCAAATCTTCCGCTTGTTGGTGGAGTTTTTGTCGCTCGTTTGTAATGTCGATCGTTTTTCCTTCCGCAGTTTCAACGGTTGAGCAAACATCCAAAATATTTTTCAGCGCGCCTTTCGTAATAATTAAATGCGTGCTTTCTTTTTTGAACAGAATGCTGAGACGTTTGCGGTTGAAATCATAGGGGACTTCATCTAGTTTTTGATAACCCGAAATGTCGAATGTTTTGTATTCGCGAATTGCTTTGTCGATCGGATTCACGTAACCAGACTCAGAGGCGGCATTCAAATAAGCATAAAGTAAAACGCGATCGCTATCTTTCCCCTCCACATCAACCGCAGAGTTAATTTTCACCTCTCCTTCCGTCAGCGTGCCCGTCTTATCCGTGCAAAACACGTTCATACTGCCAAAATTCTCGATCGCAGGTAAGCGCTTCACAATCACCCGCTTTTTCGCCATTGTCTGGGCACCGCGCGCCAGGTTAACGCTGACTATAGCTGGCAACAATTGGGGAGTCAAACCCACCGCCAGCGCCAGAGAAAACATAAAAGATTCCAGCACAGGGCGATGCAGGTAGACGTTGGCGGCAAAAATTAGAGCGACTAAAACGAGCGTTACTTCCATCAGAAAGTAGCCAAATTTGCTCAATCCATGTTCAAAATCCGTTTCGGGAGGTCTTAGTTTTAGACGTTCCGATACCTTGCCAAATTCAGTGTCTTTGCCAGTATGAACAACTACTGCTTTCCCCGTTCCACTAATCACATTGGTTCCCATATAAAGGGAATTGGTGCGTTGATTTAGTCCAGTTTCAGCGGGCAATACACCATTTAATTTGTCAACCGGATAGGTTTCTCCTGTCAGTGCTGCTTCATTCACCGATAAATCTTTTGACTCTAAAACTAGACAGTCGCCGGGAATATTTTTACCCGCACAAAGCACCACAATGTCCCCCGGAACTACTTCCTCATTGGGGATTTCTTGAGATTGACCATCCCTCAACACAGTGGCTTTAACTTGCACTAAAGCTAATAGTTTTTCGACAGCGTTGGACGCTCCTCGCTCTTGCCAAAATCCTAACAATCCACTGATGATAACGATCGCCAAAATCATGATGGCATCTAGGGCATCTTTCAGAAAAATCGATAGCACCGCTGCCAAAATCAGAATCACGATAATCGGACTCTTGAACTGATTGAGCAACAGCACGAATGCACTTGATTTGTGTGTTTGTTTGAGGCTGTTTGCACCGTACTGGCTCAGGCGTTGTGATGCATCAGCACGGGTTAATCCTGCGGCTGTAGAGTGCGTCTGCTGGAGCACCTGCTCTGTGGACAAGCTCCAAAATGCGGACTCTGTATTCATGATTTTCTACCTAATTTTTAATTTTTCGCAAGCAACCTTGTTCGCACAAAAGCAGCAGCAGCCACCAAACTATGAAAATTTCTAAAGCCCATCTCCCTATAGCGATCCTAAATGAATCGTAAATTTTTAACCCCACCCCAGCCCTCCCCATGAATCAGGGGAGGGAGCAAGAAATTCACAAATGATTTACGATCGCTATATCTACTTAGACAAAACTCATTTAAACGCTTTAACTAAAGCCTCAAACTGTACTCGCAGTGACTTGTCATGAGGCGAAATTGGTGGAATTTGCCGATCGATACCTAGGAATTGATATACCGCCATTTGAGCAACTCGCACCGAATACTCAACCGTGAAAACAACATCATCAGGAATTTCGACAAACTGGCTGATGAAAGCTAGATTCTTCGAGCTACGAGGAATCGGTAACGGTCGATCCGTGCGTAAACGAGGCATAAACATACTTGTGATGTACGGCATCCGGCAAGGAATGCAGTTTGCCGATTCCACGGTATCCAAATCGAATCGCAGATGGCCACAGAGCTCTCGCAGAATTTCTGCACCATTGCAATCGCTCATCGGCTTGGGAACGAAATCGCCCACGCGATCGGGAAAAAGAGCATATCCCCAGAAAACCTGTACGTCAGCAGGCTGATTTATGAAGTGGGGTTGATACGCAAGGACGATCGACATCAGCCAGTTTGAGTCTTTAAACGTAATCAGCCCTCCAGTGCCCGGTTGATTGCCACTAAATTTGGCGATTTTATCGAAAAATGCGGGGTTTTTCAATGTGACTGTAAAAGACTCCCAGAGAGACTCTGCAATGCTGCTGTTGAAAGCAGCAGGATTCCCAAAATCTGGGCTTTGTGCCGCCAGTTTTTCCCACAAATTCCAACTGTCGCAGTCCTGTTTAGTCAGCTTTTTGGGTGCACTCGTCATCGATCCCAAACTTGAGGCATCTGTCATAGATCCGTTTTGCAGAAAAACCAGATCCGTGTCTTTAACTGCGATCGTTTTGCTTTCACCATTTTGTTGATAATGAATGCCTGTCACCACAAACTTGCTCTCTTCGATGTTGCGATTCTCATTCTGAGAGACTCCACCAACAAGATCCGTCACCTTGCAATCTAGGATAAAATTAACATCTTGAGCTGCGAGCCAATTCTGCAATGGACGAACCAATGAATCGTACTGATTGTAGATAGTTCGCTTCACCCCACCGAGGGTTTCAATACGAGAGAATTCGAGCATAAAGCGATGCAAATAACGCTTGAATTCAACGGCACTATGCCACGGCTGGAATGCAAATGTAGTCGCCCACATATACCAGAATTCAGTGTCGAAAAATTCAGGAGAAAGCCAATCTGTGATACAGCTAGTGCCCAAATCATTTTCATCAGCCAAGGTGAGTTTCAGCAATTCCTCACGATTTTGCATAGAAAAGCCCATCGAACTCACGGGGACTTTCCCACGACGGCTGTCAACTAGACGCGCCATAGAATTTGACTTGTGCTGCTCATTGAACTCCATAGTTTCATCAAATACCGTTTTGCCGGGTGAACTCAGGGAAGGTATTGACTTATAAAGATCCCAAGTGCACTCGTAATTGTCGGTTGTTACCATTCGTCCTCCCCGCAGCGAATAACCGTTTACAGGGTTCCCGGCTCCATCCAAACTCCCGCCTAACATGGGCTTTGCTTCTAGGATAAAAATATTTTTGCCAGGGAATCCGCCGTCGCGAATCATAAAGGCTGCGGCTGCCAAAGAGCCGATACCACCACCCAACAGATAAGCATTAGATTCGTTATTCATGTCAATTAATCCCCGATAATTTTGGTTGAATATTGTCTGAGTTCTCTGTACTTCTCGCAGCTACTTCTGCATCTAATCTGCTAGAAATAGCTGACAAGGTTGGTTTTTGTGTTTCTTCCATCCTCGCCATTGCTAAGAAGATTGTCGTAGCAGGTTTCAAATTGTCAAGAATTTGTTTGGTGAAGTTATCAATTGTCGCAATCACGATCCGTCCTCTGGTATGCCAAAGATTACATTTGTTCGAGTTCCATTCCTTTGGTTTCCTTAATAAAAAAGGCAACAAAAAAGATTGAGATTGCTGCCGATATTGTGTAAAGACCGTAGGCCACACCCAGTCCAAAATATTGTAATAGCGGAGGAAAGGTTGTAGAGACAACAAAATTTGCAATCCACTGTACTGCGGCGGCGATCGATAGTGCTGATGTCCGAATTTTGTTATTAAACATTTCGCCCAAAAGCACCCAAACCACAGGGCCCCACGAAAAACCGAAACAAAATACATACAGGTTGGCTGCTAGAAGGGCGATGATTCCAGCAGATCCGCTCAGTGTTGGATTACCAGAGGCATCCAAGGCTGCATTCCCGAAAATAACGGTCAATGTACCTAAAGTTACGGTCATGCCGATCGACCCGACAAGCAGCAAAGGTTTGCGACCAAACTTATCGATAAAAGTAATTGCAATCAACGTCGTTATAATGTTAACCGCTCCTGTAATTATCGTGAGTTTGAGAGAATCTTGTTCAGAAAAACCAACAGCCCGCCACAAAACGCTGCTGTAGTAAAAAATTACGTTGATACCAACAAACTGTTGCAATATTGATAGACTGATGCCGATCCAAACAATCGGTAATAGTCTGCCACTTTTTCCAAAAAGGTCAGACAAGTTAGGCTTGCGGTCTTTCAAAATAGTTTGCCGAATGTCTACAATTTTTGACGAGACGTTACCATCCACAATTTTTGTAAGAATTATAGAAGCTTCTTGTTCTCGCCCTTGAGCTATTAAATATCGCGGAGATTCAGGAATCGCCAACGCAGCCATGCCATAAATCACGGCTGGAATAGCTGCTGTCAAGAACATCCAGCGCCAAGCAGCTATCCCAAACAAAAATGGTAGTTCTGCTGAACCCGCCGATGCGGCAATAGAATAGTCACTTAATAGTGCAACGAAGATTCCCAGGACGATCGCCAATTGCTGGAGCGATCCCAGCCTGCCACGCATATCAGCAGGCGAGCATTCGGCAATGTAAGCTGGTGCAATGACGCTAGCAATACCAACTGCAATCCCTCCCAGCAATCGCCAAAAGATAAAGTCCCAAATGCCGAAAGCAAATCCCGATCCAAGAGCGCCGATCGTAAATAATCCTGCGGCAATTAGCATTGCTTTGACTCGACCGTAACGGTCTGCAATCTGTCCAGCACAGAAGGCTCCCAGCGCAGAGCCTAACAAAGCCAGAGATACTGCCAAACCCGTCAACCAGCTACCGGCATTAAACGCTTTTGTTAGGGCTATAATTGCGCCATTGACTACAGCAGTATCAAAACCAAATAAAAAGCCACCGAGAGCAGCCGCCCCACAAATTAAGATGACATGATATGTGTTGGTTTTATGAGTTGTCGCAGATATCATTATGCTTGTACTCCACGATGTTGAGTTTATTCATGCTTGTCTACTTATTGAATTTTTGACGCAATCAGACCGACAAGCACAATTAGACCTAATGCTCGACGAAAGTAGTTAACGCCTTGAAACAGTTCTTCCCAAGCCCAAGTAAATAAGACACCAAAAGCTACTAAATCCAACCCTAAATGAATTTTGCCTGTTGTAAAAATGAGCTTTAACAAACTAGCTACAATCCAGACAATCAGTGGTAGATTTGGCGGCTGAGCTATGACAATTTTGCCTTCGCTGTCCCGGAATGTGCGATCGAACAATGTATCTTCTCTGGTTTCCATGAGTTTATGGTCTAAATGTAGTAAGTAAGTCGGTGTAAATAATTCAAGGTTTGTAGTGAGGGCTTTAGCCCTGTAAAAAAGGGCTAAAGCCCTCACTACGAACCAATCTCAGTAATTGTCAAATTACTTAACATACTTTGTTTTATTAGCGTCTACTTACTTAAGAGGTATGAATTGAATTGAATTACTTACACAAATCTTTGTCGATCGCGCATTGAATTTTGGCTGAATATTTTTGCGATCTAACGCTACTCGGCAAAGTGCTGTCGAATCTTGGCCGCGATTTGATTGTCCGTCATCTTGTCAACTGTCTCAATACCGACGATACGTTTACCGAGGTTATTTGATTCAAGACGTTTTTTTAGTTCATCCTTTGCCTCACCAGGGCCAAATATCAGAATAGACTCTGCATCACGAATACACGCAATCACCTCATCGTAGTAAGTATTGAGTTCTCCCGTAAAATATCTCTGGCGACTATCATCTGCGGGTACTTGAGATGATTCATAGCTACCCTTAAGCGGTGAATCACCCGATCGCCTAGGCTGTTTTTCTACCTCCGATAGTATCTCCTTTTTATCTTCCCCTTTTTCAGTAATAGTCAGAATACTAGCCTTCCGATGGTCAATCCACAGCCCTGTTTTTGTTGTCATTGGAACTCCTTTGTTCATTATTTTTTGAGACTTATAGTTTTTACCAGAAAGAAGTGGTTAACAGTCTTTTTTTGGGAAAATTAAAATTAGACTATTCATTACTCCAATCCTCTTCTTTCTAGGTAGAGGTCGCTCTCAAACTGTCAACTGTCAACTGTCAACTGTCAACTGTTGAATAAGCCACAGGATAAATGTAATTTTGTTATTAGTTTACTCTTTAAAATTGACGAAAGTATTCTTCTTAAGGCATAGTTTTTATGAAGAATTGGAATTCTGAAGCCAAATCAATTTGCGACTTGCTAAAAGCTACCGTTTTTTGACCTTCCCCAAACCCTCCACAGACTCCCGGACTTGGGGAGAACCAACATACTCGATCGCCCCCACGCCGGATACAGTCGCGTCCAACTGCTCGCTCACATTAACCACAGCGCTCCCCACGCCACTGTTCCGAACGGTAGCCTGCTTAGTCTTGAACTCCTCGCCCTGGAAGCCTCCGACCCCGGAAAGGGTCAGATCGAGTACATCTGCGCTACCTGCGATCGCCATGCTACCCACTCCATCCAGAGAAACCGACAACCGCTTGCTTTGGATACCCTTTGCCTCAATACTGCCGACACCGTTCAGGTGCAAGCCTTCTAGGCTTTTGACTTCCACTACGAACTCAATGGGCTTGGTTGGATTGATGGCGGCATCGTTGACAGTGCCGAGATACAGGGTGCGATCGGCTACACGACCCTCTAGGAGGGGCAAGATGTTGTCCTCAGCGCTAATTGTGAGGGATTCTTTTCCCGTTTGCTGTACCTTGACCATGCCCACAGATTTAAAGTAAATCGATGAGAATCCAGCCACTTCTTGGGATGCGATTTTGACGATTCCGGAGCCTCTAACCCCGTTATTACCAATATTGAAATAGCAGCCTGAGAATATGCTCAAAGCTACTAAACATGATAGCAACCAGTATCGTTTTGTTTTCATTGTTTTGTCTCCATTGGTTTAAAGTAAAATTTACATAAATTGATTTAGTTGCTCACGATGCGAACTCATAGTCAATCTCTGTAATTCTTCCTTTAAAATAGAGCCGAATGCCTTCTGGATACTCCCATCCAACTTCGCCTTCTAAAGGAATCAGCATCCCATTGCGAACTGAATATTCCCCAAATCGGCCGCACCAAGGCATCGCAGTCAGCTTATCGCGATAACGAGCTTCAGCCCGACAAGTCGCGATCGCACCTTCAGCATTAAACTGAAATACGAGGGAGACAGTTGTTGCGCCATCCGTCAAAGTAGCGCGGGCAGATGTATCGTCGATCGCATCCCAGCGCACACCTTGACTGGGCAATAATGCAGTCGGATACCAAGGAGTCTCAGCCAAGAAGCGCAATAATTCACCTTGATTGTTTTCAGCGGCACCGTGCATTTTTGCAACGGTAAAAAGACCGAGTAATGATGCGTGTAAACTGCCTTCTCCTAACATATAGGTATCATGGACAAAGGCATTAACTCCTGGTGCCATCTGGATGCGTGCATCCCAATCAAAACCCGGACGTTGAGCGATCGCAAGTTGAGTCGCAGTAAACGGACTCCACTTATCCTCCATTTCATTCATATTGAACAGTCCCTGCTGAGAGAGTTTGACCGCAGAGGCGATCGCTTGTCCGTCCTTAAGAACTGTCCAAAAAAATCGCTGTACGGGTGCTGGCAAGCCTTCAATCTCTTTCTGGTCATAGATTTTGGGCTTAATTGTCCGCCGTCCATTTGTTAATTTGGCTCGTAGGCGATCGGTATCTGACTGCCATCGATAGCCAGCATAAATGATAGCCATTCCCAAGCTTAGGAAAATTGAAAAAACAATAATTGTAGTCCACTTAATCCACATAATATTTACCTAGATTTTATGGTGATTTATAACTGCCAACAGCCTGCCATTCTTCGACTAAAGATGGTGGGACTGACAAGCTAACAGGTTCACCATCGATAGTTGGTAATGATAATTTCAGAGGAATCTCCGCCTGCAACTGCGGTAATAATGGCTGGAGGTTATACTGTCCGACGTTGGGTTCGGGAACGGCCCCCTCGGTGAAAATATCACTAGAAGCTTCGGTAGCTGTGAGTGTTTTTCCTAGGGAATCAGTCAGAGTTAGAGGTTGAGTGCGATCGATCTTCGTCACTCCAGGAAAACCCACCAACCGCAGATCGAAACTCGTCTGGTTATCTGGGCTGATGCGTTTAAAGGCGATCGCTTGCCAGTTATGGCCATGCTGATCTGTGAGGGTTTGCCGCGATTGATAAACCATCTGTCCTGGTGCTTCCTCTAGTTCGCGAATGGCGGCAATGGTCGGGTTTTGCCCAAGTCCAACTAAGAGGCAAAACCAGATCGCAAGTCCGATCAATATGGTCTGAATCGACTTTCCAAATATCATAAATTTCTCCTGAATTTGAGTTGTGAAAATTTACATATTCCTAATTACTGAGTAGCTATTTCGGGTTTTTCTCTACCAAATTGCCACAGTAAGATGACACCTAATCCGAACAGATTGATCAGGGAAACTACTAACCCTCCGAAAAATGGAATTAGTGTCAGAATAGTTAGAATTGCCAAACCGACCAAAAACTGCTGCTGCAAAGATCGATCGCCCTTACCAACTACACGTTGACCGACAAAAAGCGCTACGCCTAATGAGCCAACTAGAGCCGTGACAACCGCCGTCAGACTCAGGAGTGGAATCAGGGGAATCCCAATGAGCGTAACAGCTAGAAACACGGTGGCAAAGACAAAGGAGACGATCGCCCCAATCCCCCATAAAGCTGTCAAACCGGGACTTTGACGCAATTGTGCCGCCAAATTCGGTAGGAATTGTGGGCTGCTATGCAAAATAATCAGTCCTAAAATAGCTGCTACTACTGCGGAACAAATTCTAAAAAGGGCACTGAAGAAATACTGACCAAAGAAGCTACTTCTGCCGCGATTAGAGCCATACATCATGCCATGTCGATCGCTAAATGTAGCACGTTCACCACTAACGATCGCACCTGGTTCCTGCACGATTTTGCCACCAAAGGAGTAAGCATCACCCTCCACCCGCGCTCCTTTTTTCAGGATGACATCCCCGCCAAACGCCATCGCAGTATCCAAAACTCTGGCATTAGGAGAAACCGTAACGCTTCCCCCAAAAGCATGGGCATTTTCGACAACTTGATTCTCTGCTACGATGATATTTCCACCAAAGCGAATCAGGTTAGTATTGTTGATATTGATATCAGTCTGCGCCAGGGCATTGCCTGCAAATATCAAGCAAATCGTGGCTAGGAAAGCTAGAATTAATTGTTGCCATTTCATAAAGTTTATCTCATCAATAAAAAGAATCTGGACTATATTTTATGATATTCAACAAAGGTGAGGAAACTGTGAAGAAAGCTTAGACAGAATCGCAATAATTTATATTTTTGTGCATACATTATGCTACCTTAGCTATCCTACTCTTTAAAATTAGCAAAGGTATTGTTCTTAAGGAATATTTTTTATGAAAGCAGGGTTGAATTTATATCATTCTCAGCAATTCAACGATCTAAATTTTGTCGTGTTAAGGCTTGAATCTCTGTTCGTAGTGCGCTAATTTCTGTTTGCAGAGCTTGAATTGATTTTGCACTTGCTATTTCTGCTTGCTCATTTTCCGCATCCTGACTCACAAAAAATGTTGCCAGTGTTGCCGTCAAATAGCCGCATACTGCGATCGCATACAACCCCAGCAAAAAACACAAAACCCGCCCTTCCGCCGTTTTCGGGAAGTAATCAGAGCCGATCGTAGTCAACAACATTGCCGTCCACCACAGCGCTGTAGCATAGTCAGTAATGCCACCAGTACCATCAGGAAGTTTGCGCTCAAACGCATAGATTCCAGCCGCGCCAATGAAAGTGACGATCGCAGTTAACGCCACCACATAGCCAAATCCCCGACGCTGAAAACTGGCAGAAAGCAATCGCATTCCCCGACTGGTACGGATTGTCAAACGAACTAACTGGAATCCTCGCACCGCATGAATCGATCGCAAAGGCTGGATAACTCGCAAAATCCGAAAGATTCGCAACGCTGGAATCAGTAGTGACAAGGCGATTAACCAGTTATGCTTCAGGTAAGAAATTTTCCGAGGAGCGAGGATAAATTTGATGCTAAAATCCAGGATAAAGGCGATCCAAATCGTAGTTCCGATCGCCTCTAGCAAAGAATTCAGTCCCCAAACTAGCTCGATGATAAACAGTCCTAACCAGGCAAAACTCAGCATCAGCATCGGCATTTCTAGCCAATCTTCCCACTGTTGCAGGACTTCGCAGCGCTCTCGATCCAAGGCTGATTCTGGTTGTTTGCGATCGCTCATAATTTATTACATCTTACTTTTTCAACAGAATTTCGGCATCTACAGGCATACCCGGTTTAACAAAACCACCGGGTTTATCAAAGCTTAGTTTCACACCAAAAACTTGCTCAACGCGGTCTTTTTGGAAATAGATATTTTCCGGTGTAAACGATGCTTTGGAATCAATAGATATCACCTTTGCATTTAAGGGATGTTCGTGTTTTGAATCGCTGTCGAGGTAGACTTTGGTAGGTTGTCCTACCCGAATTCGAGCGATTTGTTCTCCCGGAATAAACCCCCGCATATAAACTTGTTTCATGTCTACTATCCGCAGCAATGGACGACTTGGTAATACTACGGTTCCAGGTTCGACGCTGCGGGTGGTGACGATTCCTGCGATCGGACTTTTTACAGTTAAATTATTCAAACGACTCTGGATCAGTTGTTGATTTGCTTGTGCTGTTTTGACATCTGCTTGTGCTCCCAAAAGCGCGACTTTTGCTTGGTTTATCTGGGTTTGGAGGCGGCCGATATTCGTTGCTTGGCGATCGGGATTCAGGGCTGTGGTTTGTGCTTGGGTTAATTTTCCCTGAGCGATCGCGATCGCATTACGGGCCACTTCTACACCAGCCTGACGACTTTCCAGCATCGCCTGGGCAGTCTCAAATGCGGTTTGTGCTAAATCGGCGCGCTGTCGAGTTTCTGCACCCAGATTGGCTAGATTCACAAAGCGATCGCGATCGACTTTTGTCTGTTTTAGCAACGCTCTGGCTTCTGCTACCCGTGCTTGTTCCTGCTTGATAGCCGCCTGTGCCGTGCTCACCATAGCTTCCGCTTCTGCAACTTTGCCGATCGTATCACCTTCAGACTGTTTGAGATTTAATTTTGTATCTGCTACCTGACTATTTAATACCGAAATCTGAAGAAGAGCCGTTGCTTCTCGTTGTTTAGCGGCATCAACATTTGACTTAGTTGCTAATAGTTCTGACTGCACTTCCTCGTCATCTAACCGTACCAACAATTGCCCTTTCTTTACGGTTGCACCTTCTCGGACTGTTACCTCTTTAACACGACCAGATCCTTTGGTACTGACATCAGTTTCATAGCCTTCGATGCGCCCACTAAAAGGGATAAGATTATTGTTTTTAGGACGGAAGAAATTATACCAAATTCCTGCACCGATACCTGCGATCGCGATAGTTCCTACTAGCAACCACAACCAAAGGTGAGAAGATTTAGGCGCAGGTGGTGGCACAGAATCAGTCGGTTTTGGTTCTGCGGAAGATTTAGGTGCAGGTGGTTGAACAGCATCAATCGGTGGTGATTCTATAGAAGATTCAGGTGCAGGTAATTGGGCAGAATCAGTCAGTTGTGATTCTGTAGAAGATTTTGGCGCAGGTGGTTGAACAGAATCAATTGGTGGTGATTCTATAGAAGATTTAGGCGTAAGTGGTTGAACAACATCAGTCGATTGTGCTTCTATAGAAGATTGAGGCGCAGGTGATTGAACAGAATCAATCGGTGGTGATTCTATAGAAGATTGAGGCGCAGGTAGTTGCACAACATCAGTCGATTGTGCTTCTGTGGAAAGCTTAGAAGAATCAATTAAATTAGTCATGGTAATTGGTAATTGGTAATTGGCAATTGCTAATTGGTAATTGGTAATTGGTAATCGGTAATTGGGAATCGGTAATTGGGAATTGGGAATTGGAAATTGGTAATGGGTAATTGATAATTGGGAATCGGGCACAGAGAATTAGTAACTTGTATAGATTAGAAAAAGTTCCTTCTTCCTTCTTCCTTCTTCCTTCTTCCTTCTTCCTTCTTCCTTCTTCCTACTTCCTAACTAAGTTGTTTTCGATAACGATTTGCACTTACAAGCAGAGTTGCTATGGCAAACAAAATCATCGCGATCGCGTGCAACCACCAAACCTCTAACCCAGTCCCCTTAAGCAGAATCCCCCGCAAAATGACCAGATAATGATAAAGAGGATTAATTTTCGCAATCCAACGAAACAGCAAAGGCATACTATTCACCGCCGTAACAGCACCGCCCAATAAAATAATCGGGATGTTTAAAAAGATGCCAATTAGAATCGTTTGTAATTTGTTTTCAGAAAATGTCGAAATAGCTAACCCAATAGCAACCCCAATTTGAATGTAGAGAATCGAGAAAATCAACAACAAAAATAAATTACCTCGCAATGGTAGTTGAAACACCAAAAATGCAGCAGCAAAACACATCAGCAAAGTTATGGTGAGTAAACCAGAAATGGGAACAATTTTAGAAATCAGAATTGCCGTAGAAGCCACGGGTGTCATCAGTAATTGCTCTAATGTTCCCTGATCTTTTTCTCGCACTGCTTCTACGGCGGCGGCGAGAATTGCACTCAGAGTAACGATCGCACCAATGACTCCAGGTACAAAGAACCAACTATCCAAAGTACCGGGATTGTAGCGGAAAGTGATTTCCGACTGAACCGGAGCCTTCAATCCTGTTGATAGCGGTTGATATTGTTCTACTAAATTGAGGTTAAATTGAGTGGCAATTTGGGCAATATAACCCTTGGCAATGCCAGAACTATAGGCATTAATGCCATCAATTATGACCGCAACTTCTGACTTGCCAGTTTCCAACAAATCGCGACTAAAACTAGCGGGAATCATCAAGCCAGCATCGACTTGTCCGTGTTCGATCTGTCGAGTCAAATCCTGCTGGTTGTTGGTATGGCGACTGGCAATAAATACCTGATTTACCGTGAAAGCATCGACTAATTGCCGACTGATGGCCACCTGATTTTGGTCTAGAATGCCTAGCCGTAGATGGGTGACATTGGAGTTTAAGACATAGCCGAAAATTACCATAGAAACAATTGGTGCGATGGTTAGGAAAATTACCAGTTGCCGATTTCGCAATAGTTCGGTGGATTCTTTAATTAACAGAGCAAAGAGACGACTATTTAACATTGTTTATTCTCAAGTTATTACTATAGGAATTACTTACGGGAATCAAAACCACTGGTGGTTGAGCCCTTCGACTACGATCGGGATCATTAGTGTCAACCTAATCTCAAACCCAGTCACAGAATAGTGTTTGACTGTTAAGCTTAGATCCCCCCTAGCCCCCCTTAAGAAGGGGGGGACAAGAGTCCGGTCAAAGTCCCCCTTCTTAAGGGGGATTTAGGGGGATCTAGACTTGGCATAAAACCCATATTTCTCAAAGGCTTCAGCCTTAATTTGACACCTATGGCTCAGCATAAACCCCGCCGAAATCCTGGGTGAATATGTATCGAAAAAATTGACTATTTTTGGAAGAAACCGAGTTTTTTCGTAAGTTCTATACCACATAATCAACAATTAATCTGACAATTGCATTCGACGCATTCCCCACCAAGCAAGTGCAAATTCCGCCATACTCAAAATGAGCATAGCGAGAATCAATTCCCAAGTACCAAACCAACCGGAACCCCGCACAAAAACATCTCGACATAGTTCGATGTAGTACCGCACTGGTACCAGATAGGATGCAATTGAAAAGGGAAACGGCACGCTATTCAGAGGAAAAAGAAACCCTGCTAACAGAAAGCCAGTTAATACTTTAATTGTGCCGATCGCCTGCACTGCCGCACTTTGAGTTGTGGTAAAAATGCCGATAATCAAACCCAACTGCACCCCAGCTAACATAAACACAGGCGTACCAATTATCAATGGTGTTGGATCGCCAATAAACCGCACTCCAAATAAGCCGAAACCGACAACAAACAAGATAATTGCTTCTCCTAAACCCACAGCGATATAGGCTAAGGATTTGCCAATTAGCAGTTCAAAGGCGCTGAGACTAGAAGCATAAAGTTGCAGAATTGTACCCTGTTCTTTTTCGCGCACAAGGGCGATCGCAATTAATAACGGCGGGAAGATTGCCAGAATTACTCCATAACTGCCAGGTACAATAAACAGAGATTCCTGCCGTCCCGGATTGAACCACAAACGTACTTGAGCCACAACTCCCAATGTCTGAGATAATTGTCCTAATTGCTCTTGTACAACAGCTAAAGTTGTTCCTTTGACAGCTAGATCGCTAACACGGGCATTGATGGTATCGCTACCATCAATTACTACCTGCACTTTTCCGGTTCTTCCGGCTGCTGCATCTGCGGCAAAACCAGGAGGAATGGTAATT
Organism: Microcoleus sp. bin48.metabat.b7b8b9.023; assembly: GCF_013299185.1. Taxonomy (GTDB): domain Bacteria; phylum Cyanobacteriota; class Cyanobacteriia; order Cyanobacteriales; family Microcoleaceae; genus Microcoleus. The sequence continues at coordinate 14,123 of NZ_JAAFKG010000070.1, read as the reverse complement.
TGTACTTGAGCAGTATCGCGATCGATCGCATCCGGAAACCGCATTCCTTCCCACTTCGCCGGAACAAATAAATTAGTGGCATAAAGTCGTTCAATGTAGCTGCGACTGAGGGTAGTTCGATCTAAATCGCGCACTACTAGAGAGATATTTTTTGCTTCTAAACGAATGGCGTAGCCAATAATTAGTAAGGCAATTACTGGTAGGATAAATGCTAGCGCAACGCCTAAGCGATCGCGCTGAAACTCTTGCAATTCTTTGAAAACTTGATTGCGAATTCTTCGGATGGTCATGGTGGTGCGCCTCCTGCCCGTTGTACTTCTCCAATAAAGGCATCTTCTAGGGAAAATGCGATCGGTTCGGTTTCAATTAGTGGTAAATTAGCCTGTTTTAAAAGTGCTTCTACTTGGGGTAATTCTTGCTGAGGATCGTCTAAGACGATGTGCAGCCGATCGCCAAAAATGGAGACGCGCCAAGGTTCGAGGTGTTCTCGCAGGCGATCGTAACTTTCTTGCAATTTCCCGACACGCAATTCAAATAATTGACCCGGTTGTGCTGATTTAATCTCACTTGCCGAACCTTCTGCTACTTTCCGCCCTGCTACCATAAAACACATCCGATTACATTGTTCTGCTTCATTCATATAGTGGGTAGTGACAAGAATTGCAGTGCCATTACGAGCAAAGTCGTTAATTAATTGCCAGAATTGTTTGCGTGCTAATACATCAACGCCGGAGGTAGGTTCATCGAGAAATAAAATCTCTGGTTCGTGCATGACTGATGCACCAAAGGCGACTCGTTGTTTCCATCCACCAGGTAATTGCTTAGTTAGTAAATGTTCTTGTTTTTCTAAGCCACAAATTGAGAGTACCCAGCGAATTTTTTCCTGTCGCTGTTTGGGGGGAATGCCATAGACTCCACTGTAAAACTGTAGGTTTTCGAGAATTGTCAGGTCATTATAAAGGGTGAACTTTTGACTCATGTAGCCAATTTTTTGTCGCAGTTGAGCACTTCGCAGATTGCCTGTTTCTCCAGCGATCGAGATTTTTCCCGAACTGATTGGTAATAGTCCGCACAGCATTTTAATCGTGGTAGTTTTGCCCGCGCCATTTGCGCCTAATAGTCCATAAACTTCACCATAATGAAGGTCTAAGTTGAGGTTTACCACTGCATGAAAAGCACCAAAAATTCGGTTGAGATTGCTAGCACAGATGGCGATGGCAGGATTTTGGGTTATTTCTTGTTTCCTGTTTGGTTTTGAAGCTACGGTTTGCGATCGCGGAAATGGCACAAATTCGGGAACTCCTCCTTTTTTCCGTAGTAGGGTTGTAAATACGTTTTCCAGGGTTGGTTTTTCCGACTGAATATCAATCTTGTCATCGCTGGTTTTTGACTCGTGAGTTAATCGATCGCGCACCAGGATTTCGCCTTGTGTGACATCTTTGACTAGGACTTCAATGCGATCGCCATAGGTCGCGACATCAGCAATCTGTGCTTGATTGACTAAGGGCAATAAAGCTTGTTCAGTTTTGACTAACTCCGGTGTCCGAATCACCAACCGTTGCAGCCCCAGAGCGGCTTTAAGTGCTGCTGGAGTACCAATTTGTTGAATCTGCCCATCGTAAATCAAAGCCACGCGATCGCACCTTTCTGCCTCATCTAAATCGGGAGTAGCGACAACAACGGTGATTTCCTGGGCCGTTAATCCCGCCAAAATATCCCAAAACTCGCGACGGGCTATGGTATCAACTCCCGTAGTTGGTTCATCTAGCAACAAGACTTGGGGCTCAGCAATCAGCGCACAACAGAGGGCTAATTTCTGTTTCATACCACCAGAAAGACGACCGGCAAGGCGATCGCAAAACTTATCCAATTGCATCAATTTCAGATACTTACTGCGTCGCATTTCTAGCTGATTTTCTGGTACTAACCGCAATCCAGCGCTATAATTAATATTTTCCTCAACACTGAGGTCAGGATAAAGAGAGAATTGTTGGGTAAGATATCCCGTATAGTTGCGGGCATCTCTGGCAGGTAATTTGAGGATTTGCGCTTCCCCAGCCGTGGCTTCCATCACCCCACCGAGAATATTAAAAACAGTAGTTTTGCCAGCACCATCGGGGCCGATTAGCCCGAATAATTCTCCCCGATTTACATCTAGATCAATGCCCTTAAGTGCGATGGTTTTGCCATAATATTTGTACAGTTTTTTAATTGCGATCGTGCTATTGTTCGGGGCAGAAGTAGATGGGATATTGCGATCGCGATCGACTGGATTTTGCAAAGATTGAGTCATGATTTTATCCAAAATGGAAACCGATCGGCGTTTGAAAATCAAAAATTAAAAGTGCAATTACAAATAAATACGGTTAACTTAATACTGTTAATTCCCCGGAGATCCCCCTAAATCCCCCTTAAGAAGGGGGACTTTGAGAAGAATATTGTCCCCTATTTGTAGGGGCGGTACCCCCGTGTCCGCCCTCGGCTTTGAGAAGAATATTGTCCCCTATTTGTAGGGGCGGTACCCCCGTGCCCGCCCTCGGCTTTGAGAAGAATCTTGTCCCCTCTTTGTAGGGGCGGTACCCCCGTGCCCGCCCTCGGCTTTGAGAAGAATCTTGTCCCCTCTTTGTAGGGGCGGTGCTCCCGTGCCCGCCCTCCGCTTTGAGAAGAATCTTGTCCCCCCCTTTTTAAGGGGGGTTAGGGGGGATCGGAATTCTATGCAACGACCTATAAAATTGATATAACGCTGTTAATTAACTGTCGATCGATGAGACTGATGCGCCTTAAGTTGTGCCCGCAATCGAGCAATTTCGGATGCCATATCGAGCACCATTGCAGCGCCAGCTAAGTTCAATCCCAAGTCTTGACGCAACCGCTGAATCTGAGCAATTCGAGCAATTTCGCGGCGATGTAGCATTGAGCCGATCGCCTCAATGACACCTAACTCGACATAAACTTGTACAATTGCGATCGAAGTTTCCGTCACAAATGCGGCATATTCAAAGGTGTAGAGTGGCTCGCCTTCGACTGAAACCACGATTGTTGAAAGGCTGAAGCTCATAATTTAATCTCCTCTAACTGGGCGCGGGGGTTAAAGCTGGTATTGGCCTGGATTTTTTCGTAGCATTCTTGCTCGATCGCACTTAAGTCTTTTGGCGTGACAATCGCGAGTTTGGCGAGTAAATCACCGCGTCCCCCTTTCTGCAATGTCCAGCCCTTGCCGCGCAGTCTGAGGGATTGTCCCGATCGCACTCCTTTAGGCACCTTCATCGTCACGCTACCATCCGGTGTGGGGACGCTAATTTCCGCCCCTAAAACCGCTTCATCTGGGCGAATTGGCACGTCACAAACGAGGTCATTTCCCTCAAATCGGAAGAAGGGATGGGGTAATATCTCGATGGTGAGATATAAATCGCCACGCTGCTGAGAAAAGGGACTCGCGCGGCCTTTACCCTTGAGGCGAATGCGACTACCTGGTTTTGCACCTGGGGGAATGCGAACGTCGATGGTTTCATCGTCGAATTGCAGGCGTTTTTGGACACCGTGAAACGCTTCGGAAAATGTCAGGGCGATCGCAGCTTCGCTATCCGGTGCCGGCGCTTGCGATCGAAATCCGCTACCATAATCATCGAAGCCGCTGGTGGCGTTGGTTCTACTTTGCGATCGGTTTTGCGATCGACCTAATAAATCGTTAATGAATGAGTTAAAATCGCCGTATTGATCGAAGTCAACATTCCCAGGATTAGTACCTCTGGATGGTGGCGCTTCACTGTAACCAGGATGGTTCCAATGTTCGCCAAAGCGATCGTATTTCGGCCGTTTCTCTGGATCGGAAAGCACCTCATTTGCTTCATTGAGATCTTTGAATTTTGCCTCTGCGTCTTTATCTCCAGGATTTAGATCGGGATGGTATTTACGAGCAAGTTTGCGGTAAGCGCGTTTGATTTCTTCGGGAGTTGCTGTTTTGCTGACTCCTAGGATGGTGTAATAGTCCTTGAAATCTGTTGCAGTTGGCATTTTTGACCTTTTAAATTTGGTATATCTTTAGTTGGGAAGTTACATGATTTGCTAGAAAAAGTCATGTTATTTTGTGATATCTATTTTGGTTGGATCGGATTTTTTAACCGCAGAGAGCGCAGAGGGCGCAGAGGAAGAGAGGAGAGAGATGAATGTTTTTGATGCGGAGGAATTTGATATAAGTTTTTTCTGATTTTATCCTGTTAAATTTATTTTTTATATACTCACTCTAACTACACTCGTAATCACCAGTAAATGAATCAATCAATAGACAGATATTTAAGTTCTATTTTTTAAGTTAAATCTCTATCAATAGGAATAGAGCAATCAAGAATGAGGACACGGCAGTGCCGTGTCCCTACAATTAATCGGGTAGGGACACGGCACTGCCGTCTCTTCCATTTATATCTTGATATCTTCAATAACCAAATTATCAGCAATGAAAACAGGTAGAGGTTCAGATGATTTTAGTGACCAAGTGCGATCGGCCGTCAAATCCAAAACAGTCTGATGATAGTTACTCAAACTTTCTCGATGTCCAATGCTCAAAAATGTCATGCCAGAGGCTTGTAACTGTTCGTATAAATGTTTTTCATTACTAGAATCGAGGGCGCTAGTAGCCTCATCTAAAATTGCATAACTAGGTTTATTCAGCAACAGACGTGCGAAAATTAGGCGCTGTTGTTCTCCCAAAGATAGAACCTGCGCCCAGTTTTGTTCAGTATTGAATCCTCCATAACTTTGCTCTAAGTTGGGTAAATTTACCTGGATCAAAATTTGTCTCAACTGCGAATCTTCGACTGACCCATCCATATTTGGATACAGCATTTGATCCCGTAGCGTCCCTAAAATCATGTAAGGCCGCTGCGACAAAAACAACATTTTATCAAGGGTAGGCCGCAAAATTTTACCAGTCCCTGCATCCCACAATCCAACGATCGCCCTTAGCAGAGAACTCTTCCCGCAACCGCTAGGCCCTCTCACCAGCAAACCCTCGCCAGCAGAGAGTTTCACCGATAGATCCTCGACTAACGTCCGTTGACGGTTAGGTGTTTGGAGGGTCATATTTTCGATCGCCAGTCGATCGGCAATTTCAGTTTTGATACTTGTTTTCTCAACGCCGTCAACCTCGTTAGAAGTTAAATGGTGAGTTTCCAAACACTCTAAAAAGGTGTATAAACGCTCGACACCCGCGCCAAAAGTAGCAAGGGACTGAAAGCGCGCCACAATTAGATTCAGCGAGAAAAAGACTCGAATGAAAGCTCCTTGCGCCTCGGTAACTTTACCAACTTCTAAATCACCCGCAAAAATACCGGGAGCGACTACAATTGCAGGCAAAATGAACGGAATAAATTCATAGGCGTTAGTCAAGATATTGAGATTCAACTCCCAAAAAATTAAGCGCTTGAAATTATCAAAAGCTTCGACAAATCTGCCTTTAATTTGAGCTGACTCGCAGTCTTCTCCCTGATAAAAGGCGATCGCCTCCGCATTTTCCCGCACCCGCACTAAACTAAACCGGAAATCGGCTTCTTTTTTAAGCTGCCCAAAATTGAGTCGCATTAAAGGCTTCCCAAATACCCCAACCGTCGCCAAGGTGCCAACCAGCGCGTAGAGCACCAAAAACAAGATTAACGGCTTAGAAATGCCCCAGAGCACGCCACTAAATGCCGCTACGGCTAACAAAGAATCAACTACCACTAGCAGTAGTTTTAACGATTCCTGGGTAAAACTTTTGACATCTTCAGCAATCCGCTGATCGGGATTGTCAATGTCAGCATCGGCATGATTGAGATTGTAAAATGCGCGATTCTGGAAATAGCGATCGACAAAATAGTTAGTCAGCCATCGCCGCCACTCCAAGCCCAGGCGATCGCGCAAATAATCGTAGCCTGCATAAAGTGGTGCATAAATAACTAATGTTCCGGCAAAAATTAGAATTGTTTGCCAAAATCTAGCTTCATCGTGAGCCGATAACGCCGAGATTAGCTCACCTCGCTTGTTGTTGAGTAGCACACTCAGTCCTGTGTAGCCAAAGGACAACAGGATGACTAATAGCAATAAGCCGCGCGCCCGCCATTTTTCGTCACTTGACCAGTATGATTTTGCGATCGCCCAGAACTGTTTGAGTATAGTTAAATTAAATCGTTGCATTACTTTTTTTCATACAAAATTGCTCACCTATTTAATATAATAGAAAAACAGGATTGAAAGCGCAAAACTTCCAAATCTTGGCTTTGAAAAATAGCAGGTGTGTCAAACTGTGTCCAGGAAAGATGGCAGCGCGATCGGCAAGGAGTAGTAGCGGAACATCGCCCCTCGTTCCATAAATTGCTCCATCACCAGCAATCTTTACTGATTACTTTCAAGTATTGCCTTCGCCTGCAAAAGTCCTTGAATATTCGTGCCGCCATCGCTGCTAGCTATTAAATAGATGGGTTCACCCTTGGAGTTAAAGGATACCCTCGCATCTTTGACATTAAAACCTTGCTGTGGTATGATATACACGAATAGAGCAAGATAGTGATTAGAATGCTAATAAATAATCAAACTAGGATAAATTTACTGGGTTTGAGCGATCGCCCAAAACTCAGAACTCACAGTAATAGCGATCGCCTACAGCAAACCCTTTAACAGATAGATAATTGAGGCGATCGCCCGGTGGAATTAGATTCGGATTCTGTTATGATTTATCATAAGTATCAAGATTAATCCTCATTTACGTAAAAAATCCACTTAGTTCTTCAATGTCATATGGCTCAAATTCCAAACAATAGAATGAAAATTGACCTCCTCGACAATGGACTCCACTCATTATGGAGAGGAATCGAGGCATATGAATCTGCCAAAACGGCTGATGATATTTGGAGCTTTAAAGACGCGATTATGTTTATTCATCATGGTATCGAGCTATTGATGAAACAGATACTTGCAAATCATAGTGAATACCTTGTCTTTGATGACCTAAGTGATTCAACAGTATCCAAGCAGAAGCAAGCAAATAAACAAGGTGTGGGTGTATTTTTTTTACCTAAACCTCCTAAATCGGTCACATATTTGAATGCTATTCGCCGAGTAGAAGCTTTCATTAATCCCGCCGATCTTGATGAGGATTTGGTCTCAAGACTAGAGCAGCTTAATAGCCTTCGCAATCAGATAGAGCATTACGCAGTTGACCTTGATAAGCAAGATGTAACAATGCTTTTGGGCAAGATACATGAACCACTCTTGAATCTATTGGACTCTCAACTTGGGGGCATACGTAAAAACCAGCCAGCCCCAGTCATTAAGGCTTGGGAAGGTATTACATCTATCATGGAACGTGGAATCGCTGCTGAAAAAAGGGTAGCAGATATCGCAGCACGGTTTAATGGTCAATTGATCGAAGGTAATCTTTTCGCTAAAGATGTTCCAATCCAACTCCCGATAGTTAGGCAAGTGTACCAAGGGAAGCTATGGAAAATTGATGATCATGCTGTAGGGGTAGACGTTCTAGCAGAAAGTGATACTGGTAATTGGGTTGTTGAGGTAAAGGTATCGAGAAGTTTGCAAAATGCGTCATTCGTTCAAGTTAAAGGTATCGCACATTCCCTTAATGCAACTCCTTGGCTTGTTTTTACTGGCGTAGCAACCGAACGTAATTTGCAATTGGCTCATGCACTGGGTGTTCTGCTAACGGATAGTCCGAGACTTGACTCATTAGAAAAGCTATTGAAATAGCTTGTAACGAACTGACGTAACTTTTTGGTGATGACTCAAGGACTTTTTTGCAACTGCTTAAGCTCTTACTTAGATGTTTGTTAAATCCTCTAGCTTTCCACTACCTCAAAAGCAAAACAAACCCGACAAACTATAAATTATCTTTAAAATATATCGCCCAGAAATCACAACTCACAGTAATAGCGATCGCCTTCAGGAGATGGATTTTGAGGCGATTGCCGAATAATTACGACTCACGGGAATAGCGATCGCCGCTTTCCCCTTCATCTCCTAAAAATGATCGCCACTTACAAAATGATCGCCTCTCATCATCACAAAAAGCGATCGCATCAATTTAATTAAAGCAACGCGATCGCACTATTACAGACCAGCGATCGCACTACAAGATCAGCGATCGCACTCCAAAACCAAGTGGTACTAGTACGTTAATCCCTGTTAACGTTATTTGCTTGAGAAGAATCTGGATTGGCTCGAACAAATTTTTCTTGATCTAGTTTGTAGATTGAAAAGTCAGGGTGTTTTCCCTCCTCGACTTCTTTAACCAGTTCTTCTCTCTGAACGATTCCTCTACCAGGAATGGTATAAGAATCATTTCTTCCCCCTTCTCCGTCTTGATTTCCCTTAATTTTTTTAGCCATACAACCTCTTTGTATCAAAATTGATTTTTCAATCATAACTAAAGACACTTTTTGTCTGTAATTTTTGGGAGTAGTGAATTCCGAACAATAGAAGTACGGCTATGACTAACGAGTTAGTGAATGCTGAAAGAACTTGCTCAAAAAACTAATAGCCAGAATGCCAATAATTGCAAGAGTTAACTTGATTATAGTCGGATCGGTAAACCAAGAATTAATCAATTTGCTTAAACTTGACCGATCGCCTTCACCGCAGCCAGATGCCGCTCCTTCACATTTTTGTAGTCCAACTCCTCCGCAATTCCTTCCTGACTACCGCGTTCAATCATATCCGCATGACGCTGTAGTGTGGTTCGGTCTGGTATTCGGTGAGTAAAGGGCGCGATCGCTGATCTTGTAGGTTAAGTGCGATCGCCTAAAAATCACGACTCAACAGTTACATGGCTGCCCGCAGTTGTTTCCGCCAAACCCCGACTCAATGCCAATTGTGCAGTTTTAGTCACGCCATATCGATCGCACCCTAATCCAACTTCACCACCATTTTGCCTACATTTTTTCCCTCAAACAGGCCTATGAACGCGCTCACCGCTTGGTCAATTCCTACTACCACTGTTTCTTGATTCTTCAATTTTCCAGCTTGGAAATAACCGCCGACTTCCCGTTCAAATTCGCCCTGACGATCGAGCGAATCACCAACAATCAGCCCTTTCATCGTTAACCGTTTGCCAATCATATTAAACAGGTTGTTCGGGCCTGGCTGCGGGTTGTTGTAACCGGAGATGCTGCCGCAAGCGATAATCCGCCCGTGCACGCGCAAGGCTGAAAGCGCCGCTTGGAGAGTTTCGCCGCCTACGTTGTCGAAATAAACATCAATTCCATCCGGTGCTGCTTGGTTCAATTGTTCGAGGATAGGGCCGGAATTGTAATTGAAAGCCCGATCGAATCCACATTCTTCCAGCAGAAACTTGACTTTTTCGGTTGAACCTGCTGAGCCGATGACATGACATCCGCGCAGTTTTGCCAGTTGTCCCGCCACACTTCCCACCGCGCCCGCAGCACCCGAAATAAAAATCACATCGCCTGCTTTAACATCTACCAAATTCAATCCAGCCCAAGCCGTCATCCCCGTCATCCCGATCGCACCGAGGTAAACCGATAGCGGTTGAACTTCGCGGTTGACAGGATGCAACTCTTTGGGCGCTGCGATGAAGTATTCCCGCCAGCCAAAGTTGGAAGTGACAACATCACCAGGTTTGAATTCTGGGGCGCGCGACTCGATGACTTCGCCGACTGCGCCGCCTTGCAGAACTTTACCTAACTCGAAGGATGGAACATAGGATTTGCTCTCATTCATGCGTCCGCGCATATACGGATCTACCGAAAGATACAAATTGCGAACGAGTATCTGCCCGTCTTGAAGCGGCTTGATTTCGGTTTGGGCGATCGCAAAATTATCGGCGGTGGGGACTCCGTTAGGGCGGGAGACTAGGTGAATTTCGCGGCTGATTGTATTTGTCATAATTTTTGTCCTTGATGTTAATAAACGAGAGTTGTTCATCTCAGTGGCTTTAGTTACTGAGATGAACCAACGACACGGCGATTAAAATCGCTACTTTATCAGAGCGGAAACAACTTATCAAGCCTGTTGCAACGATGCCATATCAATAACGAAGCGATATTTCACGTCGCTCTTCACCAGGCGATCGTAGGCTTCATTGATTTTCTGAATTGGGATGAGTTCAATATCCGAAGTGATGTTATGCTTGCCGCAGAAATCCAGCATTTCCTGAGTTTCTTTGATGCCACCAATCAGGGAGCCGCCCAGAGTGCGCCGACCAAAAATCAAGGTACTGACATTCAGAGAAAGCGGTTTGTCCGGTACGCCGACTTGGGTGAGGTTGCCATCACGTTTTAATAGCAGCAGGTAGGCGTTGATGTCGTGTTGCGCCGATACAGTGTCGAGAATGAAATTGAAACTATTCAGATGTTTTTTCATCTCGTCCGCATTCTTGGAATTGACGACTTCATCGGCTCCCAGCCGCAGGGCATCTTCAACTTTGTTCGGCGAGGTGGTGAATACAACGACATGAGCGCCCAAAGCCTTCGCCAATTTCACCCCCATGTGTCCCAGTCCACCGAGTCCCACAACACCAACTTTTTGACCTTCGGTAACATTGTGGCGGCGCAATGGGGAATAAGTGGTGATTCCAGCGCAAAGCAGCGGCGCGACGGCGGCGAGATTCAAATTCTTTGGAACTTGCAGCACAAACGCTTCATCTACGACGATGCTGTCCGAATATCCCCCAAAAGTCATCCCACCAACGTGTTTGTCGGGGGAGTTGTATGTGAAAGTCACGTTGTCGCAGAACTGTTCCAAGTCTTCCTCGCAGTTGGCACAAGTGCGACAGGAATCGACCATGCAACCGACTCCTGCGGTGTCGCCTTCCTTGAATTTTTTGACGTGTGCACCAACTTTTACTACCCGTCCGACGATTTCGTGGCCGGGCACGCAAGGGTATGTGGTGTTTTGCCATTCGTTGCGGACGGTATGCAAGTCGGAGTGACACACGCCGCAATATAGAATTTCGATCTGCACGTCGTGCTCGCCGACATCGCGGCGTTGAAAGTTGAAGGGTGCGAGTGGACTCGTGGCGTTTTGTACTGCGTAGGCGTTTGTTTTCATGGATTGTGCTCCTGATTGTTTACTTATGTCGGGGTAGCGCCCACCGCATTGGTGTCAACTTAAGCTTGAAACCCTTGAGAAATCTCGTTTTTACCTAAGTCTAGATCCCCCTAAATCCCCCTTAGGTCGGGGGACTTTGATCCGACTCTTGTCCCCCCCGACCTAAGGGGGGCTAGGGGGGATCTAGCCTTAATCGTCAAACAGCCGTCTGTGACTGGGTTTGAAGTTAAGTTGACACCAATGCGCCCACCGCAATTCCTACCCAGAGGGCGGGCACGGGGGCACCGCCCCTACAAAGGCACGGCTGTAGGGGTCGTGCCCCGCGGTGCCTACCCTCCCCAAATCCTAACGATTGACGGTGCTCATATCGGGGTAACGATCGCCCACCGCAATTCCCAAGGGAAGTGCTTTGGCGATTTGGTCGAGTTCGGCTTGAGTCAGCGTCACATCGGCGGCGGCAATGTTTTCTTCGAGATAGGTGCGGCGTTTGGTACCTGGAATCGGCACGATGTCTTCGCCTTGGGCTAAAACCCAAGCCAGCGCCAACTGTCCGGCTTTGATGCCTTTAGTGGCGGCCATTTGCTCGATTTGCTCGACGAGATCCAGATTGTGCTGGATATTCTCGGCTTGAAAGCGAGGATATCTTTGCGATCGATAATCTCCTTCCGATAGCGTGTCAAGGCTCTTGATTTTGCCCGTCAGAAACCCGCGCCCGAGGGGGCTGTAAGGCACAAAGCCAATCCCTAACTCTCGACAAGTAGGCAAAATCTCGGTTTCTGGTTCCCGACTCCACAGCGAATATTCCGTCTGAAGTGCGGAAATCGGATGCACTGCTTGAGCGCGGCGGATGGTGTTGGTGGCGGCTTCGGAAAGGCCGAGGTAGCGGACTTTTCCGGCTTGGACGAGTTCTGCCATTGCGCCGACGGTTTCTTCGATCGGAGTATTAGGATCGACTCGGTGCTGGTAGTAAAGGTCGATCGTCTCGACGCCCAAACGCTTGAGACTGGCATCGCAACACGATCGCACGTATTCGGGCTTGCCATTCACGCCCCCAAAGCTGCCGTCGCTACCGCGCACGTTGCCGAACTTGGTGGCGATAATGACTCGATCGCGACAGTCTTTAATCGCTTTACCGACTAATTCCTCATTTTGGCCGACACCGTACATATCAGCCGTGTCGAGGAAAGTCACGCCTAACTCTAAGGCGCGGTGAATTGTGGCGATCGATTCTGACTCATCGGTTGTCCCGTAGAATTCGGACATCCCCATGCAGCCGAGTCCTAATTCCGAGACGATTAATCCTTGATTCCCCAGTTTTCGCTGTTTCATGTTCTGTCACTCTCAAGTTCTTGACGTGTCGGACGGATGATGATTTGATTCACATCAACATCACCCGGCTGCTCGATCGCAAAGGCGATCGCGCCAGCAATGGCATCTGCACCAATAGCGATTTCATAAAGTGCATTGATGTGCGCTGCTAAATCCAGCATTATTCAACCAGCTCAACTAGCTTGTAGCTGGATCAATGTTTGTGTCCCAGCAGCGTCACTAATCCGCAGCGCCACCATCACACCGTTTGAGTTTTGTCCGGTTAAAACTTCTGTCGGCGAATCGACCGTGTGAGCGTAACTCACCTCATCTTTACCTACTTCAATTACCAAATCATCTCCCTTACCAGGGCGATCGTAAATAATGGCATGAAGAGGTGCGTTCTTAATCAATTCTGCATCACCGGCTTCTGAATCGATGATTTCGATCGAAATATGCCGTCCGCGATTGCCATCGGTAAATTGATCGAAAAATTCACCCCATCGCTCGCGGGGAACTGATTTGTTTATGTCAATCTTGTTGGTCGTTTCCATTTTATTCACCATGATGATTGTTTGTGAAAGAGTAGTAAAAAGAAACCAAGCCATGAAATACTCCCTTCCCACTCGAAGAATATGGAATATTGAACCGCGAAGACGCGAAGGACACGAAGGAAGAGTTAAGAAGAAGTACAATGATCTTCTAACGGGAAGGGAGTAGTTACTAAGTACAAAAGTGGAATTAAACGGAAGATGACTGTAGGGTGGGCGATGCCCATTCTGTCAATTTAACTCGCAACTTTGTACGCGCCACCTCGTTCTGATGCTCGTTGATAAGCTGGACGGGTGTGGATGCGATCGAGGAAGTCCATCAACTTTGGTCGGCTGGCATTTAAACCTCCTCGCACAACTGCTATCTCGATCGGAAAACTGAGCTGAATATCGGCTGCGGTGAATTCATTTCCCACAAACCACAAGCTTTTTCCAAGCTCTGCTTCCAGGTAATCAAGATGCTGCTTGATTTGAGGTTCGATGAAGGAACTTTTGGTACGGCTCGCGATCGATCGCGCGATCGGTTTGAGAAAAAACGGCATGGGCTGCTCCTCTGTGCGATCGAAGACCAACTTCAATAGCAGCGGCGGCATAGCTGAACCTTCGGCATAATGCAGCCAGTAAGTATATCGCAACCGATCGGGTGTATTGGGTGGAGGAGCAAACCTTCCTGTACCATATTTCTCAACCAGATACTCAATGATGGCTCCAGACTCTGCCAAAGTTAGCGCCCCGTCGGTTATCACTGGCGATTTACCGAGTGGATGTACTTGACGCAGGGATGCTGGCGCTAGTAGGGTTTCGGGATCGCGATCGTAATACTTGATGTCATACTCCAGTCCCAGTTCTTCTAGCAGCCACAATATGCGCTGGGAACGAGAATTATTCAAGTGATGGACGATAATCATGAGTTTCAATAGTTGCAGGACAGTTCGCGATCGTTTTGATTCAACTCATCAACCTGACGGACTTGTTGGAGTGGAATAGACCTCTCCCATAATTATTGTGGAACAGGCATCTTGCCTGTTCAAAACAGGCTTTTGTGAAGATGACTATTGTTAAAAAAGTCTTAGACTGCGATCGACATAAGCTGTTCGACATCTAAACTGCATTAACTAAGTTACCTTTATTTTTGATTTTTCGGTTCCATTTCATAATTAGTCCTCCTTCATTTAAAAGTTTATGTAACAGTGATTCTAGTTTTTCAATGGA
>NZ_JAAFKG010000007.1 GCF_013299185.1 Microcoleus sp. bin48.metabat.b7b8b9.023 | reverse complement strand
GAGTGAAAGTCTTACCTCATGAGTTAAAACAGTATTTGCCCTCATGGCAACGTTCTGAAACTTTACCAAAATGGGATATCACAATTATCCCATTGTGACTGGTATTTTATTTATCCGCGAGTCCCTAAGTCAACCGTATTGAATTATATTGGCGATCGGTGATTGCTGGCATACTCAAGCTTTTTTGCCGTGTACTTGAATGCGTTTGTCGGTTTTTTGTTTCTTAATCCAAGAGATAAATCTCTGGAGTTCGGGGTCATTTTTGAGCTTTTCTAGGGTGTTGAGCTCTAGGGCGAGGTGTTTGTTGTCAAATAGCGAGTGTATCTGGCGGTGACAAGCTGAACAAATGTCGATCGTCTCGCTGGGATCTTCGTTTTTGCGCTTGGTGTTTTGTTTGGGGATCAGGTGGTGGGCGGTTAATGCTTCCATTTGTCGATCGCACAATTCGCACTGCATAATTTCCTCAATGCTGGTGGATGGGAGAATTGCTTCTTTTAATTTAGCGTAATTTAGGGCGATCGGCTTTGAGAAAGTGAGTAGAGGTCGATCGCACTTCGCAAACAATAAAAAACCCCCAACCGGGGGTCTTAATTTCAGGTGGGACAGGCCTCTTGCCTGCCCGCTAAGTAGAAAAGCCTACGGTCAAATTATGTACAGCAGCACAAACAAAACAATCCAAATTACATCGACAAAGTGCCAATAAATCTCAGTCGCTTCGATGCCGAAGTGGTGTTCGCTAGAATAGTGACCTTCCGCGCGCGATCGCCAAACGACCCCAGCCATCAGCACCACTCCAAACGTCACGTGCAAACCGTGAAAAGCAGTCAAAACGTAAAAGCAACTGGCATACAAATTAGTCGTCAACCCAAACTCTAAATGAGTGTATTCGTAAACTTGACCGCACAAGAAAACGACGCCCATAGCGATAGTCACGAGCAACCAATTTCGCATACCCGTCGCATCATTCTTTTTGATCGCAGCATCTGCATTGTGAATCACAAAACTACTAGCAATCAGAATTACCGTGTTAATTCCCGGCAGCAATAACTCTCGCGCGGGCGTACCTTCAGGCGGCCACATCGGGGCCATCGCCCGATAAATCAAATACGCGGCAAACATACCCATAAATATCATGCCTTCAGATCCCAAGAACACAAGTACGCCTAGCATTCTGTGGTCGGGATGTTCTTCGCCGTGGGCTTCTATTTCGGCGCTGTGGTGGTAATTTAGAGCCGTTTTTTCTGGATCGATCGCTGGAATTTGTTGCATAATAAATTGCTAGTTGAAGGAAGAGGGAAGAGGGAAGAGGGAAGAAGGAAGAAGGAAGAAGGAAGAAGGAAGAAGGAAGAAGGAAGAAGGAAGAAGGAAGAAGGAAGAAGGAAGAGAATATTCGTGCCAACAATTGTCTGAAAAACTTTGTATTTCTCGTTTATAGCCGAGGCTCGATCCCCCTAAATCCCCCTTAAGAAGGGGAGTAGGGGTTGACTTTGAGTGTGTCCGGTTCCTGCATTCTCAAGGGGGGCTTTGAGTATGTCCAATTCCTGCATTCTCAAGGGGGGTTTTGAGTATGTCCAATTCCTGCATTCTCAAGGGGAGCTTTGAGTGCTTCTTGTCCCCCCCGACCTAAGGGGGGCTAGGGGGGATCGAGAGCTTAATCGTCAGACAGCAGATCGTTACTATGTTTGACTTGTTTGTTGACATTAATGACTAATGACTAATCACTAATCACTAATTGCCATCTTGACTTTCATCAGCAGGAGAATCAACATTTATCTCCGATTCAGGCTCGACCAAAGTTGCAGTACCGCCAAAGAATGTGGAAGCTTGAGCTTCTGCAATCGGAATACCGCGTTTCTGGCCGCTGGCGCTGGCGATCGCATTTTCCCTCAACTTCAGCCTGAGACGTTCGCCAGTGTTCTGAATTTTTTCCATCCCGTAATCGTAAGGCCCGGTTGCCAATACTGGTATTCCTTCAAAATTTTCGATCGGCGGTGGCGAAGTCGTCATCCATTCCAAACTTAAAGCTTGCCAAGGATTGTCACCTGCTTTCGGGCCGTACCTCCAACTCCAAATCACGTTAACAATAAACGGGATTGTCGAGACTGCCAGCATATAAGCGCCCACAGTACAAATGACATTAATTGTCGTAAATTTTGGGTCGTACATTGCCACTCGCCGGGGCATTCCTTGCATCCCCAAAGCGTGCATCGGCAAGAAAGTTACAGTAAAGCCCACATAGGTTAAAACAAAGTGAACTCTACCCCAAAATTCGTTAAGCATCCGCCCCGTCATTTTGGGGAACCAGTGGTAAAAAGCCGCGTAAATTCCAAACACTGAGCCGCCAAACAGCACGTAGTGTAAGTGAGCGACGATAAAATAAGTATCGTGAACGTGAATGTCGAAAGGTACCGAAGCTACCATGATCCCGGTGATGCCGCCGAGGAGGAATGTTGAGATAAAACCCATCCCAAATAACATCGCACTCACTAGGCGGAGTTTGCCGCCCCAAATAGTTGCCAACCAGCTAAATATTTTAATCCCAGTGGGTACGGCGATGATCATGGTGGTGATCATGAAAAACATCCGCAGCCAGCCGGGAGTACCGCTGGTAAACATATGGTGCGCCCACACGATTAAGCCCAAAAAGCTGATGGCAAGACTGGAATAGGCGATCGCCAAATAACCAAAAATTGGCTTGCGCGAGTGCACTGGCAACACTTCTGAAATCACCCCAAAAAAGGGCATGATCATAATGTAAACTGCCGGGTGCGAATAAAACCAGAATAAATGCTGGTAGACAACGGGATCGCCGTTACCAGTCGGGTTAAAAAATGCCGTTCCTGCTAACAAGTCAAATGATAGCAAAATCAATGCTGCTGCTAGCACTGGAGTAGCAACTAAAGTCAGCGCTGAAGTCGCAATCATTGCCCAGCAAAACAAAGGCATTTCATTGAGACTCATGCTCGGAACCCGCATCGTAAAGATGGTAACGGCAAAATTCACCGCCCCCAAAATCGAAGAAGTTCCCAGCAACAAAACGCTGAGAATCCAAATTTCTTCCCCCATTTGAGCAGTAACTAAGCTCAAAGGCGGATAGGAAGTCCAACCTGCTTGGGGAGCTCCTACCAAAAAACTGCTCAACAGCAACACGCCGGCTACGGGAATAATCCAAAATGCCAGGGCATTTAACCGGGGAAATGCCATGTCTTTTGCCCCAATCATTAAAGGGATCAAAAAGTTAGCAAATCCGGCTCCTGCGGGTACGATCCACAGAAAGATCATCACCGTGGCGTGAACAGTAAATAAACTGTTGTAGAGTTCGGGGGCGACAACATCGGAGTCGGGTGTGGCGAGTTCGGTTCGCACTATCGTTGCCATCACTCCGCCGATGAGATAGAAGCAAAAAGTTGTGACTAGGTATTGAATACCTATGACTTTGTGGTCGGTGTTAAAAGTGAAGTAGTCTCGCCAATGTCTGTCGGCCGGCGCTGTTCCGCGAGCCTCTAGGTTGGCAGTTTCTTGGAACTGTGCTTGTGTCATAACAACAAAATAAAGGCTTCCTAGTTCGCCGTGGAAACTTCAATCTTAGTTTGTAGTAATGACTTCAGTCATTTTTACCCTTGGGAAACGGACTAAAGTCCTTACTACGAAACTTTTTGTAGTAATCCTTTTAGTCATTTTTACCCTTGGGAGACGGACTAAAGTCCTTACTACGAACCTTTTTGATGAAGGTATGGACTATTTTTAGTGATGAGTTGGGTGAAGTTGTTCTAAGGTTTTAGCATTAATTTTTATTTCCCTGACGTAGGGAGCTAAAAATTCCCCATCGGACAACTTGTCGGGATTGACTGCAACTGCTTGCTCTAGGTTTTGAGTGCTAGCAATTTGCTGTTCTTTCAGCCAACTGTCGAAGTCTTCGGGTGTGTGAACGAATGCTACAGCTTTCATTGCTCCGTGATATGCGCCGCACAATTCAGCACAAACAATTCGGTATTCGCCGACTTTGTTTGGTATAAATCTTAGTTCGCTTCCTCGCCCAGGAATTGCATCTTGTTTGAGCCGAAATTCGGGCATCCAAAATGCGTGCAGCACGTCTTGAGCTGCAAGATTTAGCTGTACGTCGCCGTTGAGTGGCATATGCAGTTCACCGGAACTAACGCCACTTTCTGGATAGCTAAAAATCCAGGCGTACTGCAAACCCATGACATTTACTACTAAGTCTGCTGGTTTTTCTTCGTTTTCTGGGGCAGCACCTACGCCTAGGGCAATTTGTTTTTCTGGCTGAATTTGAGGGGCTTTTTGTGGTGTATCTGACAGCGTGCCTGCGATCGCACTTCCGCGCATTTTAGAGTGCGATTGCATTGTACCGTGGTCGTGATTACCCATCGGATCGAGGCCACCCATTGAGTTGTAAATCTCAAAACTGTAGACTCCGATACCTAAAATAATCACCGCTGGTAGGGCTGTCCAAAGAATTTCTAAAGGAAAGTTATCATGCCAAGCTGGCCCGTCTGTATTGTCTCCTTCACGACGGCGATATTTAATTACAGCAACGACGATCACTCCGTGGACTAGGATAAATAATCCTATGGAAAGTGTCATCATTGTGTTGAATAGTCCGTCTATCTGCGATGCTTGAGCCGAGGCGGCGATCGGCATTAATCCAT
The DNA here is from genome assembly GCF_013299185.1 of Microcoleus sp. bin48.metabat.b7b8b9.023. Lineage (GTDB taxonomy): Bacteria > Cyanobacteriota > Cyanobacteriia > Cyanobacteriales > Microcoleaceae > Microcoleus. Next base: position 157,811 of record NZ_JAAFKG010000007.1, on the reverse strand, counting down.
GATTCTGGCCGTACCAGAGACTGATCAGAGTCACTCCGATGCCGACGAGCATGGTGAGGATGGAACTTGGAATGTTCACAAAGAAATCCGGTAAGTGGGAAGCGAGTCTTTAGACCTGAGAGGAAAACGACGCGACGGTTTCAACACATTCGACTGCGCTCAGTGACCGCCGCATTGAATTCCCTTTCGAGGTTGGAGAGGTATGGTTGCCTCTAGAAATGGAGATATGGTTGTCTCCTTTCTCCCTTGCGGGGTAATGTTCGTGCAGACCTGTTATAAAGGCTTGTTAAACCTGCAACACTGTTGAGCGTGACTTTCAAACTGTTTAATTGCAGATGACAGAGCCCAAAACTGGCGTCGCATTCTCCGGTATCGTGACCTAAATAACGGCTCCTTTTACAAGGGGTCTGGTCAGAACAGCTTGCAATTTCTTACAAGCTCAATGGCACTTAGCCATGAGTTCCTGACGCTGGTACCTTTTAGTAGCGACACTTCTTCGCTGGAATAATTAGGGAAGCGCCTCTGGGTTGTCAATTTTTAATTGTAGATTGACATTTTGAACACAATGCCTATCTTAAGGCTTACTTAAGGCTTAGTATTTGTGGGCGATCGCTTGTTCGGATTAATACGGCTTAGGTCCCTTGACAAAAATCAGAAAAAATGGTAACAAATTTGTTTTCTTTGCTACTAAATCTGAGATTGTTTTTCAAACACCATTAAATGCTGCTGGGGTAACATATCTTTTGTCTCTTTCCATACTAAACCGACGGCGGCCATTTCTTTTTTAACCTGCTGCTGCGTCATTTTGTGCAAACCTTTAATGGGAATCAGCGGATTTTCGCCCCGATACTCGATCGATACCGTGCGGCCTCCCGGTTTGAGTGCTTTGACAATTCCTTGCATCATTTCTCTGGGATATGCGAATTCGTGATAGGCATCCACCATAACAACTAAATCGACGCTGTTTTCCGGCAAATTCGGATTGTCGATACTTCCCAAAACTGGCTCAACGTTAGCAATATTTTTTTCTTGTTTGTTCAATTCAATAAAGTTGAGCATTTCCGGCTGTACGTCAACGGCGAAAACTTTTCCTTCGGGAACTAGGGGGGCGATGCGAAAGCTAAAATATCCGGTTCCGGCTCCAATGTCTGCTACAATGTCTGTTGGTTTTAAATCGAGATTGTTGACTAATCGAGCTGATTTTTCTTCCATGCCGCGAGATGGTCTTTCCAGCCAACTAGCCCCTTGATATCCCATGACTTGGGCAATTTCTCGACCCATGTAAAATTTGCCTGTGCCGTCGGGGTTGTGGATTGTTCGCTGCTGATAAATTGTATCTTGGTTGGCGATTTTATTTGCTGCTGCTGCCCCGATATTGAGCGGAAACACGCAAACTATTGTCAGGATGATTGCTGTTAATAATTTAATGAATTGTGGAATTTTATTCACGGTATTTATGATTGTGTATTTGAATGGTTGCTCGCGATCTGCCCATTGGCGATGACTTAACGTTAAACGTAATTAGGTACGTAGTTGCGCTTCAGCGCTATACGCTTATATTATCAAGAGCGCTGAAGCGCAACTACGTACCTTAAGAATATTGAGAATGGTTCAATATTTAATTTACGGCTGATGATAATAATTTGATTGTACCAGCAGTTGCGTCGATTTCGACTTCTTTGCCGATCGGCAAAGTGAACTTATCCCGAATGTGTCCCACCATCGAACCGTACCACGCGGGAATATTCAAGGGGCGGATGCGATCCGTCAAGACTTGAGACAAGGTGAGGGACTCTTGCGGCTTTTCGGCCTCGCACTTGGTACACTGTCCGAAAACAAAACCGGATATTTTATCGAGAATGCCTGCTAATTGGAGGTGCGTCAACATTCGATCGATACGATAAACCTCTTCGCTAACTTCCTCGACAAACAAAATACTGTTTTCCCAATCCGGCAAATAAGCTGAACCGATTAGTGTTGAGATTACCGATAAATTGCCCCCGATGAGTTTTCCCCTAGCTGTGCCGCGCCGGATGGTTTCTACAGGCATACTTTTGGAGTTTTGCAGGGTCACAGAACCTCCGTCAAACAAAACTTTTTTGACGTAATCTACTGTAAAGGGACTCCAACTTGAAACGCCTAAAGGGCCGTGAAAAGTAACTATATTAGTTTTAGCATGAATTGCCAATAATAGCGCAGTAATATCGCTGAATCCCATAATAATTTTGGGATTGTTGCGGATTATATTGTAATCCAGGAGGGGCAAGATGCGACCGCAGCCCCAGCCGCCCATCCCGGTAAAAATAGCTTGCACTGAGTCGTCGGCAAAGGCTGCGTTGACATCGGCGGCGCGATCGGCATCTTTGCCTGCTAAGTAGCCGTAGCGATCGTAAAAATGCTCTCCTAGTTTAACTTTTAAACCTAGGTTATCCAGCACTTTGAAAAATTGCTGCACTTCTTTTTCGTAGTTGAAAGCGGCAGGATTGATTAAGGCTACTGTATCGCCGACTTTGAGGCGGCGCGGCTCGATCGCACTTTTCGACAATAGGTTGGTTTGGGCGACGGGTAAAAGCTGAGTACCAATAGCAGTCAGCCCAAAAGTTCTGAGCAGGTAGCGGCGGGCGAAAGTCATAACTGTTAGGTAATTTGTGCTATGGAAGAAGGAAGAAGGAAGAAGGAAGAAGGAAGAAGGAAGAAAATTAATGGTTTGAGTCGCCATTGAAAACGTCCAAACCGTATTAATTATTGCTATATTACTCTATAATAAGGTGTATAGCCTTTCTCAAAAAGATGAGGTATAACAGACAGTTTGCAAAACCAGTAAACTCAGAGGGCTAAAGCCCAACAACGTACCTCATCTTTCTGATAACCGCTATATAGTAGCTTAGTTTTATTTTGCGATTATTTCATGAAAACAGACAGTAAAATCTCAGCTAAAAAATCCTGGGCCAAATCTTTAGCCCGTCCTGCGGCCGAGTTTCCGCTGACTCAGCTATCGGTTAAAACTGGTAAAATTCCCGACGGATTGCGCGGCACTCTCTACCGCAACGGGCCCGCACGTTTGGAACGTGGCGGTGTTGCTGCGGGACACTGGTTTGACGGCGACGGTGCAATTTTGGCAGTACATTTTACTGATGTTGGTGCTATGGCTGTCTATCGCTACGTGCAAACAGCGGGATATCTAGCTGAAGCAAAAGCCGATCGATTTCTCTACAGTAATTACGGCATGACAGCGCCGGGCCCGGTGTGGTTGCGGTGGACTAAAACTGTTAAAAATGCTGCGAATACTTCTGTTTTAGCTTTGCCCGATCGCCTTTTGGCACTATGGGAAGGTGGGCCGCCTCATAGCCTTGATTTACAAACCCTAGAAACTATTGGTATAGACAACTTAGGAACTTTATCAGGAGAATTTAGCTATTCGGCTCACTGCAAACGTGACCCGATTAGTGGTAATATTTATAATTTTGGAGTTGTCCCTGGTGCTACTACTAATTTGAATCTTTATAAAAGTAATTCTACAGGTAAAGTCGTCCAAAAAGCAACTATTGCTTTGGATGGAATTCCACTGATTCATGACTTTGTTTTGGCGGGGAAGTATTTGATATTTTTTGTGCCACCAGTGCGACTCAATTTTTTACCTGCGTTAGCTGGAATTAGCAGTTATGGTGAATCCTTTGAATGGAAACCGGAGTTGGGAACAGAAATATTAGTTGTTGATTCAGAAACTTTATCTTTAGTTAGTCGCAGCAAAACCGATCCTTGGTTTCAATGGCATTTTGCTAACGGTTTTGTCAAGGAAGATGGTTCCGTGGCGGTTGATTTTGTACGCTTGGACGACTTTAAAAGCAATCAGCGACTTAAAGAAGTAGCGACAGGTGAAACTCGCACCAATGCCGAGGGGATTCTCTGTCGAGTGCATCTCAATCCGCAGACGGGGAAAGTGATAGCAACAGAAGAATTGTTGAATCAACCTTGCGAATTTCCGATTGTACCTGCTTCAGAAATCGGGCAAGAGTCGCGGTATATTTATCTGGCAATGTATCGACCTGATGTGAATATTGTAGCTGAACGTTACGGCGCGATCGCCCGTTTCGACGCGCAAACCCGCAATCTCACAATTGCCGACTGCGGCGAAAATCGCTATCCCGCAGAACCCATCTACGTTCCAGATATTTCCTCGGAGAAAGGTTGGATTTTGACAGTTATTTACGACGGCAATTCTGATAGCAGCGAAGTGTGGATATATGAGGGCGACGGACTTTCCCGCCCGCCTGTTTGTCAGCTAGAATTGCCCGGTGTCATACCTTTGGGCTTTCACGGTACTTGGAAATCGGCCGTCTGAGAAGATTGTAAAGAAGTGTTGCGGAAGATTTATTAAAAATTGTTGCAGCTTTGAGGTGGAGTTGTTAACGTGTGTGTAGATAGGAAATTCTCATATCTAGGAGGTGTGGAATTTATGCTCTATATTGCTCATATATCCTGTGCAAATTTCGACGAATCCCCGGCGAATATCCTCGGCGAATAAATTCGCGCCTACACAGGCAAAGTCTGCCTCCGCAGACTGAAGAAAAAGGGGTAATAAAACCCCGGTGAATATTCCCGGCGAATAAATTCGCGGCTACACAAGCAAAATCTGCCTCCGCAGACTGAAGAAGGATAACCAATCCGGCGAATAAATTCGCGGCTACACAAGCAAAGTCTGCCTCCGCAGACTGAAGATAACTCGGCGAATGAATTCGCGGCTACACAAGCAAAGTCTGCCTCCGCAGACTGAAGATAACTCGGCGAATGAATTCGCGGCTACACAAGCAAAGTCTGCCTCCGCAGACTGAAGAAGGATAACCAATCCGGCGAATAAATTCGCGGCTGCACAGGCAAAGTCTGCCTCCGCAGACTGAAGAATGATAACCAATCCGGCGAATAAATTCGCGGCTGCACAGGCAAAGTCTGCCTCCGCAGACTGAAGATAACTCGGCGAATAAATTCGCACCTACACAAGCAAAGTCTGCCTCCGCAGACTGAAGAAAAAGCGGTAATAAAGCCCGCTTGGCAATGATTTTCGACTAGGTTTTCTCATGTCAGGCTTGTCTGCTTGAATGAGGTTGAACGACCAGATTTCTGACAGATTTCTGGCAACTTAAAGTTTAGTTCAGCTTGCGCGCACGTCCACGATTCAAAAGGTTTGAGTTTTGAGTTAACTCCACAAATAAATTAGGTATATCTAAACTAGATAGCCTTTACCACAATTATCTATTCTGAGTTGTTACCGCGAAAACATTCAACTCATAACTGATAATTCATAACTCACAACTCCTAACTCCGTGCCACAGCAAGCATCAAAATCAGAAGGTTTAATCTATTATGCAGCTTCAAGGAAAAACAGCTCTTGTTACAGGGGCTTCACGTGGAATTGGGCGATCGATCGCTCTTGAATTAGCCAAACAAGGCATCAAACGTTTGTTGATTGTGGCGCGCAACCGCCAGCAATTAATTGAATTGGCAGAGGAAATCGATGTTTTTGGTGTAGAAGTAGTGCCATTAGCTTTAGATTTAACTCAGTCAGTGGCGGTGAATATTGCGATCGCCCAAGCTTGGCGAGATAACGGCCCAATTCACCTGCTAGTCAACTGTGCCGGCGTCGCGCACCAAGCATCATTCTTGCGATCGCCACTCCCATTAATTCAGGAAGAAATTGCCTTGAATTTGCTCGGAACCTACACAATCACCCGGTTAATAGCGAGGCGAATGGCTGCCCAAAAAGACGGAACAATCGTCAATGTTTCGAGCTTGATGGGTAAAATTGCGGCTCCGACAATGGCAACTTATTCTGCTACTAAATTTGCCATTTTGGGATTCACCCAAGCTTTACGCAGCGAGTTAGCAGGGTATAATGTTCGGGTAACTGCTTTGCTCCCATCTCTAACAGATACCGACATGGTGCGAGACTTAGAGCAATTCCGGTGGGTAGTGCCCACAACTCCCGAAAAAGTTGCCCTCGCACTGGTGGAGGGATTGCACAAAGATGCGCCGGAAATCTTGGTAGGATATCAAAGTCATTTAGCAGTTTGGTGTCACAGAATTGCGCCTTGGCTGCTCGATTTTGTGTTGCGGATGGCAACTCCTGAACTTAGGGATAAATCCCAGCGCGATCGCAATTTGCGATCGGTTTTAGCTGGCGGGCGATAAATCTGTTTCGCCGCCGACTAACTCGGCGGCGAGTTGGTCGGCGAAGGTCATTCGCGCCTATACAAACGATGTCCGCCAGACGCCGACTAAGGAATGAGAATTAAATAACTTACAATTTTCATTATTGTGGGATGGGCGTCCCGCCCGTTATTTATAGACGGGCGGGATGCCCATCCCACCAGCTTGTGTAAATTATTTAATTCGCGATCCTAATAAATAAAGCGATCGCAGGGTGTACGTTTCTGTTAAGCTTGATATTATTCTAAATAATATTAAGCTTGCCAGAATGAACAATATAAAATCATTACTGAATTACAAGAGTAGCCAAAAACAAAAAATTTCAGTTCCTCCAAGTCCTCTGGTTGAATTTGCCTCAAGTTGGCGGATAGCTTGGGGGAAAATAGATGCGATCGCAGATGATGCAGCGTGGCGAGATGGTCAAATTGCGATTATTTGCTCTAACCCAAGCGTTCAGCTAATTCTCAGTCCCTCTCAAAAATTTGTGATTGTTGGCGATATTTGGCTCAGCAATCGATCGCAATTGCTGGAAAAATTGGGCATTTCTGCGAGTAGTTGGCAGGGCTGCGATCGCCAATTAGTCGCTCAACTGTGGGAACGCTGGGGCGTTGAATGTTTGCCGCTGTTGGCGGGTATGTTTGCGTTTGCTGTCTGGGATCGTCAATCGCAGGTTTTGCGGCTGGCGCGCGATCGCACGGGCGCGCGCACTCTCTACTACACTAATGTTGGCGCGACTCGCTGGATTGCGCCTCAACTGCGGGCGATCGCAAAATACCACTCAAGGGCGATCGACCTCACAGCCCTGCGAGATTACCTCTGCTGTTCGTTCGTTCCGGGCGATCGTACCCTGTGGCAGCAAGTCCGAGAACTGCGTCCAGGATGCGTTTTAAGCTTCCCTGACGAGACAATTTCGGCATACTGGGAACTGCGAGAACAAGTTGTCGAGGCGGAACAATCTTTAGAATGGCACGGCGCGAGATTGCGAACTATTTTAGACGAAATTGTCCGGGAATATTTGCCAGCAAATCAACCTGTAGGCGTCTTTCTTTCCGGCGGGTTAGACTCTAGCTGCATCGCGGCTTTAGCTGCTCAATTTTGCGATCGGCCAATTCACAGTTACTCAATTCATTTTGGCGAAGAATGCGCCAACGAATTAGAATTTTCCAGTTTAGTCGCCGAACACTGCCAAACTGAACACCACATTTTAGAAATTAGCTTTCGGGATATGTGGGAAAAGTTGCCAGAAACTATGGGTTACTTAGACGATCCGATCGGCGACCCGCTGACAGTGCCAAATTTGCTATTAGGAAGAATGGCGCGAGAATCTGTCGAAGTAATTCTGAACGGCGAAGGTGGCGATCCTTGTTTTGGTGGTCCGAAAAATCAACCAATGTTAATGAACAGCTTGTACAATTCTGTCACAAATTTGGATGCACTGCCAGCATATTTGCTTTCATTTCAAAAGTGCGCGGCGGATTTACCTCAACTTTTAAAACCGGAAATTTGGGCAGCGATGCAAGCAGAACCTTCGGTATTTAGTGCGGATTTGAATGCTAGCGGCAATTATCTGAATCGATTAATGGCGTTAAATATCAAGTTTAAGGGAGCAGACCAGATTTTGACCAAAGTGAACAATTTGACTCAAGCTGCGGGCTTGCACGGGCGATCGCCTTTGTTTGATCAGCGAATAGTTGACTTGAGTATGACGATTCCGCCGGAATACAAACTGTCGGGAGTTGTCGAAAAAGCTGTGCTCAAACAAGCTGTTGCCGACCTTTTACCCGCTCAAATTTTAGATAGACCAAAAAGCGGAATGTTGGTTCCGGTGCAGTTGGGATTTAAGAAGTTTTGGCAACGAGAAGCTAAGGGTTTGTTGCTGTCAAAAAAAGCTGCGATCGCTCCTTATTTCAATCAATCTTTGATAGGTCAATGGTTAGATTATGAAGGAGATACCTGGGGGCGTTATGGTGTTAAGTTGTGGTTGTTGGTGAGTTTGGAACTTTGGCTGCAAGGTAATAAGTAATATCAAATAACGTTTGTAGTGAGGACTTCAGTCCTCAGAATTGCGAGCATCTCACTTTTGGAAAAAAGCAATTTCTTTACAGTGCGATCGTCCCCGAAGAGCGAGTGTTGGATAGCTCGCTCTTCGGGGACAGCACTATAAAATCAAAACTGAGATGCTCCCTCTGAATTTGATGAGGAAGGACTAAAGTCCTCACTACGAACCTATTTAGTTGCGATATTGAATGAGCGGGGATATGGTATAAAAACCTCAACCAAAACTATCAACAACATAGATAGAACTCTCCGTACCGCCTAGCAGAATCAAACTGCTGTCATCGCTACCTAAATCTCGACTTCCAGCAATTCCTCGATTCAAAATTTGAATGAGTTTTTGAGGACTAAAGGATTCCAATTCTACATAATTACCTAATTCCAACCACTCCAATTCTTCAGCAGATAAACCTTGGCGGATTTGGGCTAATAATTGTCTAGCATCTTGTGCATTTTGCTCAGAACTTAAGACAAACATATTATCACCACCCGCCATAATTTGCCGGGGTAGCAGTCCGATATCAATAATTATCGCACTGTTATCTGGGAACCAATTAGGACTGGTACGCAAGTGGTCAACCAAACCAATTCCTTTGGGAGTGCAATCGTGCAAAGCATACACTTTTAAGTCTAGATTTCGGCGCAGCATTTGCATAGTTATGTCGAAGATACTTTGAGGATATCCAGTTATGCTGAGGACTGCACAGTTGTTTTCAAAGTGAAAATTGTTGGCGATTAAAAATTGGGCAATTTCCGGGCGATCGCACACAACTAATCTGTCAAAACTGTAAGCGCTGACATCGGGACTAACGGCGACATTTTCATTTGTCTCGCGGGGAGATGGCAGCACTTTAGCCAGAGAGTTAATTTTTGTCCAAGTATTCATCCAGCCTTGAAACTGATTTGAGTCAATCGTAAACTTTTGACTATTTGCAGGTTTATTGTCAATTTCTAGACGACTCAAATAGATAGAAGCTAGTCCGAGAATAGAGCTAGCTAAAAATAACGGAAAGGAACTTGATAACAGATTAAAACCGATTCCGAACACCAGAACTATTCCTCCCCAAACTTGCAAAGTCTTTGCAAATTTCTGTCGTTGTTGGTACGGATACTTGCTAGAACGGCTAGCAGTAAAAGTTGCTTTAATCAATAAACTATTGATTACAAACACGACCGCAATCCAAACTATACTTCCTTCAGAAAGAAAACTTGCTGTGAAGATAAAACCAAAGATACCCAAACAGAAATTAAGCAATAGGTATCCTGGGACTGTTAATAAAAAATTAGAAATTTTTGGTTTCGATCGCCTATCTAAAAGGTAAAATAACTGCTTAGGGGTAAAGAACAGCGTGTCGTTAACCGAAATATCTGCGATCGCCCTGGCAAACATCGGGTCAGTTATTTTGACACCAGTCATAGCCGTCGGTTCAAAAGCAAACTGATGGCTGCATCGTAGACAGCGACCTCTATTAGCCGTGCGATCTTTTAACTTATTGTCAGTTTGGCAGTTAATGCACTTCATAAAAAGCTCCTAGTGATGATTCAAAAAACTTGATTTGCTAGCAAAATGCTGTAATCTTCCCTTTGGCGAATCAGGCGATGTTGGCTATTTTCTAACAGCACTTCCGCAGGTTTGGGGCGGTGCAAAAAGTGCGATGACATGGCATAACCATAAGCTCCCACATCTAAAATACCAAGGATTTCGCCAATAGTCAAAGCCGGAAGTTGACAGTTTTTCCCCAAATAATCCCGCGAATAAGTCGTATTGCCACAAACATCAGTAAAATGTAGAGCATCCCGACAATTCCAGGTACAAATTTCTCGATAACCACCATGAACCGATGGTACTGAAAGATTAGCAACAGTCGTATCTACACCGACAATTTGTTTAGCTTCCTGCCATTTTGTGGAAACAACTTGAGCGAGCAAAGTAGCACATCCTGCTACAACCGATCGCCCTGGTTCAATTATTAAGTCAATTGCGCGGTCTAATTGACAAATTCTGCTGGTCAATTCTGCCCCAAATAGTTCCCAGTCAAAGGCTGTACCCCCGCTGTGGTAAGGATAGCCAAAGCCGCCACCAAAGTCGAGATATTCCCAATCTGGCAATTGCTGGGCTGCGGCAATTATGGTATCAATTACTTGAGTAAAGGCTGCGGTAGAATTAGTGCCGGTACCGCGATAAAAATGCAAGCCACTTAGCTTTAATCCGGCTGTTTTGGCGATCGCAATTGCTGCGGGAAATTCGGGCGATCGCACTCCAATGCGACTTTCCCCCGTTAATTCGGGCAAATTCAGCCTCAAACCCAGACTGGGCGGTTCTAAAGCCTGCTGGCTTTCCCTGAGAGATTGGTACACTTCACAGCACAACTGCAATTGAGCGAGACTGTCGAAATTCAGAGTTTTGACACCCCATTTGAGAACTTGTTCCATCTCATCTCGGTGCAGATTACTGCCGCTGTAAACAATATTTTGGGGTGCAAAACCTGCCTTAATTCCTAAATAAATATCTCCCGGTGTATTGGCGTGCAATCCCCACCCGCTATCCCGAAAGATTTGCAGCAATGCGATGCTACCGTTGGTAACACTGGCGAAGCAAAATTGAGTTCGCGGATAGGAAATTGCGTTAGTAATGCGGGTGATAGTCCGGCGCAAAATGTCGCTTTGATAAACGTAAAGTGGCGAACCGTAGGTAGCTAATAGCTCTTGGGCTAGGGAAAGAGTCAAAGGAGGTGCTGTGGTGATTGATTTGCGATCGGTAATTGTTGGCATATATTTGTTTGATTTGAGTTGCAAATAAGATTTTTTTAACGAACCGCGAAGACGCAAAGAACGCGAAGTAAGAGAAGAGGAAGGATTCACAAAAAATGTTGCTTTTATTCTTGCCACCGCTGGCGGTAATTCCAAACCTGTCGAGGCAACCAAAACGGATGATTCCAAGATTTATTTTTCACATCCTCACCTAAAATTTGCGATCGCCAATTTTGCCACATCACCAACAGCCAAATCATTTCGCCAATGCGTCTGCCTTGAATTCCGGCTGCGAATTTGCCGGACATAATTTGAGCCGCTAAATCTGGTTTCCAGTGTTTCTCTGACAGTAACACGGCAGGATTCAACCAATCGCCCATGTCATGCCAAAATTCGTTAAAACACCACGAAGTTAAGGGCACGCCCATACCGCGCTTTTCCCGCCACACTATGTCCGCAGGTAGCCAATGTTCTACCGCCCGTTTGAGGATGTATTTCTCGCAAGCACCTCGCAAACACAGTTCTCCCGACAGTTGAAATGTCCAGTCTGTGAGGGCAAAATCGCAAAAGGGCGATCGTACTTTTAGACCAAAAGCCAAAGCCAAATTAGCAGCCCGCGGATGGATGTTCTGCGCGCCTTTCAGCATCAAACCCGCGCGGCGGAGGCGGTGCAGCAAAGACGCGCCCACAGAAGGATTAAGAGCCTCTAACAGCCAATCTTGAGGCTGCACATTCTGAATTTCCGTGTAAAATTCCGGCTGATAAACTTTAGATTCGTATCCCGACAGACGGTGAAAAGTTCGCAAGTATTGCAAGGCAAAAGTTTGGTCTTTGGCGGGATTTGCTGCTTGATAAACAGCCGCTGCAATCAGAGGTTTATTCGTCCAGCCCGCAAATAACTGATCGCCACCTTCGCCGTTAAAAACGATCGCACATTCTTGACTTGCAGCCTCATTTAACAGGTACAGCGGGACTGTCACTCCGTCACCAAAGGGCAAATCTAAAGCTTTCACCGCAGAATGCAAGGCTTGTTTAATCCGGCGCGGACTCGCATCTACCTTGACTAAGGGAATGTTCAGAAAGTAAGCAACTTGTTGAGCCCAAGGATATTCGGGAATTCCAGCATCGCCGAAGTCGAGAGTATAAGCGCGGACTTTGACTCCGGCTTTGATTAATAATGCTGCGACTACTGAGGAATCTAAACCGCCTGACAGAAATACTCCGACTGTTTCATTGCTATTGATGTCCGAAATTTGACGTTCAACGGCATCTTTAAGTAAGCTTTGCAATTGTGTTATTGCTTCTACTTCGTCTTGTATTTCTTCTGAACTTTCTCGCCATTCTAACAAGCGTTTTGATTTGGGTTCAAGAATGACACCCGTATCTCGATCGCACTCCCATGTCAATTCGGTTCCGGCGGGAACTGCGAACACATTTTCTACGGGAGTTAAGGGAGTTGGAACGTAGGAAAAACAGCTATACCCGTACAAGCCAGGAATGCTAATATCTGGTTTTTTGCAAATATTTAATAATAGTTGTATATTCGATGAGAACCAAATACTCTGCTCGATTTGCGTCCAGTAAAGTGTTACTCGCCCAAAGGGTTCTCGTCCCAAAATTAGGCAATTTTCGCGGACGTTTGCCCAGGCATCGGGTAATAGCAAGCCGTTGGTTGATGGATAGGTAGATAGTCCAGATGCTGAGAGGGCAGAGATCTGCCAAGTTTTAGCGCTTTTTTGGGTTGGCAAGTGCTGCGGGCGATCGCATTCGCTACTGGCAACATTCCAAATAGGGGGATTTGGGCTGTCTACTGTGGTAAAATTGGAGGAATTCTCAACTTTTGGAACAGGAATTTGTCTCCCAGATTGGTTGATAATTTTCGCCAGCAGCGATTCTAATTTCTGGCGAGAGTCGCAGCCCCAGTATCCGACAAATTGACGCGGTTTGGTGATTGTCATAGGAAAGATACTATGGGAATTAATTTTTTTTATTAACCGCAGAGAGCGCAGAGAACGCAGAGTGGGAGAAAGAAGAGAGTTTGTGTTATGTATGATTATTTGACTTGAAAGGATTTACTGCCGATCGCGCGATTTTCAAGAAACATTTTAACTTGCCAATTTCCGGTAGCAGCAGCAGTACCAATTTGGTGGCGGCATTGAGTATTCCAGATGGGTTTGTCGATTTCGCGAGTTTGATAGCGGTTTTGTTTGACAACTTGACCACTAGGATCGATCCAATCGCAGGATATCGATAGTTTTTTGCCTAATGGTGCATCTTTTAATGTAGTACGGTAAAAGATTTCGGGATTGTTTTGGCGGGAAATAACAGTCAAATTGCCGCCATCATCCTGCACGGAAGTTATGCGGTTTTGTTGCACCGAAATGCGATCGAGGGCTTGTTGACTTTGTTGGATGTAAAATCCGGTAATTGCGATCGCCCCTGCCACAGCCGCAGCCAATCCTCCTGCAATCCAACGATTTCGCTTCTGCTGTCGAGCCAACGCTTCGCGACGCTGCAACTGGATTAAAGCTTCATCTAGCAACTCTGGAGGCAAATTCAATTCCTGCAAAATTTCTTTGACTTCTGCAGAGTCAAGCTGAGTTTTTTGGAGGTTAGAAAGGCGTTCTACTTCACCTACTATTTGCGTTAGTTGAGTCTCAGTCAATCGATTTTCCATAAGTCGCAACCCAATAATAGTTTTTGATGCGGTTGATTTACCTGATCGCACCACTCGATCGTCATTGTAGGGCAGGCTGAACTTAAAGTCTATTCATAAATTTCACAACTTTGAACTCATAAAAGTCATATTGTAGGCGCGATCGACATTCCAGCTAAACTTAACAAGTTCATAACACACCTACAATCTCAAATCTCCTATTACTTCATTTCCACTCGCCCTGAAGGGTAAAAGCAGCCCAATAATAGGGAGACTTCCATGGTTCCTGCTGCATCATTTCCATCTGCGCCGCCCTCAAAGCTGCGGCAGGTGGTAACTTTTGTAGCAGCATTTTCTGATAAAATTTTTGCATCAATAAAGAAGTTCCTTCATCGTCCACATTCCACAAACTCACCGCTACCCGCTGCGCCCCCGCATACATGAAACCCCTTGTCAATCCCACCATTCCCTCACCTTGAATGTTCTGCCCCAATCCTGTCTGACAAGCACTTAAAACGACTAAATTTGCTGCCAGTTTCAAGTTGAAAATATCATTCAGTCGCAAGAAGCCATTTACAAGATTGCCCTTGTCATCCACCATCGACATCATAATTCCTGACAGTTCGGGATTTTTGCTATTGGCGATGCCGTGGGTGGCGAAGTGAACGATTTGATAATTGGCTAAACTGCGATCGGTAGCGGTAGTGCGACTGGCTGCAAAATCAAATTGTTGAGTTCTAGCAACTGAAGGTACTAAACTTAATATTATGTCGGCTTCTTTGCGCGTAAAAGGCAGGCGTGTGGGCGGCCATGCTAGATTGGAAGCGCGGCTGGATCGATTTAAACCGAGGTTATTTGATTCTAACTTTTCGGTCGTTGCTTGAGTAACTTTACCTTTGACTCTTTCATCATCTAGACTGAAAACCGGATCGGCTAAAATTGCTAAAGTTCGACTTGGCTGTTTTCTGTCCGCGTAATTTTGCCGGAGAATACCGAGAGTTGATGCGGAAGGCAAGGTAATAATTTCATGTCGGGCAATTAAGAAATTACTAGCATTTTGTTCTGCTGCCTGTGTCAGTGATAAAGCTGCAAAAGGAGTATAGTGCAGCACGCCGTCGGGAACAATTAATAGGCGTTTTTGTCCTAACTGCGCGGAGGCTGGCTGTAAAATTAACTCACTCAAAGCTGTACTTGCCTCGGCAACTCTTTTCGGTATCTCTCTGTAACGGCCGTCAGTTACAGTGTTTCGGAAATTCCGGGCTGCTGTTTCAATATCGGCGCGTTTGGGAAGTTCGTAGCTGGTGATTCCAGTAGCTGTCACAACCCACAAATAACTGCGGTCTTCGCCGAGGGAATATTGCAATAAAATAGTATTGTCATCAAGAATCTGTTTTTGGATTTCTGGCAGCGTTAAAGGTTGGGGTTGAGTGAGGGAAGCATAGCGGGGACTGGTGCTGCGAATTTGGGTTTGATTTTGCTGGTATTGTTGCAGTAATTCCAGGCGTTTTTTGTCGGTCGCTTCAACTAAATCTGCATTGGGATTGGGGCTGCTGATTAATTCGATGCGCCGTTTTTCTGTGGCGTCTAATTGCTGTTGCAAACTCTTTTCTTGTTGCAATAAATCGGGAGAAATGCCTTCGCGAATGTTGGCATTACTTTCTTGGAGGAGTTCTAGGAGGCTGCGGGCCCTCGAACGTTCACTGGCTTCTAGGGCTTTGGTATCGTAACCGAATTTAGGATTAGTTTTATGCAGTTGCATTAACAAATCGATGTAGAATTCGTAGTAGTTTTGTACTGTGGCAAAGTATGAGGTGCGAAGTTCTGGGCTGGTAATTTTGGTGCGGAGATTTTCGATTATTTGGATAGAAGATTCCATGTTATTGATGGCTTCGGGAAGATTTCCGAGAGTCCGTTTGAGAAAAGCTATACTGTAAAGGGTGAGAGCTTCTCCAGAGCGATCGCCTACTGCCCGACGCAGGAGAAGCGACTGACTGTAATATTTTAGTGCTTTCTGTTGTTCTTCTAATTGTAAGTAAACTACACCAATATTGTTGAGGGTAATAGCTTCCTGAAAGCGATTGCCGACGGCCCGACTCAGAGGTAGGGATTGGTTATAAGCTGCTAAAGCTTTTTGTGGTTCTCCCAAATTTGAGGAAAGTAAACCGATGTTGTTGAGGGTAATAGCTTCCTGCGAGCGATCGCCAACAGCCCGACTCAGAGGTAGGGATTGGTTATAAGCTGCTAAAGCTTTTTGTGGTTCTCCCAAATTTGAGTAAACTAAACCGATATTGTTGAGGGTAATAGCTTCCTGCGCTCGATCGCCAACGGCTCGACTCAGAGGTAGGGATTGGTTATAAGCTGCTAAAGCTTTTTGTGGTTCTCCCAAATTTGAGTAAACTAAACCGATGTTATTTAGGGTAATAGCTTCCTGCCCTCGATTGCCGACGGCCTGACTCAAAAATAGGGATTGATTATAAGCTGCTAAAGCTTTTTGTGGTTCTCCCAAATTTGAGTAAGCTAAACCGATGTTGCTGAGGATAATAGCTTCCTGAAAGCGATTGCCGATTTCCCGACTTAAGGGCAGAGATAGGTTATAAGCTGCTAAAGCTTTTTGTTGTTCTCCCAACTTTGAGTAAACTAAACCAATGTTGTTGAGGGTATTAGATTCTTGCAATCGATTGCCGGTGGCTTGACTCAGGGGAAGCGATCGATCGTAATATTCTAAAGCTTTTTGTTGTTCTCCCAAGTTTGAGTAAACTACACCGATGTTGTTGAGGGTAATAGCTTCCTGAAAGCGATCGCCAACGCCACGACTCAGAGGCAGGGATTGGTTATAAGCTGCTAAAGCTTTTTGTGGTTCTCCCAAATTTGAGTAAGCTAAACCGATGTTGTTGAGGGTAACAGCTTCCTGCGCTCGATCGCCAACGGCACGACTTAAGGGCAGGGAGCGATCGTAATATTCTAAAGCTTTTTGCGGTTCCCCTAAATCTGAGTAAACTAAACCGATGTTGCTGAGGGTAACAGCTTCTCCAGAACGATCGCCCGCTTCCCGAAACAATTTTAATGCTATTTCAAACTGGGCTAAAGCACTTTTTTTCGATTCTACCGTTCCTTGCTGGTAGAGCAGCCGTCCCTCTTTTAATGCTGAGTAGGCAGCATCAATACTGTTAGTTTGTGCTGTTTGTTCGACTTTGCCAACGGGCATCGCTGCTGCTGGCTGACTTAAATGAAGCGAAAGCGCGATCGACATTCCAGCTAAAATCAATTGAGCGCGATCGAACATAACCACCCCTTTTGTATTTTTTTCAATCTTAATAACTAGCGGGCTCGGTGTAAATGCAGGAAGAAGTCAGGGAGCAATATTTTTCTTAAATTGCCAAACTAAACCAATAGTGCGATCGAATCATTGTGTCACTCATCCTCATCATAAAATAGCGGCGGTAAATCCCGTTCTCCCCTCACCACCCTGATAATTTCAATTCCACTGTCTATCGCCCGATAAAGAATAATGTAACCCATGAGAGGAAGCCCCCGCACAGAAGCAGCTAGTTCCTCGTAACTACGACCCATATTAGGAAAGTTAATTAAATTGCGACACTTTCGATTGAACTCCCCAACAAACTTTTCTCCGGCTTCAATATTGGTAGCTGCAAAGTAATCAGAAATTTCATCTAAATCGCGACTAGCTTCTGGAGAAACAATGTAGCGACTCATATTTGATTCTCCCGCATTTTGCGAAATTTTTCCTGCAATTTTGCGATGACTATTTCTCCATCAATCCCTTCACCGCGATCGAGTTGAGCTATCCCTGTTGCTACTTTGGGGCGAGTTTCTTCAACCCATTTTTGATAGCTATTGCTTTTTTTTGTCTCGCTGTTTTCGGCTAATAGTTCTAATGCCGCTGCGATTACCTCCTCCGGTGAAGGATATCTGCCACTTGTAACTTGTGCTTCTATGAACTTTTCCTGATCGGGCTTGAGAGTAATTTTCATGGATTTTACCTCTGAGAACCTTTAACTATTATATCATTTCCACTCTCCTTGCAGCAGAAAAGCCGCCATATTATTGGGCGACATTCCAGCCAAAAACCATTGAGCGCGATCGAACATAAATACCCCTTTTGTATTTGCTTCGATCTTAGTCTTTAGCCCGCTTGGTGTAAAGGTAGGAAGAAGTGAGGGCGATCGACATTTTGCCGGAATTGCTAAACTGAACGAGTAGTGCGATCGAACTTTTGCCTAAAATGAGCAACAGCCTAATCGAATCCAATCCGATAAACACCCACTGGGATTGCCCTGAGTGCGAAGGCACAGGTACTGTCAACGGAGAAACTTGTCCCGAATGTCTCGGAGCAAAATATATTGATATTGATACACTAACTAGCTGGATGCTCGCTTTTATGGAATCTCGCGGCTGCAATCCTGATGAAATCGACCAATTGCGAACCGAAAACCCAGATCCGCTGACATTAACATTTTGCCTCGAACTTTGTATCGCCCTTAAATAAACAATGATATCAAGTCTGCTTAATTGCTTATAAATCATTTACGGGCATCGGGCAAAGAGGGCATCGGGCATAGTCCGAAAAAAAACGCACTCTACAAGTTGATTTAACTGAAACGAAATAATGCCCAATGCCCTATTCCCAATGCCCTATTCCCAATATTCATTGCCCCTGTACGGGATGTTGCCCGTAATAAGGCAAAGCATCCCACCAATCCGGGCGACTTCCTTGTTGCCACTCCAAATAAGCCAAATCCAACACGCCAGCAACCGACGAACCCAACTCGCTGCCAACTTCAATCAACTGATAGGAACTTCCCCAACTTGCCAACTTTTCCTGCCAAGATTCCGCCGTCATTACTGCATCAGAAAACAACTCTGTTACACCCCAATTACTGTTAACTGCATAAACAGCGCCAAATAATTGCCCCCGCTGTGCAGGCATTTGCAGCGCAATATCTTCTCTCAAAAGCCCCCCCGATTGTAGGGGGGGTTCTAATTCCAAAAGCCCCCCCGATTGTAGGGGGGGTTCTAATTCCAAAAGCCCCCCCGATTGTAGGGGGGGTTGGGGGGGTTCTAATTCCAAAAGCTCCCCCGTACCCGCCCTGGATTGGGGGTGCAACCAAGCAACAGCCGCCAAAGTTGAAATGGTAAAAACCGGAATATTCAACTGTTGAGCCAAAGTTCGCGCTGTCACCATACCCATGCGAGTCCCCGTAAAACCTCCGGGCCCCTTTGCCACTGCAATAAAAGCCAAATCTGCCCAAGTTTGTGGCGTGATAAACTCTACTAAATGCTGGTGTAAATCCGTTGCTAAACTGCGGCCCAAATTCCAAGTTTGGCAGCGATAATCGCCGGAAAAATTGCTGATTGCTAAACCTAATTCGGGTGTTGAGGTGTGCAACGCTAAGCCGTATTTTTTTACTAATGTTCCGTCTTGGGGATTGCTATTCACGATTACTGATAATTTTCCTTCACAAAAAACAGTGGCAATGCCACAACCAAGCAACCCAATAAAATGCCAAATATTCCCGTGTTTAAAATCCTGGAATTGCCCATGCCACCAGTTAGTAAAAACAGCACTACTAAACTTGCAAATAAATTCTTGTTCGCAAATTCTTTGTCTTGAGAAACTTGATGTTTGACAACCATAAAACCGGATGCAACTATGAGCGCGAACCAAGAATTAAAAATGACTATTTGAGAGCCAAATATAAACCAAACTAAAGCAAACATGAGCGAATCGAGCCAGAAATCCTGAGTTTTCAACTTCGGAAGCCAAAATTCTTGGGTAACAACTGGGGCGATTTTCTTGGCTAATTGATTGTGTTGCAGCCGCAGGAGTTTGTTTTTCAATTGAATTTTGGGATCGATTTGCAATACTTCCTTCCACTCGGGGACGCGAGAATTGTTGACTCTTCCCAACAGCTTAATGGCTGCGACTTTGTTTAACTGCAAAGCGGTGAGTTTGGTGGCAATTATTTGGGATAAGTGCGGATAGTAAACGGGATTGTCTTCGGTTCTGTTGATGACGATATTGAGCTTTTGCTTGGCTTGACTGATTTGGATTGTAACATTGTACGGGGCGATCGCCTCTTGTAAAGCTTCCTGAATTTCGGCTTGCTGTTCCCGACTGAAAAGCGCAGGTGCGGGCGCCAGTGCAGGCTTGGATTCTGCGCCTGTTTCCGGCGCATCCAACACGGGCTGCACGTCTAAATAGACCGGCTTGGGGTTCAACTGCCGGATGACTGCGGATGCTGAACTGTAGCGCCGGTTTGTGGCACTTTGGAGCATCGTATCGAGGATGCGGCCGAAATCGTCGCTAACAGCACTCTTCAAATAATTTCGCCAAGCCCAAGAATCCTCGGCGCTGTCGAACAAGTCGAAGGGAGGAATGTGAGTCAGCAAGTGAATGCAAGTAACACCCAAACTGTAGATATCGCTAGCAAAAACTGCTTTTCCCATCAATTGTTCTGGGGCTGTATAAGCAGCGCTGCCGATGATTGTACCAGTTTGTGGCAATCCGGTTGCTGTTACTTTCTTTGCTGCACCAAAGTCTACTAAAACGATATCTTTTTGGAAAGGAGAGGGTTGATAGGAATTTTCTAAGGCGGGTAAAGGGGCGGGAGATAGGCGGCGGCGAATGATATTTTCGGGCTTGATATCGCGGTGAATGACTTTGGATTTGTGGACAAAGTGGATCACTGGCAATAAATCGTTGAGGATTTGCCGAATTTGGGTTTCGGTGAATGCTCCTTTTTGTTCTAATTCTTGAGCTAAATTTTTGCCGTCTATAAATTCTTGTACTAAATATTGTCTTCCCTCTTGTTCAAAATGCGCGATTAATTCGGGAATTTGGGGATGTTTCCCCAAGGTTTCTAGCTGGGCTGCTTCTTGGTGAAATAGTTGAGAGGCTTTTTCGGCTGCGGTGTTGGGCGGTAAAGATTGCTTGATGACGCACTGTGCAAAATTCTGGGGTTTGGTTTCATCAACTGCTAGGAAAGTTCTGCCGAAGCCTCCTTGTGCGATCGCCCTTATGCTACGGTAGCGAGATGCTGATGGCGATTGTTCGTTAGCTAACAACAATTTTGAGCCGCAACTTTGGCACAATTCTGCATCACTTTGGTTCTGCGGATTGTGACAAGTTGGGTTTAAGCAATAGGACATTGGATTTTAGATTTTAGATTTTAGATTTTAGATTTAGGAATGGGGAATTGGGAATTGGGAATTGGGAATTGGGCATCGGGCATCGGACATCGGACATCGGGAATTGGAACTAAAAAATACCAACTGTTAACGAAGAGGGCGGGCACGGGGGCACCGCCCCTACCACAGGTCAAATGTCTACGGTCTACTAACAACTAATAACTAATAACTAACAACTGTCAACAGTCAACTGTCAACAGTCAACAGTCAACAGTCAACAGTCAACTGACTCAAGTTGGTACAAGTTCGCCGGGCCGCAATTTGGCCCATTTGCCGGTCTCTTGCTTAAAACTTTGACACCCGACTACATCCCATTCCATTTCTACTTCGTCTTGACGGGGGCGGATGTTGACGTTGATGGTGGGTTCTACGGGGTCGAAATCGGGTGTTTCGGTGAGGTGGATTTGTTCGTGCTGTCCTTCTACGGCGTGGTAGGTGAAGCAGCGGTCTACATAGTGGCAGTTAATACAAATACACATTCTTGATATCCTCTGTGCATTTCAAAAAGATTGGTGAATTTTGAGCTTTCTGTTAATCTAGCGTAGCAAGAGTTTTATTGTTTGTAAGGAAAGTAGATTTTTGTTGCGATGCCGATGAATTTGCCACCTGCGTTATCTCCTGAGACTTGGCCGTTCGATTTGGAACTGCTGACACCGCCTGTTTATTTGGTGGGCGGCGCGGTGCGGGATGCGCTGCTGGGCCGCCGATCGCACTATTTTGATTTGGATTTCGTTATGTTAGCACGGGCGGTGAAAACTGCTAGAAAAATTGCCGATCGCACGAAAGGCGGATTTGTGTTGTTGGATGCGGAACGACAGATTGCGCGGGTGGTGTTTGCGGGCGGTACGGTGGATTTTGCCCAGGCTTTTGGCGGGAGTCTGGAGGAGGATTTGCTGCGCCGGGATTTTCGGAGTAATGCTATCGCCTGCAATCCTTTTACCGGAGAAATCATCGATCCTTTGGACGGTCAAACTGATTTGCGGTTGGGTTTGCTGCGGATGATTTCGCGATCGAATTTAGAGGACGATCCGCTGAGGTTATTAAGAGCTTACCGCCAAGCAGCACAGTTGGGTTTTGCGATCGAACCGGAAACTTTGCAGGCGATTCGGGAATTGGCGCCGCTGTTGAGTCGGGTGGCGGTGGAACGGGTGCGGACAGAATTGGGTTATTTGTTGAGCAATAATAACGGTGTTCCTTGGATTTGTAAGGGTTGCGAAGATGGGTTATTTTCGATTTGGTTTGCAAGTGCGATCGACCGTTTCGATATTTTGACAAAAATCGACGCGTGTGCTGCTGAATTGGCGGCAATTTACCCGGAGTTGGGGAAAGAGTTTGGGCGATCGATTCGGGATACAATTAAAACGCCGTTGTTGGCGATCGGGAAGTTGGCTGTTTTGGCAAATTCCGACCCGACAATTGCTGAAACCGAGTTGCTGCGGTTGAAGTACAGCAATGCAGAGATTAAAAGTGCGATCGAGCTTTTGAAATATTTGCCACAACTTCAAGCACAACCGATTGCAGAAATGTCCTTACGAGAACAGTATTTCTTGTTTCGCGACGTGGGAATAGTATTTCCAATTTTAGCAGTTTTAGCCATGGCAGCGGGAATTGCGGTTGAGGAGATTGCACTGTTAATTAATCGCTATCTCGATGCCGGTGATATAGTCGCCCATCCCACACAATTAGTGAGCGGCAATGAGTTAATGGAATCTTTGAATATTCCCAGAAGTCCGCGCATCGGTCAATTGTTAATGGAGATTCAATTAGCGCGGGTGGAAGGGAGAATTGCGACTCGCGAAGATGCCCTGAAATTGGCGTCAGACTTTGTTGCGGTACAGCCAGATTTGATATAAATACAAATCCCTAAAATGTATAGCGGTTATCAGAAAGATTAGGTACGTTGTTGGGATGCGAGCCCTCTGACTGCCGCATACAAAATACGACTTTGAAACCTCGTTGACTCCTAAATTCGCCTCGGCAGATTAAAGATGAGGTATGAGGTACGTTGTTGGGCTTTAGCCCTCTGACTACCGCATACAAAATACGACTTTCATATCTCGTTTATTCCTAAATCCGCCTGGGCAGATGAAAATTTATTGAGAATATAGCCTTTCTCAAAAAGATGAGGTACGTCAGAGAGCTGGTATAACCGCTTAGACTAAGAGGGCTTAAGCCCAACAACATACCTCATCTTTCTGATAACCGCTATAGGTTTAAACCGCAGATTTATCTTTGAGCTCCGTGCTGTTGGAGTAACTTAACAATCTCCGGAGTGGATGATTTGTAAGCAATACTTAAGGCAGTTGCACCATTTTTATTTCGAGCGTTCACATCTGCACCCTTTGCAAGAAATAACTTCACTAAGGCAGGTTTTAATTGCGGAGAGATACCAGTATGGGGTTGCACAATTCTCATCAACAGAGTAGTATTATCGTAAGGATCTGGTTCGTTCACATCAGCACCGCGATCGATCAATAATTTTACAATCTCGATATTTCGATGGGAGACAGCGCTGTAAAGTAAACCTGATGGTACTTCAGCTTGATGATCGAGCAGTAATTCAATTATCTCTTGCTTCGTTTTTTCAGACTTAAACCTCTTGATTACAGAAAAAAAGGTGCTGTCATTCACCTTGGCGCCTCGCTCGATCAAGGCTTTCATTGCTTGAGAATTGCCCCTATCTGCTGCGATGTTGAGTGCTGTTTGTCCAGTATCGTGACGGGGGAGATCGATCGCCTCCATGTCTGCACCGCTGGCGATTAAAAGGTCGATCGCCCCGCTACCCCGTCCAGCAGCCGCCGCGTGCAGGGGCGTTTGTCCTGATTTGTCGAGAGCCCTTACATCCAATCCTTTTTGGAGAAACAACTGTACAATTGCCTGATTCGGGCCAAAAGCAGCCGCGTGTAACAGTGTTTGGTTTAAATAAGTCTTGAAATGGATATCTGCATTTTTTGCCAAGAGCTTTTCGACTGCTGCGCGATCGCCCGTGTAAGCAGCACTAAACAGCAAAATGTTGATATTATCTATTTTGGGCAATTTCCATTCATCTAACATATCCCCAATTCTCACCCGATCGCCCTGCCAGTGCACAGACACAAGTTGCACCATCTCCACACTTCTACTATTCAACTCTCTTCCAGCCGCATCGAACAGAAATACATCGCAGGGGGCATCGCTTCCTCCACCGGGCATAGAAAACAGCATTGGATATCTGAGAATCGCGATCGAATATTTGCCATCAGGACTAAATTCGGCCGTGCGAATACCCAATTTCATAATTTGTCCGGGGGCAACCGAGAGGATAATTAACAAGCCTAAAATACCAAGACAGCCAAAACGAAAGAAACGCATAATTTTCTTAAGGTAGCTTATGCGATCGACTATAGCAGTCCTAAATGACTCGTAAAGTTTTTTTACCCCACCCCAACCCTCCCCTTATTAAGGGGAGGGAGTAAGAAATTCACAAATGATTTAGGATTTCTATATAACTTTTAACCTATGTCAATCGATCGCACTTTGGGAATTAGCAAACAACAATCGCGTTTTGGACGATCGGCAAAATTTACTGCAAGCTAGAGTTGTAATAGTCGTTCTCGATCGACGATTTATATCAAATCCGTTAACATCGTCCTGTATTTATCTCTCTCTTCCCTTTCTCTGTATTCTCTGCGGTTAAATCATTCCGATCCAAGCGGAAACGATATTACATACAACAACTAATGCAAAAACCTCGATCCAGCAAAGTCCGGCCATTCCCGTTGGAGCTTGTGCTGATTGTTCCCTTCGTGTTACTATTAATTCGCAAAACTTCCGCATATCCTGCGCGAGGAACTAAGCTTTTCCCAAGTCTGAGCAATTGCTGCATTCCTATCCGCTGTTTCCGTTAAACTTTTAAACTTTGATGATTTTTGAGCGCCTTGAAATACTACAGCCAACATCCTAACGCTTTCTCGATCGACTATCTCAACGACTTACGAGGAGCAATTCTCGCCTCACCTTACTTTGCAACCAACAACCTCAACCGCGATTTCATCGGCACAAAAGGCTTTTCCGTGGTATTTGGGCGCGCTCAAATCGCCGAAGTCGAGCGCCGATTCCCGTTGTTCAAACCCTATCTAGACCAAGCATTACAGCCGGAATGCAACGCTTTTTACCTCAATCCCCTGCTTCTGGGCGAAGGTTCCCGCGTCGATCCGCATATCGATCGATCTTTGCGATCGTACTGCAAAACGGTTGAACCTCCCGCCGCCGTCAGCGTTTTGTACGTACAAGTTCCCCCAAATTTGCAAGGCGGAGAATTGATACTCCGGCGCAACAAACAGCAAGTCGGACAGATTAAGCCACAAGTCAATTCACTGATCTATTTTCAAGGAGATTTGACACACTCAGTCAACGCCGTAAAAAGTAGCGGGACTCGCTTAAGTTTGGTTTGCGAACAGTACAGTTTGAGCGCCACAGAATTACAAGATATTCCCGGATTTACAATCGAGTCGAGGGCGGCGAAAGCAAAAATCAAATGAGGTTTATCTAGTAAAATAATCAAAATGCTTGTAGGGGCCGGTTAACCAACAATCTCTGACTCAAACCAACAATCTCATAAACCCGCCCCCACCACACGACAAAATTCGATCGCGCGCAATTCAATAGAAGTTTATTTTATAATCTGATATCAGAGCCAGTGAATGAATCAAAATGCTTGTAGGGGCGTTCACAAACAATCTCTGACTCAAACCAACAATATCCATAAACCCGCCCCCACCACACGACAAAATTCGATCGCGCGCAATTTAACAGACATGACATGAAGTAGGTGCGTCAGCTTTGAACCCTCAATTCTGGATAAAATAACGCGCTGCTGACACACCCTACAACTCAAATTCTGCCGTTATGCGCGATCGGGCGATCGTCCGTTGGCAAAAAAAACTAAAATTCTGTAGTCTACGATACATTTATTTCCTTAATGATTGTTTACAATTTCCAAGTGTAGATTGTGTACTCTCCATAATTCCCCAAAACGCTAAACGAGTGCGTTGTTTGCTGGACTGCGATTTAGCGATCGTCGAACCATTAAAAACCATAAGTAGTTTTGACCAGAATTCATAGGAATTAACTCGCACAAAATTTTTGAGCTTACCAGGGTGAAAATTAGCCAGTAAATCTGTGCAGCGCCGACATCTACGATGTTGACTCAAATTAGTACAGTCTCCAGTCATCTATTTGCTTGCTAATAATCGAAATCCAACCGCATCTATCGAACACCGGATTCTCACCAACACGGACGGCGAAGAGATTCCGCCTTGCTCCTCCAATCTTTGAGAGCCTGCCAAACAAGGCATTCTCCAAAAAGTTAGGTCAGACTAAAAATGTTGGTAAATCCAACATATTCGTCAACGGTTAGACTTGCGCTAACCTATATTTTTTCACAGCTACCTGTCCCTAATTCGCATAAAAATAACCATGAGTGGAAACGAATCGCGCATTCAAGCAATTTCTCAAATCGTCAACCGCCAAATAACTCCTGCAAAGCCTCCCAAGCGGTTAGAAGAAATGTGGGCAACAGACGTGTTTAGTCTGAGCAAAATGCAAGAAAGCCTGCCCAAAAGCATTTTCAAATCAGTAAAAAATACCATTCAAACAGGTACAACACTCGATCCTTCCGTAGCCGATGTCGTGGCAGTAGCAATGAAAGATTGGGCGATTTCCAAAGGAGCCCTCTACTACGCCCACGTATTTTACCCGCTAACCAACAGCACCGCCGAAAAACACGACGGTTTCATCTCCGTCCAAAGCGACGGCTCCGTCATCTCAGAATTTGCAGGTAAACTGCTAGTACAAGGCGAACCCGACGGTTCCTCCTTCCCCAACGGCGGAATTCGCTCCACCGCAGCAGCTCGCGGATACACAGCATGGGATGTCACCAGCCCCGCCTATGTCATGGAAACAGACAACGGCATGACATTGTGCATTCCCACTGTTTTCATCTCCTGGACAGGTGAAGCCCTAGACAAGAAAACCCCGCTTTTGCGCTCCATTGCTGCCATGAACAAAGCAGCAACCAGAGTCTTAAAACTGTTAGGAAATACCGAAGTAGCTCCCGTGAATTCCAGTTGCGGTTCCGAGCAAGAATACTTCCTAATAGATTCCAACTTCGCCAACAGCCGCCCCGATTTACTATTAGCAGGTCGCACCCTGTTCGGCAAACCTCCAGCCAAAGGTCAGCAATTTGACGACCACTATTTTGGAGCAATCCCAGAGCGCGTTCAAGTCTTCATGCAAGAAGTTGAAGAAAGAATGTACCGCCTGGGCATTCCTGCCAAAACCCGCCACAACGAAGTAGCACCCGGTCAGTTTGAAATTGCACCAGTTTTTGAAGCAGCAAACGTCGCCAGCGACCACCAACAATTGACCATGACAATTCTACGCAACACAGCGAAGAAACATGGTTTTATGTGCTTGCTGCACGAGAAGCCTTTCGCAGGAATCAACGGTTCCGGCAAACACGTCAACTGGTCAGTCGGTAACGCCACCCAAGGCAACTTATTAGACCCCGGCGATACACCCCACTCGAACGTCCAATTCCTAGTTTTCTGTGGCGCTGTAATTCGCGGCGTTCACAAATACGGCCCCTTGTTGCGCGCAGTAGTTGCAACTGCTAGCAACGACCACCGCTTGGGTGCAAATGAAGCTCCGCCAGCGATTATCTCTGTCTATTTGGGTTCGCAATTAGAAGATATCTTCGAGCAAATTCGCCAGGGCGGAGTTAAGGGTTCTCAAGGTCGCGGAATCATGAATTTAGGCGTAGAAACACTGCCTACTTTCATAAAAGATGCCGGTGACAGAAACCGGACTTCGCCCTTTGCCTTTACTGGAAACCGCTTTGAATTCCGCGCAGTAGGTTCGGGTCAATCTGTTTCCGGCCCGCTGGTCGCGATGAATACAATTCTTGCCGATTCTTTAGACTGGGTTGCTAACAAATTAGAAAGCGATTTGGCTAAGGGAACTGAACTGAATGCTGCCATCCAAACACTCTTGAAAGAAGTGATGGACGAACACGGCGCCGTAGTATTTGGCGGCAACGGCTATTCTGAAGAATGGCACAAAATGGCCGTTGAAGAACGCGGTTTAGCTAACTTGCGGACTACCGCCGATGCTTTGCCCGTATTGAAGGCAGAATACATTGAGGACTTGTTTGAAAAGACAGGCGTTCTGACTCCGGTTGAATTGGAAAGCCGTTTTGATGTGTATGCAGAGCAGTATATACTGGCTATTGAAGTCGAAGCAAAACTGGTCGGCAGCATTTCCAAAACAATGATTTATCCGGCAGCGGTGAGATATTTGTCGGATCTTTCTAACACAATTGCTGGCTTGAAAGAGATTGGCATTGAATTAGAAAAGGCAACTGCTGAAAAAGTCGCGACGCTGGTTAAGTCGATGATGGATACTGCGAGCAAGTTGAGTGATGCTTTGGGCAAGCACGATTTTGCTACAACTGAAGAGCATATGCAGTTTGCTTCGCAAACCATTCGTCCTTTGATGGATGAGGTTCGTCAGTATGTTGATGCTTTGGAAGCTGAAGTGGCTGATGATTTGTGGCCGCTGCCTACTTATCAAGAAATGCTGTTTGTTAAGTAATCGCAAACCTGGTTAATTTCGGGCGAGATTTGTCGGGACACTCCAAGAGCCTATTGGTGTCAACTTAAGGTCAAACCTAGTCAGAGACTGTTATTTGACTATTAAATCTAGATCCCCCCTAACCCCCCGGATAGTCGGGGGGGACAAGATTCTTCTCAAAGTCCCCGCAACGATGCGGGGGATTTAGGGGGATCTGAACCATGGTAAAAACGATATTTATCAAAGGTTTCAGGCTTAAGTTGACACGAAGAAAGGCTCTTGGAGTGTCCTTTTATGTCGTTTCCTGCATGGCGATGATTTAACCGCAGAGAACGCAGAGGGAGAATAAAGCATTTCAGCGCTCCGGGCAAACAGGCAAAGCAGGTTTCAATCGCTGCCGAACCTGAGCCGTTTGATTGTATGCTACAAGCGTTATTTGTCCATCAGCATTCATCACCCAGCCTTGAGCGGGAATCACTGGCTGGGGCGGAATTTCTATTTCTGCCTTTGTAGCCTGTAGATTCTGACTTCCACCTACGGCCGGTTCCACCCAACTAAACTGGGTAGAATCGCTGCTGAGCAAATCATTTGGGTTCGCAGGTATTCCTCCTTTACCAGTAATAGTAAACTCACTTACCGCCCCTTGAGTGCAAGGATTAGCTACGATTAATGCCTCTGGAGAGATAACATTTTGTGGCAATTCTACCAATCCTTGAGCCGGATTGACACCAGAAGTGCTAAACGTTACTGCCCCTTGCAAAGCCGGGCCAGCCTGTTGAGAAATAGCTGCGATGTCGCTAGTGGGAATTAAAGAAGTTGGATTCACTTGTAAGTTGGCAAATTCAGCATCAGTCAGTCCTAAACTGCTTCTAGCTTCTTCGCGATTAACGCTCGTAAAACCAAAGATATTCGGTACATTCACCGCAACTTGTCCTCCAGTAGCTGTGCGAGCATTAGCTGTAATGTCGCTATTTTCTCGCGGTAAAGCTACCAAAATATCGCTATTAATTCTGATGTTTCCACCGTCAGAACTACCTGCATCCGTTGTAATTCTGCTGCCACGCCGCAACTGGATATCTCGCGATCGCAGATTAATATTTGCCCCAGTACCGGAGACAGTTGTACCGTCAATGCTGGCTTTGTTATCCAGGGCGATCGACTTTGCAACCACATTAATATTACCAGCCCTTCCCGTTCCCAAAGCCTGAACAGTCACTGTGGCTCCATCCCGGACAATCAATCGATTAACATTCAGATTTAGCGAACCTGCATTCCCCGTAGCGTTGGGATTGACAACAGTGTACGCTTTGCCAGTCGAAGCCTCAATTCTACTTCTGAAGCCACCGTTACTCGCCATGCCTTGCACTTCTAGACGATCGGCATTAATCGTAATATCTCCCGCATCTGCTGCACTCAAAGAACCCGCAGTAATAATGCCCCCACCTCGCACAGTGAGCCTGGGTGTAGAGAGGCGGATATCTCCACCCCGACTAGAGCTTGAAGTTTCAGAGCCAATAACACTAAGTCTGTAGCCCGCAGTCCCCAAAACTCCTGATTCGCCACTCACTTCGATCGACTCTGACGCTCTCACAGTTAAATTTCCTCCGGGCCCCCCACGGGCAGAAAACACGCTTTCACCAAAAATCGCACCCGTCGATAAAGTAATTACAGATCCATCCGAAACACTCAGCCGCTTAGTGTCGATCGTAATATCCCCAGCTTTCCCATTCCCATCGAAAGAGCTAGTAGCCAGAGTAGTTTGCGCCGTAACTCCACCCAGACTCCCCGACAATTCTACAGATTCATTCGTTTTAATCGCGATATTCCCCGATGCTCCATCACTACGGCTGATGCCGACAAGACTGGCTCCATCGCGCATGATTAACCGTTGTGCGTCAACAGTTATATTTCCGCCTTGGCCGGTACTTCCGCGAGTTGTGCCGCTGTTGAGCACTGAACTGATCAATTCGACGGTGTTAGCACGGATATTCAGATTTCCGGCATTTGCAGCACTAAAGGTACTGGTGCCGCCCAGTGCCCCATCGCGCAGCAGCAGCCGAGGAGTGTCAATGTTAATATTTCCAGCGGCTCCACTACCAGCAGTACCAGCACTCAGCATAATTTGCGGGTCAAAAGGGTTGAAGGATCCAGAGGCTAGATATTGGCCGTACAACCGCTGATAGCCTTCAATTCCCAGCCCGCTCATTTCTACTGAGTCAGTAGCGCGGATGTTTAAATTGTTCCCCTTCCCATCTCCCAGTGTGGCGGTGGCAATTTGCGACCCTTTATCTACTCGCAAGTTTTGAGCATTAATATCAATACTTCTGCCATCAATATTTCCCAGCGTCAGGCTATAAATTCCCGAACTACTGACAGTGACATTTCCACCTCTAATATCAATTTTTCCACCTCCTAATCCGCTGGTATTTATAAATGCACCGTTCATTTGAATGTTGCCGAAGTTCTGAATATTGCCATAGTTTAAATTCAGACCTAAAGCTGTTGGTTCAAATTGCACTAAACCGGGACTTTTCACACTTCCTAGTAATATTTGTCCAGTATAAGCTGTTAAATTCCCTCCTTGTAGTTGAATATCTCCACCAACTAAGGCTAAAGTTTGCCCGGGGTCTACTGCTAAACCAAGTTTGTTAGAAACGGGAATTTGTACGGGCAGTGGCGGTAAGGTTGGTGTGGGGCCGATTGCTTGCGAAGTATTGACAATTGTACCGGGATTTTCTCGAAATCTCAAACCTACAGGAATATTAATTGCTAATAACGTTACTGTTTGGGGGTTGTTGCTGTTAAATTCAAAGCCGTTGTTAAAAACAATACTATCCGCACTCGAACCGATAAACGAGCCGCGCAAATCTAACCGCGCATTGGAACCGAAGATAATTCCTTTCGGGTTGAGTAAGAATAAGTTGGCTTTTCCTTGTACTCCTAATGTTCCTAAAATATTGGAAGAATTGCCACCTGTAACGCGGGTAAAAATATTAGCAATGCCGTTAGGATTGGTAAAATAAGCGCCTCTGCCTTCACCCACGTTAAATTCGCGGAAACTGTGAAATAAGTTAGGGCCGCGAGTTGCACCGCCTTCAATGCGATCGGATGGTAGGTTATTGATGGTGTCGGAAACTGTACGGGAACTTTCAGAACCAAGGGTATTATCGGGGACGATTTGAGCGAGAGTGACCGTGGGAAATAGTAATAAAAAAGCAAACAAAAGAGTGGAAGATAGGCGGGACATAATTCCGATGCTCTAGATAATATTTTAATGTAAAACAAGTTGATGCAAGATACCCGAATTTTTGAATAATTCCGGTATCTTGCTGCTGTATTTGTGTCTCCAAATCAGCCGATCGCCCTGAACTCAAATTCCCCTAAATCAAACGATTTGTTTGCTCGTGGGTTCCCCCGTACCAGGAGGTACTACTGAATCGCCAAAAGCAATCCGCAAAAACGGCGGCGCCAAGAAAGTCGTCAGAATCACCATGATAATAATCGAGACTTCCAACGGCTTATCCAACACCCCACTCGCCGAACCAATTCCGGCAAAAACCAAACCGACTTCGCCCCGAGGAATCATCCCAACTCCGATCGCCCATCGATTGATTCCGGGCACACCGAACACCACCCAACCTGTCACAATTTTGCCAATAATCGCCACCACAATCAAGAAAGCAGCGATTAAAAGGCCGGCGCGATTGTCGGCTATCGCTGGGTTCAAAACTCCCAAATCCGCCCGTGCTCCCACCGTCACAAAAAAGATGGGCACAACTACATCGGAGATGGGTTTCACCAATTCATCCAACTCATTGCGCGCATCGCTTTTATCCAACACCAAACCAGCCGCAAACGCACCCAAAATCGCTTCCAGATGAATTGCGTTGCCCAGAAATGCCATGAATAAGGCGAAAATAAAAGCTGGGATGATAATATTGCCGCGAGTTTTGAGTTGGCAAACCACCGCCGAGAAGGTTTTGTCGAAGACACCACCCAACAGA
Source organism: Microcoleus sp. bin48.metabat.b7b8b9.023 (assembly GCF_013299185.1). Taxonomy (GTDB): domain Bacteria; phylum Cyanobacteriota; class Cyanobacteriia; order Cyanobacteriales; family Microcoleaceae; genus Microcoleus. The sequence continues at coordinate 125,321 of NZ_JAAFKG010000007.1, read as the reverse complement.
ATCGAACCTAACAGAAATACAGTGGCGCTGACAATCAAATAGATGACATTAACAACATCAATTTCACCAGTTTTAGCTAAGCTAGCGACAACAGCTAGGACAATAATTCCCAGCACATCATCAATCACCGCCGCACCGACAATAATTTGACCTTCTTTAGATGTCAGTTGTCCTAAATCAGACAACACTTTTGAGGTAATTCCGATGCTGGTTGCTGTCAAAGCCGCACCTGCAAAAATCGCTGGAATTGCCGGAGTGTGAAACAGCACCATCAACCCAACGGTACCCGCTGCAAAGGGAACAGCCACGCCTACACAGGCGACAACGACGGCTTGAACTCCGACTTGTTTTAATTGATTGAGATCGGACTCTAAGCCAATTTCAAACAGCAGAATAATTACGCCTAATTCACCGAGCACAGAAATGACTTCACTCTGCGACTCAAAGACACTGGTAAGGGCGGCAGGGGATAGATGGTTGAGCGATTGCAGAACACTCATAATCCCGGAGTCTGAAGCTGACAGCCCGCTTTCGGAAAAAACGATCAGGTGTAAAGCAGACACCCCGACAATTACCCCTGCTACCAATTCACCCAAAACCGGGGGCAAATCGAAGTTTCTAGCTACTTCTGCGCCTAATTTACTGGCGATATAAATCACTACTAAACTGAGCAAAACTCCGCTGAGGACGATCGGAGAATTTTCGGGATCGACTGCTGCTAGCAAAGGTATGGGAGCAATTAGCGATGCTATTCCTGAACTAAAAGCTGTAATTGTAGGGTTCAAAAACATGGTACGATGATGATAAGAAAGACATTCAAATCAGAGAGTTTCGGAAGCAGACCAACTCAAGGGTTGTGGTTTTGTTAAGGCGGGTTATGCGGATTCAGACGATTATGCAAAGGTGGAAGAACCCAAATCTGGCGGTACATCCTGCCACCGCCCTTGTCCAACGGCTTGAATAGCTTCTTTTAGTATGATATCGCCGGTATAAATTGCTCTACCAACGATCGCACTTTTGACACCAATTGGTTCCAAAGCCAACAAACTCAACAAATCTGCGATCGAACTGACGCCGCCGGAAGCAATCACCGGAATCGAGATGGCGCTAGCAATTTCCCGCAAAGATTCCAAATTCGGCCCTTCCATGGTACCGTCGCGGTGAATGTCGGTGTAAATAATTTCAGCCGCCCCTAATTCTGTCATTTTTTGCGCCAATTCTGTCGCTAACACTTCGGAAGTTTCCAGCCAGCCTCTAGTCGCAACTTTACCGTTTCTGGCATCGATTCCGACGAGAATTTGACCTGGAAATTCGGCACACAATTCACCGACTAATTGCGGTTGTTCGACGGCGACAGTGCCGAGAATGGCGCGCTGAACGCCTAATTTGAGAATTGCCGCGACAGAAGGGCGATCGCGCATTCCGCCTCCTAATTGACAGGGAACGTCTACTGCACGGACGATCGCCTCAATGGCTGCTAAGTTTACAGGATGACCGGCTTTGGCCCCATCGAGGTCTACCAAATGCAGCATTGTGGCGCCTTCATTTACCCACTGTCTGGCGACTTCGACGGGATTTTCGTTAAAAGTTTGGGACTTGGCGTAGTCTCCCTGATACAGTCTGACGCATTTTCCGTCCAAAAGGTCGATCGCTGGAATTACATTCATAATATTTGGGAATTGGGAATTGGGCATTGGGAATTGGGCATCGGGAATTGGGAATTGGGCATCAGGAATTGGGCATCGGGCATCAGGAATTGGGAATTGGGAATTGGTGATTCCTACTAACAACTGTCAACTGTCAACTGTCAACTGTCAACTGTCAACTGTCAACTGTCAACTGTCAACTGTCAACTGTCAACTGATTAACGCTGTCAACTGTTTAAATACATTCGCAACCGCTATTTAAATGAAACATAATCGATGACGATAGAGTTGACCACAAAGGAGTATCAATCTCAGCTTCTCGCAAAGCTTCTGCCGTCCAGTCATTGCAAGTTCTCAAAATCGAGTAACTGCCTTTTGCTTCATAAAAACTGTCACTGTTGTAGTAGCCGTAGCTGATTTTTATTTTATTACCTGCTGCGTCTAATTGGAATGTATTTTTAATAAAATTTACCAGCCTCCGATAATTTTCCCCACTAATTTTAACACATTTAGTTTCTATATATTGGGGAAAAACTCGATAACCTTGAACGTGGAGGGTAGACGGAGTAGGGAGAAATAGCGCGTTGAAAGCTATAACTGGGTTGATGGTTGCTGAGGTGGGAGTTTCCAACATGAAAGCTCGATCTCCCCACCCAAAAGACAAATATTTATAATCATAATTTGCTTCCCGTCCTATTTCTGTAATTGGTAAATATTGATTCCAGTTAAAATATTGATTTTTAACTGGAACGATGATTTCGGTGTGGATGCCTTGGTTAGAAACTTGTACGCTAACTGTGCGATTTTTTTGCGAGGTGTCTCCCCACTTTCGGGGAGTCAGGTAGCCGATTGCAGCAAGGACAGCAATCAGACATAAATTAAAAATACAAATGCGGCAAATTAATTTAGTGTTAAACATTATATCTCTTTGTAAGGTTCGTAGTGAGGACTTTAGTCCTTAATAATTTGAGAAAGAAGGACTAAAGTCCTCACTACGAACGAAGAATGACTTTAGTCATTAATAATCTGAAAAAGAAGGACTAAAGTCCTCACTACGAACGAAGAATGACTGAAGTCCTTGATAATCTGAAAAAGAAGGACTAAAGTCCTCACTACGAACGAAGAATGACTGAAAAAGAAGGACTAAAGTCCTCACTACGAACGAAGAATGACTGAAGTCCTTGATAATCTGAAAAAGAAGGACTAAAGTCCTCACTACGAACGAAGAATGACTGAAAAAGAAGGACTAAAGTCCTCACTACGAACGAAGAATGACTGAAGTCCTTGATAATCTGAAAAAGAAGGACTAAAGTCCTCACTACGAACGAAGAATGACTGAAAAAGAAGGACTAAAGTCCTCACTACGAACGAATAAGGACTGAAGTCCTCGTTACGAAAGGTTTTAAATTGGCGGGCGTTGCATCTTTGCAGGAAAGAATTCTTGCAGGGCAGAATTTCGCTGTTCGCGAGTTTCCTTTGCCCAATTTGACAAGCTTTCATAGAAAAAGAAGGAAACTCCTGCAAAATTTCTGTTTCGGACTTCTTGCACTTGCTCTTGAATTTGTGACAGCGGAATAGAACTGTTTTTCAAGCCTGTTAAAATACCGATCGCAGTTGGAATGTGCTTTTTAGCGAGTTTGACTTCTTCCCGTTCTAGTTCGGCATTAAAACGCTTGATGTCGTTGCGATACACCTGTACTATAAGTTCTTCGATGTAACCGCGTCTTTCCCAGGTAAACCAGTCCTGCAAGTGGGCGGGTAAAGCAAAGTGCAAGGGATTGGGAGATACACTAATAATACATTTTTGTTTGCGGGATTTGATGGCGCGGGAAATTTGTCCCATGAAGTCGTTGATTTTGTCGGCGCGCCAGCGGATCCAGAAGGTTTCGCGGGCGTCATTGGAGGGAGGACTTTTGATTTGTTTTTCATACATTAACACTGTTTGCGGCTCGTAGCCAAACTCTACGGGCAAACCGAAATGGTCGTCAAATTGAATGCCATCTAAATCGTAATTATCGACGATTTCTAAGATTAAATCTAAGATAAATTTCTGGACTTCTGGATGAAAAGGATTCAGCCAAACTCGATCGTGCGTGCCTTCTTTCCAAATAGTTGAACCGTCGCGCCGCCTCGCCAGCCAGTCGGGGTGAAGTCTGGCTAATTCCGATTCGGCGGGGGCCATGAAACCAAACTCAAACCACGGGATTACTGCTATACCTTTTTTGTGGGATTGTGCTATAATTTCTTTGAGAATGTCTCGGTCTTGCAATCCGGGTGATGGGTCGATCGACTTTCCGAATACTCGTTTGGCTACAGCGCTGGGATAAAGCGTGTAGCCTCCTTGCCAAACCGTAGGATAAATGGTGTTAAAGTTGAGTTTGTCCAGTCGGTTTACAGCGTCAATGATGTTGCTGCGGGAGAAAATAACGTCGCTGTCAATGTTCGTCAGCCAGATGCCGCGCAATTCGGTTGTTGGGGTTTTGGGCGCAGTTTGAGCTTCCATTCGGGGGGAGAAAATTGCGGCGGAGCTAAGTGCGATCGCAAAAATAGCTATTAAAGCCAGTATCCGCCGCCATTTGTGCAGTTTAATCATCGATTTTTCGCAAACACCACAATTTAACATCATACTGTAACGTTCGCATTGCAAACCTGACAATTATTCTTCAACCCGCGGAGGCGGGTTTTGTCTGTATAGTCGCGGTTTCAACCGCCGAGTCTTTCTTCAACCCGCTTCCTCAGGTTTTGTTTGTATAAGCCTGGTTTCAACCGCCGAGTGGCAATTTCATCACTTGGCGGTAGTGCGATTCAATCTCGCCCACCATTGGTGATTGGCGCTTGCTACTCCACTCACTGCGATCGAATAATTGCCGCCTCAAACCATCAACATCGATCGTTTTCACCTTCCCTTCAGCGACAATTTGTTTGCCGTTTACCCAAACACTGTCTACCGCATTTGTCGGGCGTCCCAAAATTAGCAAGCCAATCGGATCGGTGCGCGGCAACAATGATAAACTGGTTAAATCGTACAGCACAAAATCCGCTTTTTTGCCGACAGTCAGCGAACCCATTTCATCGCCGAGATTCAAGCCTTTTGCTCCGCCCAGCGATGCCATTTCTACAGACTGACGCGGTGTAATCCAGTGGCGGTAATCCAAATCCGTAATATTGTGCAGAATCGAACCAATTTTAATTGCTTCCAGCAAATCCTGAGAGTCGTTGCTAGCGGCGCCGTCGCAGCCGAAAGATACGTTTACTCCGGCTTGGCGGTATTTTAAAATTGGTGCAATCCCGCTTCCCAGCCGCAGGTTGCTGAGGGGATTGTGTACGACTGTCGATTGAGTTTCTGCCATAATTGCAATATCGGAATCGTCCAGCCACACGCAGTGCGCTAAGGAAGTGCGCGGACTTAAATAACCGATTTGTTGCAAATGTTTGACAGCGCTACAGCCGTATTTTTCGTGAGCCAACTGTTTTTGAGCGGGCGTTTCCAAGAGGTGGGCGTGCAGGCAAAGATTGTAGCGATCGCCCAAATCGATGCAGCCTTCAAACAAAGCATCAGAACACAGTTGAATTCCCGTCGGTGCCAGCAATATATTAACACCTTTTTCGGGTCTGTGAAACTGTTTTATTGCTGCTTCCATGAGTTCCAAAGTTGCCTTTGTAGAGCGAATGTAAGCCGCGTGTTCGATGCCGCCATCGCCCGCAGGCATTCCCGCTGTCAGGGATTCATCTTGAATTAACGGCCCGATAAAAGCCCGGATACCGATTTCTTGATAAGCGCGAACTGCGGCGGCAATTGTCTCTAATTCTTGCCCCGGAATCAAAACTAAATGATCGACTACACTTGTACCGCCCGAGAGCAATGTTTCTACCGCAGTTCCCAAGGCACTCAAGTAAACTTGTTCGGGTTCGAGAGGCGTGAAATCGTACAGTTCGCCAATCCACAACTCCAGCGGTAAAGGCGGAATAATCCCGCGCTGCCACATTTCAGAAGAGTGCGTGTGCGCGTTGACAAAACCGGGCAGAAGCAGCTTATTTTTGCCGTCGATTGCTGTTCCTGTAGGAGCTAAATTGGGCGCGATCCTCTTCGAGGGCTTCGCTAACGCACTTATGCAATTATCCGCCACTTGCACGTCTGCCGTTTCATAACCACTCTCAACCGGAATCAAAGCATTTTGGATTGTAAAACTCATAGATTTAGCTTTTCTGGTGAATTCACATCTATTTCTATTTTAGGACTAAATCATCTTCTTTCATCTCGTTCTCAGCCTTTTAAATATGGTTGAATCTCGTTCTCAGGCTATGGCTGGTAACGCATATAAGCGATGAAGAGCCTCGCCTGTGGTTTACTGGCAGGGCAGTTTTATTGTCAGGATACGATATATAAAATTACCAAAAGTATCGCTAGCCAAGTTACGTAGTTGCGATCTCAGCGCTGTTTCCTAATATTATAAAGAGCGCTGAAGCGCAACTACATACCTAATTTGTCTGACGAGTATAAAACCACCCTACTCGCCTGTTGTTTACTGGAGGTAGAGCATCCTGCAAAGAATTTCCAGGCTATGGCTGGGAACGCTAAAATAGCATGAAAACTAGAAACTTTTTGCCTAAGCTTAGTTAATTTTAATCAAGCATCAAGTAACTCGAAACAGTTACGTTTGATATTTTTACTGAATCTTAGCAAAGATTTAAGATATGACAAGTTAGCAACAATCAAAAAGTTATAAGATTGAAGTTGTTTTCAAATCACAATTAATATGAATCTGGAATCCCTCCGCACCTTGGGCGTTGCGCCAAATGCTTGGAAAGTTGATGCTAAAATTGCGGACATCACCCGATCGCCGATCGCGCCTCAACCTGTTACCCTAGAAACAGAAACGAAAACCCTGCGATTGGACTTAGCAAAAGCAGCGATGCTGGTGATAGATATGCAAAACGATTTCTGTCACCCCGACGGTTGGCTATCACACATCGGCGTCGATGTAACACCTGCGCGCACTCCAATTAATCCTTTGCAAAATTTGCTGCCAAAATTGCGATCGCACGCAGTACCCATTATTTGGATAAACTGGGGAAACCGCCCCGATTTGCTCAATATTAGCGCAGCTTCGCGCCACGTTTACAATCCCACGGGCGAGGGCGTAGGTTTGGGAGATCCGCTACCCAAAAACGGCGCATCTGTTTTGATGGCGGGGAGTTGGGCGGCCGCCGTTGTTGATGAATTAGAACAGAAACCAGAGGATATTTGCATTGATAAATATCGCATGAGTGCCTTTTGGGATACTCCTTTAGATAGTATCCTCCGCAACCTGGGAAGAACTACACTTTTCTTTGGAGGAGTCAACGCAGATCAGTGTGTCATGGCTACCCTACAAGATGCTTGTTTTCTCAACTACGACTGCATTTTAGTCAAAGATTGTACAGCTACTACATCTCCAGAGTTTTGTTGGCAGGCTACTCTTTATAACGTTAAACAATGTTTTGGGTTTTTGTCTGATTCTCAGGCTATGTTAGAAGCAATTAAATAACTAGGGAATTAGTCATTGGTTATTGGTCATTGGTCATTGGTCATTGGTCATTGGTCATTAGTAATAAACTTGGGAGGTTGAGCCACTTACTAATGACCGTGAATACTCAGTAATGATAGCAGAAACATATAGAAACCGTCCGTGACGGTCAGGAAATTCTTAATTGCTAAAATCCTGGGTTCTCTTCCTTCTTCCTTCTTCCTTCTTCTCTCTTCCTTTGGAGTGACATCCATTACATCCGTTACATCCGTTACAGAATCCGTTGCCGAACTTCCTTCAGCTATAACAACTCACAACTAACAATAAAAAAATGACAAACCAGTGCATGATTCCTGTAATGAAATCGCCTCAAGACTACCAAGCATTTCGCATCAGCCCGGGCGATACTAATAGATTAGCCATAGTTTTCGATCCGGCAACCGCGAATGCCTCATTAACTGTTTGCATCGAGATTTTCGATCCGGGCGGAAAAACTCCTCCCAACCGCCATCAATTTGCGGTAGAAATGTTTTTTGTACTCAAAGGAAGAGGGCAAGCGACTTGCGACGGCAAAACAGTTAGTATTAAACCGGGTGATAGTTTGTTAGTGCCTCCAACTGGCACTCACGTCATTGAAAATACGGGCAGCGAACGTCTTTACACTTTGTGCATTATGGTGCCAAACGAGGATTTTGTGGAACTAATTCGCAGCGGTACGCCAGTCGAACTCGATGAGGAAGATATGAGGGTTCTCGGGCGATCGGATGTACTCGTGCCGTGCTAGATTTGATCGTTCGGACTTCAGTCCGCAAAATAAACGACTAAATGCGCTAGGTTCGTAGTGAGGACTTCAGTCCGCAAAAGAAAATAAAGGAAAATAAAGGAAAATAAAGGAAAGCACTTTAGTCCTGACTACAAACCTGAAAAAAAAGGACTAAAGTCCTCACTACAAACCTGATCGATACCTGTAAGAATTTTGCTGCAACCAACTTGTATGCAAATTGCCCGAGGTAATGCTTTGCGTCTCAGTTTGAGTGCCGCTTGTTTTCCAGCTTATGACGTGAATCCGGGAACTTGTGCGCCTCCGGGTGCAGCGCGGTTAATTGATGCTAAAATTATGACGCTGACAGTAAGTTGTGGCGGGAGTTGTCCTTCTCAGATTTTACTGCCCATTTTACTGCCAATTTTATTGCCCATTGGCGATCGCACTTAAAACCTATCTAAACTATGAGCGTTATCTTTCACATCACCCGCAGCCAACAGTGGGAACAAGCAAAACAAGTGCAATTCTATCGCGGAGATACGCTAGATACAGAAGGATTTATCCACTGTTCGACTCTACCGCAAGTTCTGAAATCTGCCAATAAATTTTTTGTAGGACAAACAGGATTGCTGCTGCTGTCGATTGACTCGGAAAAAGTAGAATCTGAACTTAAGTATGAATTTGCCGCCGGTGAGGATTACCCGCACATTTACGGGCCGCTAAATGTGGATGCTGTGTTGCAAGTTTTTGAGTTGGCGGCGGGTGCAGATGGCAAGTTCCAATTGCCGGCAGAGTTAACAGCAAAAGATTAGGTACGTTGTTGGGCTTCAGCCCTCTTATATTGATTATATAGTAAACGAAGTCGCATCAAAAACTCCATTTACAGTCATACCTCATCTTTCTGATAAATGGTATATAGAAGTCCTCAATCATTTGCATACTTTTTGTACGGGATCTTAAAGATCCAGGTTGACCCGATAGATAGGGGGTAGGCACGGGGGCACTACCCCTACAAATCTTAATCAATCATTTAGGATTGCTATAGCATCTAAAGTATTGCCGATAAATCTTCTAATTTGGAAATTATTGAGCTATTAAAACAGCATGGTGCTAAAATTTGAGCGAGGATATTTTTTCAACATAATGCTTTTCAAATTATTGCCGATCGCCCTGCTATTATTCAGCTATGTCATCCCAATCGATGCAATAGCACAATCGGCGAAACCCAGCAGACAGATCGGGCCGGCGATCGATTGCGATAGCGACGGACAACAAGACGACATCCGCATGGACGATGATGGTGATGGTATACCCGATCGCTGTTTGCTGAATCAAATCAAGCCTGCATTGAATCGGGAAAATTACGATCGAGAGTTGAAACAACTTCAGGCTCAATCCTGCCAAAAAGCCACAAAAATTGTCAAAAATATGAGCTACATCATGTGTTCTACCAATGGTGGTAAAACCGTTGTCAGTGCATCGGAAGCCATCGTGGAAGTGGGAGATGGAGTGGGATTTTGGCTAAAAAGCGATCGGGTTAGGGCGATCGTCTTTTTTGGTACGGGTGAAGTTGTTTTCTTCAACCGTGGAGTTTTGGAAGCACAGATGTCAGATAAAGAAGTGACAACTGTTTTTACTGCTGATGAACGGCAGCAGTTTGAGAGGCTAGAAAAGGCAGGAGTGCAGAGGATTTTGCAAGTATTTGGGAGGTAGTAGTTAAACAGTTGACAGTTGACAGTTGACAGTTGACAGCGAAGTGATAAAAACGGAGATTTAAACTCCGTTCTTATCACAATCTGCCTTCATGCTGGGGCTTCAAACCCTGGCTCTTCGGTGAGGGATGAAATTCAAAAGTTAATCTATGTTTGATGAGGGTGATGATTAAAAGGCTTGCAGCCTCAAAGATGTCAAATGGGTTCTATAACAATCCTAAATGATTTCCTTGCATTATACCCTAGCAAGATGCTTACACTGCAAGGATTCTGGTCTCAATCGATTTTGCGACTGATTTAGGATTGCTATGTAAAGTAATTGGATCGATATGTTAAAATATTCCTTTTATATATTTGTAGTTCAGCCTTTTGTCAGATGACAACCCTTAACTGCTCAAACCAAAATCGATAATATTTCGAGTCAGAGTATATGCCGCAATACTTCGGAAAACTCCAAACTACCGAACAGCCTTGGTCAATTATCGGCTCCGTACAATCGATCGACAAAACCGACGATCGCGCAATTCACTTCAACTGTACCAATTCCGCTCTCAAAATCAGCATCCTCGCCCCAAATTTAATCCGAGTGCGAATGTCCCCGACAGGTGAATTCAAAGATCGATCGCACTCCGTGACTCTCCCAGACGAACAGTGGGAAATTGTACCTTTTGAAGTCCGAGAAACAGACGAAAAAATCGAAATAGAAACAGCACAAATCACAGTTTCTGTCAAGCGCGATCGCACTTCCATCGAATGCTTTGACAAATCGGGAAAACCCTTTGCTAGCGACTGCGATCGCCCGATGGGATGGCGCGCGGGCGCAACCGCCGCCTGGAAACGCATTGAAACAGACGAGCATTTCTACGGTTTCGGCCAACGCACCGGCTTCCTCGACAAACTCTCCGAAGTCAAGACAAACTGGACGATTGACGCCCTTGACTACAATTCGCAGACAGATGAAATGTACCAGGCGATCGCATTTTACATCGCCCTGAATCCCGATCGCGCTTACGGCATCTTTTTCAACACCACATTTTGGAGTCAATTCGACATCGGCGCGGAAACACCGGGGGTTTTGCGGATGGAAACCAGAGACGCGGAACTCGACTACTACATCATTTACGGCCCCGAACCCGCCCAAATTCTCGCCACCTACACCCAGTTAACCGGCCGGATGCCGCTCGCGCCAAAATGGGCGCTGGGATACCACCAGTGCCGCTGGAGCTACGAATCCGAGGACGTGGTGAGGGAGTTGGCTAAGGAATTTCGCGATCGCGCGATTCCCTGCGATGTTATCCACCTCGACATCGACTATATGCGCGGCTACCGGGTGTTTACTTGGAGCCCCAAGCGTTTCCCCGATCCCGCGAAACTGATTGCAGATTTGAAAGCAGCCGGTTTCAAAGTTGTCACGATTATCGATCCCGGCGTCAAGTACGAACCGGAAGCAGATTACGAAATATTCGATCGCGGTGTGGAAAACGACTATTTCGTCCGCACCGCCGACGGAAAGCTTTTCCACGGCTATGTTTGGCCGGACAAAGCCGTGTTTCCAGATTTCATGCGCCCCGACGTGCGCCAGTGGTGGGGGGAATTGCACAAAAGCCTCACAGATATCGGCGTTGCGGGGATTTGGAACGACATGAACGAACCTGCGATCGCGGAACGTCCTTTTGGTGACGGCGGCGAACACATCTGGTTTCCGCTGGATGCGCCGCAGGGCCCGGATGGCGATCGCACCACCCACGCGGAAACGCACAATTTGTACGGGTTGATGATGGCGAAAGCTTGTGCTGAGGGGTTGCAGAAGTTGCGTGCGAACGATCGATCTTTTGTGCTGACGCGATCGGGATTTGCGGGAGTACAGCGTTACTCGTCGGTGTGGATGGGCGACAATCAATCGCTGTGGGATCATTTGGAAATGTCGCTACCGATGCTTTGCAACATGGGACTTTCCGGCGTGGCGTTTGTCGGTTGCGACATCGGCGGCTTTGCGGGGAATGCAACCGCTGAATTGTTCGCGCGATGGATGCAGGTGGGGATGCTGTATCCGTTGATGCGCGGTCATTCGGCGATGACGACAGCGCAGCACGAACCGTGGGTTTTCGGCGATCGCACCGAGCAGATTTGCCGCGAATACATCAATTTGCGCTATCAGTTATTGCCATATATTTACACCTTGTTTTGGGAAGCTGCAACGACGGGAACGCCGATTTTACGACCGTTACTTTATCACTTTGCGGGCGATCGCACAACTTATCACCTTTACGATCAAGTATTGCTCGGCCCGTCGCTGATGGCTGCACCGGTTTACCGCCCGGGAGTCGAGCACCGTGCCGTGTATTTGCCCCAGGGTACTTGGTACGATTGGTGGACGGGCGAATGCTATCACGGCCCGACGCACATTTTAGCCCATGCGCCTTTGGAGAGAATGCCGCTTTATGTTCGGGGTGGGGGGATAATTGCGTTAGCGAAGCCCTCGAAGAGGATCGCGCCTGTGAGGCAATTTGTGAGCGAACGGGCGATCGATTCTTTGAAAATGCGAATTTGGCCCGGAACTGGTGAATGGACGCTTTATGAGGATGACGGACACAGTTTTGAACATGAAAAAGGTGTGTGGGCAACGACTAATTACAATGTGTATTTGGAAGGGGAAAAAGTGATAGTGGAAATAGCGGCATGGGAGGGAGAGTTTGCCATTTCGGAACGCGAAGTTACTGTCGAAGTTGTGGGTATTGGCGAACAGCAATTTACAGATGATGGTACGGTGCGGCGTTTGATATTTTAAGCAAGATTCTCAACCATGTCCGTAGGGACACAGCACTGCTGTGTCCTCCTGTCTCAACCATATCCGTAGGGACACAGCACTGCTGTATCCTCGTATTGCGATCGAGTTGGCCTGTCCTGGCAATCTTATTATACTAAAAAGACTTTTGCTATAATAAGATTCCGCGACCGCCGTCTTATTTCACTGGAATAACATAAGATAACAAGACCTCAACCTTTGTCCCTCCGTCACCCAATGATGCGATCTGGTCGATACGTCCAACAAATTGAAGGATACAGCGCCTTCATTCCAGCGCCCCTCCCTCCCGAACCGCCCATTAAAATGGACGCAGAGCTTCATCGTTTGCTCTCCAATGCCGATCGGGCTTTGGGAAGACTAGACGGTGCTACCTCTATTTTGCCCAACCCTGACCTATTCGTAGCGATGTACGTCCGTCAGGAAGCCGTTCTTAGTTCGCAAATTGAAGGAACGCAAAGCACCCTAGAGGACGTACTTCAATATGAAATTGATGTCAAGGGTCAAGAACGCTTTAAAGATGTGCAAGAGGTTGTTAACTACGTTAACGCCATGAACTACGGTTTAAAGCGGCTTCAAGAATTTCCACTTTGTCTGCGCTTGCTGCGAGAAATTCATACAGAATTACTCAAAGACGTGCGAGGAAGCGATCGCACACCGGGAGAATTTCGGAAAAGTCAAAATTGGATTGGCCCTCAAGGTTGTAACCTGGGTACTGCGGCCTATGTACCTCCAACAGTTGCAGAAATGCACCAATCTCTCGACAACCTAGAGAGATTTTTGCACGATACCAATTCTTTACCTGTACTGATTCATTGCGGATTAGCTCACGCTCAATTTGAAACAATACACCCATTTTTAGATGGAAATGGACGGATTGGACGATTGCTAATTACTTTTCTACTTTGTCAGCAAGGAATCCTACAAAAGCCTTTACTATACCTCAGTCATTATCTAAAACTTCACCGAATAGAATATTACGATCGCCTGATGGCAATTCGCACTCATGGTGATTGGGAAGGATGGTTAAAGTTTTTTCTTCAAGGTATTTTTGAAGTCAGCCAGTCAGCAACAACTACAGCCCGTTCTATTCTGGAAATGCGCGAAAAACACCGCGAAATTATCGGTCAGCAAATTTCCAGTAGCAGTTATGGTTTGCGCTTGCTAGATATACTTTTCCAGCGTCCGATTGTGAATATTCGTTTAGTAGAAAACGAATTGCAATGTAGTTACGCAACAGCTAGAAAAATAGTCGATAAATTTGTAGAAATTGCTTTAGTTGATGAAGTCACAGGTTGGCAACGCAACAGACTTTATCGTTACAAACCCTATCTGGATCTTTTTGAAAGCAGCTACTCAGTAATCAATCCTGACAATTCTGATTCTCACTAAAACGCTAGTAAAAATTAACTCTATGATTAAGTATTTCTTGATTAGGTTAAAATAATGATTATCTCCCATATAGCTCTGAAAAATTGGCGCAATTTTCAGTCAGTGAATGTTGATTTGCGCGATCGCGTTTTTCTGGTAGGCCCGAATGCCTGCGGCAAGTCAAACTTTCTCGATTCATTCCGCATCTACAATGATTAACTCATAATCTGTTATAATCTACATAAAATTTTATTACCACCACATTTACGGGAGAACCCTATCACCTAGCTAATTTGTTGCTTGTGGCTGGCAAAAAATCCGAAAGTTAATAATTTGGAGAAAAATAGAATGTCTACAAGAATTGAAGAAGTTAAGAAGCAGTTATCTAGTCCAAGTGAGCAAGAAAGACTTGCTGCTTTATCAGAAACTCTCAATTATGGTCAACAAGGCTTAGAACTATTGATTGAACAGTCTATCAAAGATAAATCCGATCGAGTTAAACAATTTGCATACAGAGTTTTTCGTGCTGATAATTATTGTCTGAGGGCAAATGCACCAGAAAGCTTAACACCTTGCCCAACAGATGTTATTACTTCTCTGGCAATAAGCCCAGATAATACTATTTTAGTAGGAGGGAGTTGGAAAAAGATTTGGGTATGGAATTTGCAAACGGGGGGAATAATTCGTAGTATTGAAGGACATTCGCACTGGGTTTTGTCAGTTGCTATTAGTCCTGATGGCAATACATTAGTTACCGGAAGTGCAGATAAAAATATTAAGGTATGGAATTTAAAAACAGGGCAGCTTATTCATACATTAATCGATCTGAGTTGGTATTCTAGTTGGGTTACTGCTGTTGCTATCACTCCTGATGGAAAAACCATTGTGAGCGGTAGCACCACCAAAACTATCAAAATATGGGACTTAAATACGGGGAATTTAAAGGAAACTCTACAAGATTCAAAGGAACTATCTTCCGTTTTGAGCTTATGTATTAGCCATGATGGAAAAGTTATCGCTTGTGGAAGCACTAATAATAAAATCACCTTATGGAATTTAGATAGCGGTAAACTCATACGCAGTATTGAAGGACATTCAGCTTGGATTCAATCTTTAATTATTACTTCAGACAACACAACCTTAATTAGTGGAAGTCGTGATGGTGTTGTCAAATTTTGGCAATCAAAATCTGGAGAAGAATCTTCAAATCAATCAGGTTCAGTTTTGGGTAAAGGTTTAGTAGATGTAGCAGCTACTGTAGCGGGATTTTCATTAGGAGGGCCTATAGCTGTAGGGGCTTGGGTTTTAGGTAGAATTATTGTTGCCGCAGCAGATAATGGAGATGCTTCTGTACTACCTCTTCTAAATTTAGAATGCACCAATACTTACTCTCACAATCAATCAATTAATTCTCTAGCTTATCATGTCAATCAAAATATACTTGTAGTAGGATTTTCCCAAAAAATTAAAATATTTAATTTACGAGATAATTATAATAAAATCATCTATAATTTACCAGAAGAGTCTGGTTTTATTAGCTCTGTAGCAATTAGCTCTAATGGAAAAACTCTTGCTGTTGCAGGTAAAGATTGGGTAACATTGTTGGAGGCAGAAACCGGAAAACCACTTCATGCTATTAAGGGATGTTCTTATCCTAAACTAAGCAAAATTGTTATTTATGAAACTTTCCAAGCACTCTTTTGTGGTCAAGAGCAGCATTTTATTGTTAAAGTTTTAGATCAGAATAATAGAGAGATGAACTTTAACGATCAAGATATTACATGGGAAACTACGGGTGGTAAAATCGAACAGGGTTTATTTGCCGCAGGTCAAAGAGAAGGAAGATTTGAAGTTAAAGCAAAGATAGGCATTTTTGAGACTTCTGTCACAATTACTATTATTCAGACTCCGAGAATCACTGATATTTCTTTTGCTCCCTCTAGTATTACTTTAGAGTTTGGTAAAACGCAACAATTCACAGCACAAGTTTTAGATCAACGCAGAAATCCCATGCAGGAAACTGTATTATGGGAAGTAAGCGGAGGGGGGAAAATGGAGCAAAATGGCAATTTTATAGCTGGAAGCAAGCAAGGTAAATTTGAAATCATAGCTTCAGTTAGTTCAATTCGTCGAGTTATTCCAATTACGATTATTGAACCTCCGAGACTAGCAGAACTAATTATTATATCTTCAACACCTCAATTAGAGTTTGGTCAGATTTTTCAGTTTCAAGTTAAAGGAGTAGATCAGTATGGTGACAGCATACAAACTGGGAGAATTACTTGGTCAGCAAGTAGCGGAGGTGGAACAATTAACCAAAATGGCAATTTTATAGCTGGAAGCAAGCAAGGAAACTTTGAAGTTATCGCTTCAGTTAGTTCAATTCGTCGAGTTATCCCAATTACGATTATTGAACCTCCGAAGCTAACAGAACTAATTATTACGTCCTCAATACCTCAACTAGAGTTTGGTCAGAATTTTCAGTTTCAAGTTAAGGGAGTAGATCAGTATGGTAACAATATAAAAGCTAGAAAAGTTACTTGGTCAGCAATTAGTGGAAACATTGATAATCGGGGTGTATTTTATGCGGGCGACCGAGAAGACACTGTTATTATTAAAGCCAGTGTAGGGACAATTAACACTTGCACAGAAGTTAAAGTTTACGAACCTTCTCGGTTAACATATATAGAGATTTTACCTTCATCTGTTACTTTAGAACCAGGACAAAGCCAAAGATTTAACCTGGTTGCTTTAAATCAACGAGGTGAAGAAATATCTGTCAGCAATATAGAATGGAATGCAACAGAGGGCTCAATCGATCAAAATGGTAATTTTTGCAGTGGAGAACAGCAAAAAGGTGATTCTCAAGTAACCGTCAATGTAGGACATTTAAGCGCTAACGCTGAAGTTACTGTTATTCCTGTTCTGAGAGGGATAAAAATATCTCCTGAACAGGTAGAAATTAAACCAGAAGAAGCATTTACTTTTACTGTAACTGGATTCGATCAAGTCGGCGATTCTTACGAAATAACGAATGTTAGATGGAACAGTACAACTGGCGGCTTAATTACCAATAAAGGAGCTTTTAAAGGCGATTATCAAAAGCGCGAAGTTACTGTCACCGCAAAATCGGGAAAATTTAGCGATACAGCTAAAGTTATTCTCCTGCCTGTTTTAAGACGTTTAGAAGTTCAACCGGGTTTTGTTTATCTTAAATCAAGCGAACAACAAACCTTTGTTGTTAAAGGATTAGATCAATTCGGCTGTCCAATCGCGCCTGGTGAGGTTGATTGGGAAACAACCGGAGGTGAAATCGATCGAGATGGTACATTAAATTTTACCCAGAATGAGCAAGGTTATTTTCAAGTAACTGCAACATCTCAATTAGCTCCCAAGTATACGCAAAATATAAGAAAGCTGTTTTTATATACTGGAATTTCTAGCAGAATAATATCTTACTTAATTTCCTATGAAATGCTGCTCCAAGAAATATTTGCTTTAGATTCAGGTTCAACAGATACCGAGGAAAATTTAGATGATTCAATAGTTGATGAGACACAAAAGTTAGATAGAAGTACAGAGGAATTCGAGGCAATTCAAGAGACGGATACGATAGTAGAAGCTGACGAACAACTAGATATAGAGGTAGATCAAACAACAGATATTGATACAGTAGATCCAAATGTATTAGATTTTTATGCAGCTTTAGACGGATGGTTTTTGAAAAAGCTGCAAAAGTTAGTAGGTAGGGTTTTCTTCTCTATAAGTCGTTTCTGTTTTAATGAAGCGAGTGCAAACTTAAGCGCTTCTGCTGATGTCTTTGTTTTGGCTGTTGAAAACAATCCCTATCAATATTTTGAGTGTCTTAATGTCCTTGATGGTCATTTTGATAGTGATTTAGATCGTAATTCGGTATTGACTCATACTTCTTTGGCTATTACACCAGATGGACAGAGACTTGTTAGTGGTGATTGGTTTGACGATACCATAAAAATCTGGAATTTAAACACCGGAGAGTTACTTAGTACGCTAGAAGCCTGTGTTCACTGTGTTGCGATTACTCCAGATGGGCAAACGCTTGTTAGTGGGTGTGCGGATAGCACCATTAAAATTTGGGATTTAAATAGTAACGAGTTACTACACTCTCTGCATTGTTCAGAGCCAGTTTATTTAGTGGCCATTACACCAGATGGGCAAAAGTTAATTAGTATTGAAGACTCCAAAATTGTTCAAATATGGGATTTAAGCAACCCAGAAATATTAAAAAATTTGGTAACTTATTCATCAGGCTATAGCTATTTTTATTGGCGGTATAGTAAGTGTATTGTTATTTCTCCAGACCAACAGAGAATAATTATGGGAAGGAAAATTATAAAATCCTATGATTTAATAACCGGAAAATTGCGAACTATTATAGGAAGAAATTTAGGACAGATTTATGATTTGGCTATTACACCAGATGGTAAAACACTTATCAGTAGCTATGATAAGAACACGATAAAAATTTGGGATTTAACGGCGAAGAAATATCCAGAGGTTCGGCTGACTTTAAAGAGTTATGCTGAAACAGTCGAAGCTCTTACACTTACACCAGATGGTCAAAGAATTGTATCGGCTGGTTATAGAGTCATAAAATATTACTCTTCCTATGAGTGTTTTATTGAAATATGGGACTTAAATACTGGAGAAAAACTTCACTCTATCAAAGAGTATTTCACAAGCTATCATTGCAATTGTTATCTTGCAATTACCCCAGATGGAAAACAAATTATTAGTAGTCATGGTGATGGAACTATTCGGATATGGGGAATACCAGAGTTGAGTATGTAAGAATAGAGCGTTAAAAGCACCTTTGTTATAATAAACCGTCCGGGGATGAGTAAACCCGACACCGATTCACAAACTATGCAGCCCATTCAAATTACCACATTTCAAGCTCTGCGGCGCAGTCTCGGCCTCATAGTCAAAGCCGCACCGATCGAACTTCGCAATTTAATCATACTCAACATCGTTCGCGGTGCAGCCCCATCTTGCGTCCTATTTTTAGATAAATTAATCATTGATGAAGTATCTCGGTTGCTGTCGCAAACCCGAACTGCACAGCCCTTAGCTTTGATGCTTTCCCAGCCCATATTGCTGTGGAGTATTGTCGGAGTCTTAACTCTCAAGTTAGTCAGCGATTCTATCGAAACCATGAGTTCATTTGCAGCAACATCTTTGCGCGATCGCGTTCAAGGCGGAGTTGAAGGAAAAGTTCTCGAAAAAGTCGCCAATTTCGACGATATCGCCCTGTTTGAAAACCCCGAACTATTAAATATATTAGAACTTGCCAAAACCGGAGTTAAACAAGTACAGCAACTAGCATTCACTATCAGCATGACAATCACGGGAATTTGTATCTTCATTCCCTCGATCGGCCTGGCTGCATCAATAGCTTGGTGGGTTCCTGTGGTGATGGTGGTTTCATCACTTCCCTCAATTCACATTGAAAGAAAATATCTCAAACTTATCTGGAGAGTTCAAAAAAAGCAAGCTAAAATCACTCGCGAGATGAACTTATCCGCTACGGTATTGACAGGGGAAGAATATGCTAAAGAATTGCGTTTGTTTGGCTTGCAGGAACTTTGGCTGAAACGGTGGCAGGGTCAGTATTTGCAGTTTTTTAGCGAGATGCAGCAAGTGCGAAAAAAAGGAGCGATTGCTGTACTTTTGTGGTCGATATTTAGTAGGATAGGTGTAGCCTTGCCATTTGTTTATGTGGTCATGGGATCTTTGGGAGGGCGCTACACTTTGGGAGATTTGGCGCTGTATTCTGGTTTGATTGTTCAAGTAGAGACGAGTTTGCAATTACTGATTGGGAATTACACTAATTTGTACGATATTTCCCTCGGCGTCAGTCCGATTTTTCAACTTTTGGATCTCAAACCTGAGTTGCAGTCTCCGCTGGTGAATGTGGCGTCTCGCTTGCCTAGTTTACCAGATGGCGTGCAAGATTCCGGCCCTACAAAAGATAAAATTGGTATCGAGATTAAGGATTTATCTTTTTGCTATCCCGGTAGCACTAAAAGCACGATCGCAAATATCGACTTAACGGTTAATCCGGGTGAGATGCTTGTGCTTGTCGGGGAAAATGGTGCGGGTAAAACCACCCTTGGCAAACTCCTCGGCAGACTGTACGACCCGACAAGTGGTACGATCGCCTGGAACGGTCAAGATTTGCGATCGTACCCTCTAGCATACGTGCGATCGCGCATCGCAGTAGTTATGCAAGATTACGCCCGTTTCCCCTCCACAGTTCGAGAAAACGTTGGTTTCGGCGACTTGCTTTCACTGTCGGATGACACCGCAATTAACGAAGCTATTTCCGAAGCAGGAATTGCAGCTAAAGTCAACAGTTTAGAACAAGGTTTAGAAACGCCGCTGGGCAAACAATTAGAAGACGGCATCGACTTATCGGGAGGACAATGGCAGAGAATTGCGATCGCCCGTGCCTTAATGCGGCTTTCTACAGCCGAAGTCCTAATTTTTGACGAACCAACCGCCGCCCTCGACCCCAAGACAGAACACGAAATTTACAGCATCTTCCGCCAAATCGCCGCCGGGAAAACCACGATTGTCATCAGCCACAGGTTGGGATTGGCCAAAATTGCCGATCGCATCGCCGTGATGGAAAACGGTAAAATAGTCGAAATCGGAACTCACGACGAATTGATCGCATCAAACGGAATTTACTGTTCCATGTTCACCCGTCAAGCTAGCAGCTATATTTAGTCATTACTTGTTATTAGTTATTTGTTATTAGTTATTTGTCATTAGAAATCCGGTGACATCGCAATTATCTAGTGCTGTCCCCGCTCGCTACCGAAATCGCGAGCGGGGACGCTCGCACTGACTATTCCGATCCAACCGGAAACAATATTACTTGTTATTTGTTGCCTGCTACGAATAACCAATAACAAATAACCAATAACAAATAACCAATAACAAATAACCAATAACAAATAACTATCTCCCAGTCAGCGTATCCGCGTAAGGATCGGGCAAAGCTTGCTGCACCTCCAACACCGACAAAGAATCTCCACTTACAGGTTGGCTAATTGACTTTTTTTTTAGCCCATCCCCCCGCATATCGCGCTCTTGCAACTTCACCAACTCCTCCTGATAAACAGCAACAATTCGCCCCAAACTGATCACCAAATCATCCCAATTCTCATCCCCCACCAACTTCTCAGAAATCCCCTCAAACAACTCTCCAGCCTGCCGTTTTTGAACGTAAGCCCTCAACAGCTTTCCCGACTTTTGCAAAACCGCCTGATAAATCTCCCCATCCGACCACCACAACCCCTGTTGACTCAGCAGCCAAGTCAAAATATACTCCCGAGCGTGTTGCTCCTTCACCCAAGCCGCGAGATACTGCAAATCTTCCATAATTACAACAGTCTCCTAAATTTTCCTCAAAATGTCCGCTTATCTGTATCTATCGTTACTGCGATCGACATAATACCTGCCTTATCATCACCTGCCCGCGTCATTAATAATTCTTAAATCTTAAAAAAACCCTACTGATTTACCAAACAGCAATTCTTAGAATATAAAAATAAACGTAAACCACCTAGGTCTATTGTCCAATACTTTTAGTCCACACGAAAGCGCTACACCCCGCCTCGCTTTCCTTTCTCGCAAACCTATCATCAAACGGAACCAGCGGATTACTTAGCATGACAAAGCAAAATTTTGGTTTAATCGGTCTAGCAGTTATGGGCGAAAACCTAGCCCTCAACGTCGAAAGCAGAGGCTTCTCCGTAGCCGTGTACAACCGTACAGCAGCCAAAACCGACGAATTCATGGCGAAACGCGCCCCCGGCAAAAACATTGTAGCCACTAAGACTCTGGCGGAATTCGTCGAAGCTCTAGAACGTCCCCGCAGAATCTTAGTCATGGTACAAGCTGGCAAAGCCGTAGATGCGGTAATTGACCAGCTCAAACCCATGCTAGACCCCAATGACATGATTATTGACGGCGGCAACTCCCTCTACGATGACACCGAACGTCGCACCAAAGATTTAGAAGCAGCCGGACTGGGATTTGTCGGTATGGGCATCAGCGGCGGCGAAGAAGGCGCCCTCAACGGTGCTAGTCTCATGCCAGGTGGTACCCTAGCAGCCTACAAGGAATTGGAGCCAATTCTGACTAAAATTGCGGCTCAAGTAGATGACGGCCCCTGCGTCACATTCATCGGCCCTGGCGGTGCCGGTCACTACGTGAAAATGGTGCACAACGGTATTGAGTACGGGGATATGCAGCTCATTGCTGAAGCCTACGATTTGCTGAAAAACGTCGGTGGGCTCAGCGGTCAAGAGTTGCAGGAAGTGTTTGCCGAATGGAATACCACGGACGAACTCAACTCGTTTTTGATTGAAATTACGGCTAATATTTTCAAATACATTGACCCGGAAACTAAGCAACCCTTAGTTGAGGTAATTATGGATGCCGCCGGTCAAAAAGGTACTGGTCGCTGGACGGTGATGAGTGCTTTGGAATTGGGCGTGAGCATTCCTACAATTATCGCTGCTGTGAATGCGAGAATCATGTCTTCTTACAAAGGAGAGCGCGTTAAAGCTTCCGAACAACTGACGGGGCCTACCACCAAGTATGAAGGCGATCCTAAGGAATTTGTGAACAAAGTTCGGGATGCGCTTTACTGCTCGAAAATTTGCTCCTACGCCCAAGGTATGGCGCTGTTGAGCGCGGCCTCAAAGTCGTATAATTATGACTTGAGTTTGAGCGAAATTTCCCGCATTTGGAAGGGCGGCTGTATCATTCGGGCTGGCTTTTTGGACAAGATTAAAAAAGCTTTCAAGGACGATCCCGCACTGCCGAATTTGCTGTTAGCGCCAGAGTTTAAACAGAGCATTCTCGATCGCCAATCAGCTTGGCGCGAAGTGTTGTCTACCGCTAGCCTGCTGGGTATCGCTGTACCGGCCTTCAGCGCGTCCCTGGACTATTTCGACAGCTACCGGCGCGATCGACTCCCGCAAAACCTGACACAAGCTCAGCGCGATTATTTCGGCGCTCACACCTACGAGCGCACCGACAAACCGCGCGGCGAATTCTTCCACTCTGAGTGGACTCAGGCTGCCAAAGAGTCGCTGCAAACTGGAACTGCTGATTAATTAGTTTTTGTAGGGTGCGTTTCGGCGCACCTTACTAATTAATCTGGGGTTGCAAATTGTTTTGACGTTTGTTTTTGAGATAGCTTTTAATATATTCGTCGTTAAAGAGCGATCGGGCGATCGTCAGTGCTTCTTCTCTTTCTGCGTCTGTCATGTAATCATCGCCTTTTAAACCTGATGGCGGGTGTCGGGGATCGCCGCCTGCATCCAGGAATCGCTGACGGGCGTTAGCGAAGCCCTCGAAGAGGATCGCCATTAATTCTCCCAATCTCCGGTCTTGTTCTATTCTAATATCATGCGGTTTCGTCATAGTCTTCAACCTCGTCTATACGAACAACTCGCGACTTTGTAGTATAGCAGCCCTTGGTAAAACTCGACTAGGGGTTTCGATGTACCAAAATCCCTTTTCTTCATCATATATTCTCCATCTCAACAAGTCGAGAGTTTCCAGGGCATTGATAATTAAGTATTGAACTCCTGATGATGGCATGGGTCGATCGAGTTTAGTTGAGCCTGTACCGATCAAATCTGGTACAATTATAACTCCTCCTTTAAAATAAATGTAATTTCATGAAATCTTTTATAGTAAGAGCCGCTGGCATTATCGGTGATATTGCAGCATTGGCATTTGATACATTGAAAGAAGAAGAGCAAAGAAAACGTTTATCAGACAGTGGTATTCTGGAAGTGGATACAATGACTGGCAAAGAGTTTGAAAATTTTCTATATGTCCATTTTAGACAGTGTGGCTATAATGTTAATTTAACTCAAGACAGTCAAGATTATGGAGCCGATCTAATTTTGTACAAAGATGGCTTAAAAACTGTTGTTCAAGCAAAAAGAAGTAAAAATCCAGTTGGGATTAAAGCAGTTCAAGAAGTAGCCGGAGCCGTCAGACATTACAAAGGAAATAAAGGCAGAGTAATCACCAACAATAGATTTACAGAAAATGCTTACAAACTTGCTAAATCTAACGAGGTAGAGTTATGGGATCGAAAAGAACTAATCGAATTTCTACTCACAGCTAAGCATTATCAATAAATCATGCTACAAATTTCCAACACTGTGTTGATTCCCGATCGCGAAATCGAGATTAGTGCGATTCGATCTCAAGGCGCGGGGGGGCAAAATGTAAATAAGGTGGCGAGTGCGATTCACTTGCGCTTTGATATCCCAGCTTCCTCATTGCCCGATCGCTACAAGCAGCGTTTATTGCAACTCAACGATGGGCGAATCACCTCCGAAGGTGTGATTATCATCAAAGCACAGGAACACCGCAGCCAGGAACAAAACCGCGAGGAAGCTTTGAGACGGTTGCAAGAATTGATCAAAAGTGCGATCGTCATCCCGAAAAGGCGCAAACCCAGCAAAGCGACTCGCAGTTCCCAGCGCAAGCGTCTTGACAGCAAAACCAAGCGGGGTCAGATTAAGGCTCTGAGAGGGAAAATTACGGATTGAGGGAGCAAAGGGCTCGTACAGGTACGTAGTTGCGCTTCAGCGCTCTTTTTGGGATATCGGAAAGAGCGCTGAAGCGCAACTACGTACCTAAGAATTAACCTCTATGTTGTGCCAGGTGCGATCGACCTTTTTGACTTTTTAGTTGTCAGTCGGGATTTGGTGCGCCCAAGTTGTCAGGTAAATCGTTAAGTGTTTTTCCCAAAGCTTTGCACAGGGCTTTCATTTGAGCAATAGTCAATTCGGGTTCGTCTAATCCTCGTTCCCACTTGCTAATGGCTTGCTGACTTAAGGTTTTTGTGCGGGTTTTGTCGGGAATTTGTTTTGCTAAGGCCGATTGCGACAAACCAACAGCCTCCCGCAAGATTTGCAGTGCTGGTATATTTTTCGACTCTTGAGTTTGTTTATTTCTGGGCATATCATAAAAATTGACAACCAAAGTTGTTGACTTTTTTTTACAACTATGGTTGTTTAAGTAGAGACAACAGAAAGGCGGCTGATTTAGCCGGACGGTGAAAACACTTTGGTTTATAGCGAGCTGCCTTATTTGTAGTTTCTACCAATTATGCCTGCTTGACACTCCCGGGCCTAAAGGCACGGGGATTCTTTGATCTACGACATGACTTGCTTAAACAGGATTTCTCCAGTTAAAGTAGAGGACTCATCTCCCAAAGCGTTGCTTGCATTTAATGCAAAGGTTCCGGTATGCCCTACCGTACCCAATCCTCGACTGAGGATATTTCTAGCTGCATTGAAATCTCTATCCATTACACAACTACATTTACAAACGTGTGTTCTGGTAGATAGCGTTTTCTTCACAATTGCACCGCAACTAGAGCATTCTTGGCTAGTATATTGCGGATTTACCGCAACCGTTACTTTCCCAAATACTTTGGCAAAGTATTCAATCCAGATCCGGAACTGATACCAAGAAGCGTCGTTAATCGACTTAGCCAGACAGTGATTTTTTACCATATTTTTAATCCTCAAATCTTCGTAGGCTATCAAGTCGTTTGACTGAACTACGCACCGTGCTAATTTGATTGCATGGTCTTTGCGCTGCCTACTTATTTTGAGGTGGCATTTTCCTAAAATCTGTCTAGCTTTGCCTCGATTCTTTGAACCTTTAACTTTTCGACAAATACGACGTTGACAACGCTTGAGGATTTTTTCGCCTTTGCGGAGGAATCTCGGATTTTCAACCATCACTCCGTTGGAATCGGTATAATATTCCTTCAGTCCTACGTCTAACCCAATGGTATTTCCCGAGGGTTCTATGTTTTCTTTTCGGTCAACATCAACGCAAAACTGAACGTATACGCCCGAAGCCCGTTTCACCAATCTCACCCGTTTTATTTGGTTGAAGGAGTAGAAATGTAAGTCTCGTGTTCCTTTTAGTTTAAGCTTGCCAATTCCTTTTTTGTCGGTGAATTTGATTGACTTTCGATCGAGAGCTAGTTTCCATCCAGTTGACTTATACTCAACTGAGCGACAATCTTTCTGGAATTTTGGATATCCTTTTTGACCAGGAACTCCTTTCTTGCAGTTATCATAAAATCGGGAGATAGCAGACCAGGCTCTTTCTGCACTGGCTTGTCTTGCTTGAGAGTTAAGTTCCGAAGCAAACGGAAATTCATGCGCCAGTACCGCACAGTATTTGTTTAAATCGTACTTATCTATTTTCCGGTTGTCCATCCAATAGCGCAAACAACTATTACGGACAAATTGAGCTGTACGAATTGCTTCATCTACTGCGGCAAACTGACTCTTATTTCCGTAGGCTTTAAACTCAAAAACTAGCATGGCATTTACCTCCTACGTTATGCTAGACTTCCTAGCACAAAACTGACTGTGTTGCAACAAAGATTTACAATTAAAGCCGTCCTAAAAGGACGGGGTTTTAAACCCCCGGTGTCCTGATAACCCTTAGTATTTTCGGGGCTTGGGCGCATAGTCAAGCTCCTTTCCCTAGAGATTGGCTAACCCCTGCGGGTTAGTTGTCGGAGCGTGAGGGCTCACGACTTGGTAAGTCATCGGGAATTTTAGTTACGTCTAATCCTAAAAGCTCAAACATAGTTTTTAGAGAAACTTGGTATAGGTTAGCCAGTGCAGCCACGTTTTCCACAGTTGGCATAGACTTTCCTGATTCCCAGTCAGCTTGCATCCGCTCAGAAACGCCGATATGTTGTTTGACTTGAGGGCGGGTTAGCCCAGCTTGTTCTCTGAGAAGCCTTAATGGAGACTTTTCCTTTTCTTGCGAATTTTCTTCCATAATACACGAAGCTTGTTTCATGAAGTGAACCTCTTGACTTCTGCCGAAAGATGAAGTACACTTCATGTAGATAGGCAAAACAAAGGCGGCCGGGCAAGCCTCCTTTGATCAAAATGCAGGTTTGAATAACCGCCTTATTTGTAGTGTCTATCAATTATGCACCTGCATACCCTTAGTATTTTTGGGGCTTGAGTGCATACCTCAAGCTCCTTTCCCTGAACCTCTCCAGGAGGTGATGAGATGTAAAAGGTCGATCGACCTTACAACACAGCCCAACTCAAAATTGTACCAAAAATCCCGACCAAAACATCAACTTTGCGATCGCCCAACTTCCGTGCTATCGTTCCCTTTCTCGACCCTTTCCCGATCATGACTACATCTACCGACAACTTCTACCTAGGCGATGTCGCCTCCAACTTTCACTTTGCAGGCCCGCTGCTAGACTTTGAAGAAGAAATCCAGAATCAATCGCCCTTTCACGACTTAGACTACCTGACAGGCGAAATAAAAAGAGGATTCCTCGACTACGTGCGGCAAGGGATCATGCTGGACGCGATCCGAAAACTGCGCTTGTACAAAGACAAATTCAAAACTTTCAAAAGTTACTGCGAACAAGCCTTAGGCAGGCAGTATTTTTATTGCACGCAAATTATTAAATCTGCTGCAATTTGCCTCCGCTTAATAAAAGCCGGATTTGAGATTTTGCCTAGCTGCGTCGCTCAAGTTGTCCCCTTGTTCAAACACGCAGTCACAGATCAATACGGCGAGTGTGCTCTACAAGAAAAGTGGCAAGAAGTTGTGGATGTCATCCCCAAAGAAAGGATTACAGCAATAACGATAGCCGAAACAGTTGACAACAATCCTAACCTCAGGTTAAAACAAATTCGGATCAAAACCGACACCTACGCCCTGTTGACCAAAAAAGCAGCCGCTGCGGGAATGTCAATTTCGGAATTTTTGGGGCGACTGGTTGACGAATACAACCCCAGAAATGTAGAGCAGCCGGCGGAACACACTCCCGAACAAGAGGAGATTTTAGACCAATTGGACGCGGAGTTTAAGAAGCCCGCAGCGGAACAGAGTTCAAAGTCTGCTCCAGCCAAAGTTAAATCTAAAGGTTTTGGAGTAAAAAATGAGCCGAAAGGTGGTACAAGGGAGGTGAAGGCGAAAAGTTCGGAAGGTAAAGTAAAAGCGAAAAGCTCTGCAAGTGAAATTAAGCTGAAAAGTCAGCAAACAGAAATTCCAGTCGAGAAACTCTCCAATTTATTTCAGGAAAAAAATAATGAAGTCATCTGCCCAAAACCCAATCATGCGTCAACTGAAGCTGATGGAGGCTCAATTGACCGAGATTCAGTGCCAACTGATTAAAGCCACTGTGTTGAATTGGTGGCAAATCGTTTTGCCAGACGGACAGAAGATTGCCATCGAACACGCGGGCGGCGGGCACTGGATTTTTCGGGCTAACGGGCTTGAAAAATCGCATCCTGAAGTGCGGCTAGCGGTGTTGAGGGCGATCGCCGAAGGCTGTCGCCGATAAGCTACGATCGAGGACACGGCGCTGTGTCGTGTCCCTACTGGGTGATGGGAGTTGTCATGATTTGGGGATGTTGGGGCGATACCTTCGGTCTCCTTCGCTTACGATATTAGTATCGAGATTGGTTAAAAGTGCGATCGAAATATCCCAACTGTGGGAAAAGTTTAAGATTTCCGCGTTTTAGGGAGATAATTTGTTATTACCGCTTATAAATACCCGACTAAAAGTAAGCTCGAACTAGAAGCGGAGTTTAATAACCTCGCCGAAGAATGGCGTGCAGAAACGAGGATGCTGTCATTGGTTGCACAGAAGTCAATGCACGCAGCTTATCAGAGAATTATTGGTATGGGCCCGGCTGTTGTCCCGCTGATTTTGCGCGATCTCGAACAAAAACCAGATCGTGGATTCTGGGCATTGAGGGCAATTACTGGTGATAATCCGGTAAAACCTGAACAGCGCGATCGAAGGTCGCAAATGACTCAAGCGTGGATAGAATGGGGAAAAGAACACGGTTATGAGTGGTAGGCTGGATCACCGTAAAATCTTGAGATTTCCTAATTTAGAGCGTATGACAATCGTATGACAAGTATATAATTTTTATCCCTGAACATTCTGACTAGCAAATTTTTGAAGAATATTTTGGCTAGGATGAGCGGACAAGCTAACTAACTTATTAACAAGTGCCACGGGAAAAAGAGCAGAATCATACATATCACAGCGTAAACCTTCTACATTCTCTAGTATTACCTGTAAGTTAGGTAAATCAGTAGGGTTGGGAGTTTTCTTAAGTTTACGAACAGGCATAGAAACAACGTGCATCTGCCCTCCTCTCGTCTTAAAAATAATCTTGTGCCCATAGTTGCTTGTATAAGCATAGGGATTGTTAGGATCTCCTGTACCTGGTAAGATGTAGCGGTAGATGTAATTGTCATTAAGAATGACTGCCTGCCCCGGCTTTAGCTTCTCTTGGATTGCGTGGGCATGATCCACAAAAGCACCACTTTTCTCTAAACCAGCTAAAAGAATATTGTGCTTATCTAGAAGCCAATTAACTAAATCATTCATTGGGTCATGTAGTAGAGCTGTTTGCCCAAAAAATCCAGTTGATCCATCTTTGATAAAAAGAACTTTTTTGAGCATTTCTGGTTGAATACGTAGCAACTGACGGATGAGATGAATGATAATTATATGTTCGATAACATTCAGTAAATAACCCAAAATTCCAGCAGCTCCGGTTTCCTCGTCAATAACTTCATGGAGCCTAAAAATATCAGTCAAATAAATTTTTTCTCCTGTTTCTGGACATTTAAACATATAATTTGCCATATCTGTCTCTGACAAGACAACTTGATTTCCGACTGGACTTAAGGGGTTAGTTGCTAAATTCCAGCGCCGATCCTTTTCGGTTGTATTTCCTTGTTTATAGCGACGGAATATAAACCACGCCAGAGTATCTACCAAGCTATGTTTTTCTCCTAAATTATTATTACTGAAAAACTCGAATATCGCTGTAAGAACAGTGGCTTTTAGAGTATTTTTATCCTTAAAGCAAAGATTCTTAGTTGGTAGAGCTAGTTTTAATCGTTTAATCTTTCTGAGCTTTGCCATATCTTCTGGAGCAATAAAAGCAGCAGCATCAATTTCGGCAAGATCATCCATCTCAAAATAGAGTGCACCAAACTGTAGAAAGTGCATTGTTTGTGAAGGAAATCCATTATCTAGAATAACCTCTGTATAACCGCCATCCACAGCAATAACCGCCTCTACAGGGTTATTTTGAGGAGGAGCAAAATCTAAAGTCATATCTATTAATGAAATACCAGCATCTTTTGGAGGCTTATAAATACGCTCCATTGTGGTTTGAACTTCAGGGTCATTAATGATGTGATGATGCGAAGCCTTACTCGCACCCTCAAAAGGTCGCCGATTGTTTTTACTGGTATATCCCATATTTTTGAAAAACTCTCGTAAAGTAAGCTAATTTTCAGATGGAAAGCGATCAATCTGGACTGGAATAACAAAGGGGTTGCTGTAGGTTTTCATCCGAACAAAACCTTTGTCGGTGTTTTGGCTAAAGCGAATTAGGCTTTCAGTGAAGTCACTGAAGTCATAATACTTTCTTAGCTCTTTAATCTCATCCTCGTTGTTTAAATGAGAAATAAACCAATTTTGAGTCGCTTTAAGGATGTTACTACTAATCGAGCTAACTTCTTGAGTAGCATAAACTAAACCCAGGTTCAGTTTTGCTCCTTCTTTTGCCAGCCTATTATAGATTTGGGATAAATCTTTATCATCTTTCTTAGGGAATAGATTGTGAGCCTCTTCAAAGTAAAACTGGATGAAATTATTTGGATGAGTGCTAGTAAAACGATTAATCGCATCAGCAAAAATACATTGACAAATTTTTTCGCTAAACATTACTTGTATCTCAGGATTGCCCAGGGAAAGGTCAACAATGACTATCTTTCCTTGTCGTAGATTACTTAAAATATCCTGGTCAAAAGGTTTTTGAACGGTACTGGTATGTTGCTCATGAATCGGATTAAGAATACGAAACCCAGAAACGCTAGCATTTGCACCCGATCTACTTTTACGAGTGAGCATCACTAGCAAAGCTTTTAAATCCTCGTCGGCCCATTCGTGCCCTTTTTGTCGTCTATAATTAGAGAAAACTTCATCAGGATCTTCGTCATAAACATCCCAAAACATTTCCCACCAGTTTGCAGCTTGCTCCAAATCTAACCCTGAATTGGGATCGACATTTTCTTGTACAATATTACGAACATCCTGATTGGCGGTAAAACAGACTGGAGGGAAATTAGATGGAACTTTAAACTTGGCTCGATATAAGCAACACAGATAAACTGCGACTCGGCGATCGTACCGTGCTTTAGCAGATCTATTAGTAGCATAATCTTCGGGTTTAGTAAAATCTATGGATGTAAAACTTCTTATATAGTTGCTAGTATTATTTGCAACACTAGGATAGCTTCTAATTAGTCCAAAACCATTTTCAATTTCTCGATAAAAATTTACTTTCATTTCCAAAAAGTTTGGTTTTGGTACAGTTGAGTATCGAACAGTCTGGTTTTGATATAAGTCAAAAATTGCAGTTCCCTGATCCTGTAAATTTGGGTTGGCATATTCACCGTTAATGTCAAATATAATCTGCCCAATGGGATACTTAGGATTATTATCTTCTGTAAGATTATTAAGGACTTCCTCTGGAGTTTCTTTTCTTTCGTCTAGCTTCAGTGGTGCATTGTTGCTCATGTCAACACAAGCCTGAATAATCTTCTTAACCGTGTTGGATTTACCTGTTCGAGTCATACCAAAAAGAGCTGTCCGTTTTCCGGCAAAATCTGGTGCTTGGACATACACAGGAACTTCCTGTTCAGTTTGCTGAAAGCGACGGCTGGAACTGTAGCGAACTTTTCCGATTTTGATATCTCCAGATCCTCCAGGAGACCCGTTTTCTCTATAGTTAACAATCGCCTTTAAGATATCAGATGATGGTTTAATTACTGAGTAATTATGGGCGCTATAGAAGTTTTCTAAGTCAGCACCGAAGCGAGTTCTTCCATCTATATCAACGTAGAAAGATCCTAGAACCGAACACTCTAGCCCACTGAAAGAAAATTCGTAACGAGTAAAAGTATCTAGCTGGGAGTGTTTATTCTCTCCTGTTTTAATATCATCCTTGTAATATTCCACCATACTACTAATAACGTTTTGGTCAGTTGGTAGCTTACTTGGTTGAATAACACGAAGAAGAATTGCTTCGGCATTATTCTTGTTGTCAAGTTCGTTGTCATAGTAAGCCAGAAGGAAGCAACCTTGAGGAATGCCTTTAGCTCTCTGCTTCCAAGCATCGGCTACTAAAATTTCTGCTTTATTATAGCTAAGTCGGAAGGGACGACCAACAAAAAATCCCGTATCCCAATCTCCATTTGACTTGCGCTTAAAAATTTTAGTCTGTGTGAGTTGTTGGCTAATGCTCATGATGTTATTACTGATGTTGGTTGGTAAGGGCAGGATCTTGAAAGCGAATTCTAGACTGTTCTACATATTTTTCCTCAGCATCTATGGCTATCCATTTACGATCTAGTCGAGCTGCGGCATATCCAGTAGTATTACTTCCCGCAAAAGGGTCTAGGACTAAATCTCCCGAGTCTGTTAGAAATTCAATAAAAAAAGCCGCTAAACCCATTGGCATCCTAGCAGGATGAGGAGTAATTCCTTTTTTTTTACAAGTTTGTGAAAAGAAATCATTAGAGTTACTATTGGAAAAAGAAAAACAATTTGGTAAGTGAGGCAAGCGAACTTGTCTTTTATCGTCCATATTTTCTAGCTCAAATAAGTTATGAGCAATAGAACCTCCGCAGTCTCTTAGAAAACTTGTTTCACCAATTTTATGTTGAGAAGGTCTTTTACCTGAATTATAGCGTCCTGTGGAAAGGAGATATTTCATGCGTTCACTATAAGGACGCAAAACTTTAGAGTTGTTTGCTTTTGGAAAATCACTTTTAGCAATCCACCAAAGGCGAGTATAACTATCTACAGTTCTAATTCGCTTAACTGTAACCCAGTGAGCTGGGGAGGGAAGCCTGGATGGATTATAGCAGACGAACTCTTGTATTAAACGAAGTTGACATTCGGGATGAGAAACAAAATTCAATAGAGATTGTAAAGGTAGTAAAGATTGAACAGGACGGCCTGGTTCCCAACTGTTACCAAGTTCGATAACAATAGAGCCATCGTCTGTCAGCATTTCAGAAAAGATTGGTGCTAACTCAGTAAACCACTTAAGATATTCATCTCCTAACATATTGCCATAGCTTTTTTTACTATTAAGAGGAAAAGGTGGAGATGTCATAATTAGATTGACTTGACCGTTTAGCTGTTGACAAGAGGGAGTCTTAAGTATATGTTCACTTTTGCCAACGTAATAGCTACCAGAGTTAGTTTCTTGAGCTGGGGACACCAAATTATTTCCTTACTCCTTACTTGTGTTACTGAGTGTATCGAAAGGATCTTCAGGCTTTACAAAGTATTCTGCATCCAATTTATTCTACACAAGCCGATCATAAAACAATTTATTTAATTATAAAACTTTATCAGTGACAAATAATTTGTTACACCAAAAACAACAAAACCCGCTACAACCAGCGGGTTTTATAAGATGGACACAACTGGACTCGAACCAGTGACCCCTACGATGTCAACGTAGTGCTCTAACCAACTGAGCTATGCGTCCTCACGAATTACTAACTTAGCACAACCTTCGATCGCCTGTCAAGCATAAATATAAAATTTTTCCAGCCACCCACAGCAACCGCCCTAATTCCCAACCCGCCAAATCTTCACAGTTCGATCGCCCGAACCGCTAGCCAAACACCCCCCATCAGCACTAAACGCCACCGACAAAACCTCCCCCCCGTGCCCCGTCAGAAGTTCCAGCAAACCGCCTGTAGCCGTATCCCACAAATAAATCGAACCATCCCGACTCCCCGTCGCCAAAAAACCACCATCCCGGCTGAAAGCCACACACAAAACATCCCCAGAATTGTCCCTGAAACTCCGCAACAGCGTACCTTGCCCTTGTGCATCCACCCGCCACAGCTTCGCCGTACCATCCCGACTCCCCGTCGCCAAAATCGATGATCCTGCTCCTGCTCCCCCCCTTACCAAGGGGGGGCTGGGGGGGGTCTGACCGGCAAGGGAAATCGGACTAAAAACGATCGCCCGCACCCAATCCCCGTGCTCTGCTAAAGTACAAATCGATCGACCATTGCGCCAATCCCACAACTGCAAACTCTTATCCCGACTCCCCGTCGCCAAAAACTCCCCACCAGGACTAAAAGCCACCGCCTCCACCCCACCAGCGTGACCGCTTAAAGCCGACATCGGCCTACCCTTATTCAAATTCCACAACTGGACAGTCTTGTCCCGACTCCCGCTAGCCAAAACCTGACCGTCGGGACTAAAGGCCACAGCATAAACCCGATCCTCGTGACCGCGCAAAGCGTACCACCACTTACCCTTATTCAAATCCCAAATTTGAATTGTTTTATCCCGGCCGCCGCTAGCCAAAGTCGCGCCATCAGGACTAAAAGCCACAGAAGTCACCCAGTCAGAATGACCTGTGAGAGTGTACCACCGCTTACCCCCGTGCAAATTCCACATCTCAATTGTCTTATCCTCACTCCCGCTAGCTAAAGTCGCGCCATCGGGACTAAAAGCTACTGACGTGACAGCATGGGAATGCCCTACCAGAGTATGAACGCACCTCCAACTAGGCGCGCGTACAGGAACAACCCGCTGCATCGGTGGCACAGGTATAATAGTGCCTGCAATCGTTGCCGGCACTGGCACTTGTAGGGGCGGTGCCCCCGTGCCCGCCCTCTGCTGCGGTGCCCCCGTGCCCGCCCTCTGCTGCGGTGCCCCCGTGCCCGCCCTCTGCTGCGGTGCCCCCGTGCCCGCCCTCTGCTGCGGTGCCCCCGTGCCCGCCCCCGACTGCTGCGGCTGCAAATCTTGGAGAACTTCAGCTACAGATTTGTAACGGCGACTGAGACTCGGTTCGATCGCTTTGTCGAGGATGCGGCTTAATTTCGGATCGATTTGAACCTTCAAAAAATCTCGCCAAACCCAAACATCTTGATTGATATCGAACAAATCAAACGGAGATATTTGAGTCAGTAAATAAATGCAAGTTACGCCCAAACTATACAAATCGCTAGCATAAACCGCTTGACCTCGAATTTGTTCCGGCGCCACGAATTCAGGCGAACCAATCACTGTACCTGTTTCTCTCAAACCCTCCACAAGTTTTGCAGCACCAAAATCAACTAAAACTAATTCCCCGGTTAGTGTTGGGTAAGTATAAATAATCGGAGTTTGAGAAACGCGGCGGCGGATAATATTTGGTGGTTTGATGTCTCGGTGAATTACATTGCGATCGTGCACGAACTGCAATACTGGCAATAAATCCTTCAGCAGCCGGAGAACCTGACTTTCGCTGAAAGGCCCACTCCGCGCCAATTCTTGCTGTAAATTCTCGCCTTCTATAAATTCTTGCACCAAATACTGATAGCGTTCCTGCTGAAAGTGCGCCAGCAACTCGGGAATTTGCGGGTGTTTCCCCAATTCGTCCAGCCGCACGGCTTCTCGGTTGAATAATTCTGCTGCTTTTTCGGCGCTGCTGGTTCCTTGGGATAGCGGGAAAAACTGCTTGATTGCACAGCGCGGTTTTGAGGGTTTGTCTTCGTCTACGGCTAAAAAAGTACGGCCAAAACCGCCTCTACCGAGGGGTTTGATGGCGCGGTAACGCTCTCTGAGCAACAGTTTGGTGCCACAATTCAGGCAGAATTGAGTTCGATCGGCATTTTGCGGGTTTTGACAGGCGGGGTTTAGGCAATAACTCATAACTGAACCGGGAGGCAATCAGCAGCATATGTCTATGATACTGAGGCAATACCAAATCCGACTTAAATATCCCCTTTATTTCTTAGTCCGCGGAGGCGGACATCGTTTGTGTAGTCGCGGTTTCAACCGCCGAGTCTTATCTCTCGCATTACAATTTAAAATTATCAGGACTGAAGTCCTCACTACAAACTGGTTTGTAGTGAGGACTTCAGTCCGCAGCATTTAAGATCTAGCTTTAACATTCAGAGCATACTCTTTAAACCTTTCCAAATCAGCCTGAATAGTCGATTCAACAACTCGCCCTACAAATGAATTGTCCATCAATTTTGCCAACCAACCGGGAATTCCGTAAGCCACCGTTAGTTTGACAATGCTGCTGTTTTTGCGATCGTAAAACCGCACCGCACCGCGATTGGGCAAACCGTCTACCGATTCCCACTGAATTATCTGATTTGGCACTAATTTGAGAATCCGAGAAAGCCAGCTAAATTCTAACCCCCCCGTTGCAAGTTTCCAGCGCGATAATTCTGGATCTTCTTCTAGAATGTTAACTGAGTCTATCCACTTCATCCAGCGCGGCATTTGCTCTAAGTCAGACCAAAGTTCCCACGCTAATTCGATAGGAATTGCTACTTCTACTTGTACGCTGTGTTCTAACCAATCAGTCATAGGATTTTAGATTTGGGATTTGGAATTTTGGATTTCTTGTTTATCGATTTCTCGTTTGTTGTCGAGTCTAGATCCCCCTAAATCCCCCTTAAAAAGGGGGACTTTGAGAGCACTCTTATCCCCCCACTTAATTAAGGCAGACTTTGATAACACTCTTGTCCCCCCTTGTTAAGGAGGGTGCCAGGGTGATCGAATCCAGGGAGACTTTGAAAACACTCTTGTCCCCCCCTTATTAAGGGGGGTGCCAGGGTGATCGAATCCAGAGAAACAATGGACTAATGATTGTAAGCTTCCAGAATTACCTTCGCCGCTTGATGGCCGGAAAGAGTCGCACCTTCCATGCTGTCGATATAGTCTTGCTGAGTGTAACTTCCTGCTAGAAAGAAATTGCCGATCGGCGTTTTTTGAGCGGGGCGGTAAACATCCATACCCGGTGCTTCCCGGTACAAAGATTGAGCCAACTTAACCACACTGAACCAAGTCATGTTTAATTCCCGTGCTGAGGGGAATAAATCCTGAACTTGCTTGAGTACGTGTTGGGCGATCGCCTCATTGCTTTGTTTAATAAATGGATCGCCGGGAGTCAACACCAACTGCAAGAGAGAACCTTGTCCTTCCTTATAATAATCCTTGGGACTTGTCAGCGCCAAATCGGCAAAACAAGAAAAATCTGCATCTGCTGAATATAGCAAATTATCAATTCCGACAGCGTGGCTCAACTGTTTGCGCTTGGCTTCATCTTCCAATTCCGTTACCCAACCGTCGAACCGCAATTGTACTGTCGCAACAGGTACCGCATCTAACTTATAAATGTTGTCAAATTCCGACCATTTGCGCCAAGCTGGGGGCAATATTTTTTGTATTCCAGGCACATCTAAGGCAAAAACATAAGCATCGGCGGTAATAATTTCTTCAGTTTCGCCGCTGGCTACTGCTAAGCCTGTGACACGAGTTTCTGCACCTTCTTGAAACTGAATTTCTCGCACTCTGCGCCGCGTGTGAATTTTGGTTCCTTTACTTTCCAAATATTCGACAATTGGTTTGTGCAAATATTCGTTGGGAGAACCGGCCAGCATCCGCATGACAGAGGCTTCGGTTTTGGATGCAAAGAATTGGAAAATTGTCAACATACACCGAGCAGAAATATTTTCGGTGTCGATAAAACCTAGTGCGTAGGCGATCGGGTTCCACATTCTTTTGAGGGAGTTTTGGTTGCCGCCTTGACTGCGGAACCAGTCAGCAAAGCTAATTTTATCCAAATTGCGGATGGTTTTCATTGCTCCGTCAAAGTCGATCAAACCACGGACGATGGGGCTAGTTCCCAGGGCGATCGCATTTTGAATTTTGTCTTGTACCGTTAGCTGGGATGTCGTAAAAAATGCCTTCAAACCATGCAAAGGAGCACCCACGGGAAAGCGAAAATCCAAAGAACCAGTTTCGCCGCCTCGATTGATAAAAGTGTGGACGTGATCTTTGAGGAGCAAATCGTCAAAAGCTCCCACCTTTTTCATTAAGGCAAATAAGTTATAATAGCAGCCGAAGAATACGTGCAAACCCATTTCAACGTGATTCCCGTCGGGATCTACCCAACTGCTGACTTTGCCGCCGACAAAAGGGCGGGACTCAAAAATTTCTACTTCGTGGCCGGCATCCACTAAATCCACTGCTGTGGTCATTCCAGCCAGTCCCGCACCTGCGATCGCAACCCGCATTTTACCTATCCTTATCCAGTATTTTTACAAATTGTAACAAGTTTTAGAGTTTCCGAAACATTCTAAAGTGCGTAAATGCCGATCGCCACTTGCACCCCTCTCTGAATTCTTGCCAAAAAATCCGCACTAATTTCACCGTAAGGGCCTTGTTCCAGATAAGTTTGGCGCCAAGCAGACACATTTTAACAAACAGCTAAAGAATCAGCTTGCAATCCTCCCTCACCAGCCGGAATTAAGATGCGAGACGGAGTGCCTGTTCTATCGCCTCCGTCCAATTATCAGTCAACTGGTCTATTTTTTCAGCGAATTCGGCATCAAGGGCGACTAACACTTCTCGCTTTTGAGTAGAATTTGACACGTTCGTTCTCCTTCCTAATTCAAATTAAAAAAAATGACTGCTAACTGTTGACTGGTGACTAATATCATTGGTTGTTAGTTATTGGTTATTAGCAGCATCACACGAGTAACAAATAACAAATAACAAATAACAAATAACTAACAACTAATAACTGACTTTAAAACATCGGCATCAACTGAAGTGGCCCAATTCCTAAGTCTTTAGGAGAAACCCAGCGCACCTCAAACAAAGCGACCATATCCTTAAACTGAGGCTGACCGCGAGAAGCACCCATCAACCCTTTAGCAATCACCAAACCGCACCAACCGTTAGTTGATTTACAGCGGCGCTCCCACTTTTTGCGAGCTTCCTGATGCACCGGGTCGTTTTCATTAAACTCGCCAAACAAATACAATTCCCCATTTTTTGTTTGCAAAATACCCAAGTCGTATTGCTCGTCTTGAAAAGGATCTTCGCCCGGATTAAAACAAATTGCCTTCACCCCTCCAGCTTCTTTCAAATCTTGAATCATAGTTTTAGCCTTGGGATTGGAAGTTTGAATCATCACTACAGGCAAACCATCCCCAGCGGTATTAATATCGACTTCTGCACCTTCGTGAAACTGGACACTTCCGCGTAGAAAATCTACCGTTTCCCAAGGTACGGCACCCAGACTCAAGAATGAATTTTGCGGAACCAAATCGTCCCGCAGCCGTGGCATTTCAAATTCATCATCGTCATCGTCATCGTCATCACCGAGCATCTGTAATAATTCGTCAGACACCTCAGGCATCGTCGAAACTTTAACCGATACCTGTTGAATTTCTCCATCAGACTGCGGAACAGGGATGCGGTAACGACTGTTGAGAGCGGGAAATGTGTCTGCTGCCAATTTCCGGCGGCCGTTGTGGAAAAAGCGGTGGAATGCTTCGAGAGCAACTAACATCGTCAGGGCTTCTTCTTCGTAAAGAATCGATCGCAATCCTTCTAAAGGATGTAGGTTGCCAAAATTCGGTTCAATTTCCGATGGAGGCAAATCGGCTAAATCAATTTCGTCATCGTCATCCTCATCAAGCTCGCCGGCGCTTTCAAAGGTGAGAAACAAACAGTCTTGCCCTAAAAAAGCCTGTTCTAAATCTTCAAAAGAGTCATCGTTGACAACTCGCTCTCGAAACCGCTTCAAGGATTCTAGAGAACGGTACAGCAAAACTCCGTAATCCATTCTCCCTTGGCCCAATACGGACACGTAGAGGCTGGCGACATCCCACTGATTGATTTCAATAGATATAATTTGATGTTCGCTCAAAGTCCGCCACGGAGCATCGTGCCAAATTTGAGCTGCTTTTTCCATTAGCACTTCGGCGTACTCAGGCGGTAATTCGGGAGGCCGATTCACAGCGACCTCTTCCATGCCCCGAAAGATTTCATCAATTAAGGGCAATTCCGGTACGTAGTCAATGGAAATGCCTAAATCTTGAAGCACGCCCCGCAGGTAAAATTGAATTTCTCGGTTTTTGACGACGATTTTTTGGGGGCGGACTGCGGGAGCCGGACTTTGGGGATGTTCCATTGCCCGCAGCAGAGCTCGGACGATCGCCTCTGGGCCGGCATCTGGGCCTACCATGTCCATTGCTCTGACGATGCCTTCAGAGCCGTCCACCCAGAGAATACACTCGCCACCGGCTTCTGGATCGTCGTCGTCCTCTAGCATCATGTGCGAGTCAGCATTTGATAACGGTCGGCGGTCGCCCTCCCACACGCTGGGAATTTGAGGTAAGTTTTGTAGCCGACGAAGAGTAGAGCGATTCAGCGCTGCCATAGAGTAAGCCCGTTGGGTGAAGCATTGTTGCGGTGCCACAAAGGGTCAACCGCTGCTTCTCAATCATAAACCCTATAGGGGGAGAGGACATCAAGCTTGGGAACACAGTTGACAGTTGACAGTTGACAGTTGACAGTTGACAGTTGACAGTTGACCTGTGGCAGTTGGCAGTTGGCAGTTGACAGTTGACCTGTGGCAGTTGGCAGTTGACAGTTGACAGTTGACAGACTGATAACGTTCGGGAACCGGGATGTTCGGGAACCGGGACGATCGCACTGATGACTAATGACTGATAACGTTCGCGAGCGGGGACAGCACTTCTGACTAATGACTGATGACTTAATGACTTCGTTCTTCCCTGTACAATGGAGGAATAAGATTAAACTCTTAACATTCGACAGTCTCAGGAGTTCCACAAATTATGACTCAAGCGATTTCCCAACAGCGGGGCATTCAAATGACGGACTCTGCTGTTCGTCAAGTTTTAGCTCTTCGAGAAAAACAAGGTAAAGACCTCTGCTTGCGCGTAGGGGTGCGGCAGGGTGGCTGTTCTGGTATGTCTTACGTGATGGATTTCGCAGACCCCAGCACTGTGAAATCTGACGATGAAGTGTTCGACTACGAGGGTTTTCAGGTAGTGTGCGATCGCAAGAGCATTCTTTATCTCTACGGTTTGGTGCTCGACTTCAGCGATTCGATGATCGGCGGCGGCTTTAAGTTTACCAACCCCAACGCTACTCAAACTTGCGGTTGCGGCAGTTCTTTTTCTGCTTAAAGTTGACAGTTGACAGTTGACAGTTGACAGTTGACAGTTGACAGTTGACAGTTGACAGTTGACAGTTGACAGTTGACAGTTGACAGTTGACAGTTGACAGTTGACAGTTGACAGTTGACAGTTGTAGGGGCGGTGGATGGTGCGGGCCCGCCCTCTTCGTTGACAGTTGACGGTTGACAGTTTGAGAGCGACCTCTACCCTTAAGTCCGAGGAATTGAGTAATGAATAGTCCGATCTTAATTCCTTCCTCGAAGGGTTCCGGCTTTCAACCAATTCTTTCTGGTAATTGGTCTCCAGCTAATTGCTTCGCGATCGTGAGCGATCGACAATCAGCTTCCGATCCGTTTCCTTTGTCCCGCACCCATGCTTTCGAGCAATCTAAAATCTAAAATCCAAAATCCAAAATCGAATGACCCCTGAAGAAATGTTTAAAGACGGTTTCGATCGCTACCAAGCTGGCGAAGCCCCTGCTAATTTGATCCCCGTGTTCAAAGAATTGTGCGAGAAATCTC
Organism: Microcoleus sp. bin48.metabat.b7b8b9.023; assembly: GCF_013299185.1. GTDB lineage: Bacteria > Cyanobacteriota > Cyanobacteriia > Cyanobacteriales > Microcoleaceae > Microcoleus. The sequence continues at coordinate 83,836 of NZ_JAAFKG010000007.1, read as the reverse complement.
CCAAAAATGGCAATGCCTGGGCTAGCCTCGCGTGGCTCTACCTCTTGGAAAATAAACCCGGATCGGCTCAAAAAGCAGCTAAAACCGCCGTTAAATTGAACCCTCACGACCCCCAAGCTCGCATCAACCTAGCTGTCGCGATTCTGGATCTCAAAGAAAAAGGGGTGCGCCCCCACGTAGAAGTTGCTCAGCAACTCCTGATGGCTTCCGAAGAGTTGTTAGAGGAAGTTACAAAAAATTTTGAAGAAGGATTAAGCCGCAAACCGGACTGGAAGAGTCTCGCCCGCGTGAAACAGTGGCTTCTGGAACCGTAAACCCGCAAACAAGTCGATTTAGTGGTGGGGATCAAGGAAATCGGGTTTGTGGTTTATTACGATCTCGTAATAAATCAATAAATAACTTTATGGAAAACTCAGGAAGTCAGTGCTAGTATTTGAAAACTTAGACGATCGACAAACCGGCACAGCGGTTTTCAGACTTGACTAACATAAATACTAGGAGTTGTAAGAACATGAGCACTGACAGCCACGTTAACATCAAACCAGCAACCCGCAACCACAAAGGTTTCTTTATTCAGCCTGCTTCTTACAAATTGATGAGCATCGATAAATCCGGCTGGGCGTTGATTTGCATGGACAAAGCAGTTTGTCATTATGTAGATCCTGATGACTTACAATTGCCGAATAAGTCGGGAATGTCTGAAGGTTAATCCAGAAGTTTTGAGAGACATTAAAATGCTTTATTTGAGTAGCTGCCCTCCCTGGAGAGGCAGCAACTTTTTTTTGATCGGTCATTAGTCATCATATGGTATGCGATCGATTGATCGCAATCAGATTCGTTTGTAGTGCGGACTTCAGTCCGCGGTGTTGCTTAATCGGGGTATGAAAATGGATAACTTGAAAATTTAGAAGATTGACTGGCTGGCTTGTTTTATTTTTTCACATTGAGTCGTTCATACCGTAAATCAACAACGCCCAGTCCGCCACTTAAGAGCGGACTGAAGTCCGCACTACGAACTTTCATTGTTATTATAATCGACGGCACATGATATCAGTTATTAGTCATCATTCATCCGGAAGATATTGAGCAAGGAGCAATGTATGGGATTTAACGGATAGAAAAATTCCCAATTCCCGGTTCCCAATTCCCGATCGCCTAATTGCTAGATTTGAAGGCAAAAAGCAGATCGAGCTGAGCAGTTGTCGGTTCTGTCGAAGTTGTAGCTACGCTGACTCCTCGGAGAGAATTGAGTAATTCAGCGACGGGCGGCGAAACTAAATTGGGCTGTACAGCGAGCAAATAACGGTTAGCCCATGACATGGTTTTTTCCATATCTATATAAAAGTAACCTTGGTTGGCCTGCGGTACAGCAGTGGCGATCGCCTGAAAACTCGGACTGCTGCTTAACGGTTGCGGTGGCGCTGTGGTGATGACATCAACTAAAGGGCCGCCGAAAGCGACAAATACAGAATTTTCATTCAGCCAACCGTGCCCGAATAAAGTGCCTTGCTGCGGTATTTGCCACTCTGTAACCTCTTTTCCCTGAACTTGTCTGGGGGCGACGCTGACTGTAGGATTGCTTTTGGCGATCGCATCGAGTTTTTTGAGGGTTGCTTCGGCTGCGGGGCGATCGCTCGTTTCAAAAATCATCGCCGCCCCCATCCCCAACTGAGACAAAATACCTTGATCCGAACCGATCGCCCCGATCGCAAATTCCCCATTCATCCAGCCAAAAACCTCACGATCTGCATCCAAATCCAACCGCTTAAAACTACTCCTCACTTGCTGAATGCCCCTGTCAACTTCCGGGCTATCTTTTGCTTCAGCCGTCGCCTGCAACCAAATGCGATCGAGTCCCTTACCGCCTACTAAAGCAATGGTTTCGCCGGGAAATCTGGGCAACAATTTCGATCCGACTGGCGGCTTTTGGTGTCCGAATTTAGGATCTAACCGAGCGATAGTTTTCACCCTCAATCCCGAACTGTCGGCCCCTATTCCCGCTACCAAAGACTTGACTTGTTTAAACTGTGAAAGCACTGTCGAAGGCAATTGAAAATCATCTGGAAAATTAGCTTTCAATTGCTGCATCGCGGCAGGATAGTCAGCAATGTAAACAGTTGCGATCGGATTAGGCACCCCAGCATTCTCAGCAAAATACTTACTTGTACTCTTCTGGGTAGCAAGGGAGGGTGAGCCTTTAAAAGTATCGATCGCCAATTCCACAGGCTTTCTCAAAGGAGCCATCACTAATTGGTCGTTCAACAAAGCCACACTGTAGCGCTTGCCGGTTGGCTCTGCAATTTCAGAAATTTTAACTCCTTTGTACTCGGTTTCTTGAGTTGTGGCACCTTCCTGAGATTTTAATTTATTAGCAAAATTCCAAGCACTAATTTTATTTTTGACACTGACTACAACGAGCAGTTTAGGAGGCTCTGTTTTAGCCGTAGCATCTGGGGGTAACAAAGCCACCATCACGCCCCCCAGCCAGGGCTTTAAGTCTCTCTCAAAGTCGATTTGAGTGCCTGCCAAGCTTTGTTCTTGAAAGGCCTTCAAACCCGCACCGACCAACTTTTGAGCGCCCGGGGTGCCGAATTGCTGCAACTGTGACAGTGCTTGGGGATTGGGGGAGATGAAGGCGGCCATCATTGCTTCGTCGGGTACAACTTTGGCGCTGTCTTGGGGGTTGGATACTTGTTGGCTCAAACCGTGGAAGTAAAGGTACACCGCGGCGCTACCTGCTGCGATGATGGCGGCAGCAATTAGAAGCTTTGGTTTTTTTGCAGGCATTGTTTTCGATCCTCGCGTCCTTTATCAGTTTAATGAAAATCCACTGAGCTTGTGGGGAGGCGATCGAACAAGCTATTTATTTTTATAGAATTTAAAACGGGTTTGGGCGATCGTGTAAACTGCTGTTGACATCAAGTGCGGAAAGAAAGATGAAAGTAGCGATCGCGGGAGCAACGGGATTTGTCGGTACCCGGCTGGTGGAGAAGCTGCAAGCAGCCGGACATCAAGTGGTAGTTTTGAGTAGGGATGCGGCGAAAGCTGGGCGAGTTTTCCCGGCTTCGGCTTATCGGAATTTGGAAGTTGTCGCCTACACTCCGGCGGAGTCTGGTGATTGGCAAAAGTCGATCGCGGGCTGCGATGCTGTGGTTAATTTAGCTGGGGTGCCGATTGCGGAGGAAAGGTGGACGGAAGCCCGCCAGCAAGCGATTCTCGACAGTCGCAGATTGACGACAGGAAAATTAGTAGAGGCGATCGTCAATGCTAATCCTAAACCATCGGTGTTTGTGAGCGCATCGGCGATCGGCTATTACGGAACCAGCGAAACCGCTGAGTTTGACGAAAACAGCCCTGCGGGAAACGATTTTTTAGCAGAAGTTTGCAAAGACTGGGAAGCTGCGGCCCAACCTGCCAAAAATGCGGGCACCAGGCTAGCAATTTTGCGATTGGGAATAGTTTTGGGAATGGGAGGCGCGCTAGCAAAAATGCTGCCACCTTTTAAACTATTTGCTGGCGGCCCAATTGGCACAGGAAAACAGTGGTTTTCTTGGATTCACCGCGAGGATGTAGTTGATTTAATTTTGTATTGTTTGCAAAATTCGCAAGTTCAAGGCGTTTTGAATGCGACAGCACCTAATCCTGTGCGGATGAATGAATTGTGCCAAACTTTAGGGGAAGTTTTAAGTCGGCCTTCTTGGTTGCCGGTGCCAAGTTTTGCTTTAGAAATGCTGTTGGGAGACGGCGCTAAAGTTGTTTTGGAAGGGCAAAAAGTTTTGCCGAAACAAACTTTGGCTAGCGGTTTTCAATATCAGTATCCGACGCTAAAGTTAGCTCTAGCAGAGATTTTGGCGGGTAATTAAATCCTGCGTTTTTAGATATCCCTCGTTCCCGGGTTCTGCCTGGGAACGCATATTCAAAGGCTCTGTCTCGTTTCTTTAAATAAATCATCCCACTCAACAATCAATCACATCAACTACCAACAATCCATCTCGATGCCTCGGGTGCGATCGCATTTGTCAAGAACTAGCAGCCACAGAATTAGACACTTGGCAGGAATATACCCTGTTAAAAATGGATTTTGAGGACGATTTCGACGAATCTGGGCAGCCGTTACCAGTTTTTTTGTTAAAAATGACTGTCCGAGTATGGGACACATTCACGCTTTGCGAGTACCTCCTGAAGTGTGATCCTCTTCGAGGATTTCGCTAACGGCTATTGAGGTAATTCATTGGGTAAATTGGGGAATTGAGCCGGAGGAGTTTAGCGTACAAACATGAAGATTTTTCATTGCCGCACAGGCCGCCAGCCCGCTAGCCCGAAAGTCCGCCAGGGGTTTAAACCCCTGGCTCAAAGCTGAAGTCAGTTAAAACTGACTGTGGATATTAAAACAATGAATAAATGCCTAAATTGACAGCAAGTATTATGTGCGATATCGCTTTGTTATCATGTAATTCCAGTCGGTTTCAACCGACTTAAGCTATGAGGCAGGGGTTTAAACCCCTGCCGGACTGCGGAACTGACGGACACACAGACTGAAATTTTACCAAAATAGAAATAGAATCGGAATTTACCATGTCAGAATTACAAGCAAACCAACCAATTAATTTCAGTAGCTTTGCCGAATGGTGCAAGCACAAAGATAGTCTTTCAGAAGCGGCAAGACATACAGTTGAAGTGTTATTAGAACAATCTGGCACTTCTGACGCTAATGAAGCCGAGGAAATACTTTTAAAACTCACTGAACTAAATCTCACCCGCAATGAAATTACCGATATCACTCCACTGTCAGCACTCACCAACCTGACACAACTTTATTTCTGCCACAATGAAATTACCGATATCACTCCACTGTCGGCACTCACCAACCTGACACAACTTGATTTCATCCACAATGAAATTACCGATATCACTCCACTATCGGCACTCACCAAGCTGACACAACTTTATTTCATCGACAATGAAATTACCGATATCACTCCACTGTCGGCACTCACCAACCTGACACAACTTTATATCGAAAACAATAAAATTACAGATATCACTCCATTGTCGGCACTCACCAACCTGACATACCTGGATCTCAGAAACAATCTAATTACCGATATCACTGGGCTATCGACACTCACCAATCTGACAACACTGATTCTCAGCAACAATCAAATTACCGATATCACTGGGCTATCGGCACTCACCAACCTGAATACACTGCATCTCTACTGCAATCAAATTACCGATACCGCTGGGCTATCGGCACTCACCAACCTGAACACACTGCATCTCTACTGCAATCAAATTACCGATACCGCTGGGCTATCGGCACTCACCAACCTGAACACACTGCATCTCTACTGCAATCAAATTACCGATATCACTGGGCTATCGGCACTCACCAACCTGACCGAACTGAATCTCGAAAGCAATCAAATTACCGATATCACTGGGCTATCGGCACTCACCAACCTGACCGAACTGAATCTCTGCAACAATCAAATTACCGATACCACTGGGCTATCGGCACTCACCAACCTGACCGAACTGAATCTCTGCAACAATCAAATTACCGATATCACTGGGCTATCGGCACTCACCAACCTGAACACACTGCATCTCTGCAGCAATCAAATTACCGATACCACTGGGCTATCGGCACTCACCAACCTGACACAACTTTATTTCAGGCACAATCAAATTACCGATATCTCTCCACTGTCGGCACTCACCAACCTGAACACACTGTATCTCGAAAGCAATCAAATTATCGGTATCACTGGGCTATCGGCACTCACCAATCTGACATACGTGGAGCTCAGCAATAATCAAATTATTGATATAACTCCGCTGTTGGGACTCACCAATCTGAACGTACTGTCTCTCTACAACAATCCAATTACTGACTTAAATCTGTCGATCGAACTTACACAAAAGTACCTGACCCTCTCCACGGCGCCAATTGATTCTGAAAAAACTACAGAACTCGTGAGAAAAATCTACACAACCATTGGTCGCGAAGCACCTCGAATTATTGTTTGCAGCAGTCCGCAGATAGCTTATTTAAATTTTATCGAACCACTCAAAATTGACTGTATATCGCAAATCGCGACTGGTAATTTAGGATGGGGAAAGTCGTTGTTACCCACCTTCCGCACTCTAGGCTGTCACAATCGGTTCGATCGGAAGTTTGAGCAGAAATTAAGTGATTTTTTATACAAAGTACAAAGAAATCTTTTTGACGATCGGCAGTCTAAGATACTCAAATGCCTAAAATTCGTAGTGTGGCTGTTGGGGGGTGCGGAAGATGGGTTGTTAAAGGAGTTATTTCAATCGGTGGATGTAGGATTGAGTCGGGTGTTGTGGAAGGTTCTATGCGATGAAATAAGACTAGAACCGAATGCCGATCGCATTCTCGTGTCAGAATTTGAGGAATTATTAGAAGATTACCCAGAATCGCTGGAATATGAGTTCCGCTCGGATTCTAACTATCTAAAGCCACTAACCTCTAGGGATATGGTGAAAGAAATCCATTTGACTGAATTTTTGATCGCGAAATTTGGCATGACTCTCGATCTCAGATCGCAAGAACTATTTCGCTGCAAGCAACAGTTGTTCGAGGAATGCGGGTGGATCTTCCCGTTTGAGAAAATTTGCCTAATTTGCGATCGCCCTTTGCACATCCGCTTTGACAGGGAAAATCGGCTGCACGCTGAAGGAGAAAGTGCGATCGCCTTTGCGGACGGCTACAGTTTATACTTTCACCACGGCGTTAAATTGCCGGAACAATACGGAAAAGTACACCCCGATTTGTGGCAAGCAGAATGGCTGTTATCCGAAGAAAATGCCGAACTGCGTCGATTGTTAATCCAGAGAATTGGATACGATCGCATTTGCCAACAACTCCAAGCAGTAGAATTAGATTCTTGGCAAGAATACACGCTCTTAAAAATCGATAATGCCGATGTCGAGCCGATTTACCTTTTAAAAATGACTTGTCCGAGTACGGGACACATTCACGCGTTGCGAGTGCCTCCCGCTCTAGAATCAGCTAAAGATGCAATTAGTTGGGTAAATTGGGATATCGAGCCAGAGCAATTTAGCGTCCAAACTTAAAGATTTTAGATCGTCTTAATCCATAAAACACTAATCAACATTGACGCTGTGCCAGTTAAAATGGTGGAATGCACAAACGATCAATTTAGGAAAAACTGTTAATAAGATAAGAAAGAAGCCCGCCTTCAGTCAAAGGTGGGCTAAATTCATGCCAGCTTACCGACAGCTAGGCAATTGGGTCTCTTAGCGGATTGACGTAAAAGTTGAGAAAAAGATCCTAATCTTCCGGAAAAACTTATCCCCAACTATTAAGCCTCAGTTTACCCAAGCAGATCGGGAAAATTTCGCACGCAGCGATGTTTCCCTGCAATTGGGGAAATGCTGGGGCTTTGTTTTGCCAGCAATCCCCAATCTCAAAGGGTTTAAGCGTCGTGATCGTGAGCAAAACGGCGGAAGAGGAAGTCTAGGGCGTAGTTCCGCAAGTTGTAATATTCGGGATCTTCCATCATTTGTACCCGATCGCGCGGACGTGGGAAAGGAATCTCCAAAACTTCGCCAATCGTTGCTGACGGGCCGTTGGTCATCATCACCAGTCGATCGGCTAAAAACAGCGCTTCGTCAATGTCGTGAGTAATCATCAACACTGTACAGCGGTGATCGTTCCAGATTTTCAGCAACTCTTCCTGCAATTCTTCCTTGGTAATTGCGTCGAGAGCACCAAAGGGTTCGTCCAAAATCAGCACCTTGGGACGAATTGCTAAGGCGCGGGCGATGGAAACCCGCTGTTTCATACCACCGGAAATTTGCGGAGGTCTTTTCTCAGCAGCTTCTGTCAGTCCCACCATTGCCAAATGATCTTTGACGATCGCATTTTTTTCGGCTTTCGACTTCTCTGGAAATACAGCATTAACGGCAATGTAAACATTTTCAAACACAGTCCGCCAAGGCAATAAAGCGTAACCTTGAAACACTACCATGCGATCGGGGCCTGGCTTTTCGATCCGCTGCCCGTTAATCGACACGGTGCCATCGCTGGGATGGCTAAAACCGGACACCATATTTAACAGTGTTGACTTACCGCAGCCGGAGTGTCCGATCAGAGTAATAAACTCTCCCTCAGCTACGGTCAAGTTAACGTTTTCTAATGCTCTGTAACCGTTTGGATATACTTTATAAACATTGTCCATCACCAAAAACGGCTGGCGGCGATCGTTTGGTTGCTGGCTCTGGGTTTTGGTGTTCGTCTGGTTGACAGCAGTATTAATCATGGGTTTGAGAAGCCGTTAGTAGGTGATTAGCGATAGCAAATAATGGAGTTTTGAATGGTGAGCTGCGAGTCGAGACTGTAGATTTGCGAGTTCCCTGTATATTTTGAGTATTGAGTTTAAATTGCAAGACTTTTGCATCAATTATATAATTGTGCCGCTTCGCTCTCAACAATGCAATCAATCGCTGTGATTTCTGATTCCTCTTGTCTGACTTCTGAGTTAATAAGTCTTTGACAGGGCGATCGAGAACTAAGCAATTTTTTCACCTTTTGATAACTCAAAACTCGCAGAGCACCATTAGACATTTTGCCGGTGGACAGTAGTCCACCGGCTGGGGCGGAGACTCAACAGATCCTAAGCAGCTCTGCGGCCCGAATCCAGAATCACTTCAGCCATCGTGTAATCGCGTTTAATCGCTAGATTGTTGAGATAGCCGATCGGATCTTCAGCATTAAACACCGAGCCATCAAACAAGCGGAGAGAACCCCGAGTGTAAGTAATATCAGACATTCCCAGCTCGCGCGCCGCTGTACTGAAGGGGCCGACTCGCACCACCCGTTCCAGAATTTCTACCCAGTTGCGGGGGAAGACTGTATCGCCCCAACGCGCCATCTGTACCATGTGCCACAACTGTTCGGTACGGCTTGGGCGGTTCACCCCGTCGCCGGCAAACAAGTGGTGAGCGTATTCCCGCATTGGAGTCTCCAAATTGCAAGCACTAGATTTGGGATCGCCAATTTGGATGTAACTCTTGTCAGTGGCGACGTACTCCCGTCCCGCCACAATTTCGGAAACTTCTTGAGCGTGGGCAGGATCGCTGCAATAGTGACAAGCTTCTAGCAAAGCTTTCACCAGAGCAATGTGAGTGTTGGGGTAAGCATTTGCCCAGTCTTCCCGAACTCCCAGAATTTTTGCTGGGTGTCCAGGCCACAGTTCCAAATCCGTAGCCACGGTAAAGCCGACTCCTTCCATCGCCGCGCGCAAGTTCCAAGGTTCGCCGACACAGAAACCGTCAATCGTTCCGCCTTGCAAGTCCACGATCATCTGGGCTGGAGGGATGTTTTTTAGTGAAACATCACGATCTGGGTCAATTCCGCCGGAAGCCAGCCAGTACCGCAGCAACAGGTTGTGCATCGATGAAGGGTGAACGATGCCCATGCGGTGGGTTTGGGCGGGAGTTCTGTGCAGCATTTCTTTGAAATCTGCCAGAGTGTAAATCCCTTGGTCGTAGAAACGACGGGCCAGGGTAATTCCGTTGCCGTTGCGGCTCATGGTGAGGGCTGTAACGGTTGGTACGGGCTTCTCTTGGTGCCCTCCCAAGCTCAACCACGCTGCCATCCCAGAGGGCATTTGGGCTGCGTCTAGGTATCCGGCGGCGATGCCGTCTACGATGCCGCGCCAGCTTGTTTCGCGCACGAGATGCACTTCATCGAGGCCGTGTTTGGCGAATAAGCCTTTTTCTTTGGCGACGGCTAGGGGAGCGCAGGCTGCGAGGGGGATAAAGCCGAGTTCCAGGTTGACTTTTTCTAGGCCGTGGCGGGCGATCGCCGGTACTTTGCGCGCGCGCAGTTTTTTCACCCGTTTCTGCTGGTTGAGGAAGTAAATCATTTCGCTCCGCAGCGCGTAGTAGCTGGGGTGCGAGACCACTTCCATGCGTACCCGGGGGCGGGGGATGTCTACTTCGAGGATGCCGCCAATTTTCGATTCTGGGCCGTTGGTGAGCATGACGATGCGATCGCTCAGCAGCACTGCTTCGTCTACGTCGTGCGTTACCATCAGGGCGCTAATTTCGTACTCTTGGCAGATTTCCATCAACTTTTCTTGCAAGTTGCCGCGAGTCAAAGCGTCTAGGGCGCCGAATGGTTCGTCTAAGAGTAACAGTTTGGGACGCAGGGCTAGGGCACGGGCGATCGCCACGCGCTGTTTTTGTCCGCCGGAGAGGAGTGCGGGTTGCTTCTCGGCGTGGGGCGTCAAGCCCACCATGTCGATGTGTTTTTGGATGATTTCGAGGCGCTCGGCTTTAGCTAACCCGCTCATTACTGAGTCTACGGCGAGGGTAATATTTTCTCTGACAGTCCGCCAAGGTAGCAGGGAATAGTTTTGAAACACCACCATGCGATCGGGGCCCGGCTGAGTGATTCTTTGTCCGTCGATCGTCACCAATCCTTCTGTGGGCAGATCCAAACCTGCCACCATATTTAGTAGCGTAGATTTACCGCAGCCTGAGTGTCCGACTAAGGAGATAAATTCTCCTTTTTTAATTTCTAAGTCGATGCCTTTGAGGGCTACGTAGGTGCCGCCGTCTGTTAAATTAAATGTTTTTCCAACTTGTTCTACCGCAATCAAAACTGACATGGTTTTCTTGCCTTTTTTGTAGGTTTGTTATTTCGATAGATAATGTCGCTTTTAGTCGAGTCTAGATCCCCCTAAATCCCCCTTAAGAAGGGGGACTTTGACTACACTCTTGCCCCCTCTTAAGAAGGGGGACTTTGACTACACTCTTGTTCCCCCCTTCTTAAGGGGGGTTAGGGGGGATCTCGCAGTTGGCTACAAACAAGAGAGACGATCGGTTTGACACTAAGTTGTCACGAATGGGCAGAGCCTGAAAACGACTTAAATGTCAAATGTCAACAGTCAACTGTCAACTGTCAACTGTCAACTGTTGTTATTTGCCTTGAGAGGGAGCAATTTTTTGCTGCAACCATGCCATCAGGCGATCGAGCATCAAACCAACAGCCCCAATGTAGAACACCGCTAATAGAATTTCACTGATGTAGTTTTGTTGGTAAGCATTCCAAATAAAGAAGCCAATACCTGTAATCCCCGACATCACGATTTCTGCTGCAATAATCGCCAGCCAAGCCAAACCGATCGCAATTCTCAATCCGGTGAAGATATAAGGAAGCGCCGACGGAAACAAGATATTGATGTAGTATTCCTTCCGAGAAAGTTGCAATACTTTGGCTACGTTGTTGTAATCGTCAGGAATTTGGCGGACACCTTCAGCCGTGTTGATTAAAATCGGCCAAACAGAGGTAATGAAAATCACGAACAAAGCAGCAGGTTCGTTTTGTTGCAGTGCAGCCAAGGCAATGGGTACCCAAGCCAAAGGTGCTACCATCCGCAAAAACTGGAAAATCGGGTCTAAAGCCTTGTTCAGGAAGGGATTAGTACCTACCACAACTCCCATGCTAATGCCCACAGCGGCCGCAAGAGTGTAGCCTTTTGCTACCCGTTCCAAACTAGCCATAGTCTGCCAAAATAAGCCGACTCCGTAGGTTTTGGAGTTCATGAAAGGATACATCAACAAAATCCGCGTCCGTTCGTCAGTCCAAACGCTAGTTGGGGGTGGCAACTTGATGATTCCTGTACCCGACAGGAACTGCCAAATTAGCAGAAACCCCAACAGTCCTAAAATTGGCGGCAATATATTTGACGAATTTTTTTTCCAAAACTCGCCAAAAACTCCTTGGATATCGCTGCCTTTCCGACTTGTACTTACAGCCATTCTGCTAATCTCCTCTATTTCTGCGGTGTTTTTTCAGAACTAATTTTTCGAGACTGAATTATGGGAAGCTAGAACCCCATCACGCTATTAACTGTCAACTATTACAAAATCTCGCTGTCAACTGTCAACTGTCAACTGTCAACTGTTTAACCCATCACGCTTTTTTAATTGCCAAACTCTTGAGGTAATCTTCGGGCTTGTCCGGGTTAAATTCTTTGCCGTCGAAGAACTTCTCAACGCCACGAGTGGGTTTTTGGGGAATATCAGCATCAGGAACTCCGGCTAATTTAGCCGCTGCTTTCCACAAATCTTCGCGGTTGACTTTGCCGATGATTGCCTTAGAATCTGCCAAAGTTTTTGTTGGCAAGAAACCCCAGCGGACGCTTTCAGTTAAGAACCACAAATCATGGCTCTTGTAGGGATAGGAAACGTTGCCGACTCCATCATTCCAGTACAGCGTACTCATTTTGAAGTCGTTGATTTCGGGCTTGCCGTCGCCCATGATATACTTGCCTTCATAAGGAGGAAGCAACACTCCAGGAGCTACGTCAAAGAAGTTTTTACCAGAAACAATCGACACCAATTCCGCACGATTTTCTGGTTTGTCGCACCACTGCTGCGCTTCAATTATTCCTGCTAACAGCGCTTCGGTAGCTTTGGGGTGTTTGTCTACCCAGTCGCCGCGAATTGCGAGGTATTCTTCTGGATGTCCTTTCCACATTTCGGCAGTTAAAGCGGACAAGAAGCCAATTTTTTCTTTGACAATCCGTAGGGGCCACGGGTCACCTGTACTGAAACCGTCCATGCTGCCGGTTTTCATGTTGGCCACGGTTTGGGCGGCTGGTACTGTTAGCAACTCGACATCTACGTCGGGATTGATGCCGTTAGCTGCTAGCCAGTAGCGAATCCACAAATCTTGGTTGGCTTTGGGAAAGGTGTAGGCTGCTTTGAAGGGCGTACCTGCTTTCTTGAGTCCGAGGATGTAGTCTTGGGCGGATTTTTCTAGTTTGAGTCCGAGGCCTTTACCTTCATGTTTGGCAGCGATCGCAATTCCATTTCCCTGAGTGTTTAGCTGTAACAGCACGTACATCGGGATGCCGGCTTTCTCCTTGGTGATCAGGCCTTTGCTAATCAAGTAGGGCATGGGCATTTGCCACTGGCCGCCATCAATGCCGCCGCCTGCTGAGCCGATTTCTACGTTGTCTCGGGCGGAACCCCAGTTGGCTTGTTTGGCGACTTTGACATCTACCATCCCGTATTTGGCAAAGAAGCCTTTTTCTTGGGCAATAATTAATGGTGCTGATTCGACGATCGGGATATATCCCAATGTAATCTTCGTGCTTTCGATGCCTTCTACTCTTTTCTCGTTTGCCACCGCAACTGCTGATGTGGCAGTAGGGGCGCCTCCAGCCTTACCAGCACCACCGTCAGCAGTTCCACCGGGCTCGGGCGGATTTCCCAAACAGCCTTTGAGCAGTACGGAACTGACGGCAGATGCACCTGCTGTAACTATAAATTTGCGCCGCGAAAAATTTTCAGAAAATTTGGTCATAGCCTAGCCTTGCTCCAATACATAATCTTCTGTAACGACATCACTGAAGTTTATCAAAGCACTTTTTGCTGTTCGCTAAATTTGGCTTAGGGAACTGTTTTAAGCGCGGGTTGGCAGTAAGGATGAAAAAACTTATTGTTACCATAAGCTTTTATGATATCCCTGCTGATTTGACTCTTTTGATTAACTCAATATTGCGATCGGCCAAGTTGTGTTAACTCGCCAAAAGCGAGTTCTACATTTAATTGGCTTGTTTATTCAGTTTACCGTACTCTTGTTGTGATTATAAAACAAATATTAAATTTAAATTATAAGTAAATGTTTTAGGCGGTTGTTCTCAATAAGTAGCTGTTTTTTGCAGGTCGGGTTTGAATTCGGGAAGTGTTCATATAAAAGTCTCTTGTTTATAAGGGTTTTAGCGTAAGGCCCTCTGGGGGGGATGCCACCTCATTGTCAATAAGCCGGAAATTAGGCTGCCGCCAGTCATTAATATTGCTTAATAAATCTCTAATTTTTGGCAAAACCGAAAAGAAGTATTCTGCGATACAGAATTATCGTACAATAATGTTGTAGGGAAAATTTATCATCAAAAACAGTCGATCGCCCTTAGGGATGGAAATGGCGATCGGGAATTCAATCCCTAAGGGCGATCGTCAAAACCTGTACAAAGCGACCCAACAGCAGTAGTAGTCGAGTCTGGTTTGTCGCCACCAACAACCCAGGCGGGCCCTCTTGGCACAGCCCCTTGAATCCACATTACCGACAGCGTTGCAGATACATCCTCGCAACCATATCTCCAGGATTAGCTTGCAAACATTTCTCAAACAGTTGAAAGGCAGTCTCTTTATCCGAGGAATGATAGAAAACGATCGCCTGTTCAAAAGTGCTTTTCATGGCTAACTTCCCCTCTCGCAATTCGGGTACATCTGCATCGAAAACCTCATACACAGCTACCTGTTCGGACTTCCCCTTGACTCGAACGCGATCGATCAAACGAATGTGATATTTTCCCGGATTTTTCAATACCATAAATGTGCGATTGCTAATCAACAAAGGCACACCGTACTGTTTGGTTAATCCCTCCAAACGAGATGCTAAATTCACCGCATCCCCGATCGCAGTACCATCCATCCGAGATGCACCACCCACAGTTCCTAGTATTAATGTCCCAGTATTAATACCAATCCCAATTTTAATTGGCGGACGTTCCGGTCTCGTGCGCGTGATATTATAGTCAGCTAGTCTTTGTAGCATCGAAATTCCACCCCTAACTGCCCCATCTGCATCTCCACTAAATAAAGCCATAATTGCATCACCAATATATTTATCAATAAACCCATGATTTTCAATAATTGCTGGTTCCATCCGAGAGAGATAACCATTAATAAACTTAAAATTATCATCCGGCGTCATCCTTTCTGATAGACTTGTAAAATCTCGAATATCAGAAAACAACACCGAAATTTCTTGCTGAATATGTTCGCCTAATTGAATATCAAGAAAACTCTTTTTTTCCAATAACTGAAGGAACTGACGGGGTACAAACCGTAAAAAAGATTCATTGAGTGCTTGCAAATAACTTTCTTTTTCTTGAAGTTCGGCAATTAGTTTAGCTTGCTGGCGAGTCAGCGCTTCTAACTCTTGATTCATTTCTAGAAGTTTAGCATTTTTTTCTGCCAGTTTCTTATCTTGAATGTAACTGTGAACAGCTTCTGCTACCGTTAGTCTTAAATCTTCATTATGCCAAGGTTTACCGATGTATCGATAGAGTTTAGCGTATTTGACCGCATTAGTAACCGCTTCAATAGTAGCTTGACCCGTCAGCATTACTTTCAGCGTTTTTGGGGAAAGTTCGTGAACGCGGCGCAAAAGTTCGTCTCCCTTCATATCCGGCATAATGTAATCGGAAATAATTAAGGGAATTTCATCTCCATCTTCAAGTAATTCTCCAAGCAATTCTAACGCATCCTCTCCCCCTTCAGCGATCTCGACTCGATACTCTTCTCCAAATGATTTTCTCAATTCCGCTTTCAAACTCGTCAAAATGATAATTTCATCATCTACACAAATAATGACAGGTTTTTTTGCAACTTTTGTCATAGTTTTTTTAATCCAGACTTGACGATATCGATCGACTGATTGGGCGACCAGGGTTTAAACAAACATTTATCTACCTTAGCTGCTGCATAAGCCCGCTCGATAGCTTTTTTATCTGCTTGTCCTGTCAATAAGATTTTGACAATTTTAGTAATTTTCTCATTAACTGAAACTAGAAATTCGTTGCCTTTCATTCCGGGCATTAGCCAATTAGAGACAACCAATAAAATGCTAATATGATGTTTATAGCCTTTCTCAAAAAGATGAGGTACGTCTGAGATCTGGTATAACCGCTTAGACTAAGAGGGCTTAAGCCCAACAACATACCTCATCTTTCTGATAACCGCTATATTTAATTCATCAATAATATTTAGTGCTTCTTCAGCATCTTGGGCAAATTCATAAGCATAGGAACTGCCTAGTGCTTTTCTCAATTGGGCTTTCAAACTTTCCAAAATTACAGTTTTATCATCAACACACAAAATAACGGGTTTAGACATGGTAGTTAATCGGTTGACGGTTGACGGTTGACGGTTGACGGTTGACAGTTGACGGTTGACGGTTGATAGTTGATAGTTGATAGTTGATAGCACTTGACAAAGGAAGGAAGATAATTGGAGGAATGAATAGTCTGATTTTAATTTCTCTCGATCGGGCTTGGGGCTTTAAACCAATTCTTTGCGGTAACTGTTGGCGGAGCAACCCGCGACGCAAATCAATTGCTGAACCATTGTTTAAATTGATGTTAATCGGTTTAAATATATGCTTGATTTGTTGAATTTTAAATTGTAGACTAATATAGTTCGGGACTTTTTTGTGGTTAGAGGCGGGTTTGTTTAACCTGTTTGCGGGCTTTGGGATATTGATGAATCTGCCCCTACAGATTGTTGAAAATGATGCACGATTTCAACCAGCACGAATCGACTGGACATGATATTAGTTGCTGAATTTGTCAGACCTGATGGATCTGAATGTAGAGATACCTAATGGAGTAGAGACAAGAAAATGATTCCTGAAGCAGAAACTTCATTATCTTTACAACTGCTTTGCAGTATATCAGGATTTTTTTAATTTGGTTGATATTTATAATTTATTTTGAGTATTAATTCTTGATTCTGATCTTGACTTTGGCTTCGGTGTATGTATAGAACAATAATTGTTTTTTTATCGGAATAATTTACCGCAGAGGATGCAGAGGGAGTGAAGAGAGAGATGAATAATAGCGATGCTAATGGAATTGATATTACGCGATCGCACTTTTGATCGTAAACCATAATTGGTTTGAGGGTGAGGAATGCGAGTTAGGCGTCATGGATGCGGACTAAAGTCCTCACTACGAACCTTTGTCATGGATGCGGACTAAAGTCCTCACTACGAACGTTTGTGAGGACTTTAATTCTAATTTTTGCGGACTAAAGTCCTCACTACGAACTTTACTACGAACCTTTAGGGAATGCGGAATCGAGTTAGTTGGGCGGATCGAAACGGTTGACAGACAGCGCAACACCGATCATTGGTAGGGCGACGCCGAAGCAAATCAGCCACTGATCTAGGTTCATGGGGGCTGTCTCGAAGATGCGATTGATAAACGGAGAATTAGCAAAGATGATCTGCAAAATTACAGCTACGACAATGCCGACACCGAGGGCGGGAGCTCCGCTAACTTTTTCCTGAGAACCGCTAAATTTAGCCATTAAAGAAGGCAACAATTGGCTGAGACTCAGCAGGTAAAAAATTCTGCCCATTACTAAAGCTTGAATCGCCATTGTTCGGGCTAGCGGCAAAGTTCCCCACTCGGCTTGACGCACCCATTCAAACATTCCGAAAATTATCGTCCAATTGTACAGAGAAATAGCTAAGATGCGTTTGATCCGATTTTCAGTCAGGAAAGGTTCGTTGACTGGGCGCGGCTGCTGTTTCATCACTCCGGGAGACTTGGGCTCGAAGGCGAGGGGCACAGTCATGGTGATGGAGTTGAGCATATTCAGCCAGAGGATTTGTAGCGACAAAATCGGCAATTCTCTGCCCAGTAGAGTGCTGAGCAAAATTGTCATTGATTCTCCGCCGTTGACTGGGAGAATGAAGCTGATGGATTTAAGTAGGTTTTTGTAGACCGATCGCCCTTCTTCTACCGCATACTCGATCGACGCAAAGTTATCATCGGTCAAAATCATGTCGGCGGCTTCCTTAGAAACCTCCGTACCGCTACCCATCGCGATGCCGATATCCGCTTGTTTGAGGGCGGGGGCGTCGTTAACGCCGTCTCCTGTCATGGCGACTATTTCGCCTTTTTGCTGTAAAGCTTCTACAAGGCGCAGTTTTTGTTCTGGGGCGACGCGGGCAAAAACTGAGCCGGCTTCTACGGCTTCGGCTAGGGTGCTTTTGTCCATTTCGGCGAGTTGGGCGCCGGTGTAGGCTACAAGTTCTCTATTGTGTTTGGTTTTGCGGAATCCCATGCGGCGGGCGATCGCCCTGGCGGTAGCGATGTGATCGCCGGTAATCATTTTAACTTGGATGCCGGCGGTTTGGCAGGCTTGGACGGCGGCGATCGCAGAGGCCCGCGGTGGGTCGATCATGCCTTGGAGTCCGAGGAAAACTAGCCCTGATTCTACGTCTGAGTGAGCAACGGAACTCTGTTCGTGGGGAACGATTTTTTTAGCAAAAGCTAGGACGCGCAAGCCTCGATCGGCCATTGCATCGACTTGCTGGTGGATTTGCTGGCGATCGACTTCTGTCGGATTTCCTTCAGTATCGAGACTGGAACCGCAGCGGGTGAGAATTGATTCGACAGAACCTTTGACATACAAAATTTTGTCGCTTGTCGGAGTTCGATGCAGTGTCGCCATGTATTGAAACTGAGATTCAAAGGGAATTGAATCTAGGCGCGGCATGGATTTTTCCAAGACTTGTTGGCTGAATTCTGCTTTTTTACCTGCTGCAATTAAAGCTCCTTCTGTCGGATCGCCGACGACAATCCAATCATTATCTTTGAATTCTAAGTGAGAGTCGTTGCAGATCATTCCGGCTTGCAAACATTCTTGCAAAGCTGGAGATTGAGTGACACTAATTGGCAGTTGGTTGAGTTCAATGTCGCCTTCTGGACTGTACCCTGTACCTGTAATTGAGTAGGATTTGCCACCAGAATAGATTTCTTGCACCGTCATCTGATTTTCTGTCAAAGTTCCGGTTTTGTCGGAACAAATGACTGTGGCGCCACCTAGGGTTTCTACTGCGGGGAGTTTGCGGACGATCGCGTGTTTGGCGGCCATTCGGGAAACACCGACGGCGAGGGTGACGGTGATGACGGCGGGAAGTCCTTCGGGAATGGCGCCGACGATGAGGGCGACTGCTGGTTCGACGGCTTCTTTAAAGGCTGAAACTCCCGCTGGGACTGGTTTTCCCAAGCGCACGGCGAAGGTTAAGGTTGCCATTGCCAGGACGAATAGCAGCCAGTTTTGACTGAATTGGTTAAATTTGCGGGTGAGGGGTGTGGTGAGATCGATGTGGCGATCGAGTAATTGGGAGATTTTGCCGGTTTCGGTGTTATTGGCGATCGCAATTACGATACCGCTACCTTGGCCGAAGGTAACGAAACTGCCAGCATAGGCCATGTTATCGCGTTCTGCCAGGGGCGTTTCTTGTGGCAAAACCAAGTCTCCCGACTGTCCGAGTTCTTTTTCGACAGCAACGGATTCGCCCGTAAGTCCCGATTCATCTATTTGCAAGTCGCGCACTTTAACTAAGCGCAAGTCGGCGGGTACTTTGTCGCCGGAAGTCAGGGTTACTAAGTCGCCCACAACGAGTTCTTTTGAGGGAACTCTTAATTTTTTGCCGCCCCGAATTACTGTAGCTTCTGTGGTGACTGCTTGGGCTAGGGCTTCGATTTTTTTCTCAGCCCCGGCTTCTTGGATGAAACTAATAGTAGCGTTGGTGGTGGTGACGCCCCAAATGACGCTGGCGTTGAGCCATTCTCCGATTACTGCTTTGATTAAACCTGCACTCAGCAAGATAATCAGCAAAGGTTGGTTGAATTGCAGGATAAATTTTAGCCATGCTGGTTTTCCTGCTTTGACTGTTAGTTCGTTTGGCCCAAATTTTTGTTGGCGGCTGGCTGCTTCTGCTGGATCCAGACCGTTTTCCAGATTGGTTTCTAATTGATTTGCAACTTTGGATCTTTCTAAGTAGTGCCAATATTGCTCTGCTACGTCTACATCGTTGGCGGCTTTTGGTGGCATGATTTTCCCTGGATTTTTGTTGTTTGGCGAGCTTTCTTTTATCGATCTTGAATCAGCGCGCTCAATACAACTCCTGGCTCGTTGGAGGGTGAATATATTGAGCGACAAGAGGGTTGATTAATTGTTTGAAGGCGTTGTGACTTCCATCTATCTTACAACAGATGTGTCTGTTCTTGCCAATTGGTTTGGGAAATTCTTTTCGGTGCTAAATCTTTTTTGGGAGTTTTCCGAACAGGTAAAAAAAGCTACTCAACTTCTTGACAGATGGCAAGTTTTAGGTTGTATAGAGTCCTGAACCCTTTAGCATAAACAGTTTGATTTTCCTACTCTGTAACTGTCAAGTCCACTGTCAACTGTCCGCTGGTATATGTCTTCCTTGTCTTGTTTATTTGGCAGTTTCCTGCTGTGAGATTTTCCGACTGGCGCCCTGCGCCCACGGGCGATCGCGCGTGCGTGTTAAAACGTAGTTAAGCCACAAAATTTTGATCTCATGGAAATATTGGTAACGCTGCTGCTGGGTTCGGGGCTGTTTGTCTGGGGAATGCGGACAGGAAAGGCGTTAGTGCGATCGGGAGTGACGGCTAACGATCTGTTTAAGGGCCGAAACTCGATCGCCCTGCTGTTTTTGGGTTTTTATATTGGCTTGCTGCTGCTGGCCTTAAATCTGCCTCAAATGCCTGTTTTGCCGATCGAGTGGCGATTCCACGGGATGCGAGTTACTTGGACTCTGCTGCGGGTGATGTTGATGGGAGTCTGCGGTATTGGGTTTACTGTAAGTTGGCTGACGGCGCGATCGCAAGTAATCGCAGTAATTTTAATTGGCTTGTTGGGCTTGGGAGGATTTACAAGCGCTGAAGCTTATTTTATGGCGCCAATTTATGCTGATTTAATCGATAATTTGCGGCCGAATGGCGTGTTTCAGCAAACTTCTGACAGCAGTTGCGCGCCGGCGGCTTTAGCAACAGTATTGAGAAAGTGGGGAATGGATGCGACGGAATCGAGTGTAGCGCGTTTGGCCGGTACAAGTCGTTTGGGAACTTCGATGCCACAGTTAATTGTAGCAACAAGAGCCTTGGGAATGAACGCAATAGAATTGAGGCCGACTTGGGAGCAAATGCAGCAAATCAATCGCCCCGGAGTGCTGTCAATATCGCTGGCTACTGGGGCTATCAAACGGCCACACGCGGTGGCTTTGCTGGCGATAAATGACAGTGTAGCTATTATTGGCGATCCGGCGCGGGGGAAGATTTTTTCTTTGAACAGGCCAACTTTAGCTCGATTTTGGCTGAATAATGAATACGTGCCGATTTTTCCCGCGACTGATATTTTGTTAAGTGACAAGCAAGCTGTTGATTATTTGACTAAGTTAGGATATAATTCTGGTAATTTGCCAGCAGATATCGAGCGCTTTCAAACAGATAAACAAATGAAAGTCAGCGGCAAATTAGATAGGATGACTGAGTTAATGTTGAGCGGCCCTTTCTTGGAAGGCGTACCGAGGTTGGATGGAAATCTATTTCAAGTCAACAGACATCTCCCATAATTATTGTGTAACAGCCACGAAAACCTGTTCAAAACCAGCTTTTTAGGATAAGTTTAATAGAGACTAAACTAATAGCTGTTCCAACCGAGCATAATGTTGGATATAAAACTCTGGAGAATTGGCGATCGCACGCACAGATTCGCGATTTGCTACTGTTTGCCACCATTGCTGGAGCCGATCGAGTCCAGTTGGCAATTGGAATTCTCGAAAATGCTCTAAAACCGTTAACTGCTCGAACCAAGGATAGTATGTCAGATCTACTAAACTAATCTCAGCCCCCAACCAGTATGGCCCCTCCGCTGACAATTTTTGCAGTCCCTCCTGTTCGATGAATCGCAAGTGTTCGCTAAGTTCCTTTGCTATATCGGTGTGTTGTTGCGGATCTTTGCTGTGCAACCATTTGCCAGTAGTCGCAAACAGTCGAGTATCGGCAAAATTAATCCAAATTCGAGCTTGGGCGCGCCCAATAGGCTGTTTGGGTAACAGAGGAGGTTCTGGAAAAGCTTCCTCCAAATATTCATTAATAATGGCAGATTCCCAAACCCGATGATTTCCATGCTTGAGCACGGGAACCTTGCCATACGGCGAAATTTCTCCAAAGTTTGCGGGCTTGTTTTGCAAGTCGATTTCGATTAGCTTAAAATCTACTTTTTTTTCGAGCAATGTCAAGCGCGAGCGATGGGCAAAAGGACACAGGACAGCACTATAAATTTCTATTTCAGTCATAAATAAACTCCTTTGACAGTTGACAGTTGACAGTTGACAGTTGACAGTTAGTAGCGAAAATTTGATCGGGGTTTTTGCTGTCTATTGTCCACTGTCAACTATCACGTTCAAGAGATTTTCTAGACATTACTTAAACAGATACAGTTGATTCGGAATTAGAGCCGATCGAGTTCTGTAGTTATCGTAGGGTGCGGATCCAAGCGAGACTTTAATGCTCTTGCTCCCCCCTTTTCAAGGGGGGCTGGGGGGGATCTCCGGCTTTGAAAACACCCACTAAGCGTTGCCGAAGCGATCGCGATCGTGCGGTTCGTCAAAATCGATAATAGGCCCCTTGGGCACAATTTGATTGGGATTAATCTCGGTCATACTCGTGTAATAGCCGCGCTTAATATCGTCTAGATTGCAAGTCGCTTTGAACTCAGGACGCTGATAGAGATCCTTGAGATAATTCCAGAGGTTTGGATAGTCGATAATTCGACGTAAATTGCACTTAAAGTGACCGTGATACACCGAGTCGAATCGATACAGCGTTACAAACATACAAATATCGGCTTCAGTGAGTCGATCTCCACATAAATAGCGCTGTTCGCTCAGAATGGTTTCCCATCGATCTAAACTCTCGAAAAGTTCAATTACTGCCTGTTCGTAGGCGGCTTGCGAAGTCGCAAAACCAGCGCCATATACACCACGATTGATTGGCAGATAGATGGCATCGATCGTTTCATCGATCTTCAATTGTATATCGCCAGGATATAAGTTGATTTTCTGTGCAGCCAATTCGGCAAACTCTACGTCAAACATCCGCACGATTTCGCGAGATTCGTTGTTGACGATGGTTTGAGTTTGCTTGTCCCACAACACCGGAACCGTAACTCGCCCGGTGTATTTGCGATCGGCTTTTAAATAGATCTCTTGCAAATATTGAGCGTGATTCACCGAGTCAGGAATGGCTCCCGGTGCATCAGAAAACATCCAGCCCTTGTCGCTCATAATCGGATCGACAATAGAGACCGAAATTGCCTCATGCAACCCTTTGAGTTCTCGCATAATTAAGGTGCGATGCGCCCACGGACAAGCCAAGGCAACGTAGAGGTGATAGCGTCCTGGTTCTGCCTTAAACCCGCTAGATCCATCTGCGGTAATGCGATCGCGAAACGTTGTTGGTGTTTCATTGAACTTACCGCTTCGATCTCGCTGATTCCAGTCGGCAATCCATGTGCCTTCGAGCATCATTCCTGATGGCATAATTCTCTCCTCCTAGGGCGGTTTTACAATCCATTTAGGATTGCTATAGATGATTGGGGAACGGAATTGCCCGTCCCTGCCACAATTCTGCAACCACCTCAGCAACATGAAGCGGGTTGCGAACAGCCAGTGAAACGTGGTGAATCGTGCTATAACTCCTAAACAAGATAAATCAGAAAAAAGTTGTTTGGATCGAGAAGTCTATTTAGTTGATATTTTTGTCGATCGCACAATTTGCAACAAAAATCAAAGAGTACAGGCATTTGCCGTACTCGTTTTTACAATAGATTTATCCAGAACCGCGAAGCTTTGAACAGGCTGGATGCCTGTTCCACAAGAATTGTGGGAGAAGTCTCATCAACCCCTGCCACAGCGTCTAAAAAATGCCGATCGCGATCGCGCCTGTGAACAGGGTGACAATCAGCATCAGCACGCCCAGCGTTACCCCAAGACCAGATAGCGTATTTGGATGGTGGGTGTCAAATTTGGGCTCGTCCGCTTCTTCGTGCAGTCGCATTTGCCGAATCACGTCAGAAATTTCTTTCGCATCTCGAACATGGTGTAGCGCCTTCTTTTCACCATTCGGATAGTCCACGACAAAGTAAGTCGGCACTATAACTCGATCGCCTGTAATATCAGGTGCATCTACCGCAATTTGGTGCGATTTTTCCTCCAGCGTCTGATTGGGTTTAACGATGTCACCTGGATTGACTGTGCGGAAACTCCAGCGAGTTGGAGGAGTCATCCCTGAGAAGTGAGAGTCAACCATGATTTTTCTCCTTGGTGTTTCATTCGTTTTGTTTGGACTTAAGCAATGAGCTTAACCGTCGGATCGTAGAGATTTCACTCACCCAAAACATCTGAAAAACGTGTTGATTTCCCCATTTACAAAAGAGAATTGTGTTTGCTACTTTTCGTAAATTAGTTAAGCATTTAGCCTTAAGTCTTTTGTTGAAGTCGGCTGACGCAGCTTTGAGCCATTTTAACTTCGCTTTCTGATTTGACTTGCTGCTTGGTCTATTTGTAAGCCAAGTTCACAGGCGGGAGCAAGTCATCTATTTTGGCGACTTGCTCGTAGCTTGTGGTTGCAGTTTGCAAACTCTGGTCAAAGTCTGTTTTATTATCTTTGAAATCTATTTTTAGAGTATAATTGATTTGCCCCAAAGTCAAGACTATGTTACATTACTTAATTACAAAAATTAGGAAAAAAGCCGTCCTCTCAAGACAAGGACGGGGTTTTAAAGCCAATTGCTCGATCGGTGGCGAGTTGCGATCGATGGCGAAGCGTCTGACGGCTGAGTAGGTGAGTGGCGCAAGTCTTGACTGTCCCTTGTGCCAGGTGCTGTTCATCTTTTTCTACCGCTCATACAAATTTGTCAGGGCGATCGTGTTGGCTCGATTTAAGTTAAATTAAATTTAGCTGCTACGCAGGTTAAAGATTTAAATCGCCCAGAAATAACTCAGTAGATTTAACCACATTCATTCCCGCGGCCGCAAATCTTTGATAAGCCGCATCTGCTGCTTCCGTAAAATCAACAACACCCGGAACCACCACAGGCGAAGTGCAATCTTCGAGCAAATAAACCTTCTTAGCCAACTGCGAATCTCGCGCCAAAATTTCCGTTAGCAAATCATCAATCGTCCAAGCAACGCAGTGACTTTTGGCTTGCCCCGCAATAATTACGGCATCAAATTCCAGCAGTTTATCCATAAACTTAGCATTTTTTTCGGCAATCGGATTGCCGTCGAATCCGTCCAAAACTTCCGGGCGCAAAACCGAATAGTTTTCTGTTAGCGGATTGCCACCTTTGATTTCAAAAAGTGCTTGACTTTCGCGGGCGATAGTATGAAAAAATATAGCTTCTTCCACAGCCGAGACTAAGGCGTGCCCGATGCCGCCCAGCATCGAGTGATATGGCCAAATTGTCAGGGGATATTTCCCATCGTCGCTGAGTTTTTTGACGTAGTGGAAAGCGTGTGTTTCCAAGGCGTCAAAGTTGCCACCTGCGATGCTGTCGGCGACGGCTGGATTGACTTTCCAAATTCCGGTTTGCACATCTTCTAAAGTAATGGAAGTGGCCGCTGGTTGCGGGTGTTCGCCTGCTGCATTTATCCAAAAGATGGGATGGAAAATTTGCATGGCGGTGTGCGTGTCCATTGTCGGCGCAATCGTGGTAATGGCGTTTAAGTTGCGATAGATGAATTCGCACAGCCGCAAGTTGTCATCAATTGCGCCGCTACCGGAACGCCCGCCGACAAATAGTTCAAATTCCGGTACGCAAAATGTATTTTGGGCATCAATTATCAGCAAACAAATTCGCTTTTCGTCGCTGGATGCGGGCTGAATGCTGTGTTGCTTTGCCCAGTTTTGAGCTTCAGCGGCGCGTTGTTGATAGGGTACTCGCCAGAATTCACTAATTTTTGTGGTGTCGAAATACTCAGGGATTGGAAGTTGCGTTTGTGCTGTCATGCTCGATATGATTGCTAATTGGTCGTTGAATGCTGACTAGGAATTACATCAGTTTGTAGAAGACTGTTATATAATGTTGGTCTCTGTTTGCAGATTAATTATGGCAGAACCACCCAATAAAATTTCTACTAGGGATATGTTTAAACGCAGATTGTTGTTTTTGTCGATCGCCCTTGCAGTCCCTCTTTTAATTGTAGCAACTAGATCCGCCTACGTTCAAGCACTGTTAAGAGCCGTTTTAATCCAAATCGAGCATTTAGGCGTCTGGGGCCCGATCGCCTTTATCGCTACCTACAACTTCGCTACGATACTATTTATACCTGGTTCCGTGCTGACCTTGGGAGGCGGAGTGCTGTTTGGGCTGTGGTGGGGTTCGATATACGTGTTAATCGCCGCCACCTTAGGGGCGACCTTTGCTTTTCTGATCGGGCGATACCTGTCGCGCGATCGCGTGGTAAAATATATGGAAGCTCACCCAAAGTTTCAAGCCCTCGATCGCGCCGTTGCTAAAGAAGGATTAAAAATAGTTTTTTTGACTCGTCTTTGTCCTTTATTTCCGTTCAATTTATTGAATTACGCTTTGGGAATTACTCAGGTTTCTTTGAAAGATTATGTATTAGGTTCTTCCGGAATGATTCCGGGAACCGTGATGTACGTCTACTCAGGTTCTTTGGTGGGAAATATTGCAGCTATATGTACGGCAAATCAGCCTGCAAATCCTCAAGCCGAACTTGTAAAATGGTTGATTAATATTATCAGTTTTACGGCTGCTGTCGCTGTCACCGTCTATATAACTAGGATTGCTCGCAAAGCTTTAGATGAAACTGTTTAATTAGGAGAATTGGCTAATGTCGCAGTCAAAAGTCGATCGCGTAACAGTCCCCCCGATGGACGAATACAACCAAAAATTAGTCTCCTACTTGCATCCGCCAGATTGGGTAAACCCGCAGCCCGCTACCAGCTACAACTTAGTAGTAATTGGCGCGGGCCCCGCCGGATTAATTGTGGCTGCGGGCGCCGCAGGTTTGGGTGCAAAAGTTGCTTTGATTGAAAAACATTTGATGGGCGGCGATTGTTTGAACGTCGGTTGCGTGCCTTCAAAATTGCTGATTCGATCGTCTCGTACTGTCGCCGATATCGGGGAAGCAAGTAAATTTGGGGTTAATGTTTCTAACAGTGCAGAAGTGGATTTTCCTGCTGTGATGCAACGGCTGCGGCGGATTAGGGCGGGAATTAGCGATGTTGATTCTGTCGATCGCTACCAGCACAAATTAGGAGTCGATGTTTTCCTAGGTTCCGGTCGCTTTACTAGCAATTATACCATAGAAGTTGCAGGTCAAACTCTTAAATTCAAAAAAGCAGTAATTACCACAGGCGCAAGGGCGCTAGAACCGAAAATTCCAGGTTTGAAAGAAGCTGGATATTTGACAAATGAAACTGTATTTAACCTCACCCAAAAACCTCAGCGTTTGGCGGTAATTGGCGGTGGGCCGATCGGCTGCGAATTAGCCCAAGCTTTTCGGCGCTTGGGTTGCGAAGTCGTGTTGCTGCACAAAAATGCTCAGATTTTGGACAAGGAAGATGTCGATGCTGCTAAAATCGTGCAGGAAGCTTTTGTCAGGGAAGATATTCAATTAATTTTAGATTCAAAAATAGACCGCGTTGAGCACACAAATGCAGGCAAAATAGTTTATTATCAATCTCAAGGTAAGGAAGCATCGGTAACGGTAGATGAGATTATTGTCAGCGTAGGGCGATCGCCAAACGTGGAAGGATTGAACCTAGAAGCTGTCGGCGTGGAGTACGACACACGAAGAGGTGTATTTGTCAACGACAATTTGCAAACTACCAATCCCCGCATTTATGCCGCCGGTGACATTTGCATGAAGGATAAATTTACCCATGCTGCTGATTTTGCCGCCAGAATGGTCATCCAAAATACGCTGTTTTTCGGGCGCAAAAAGCTCAGCACTTTGACGATACCTTGGTGTACTTATACTAGCCCAGAGGTGGCGCGCGTCGGAATGGGCGATCGCGAATTGCAAGCCCAAGGAATTGATGTCGATACATTTTTAATTCCTTTCGATACAGTCGATAGAGCAATTATAGACGGCGAAGACGAGGGTTTTGTGAAAATTCATGTCAAGAAAGGCAGCGACAAAATATTAGGTGCAACGATTGTCGCACGACACGCGGGAGATATGATTAGCGAGATTACTTTAGCAATGGTTAACAATATTGGTTTGGGAAAAATTGCTAGTGTAATTCACCCGTATCCCACACAAGCCGATGCGATTCGTAAAGCCGGGGATGCCTACAATCGCACTCGTTTGACACCGTTTGTCAAGAATTTGTTTAATCGCTGGCTGGCTTGGACTCGGTAAACTTTTAGAACACCCGGCGGTTAAAACCGCGTCTATAAAAACAAAACCCGGATGGTGCGCGGGTTGAAGAACGAGGGGTTAAAATTAGATATTGCCTTCAGTCCGCGGAGGCGGACATCGTTTGTGTAGACGCGGTTTCAACCGCCGTCTGATCTTTGATTGTAGCATTAGGGATAGTTTGAAATTCACCGACACTCAACAAACATTTATAATCGACCTGGTAAAAAGTAAAACCGACTAGCATTGCCATAAAGATACTTGATTCCCTTGCAATTAAGCAAACTATTGTAATCGCGCTCTTCCTTCATCAGTCATCCAGTATCGTGTAAATTCAGAACTAGAATATTTCCGCTCCTCAATCAATCCCTGTTCTTTAAGTGCCTTGATTTCGTCAATGTACGAACCAGGCATTTCTGGATGAGAGATGCTAAGGTAGCGGTCAATTTGATACCAATACCACTTACCATCATGTTGAGTTATTAACTGTAAAATTTCTTTTTTGATTTCGTTTTTCATGATTGAGCTACCAAAAGCCTCAACCATTTCGCGATTTGAAATCATAACTATCACCAAAATAACACAACAACCCAGATCAGAAATCCCCTTCATCTACTTGAAATACAGTCAATCCCAACGACCGCCACATATCAACCACCTGCTGGCGATCGTCCAATACAAACTTAACATTATATTGTCCTGCAATATGCTGCCGGTAGATTTCCTCTTTCATAATCGCATCCTTCCTCATATCCCCAGTTTTCCGCATATAAAGGCCTGCATAATTGACCTCGTATTGCCGCAACCATTGTTCAGTTTGAGGTTTACAGTCATCGGTTCTGCCCGATACTACGATAATATTAACGCTGGACTGCCACTTGCGGACGGTATCTAAGACTGGCTGATTCGGTAAATCGCGATCGCACTTTGAAGCATCAAAAGGATTTCTACCATTGAGAAGCGCCAATGTACCGTCCATATCTACAAGAATTGCATCCGGCAAATCCGGGTTATATTCCGGCGGCGCAACCGGAACCCGCACGTACTTATTGTACATCTTCATTATCACATCTTTGCCCACCGAATTAAGTCTTTTCAAATCCCGTTTAATACACTCCTCCACCGGAACTTGCAGGAAAGAATCATTAACTTCCACAACCGCTTTACCTTTCACCAACTCTTTAATGTGTTCGATATGCGGCCCGAAATTAGTATCATCCACAATCACGTGCTTGCCATTTTCCAAAGCCATCAGAATAATCGTATCTCTCAACTGCACAATAAACTTTTCATTCGCCGGAGACCAATGAGAAGCATGGGCCATTTCTCGAAGTAAATCTTTATTGCTACGCACCCATCTTGCAGGTTCAGACAGCAGCAATTCTCTCGCAAATTGAGATTTTCCAGATGCAGGTAAGCCGACAAGTACAATAACTCTTTTCATTCTGTATATCCTTGCTATTAAAAAAATCTCAGGTTCGTAGTGAGGACTTCAGTCCTCATTCATCCCCGGTTCGTAGTGAGGACTTCAGTCCTTATTAAGCCTAAGAAGGACTAAAGTCCTTACTACGAACCTGGAGAAGGACTAAAGTCCTTACTACGAACTTGGAGAAGGACTAAAGTCCTTACTACGAACTTGGAGAAGGACTAAAGTCCTTACTACGAACTTGGAGAAGGACTAAAGTCCTTACTACGAACTTGGAGAAGGACTAAAGTCCTTACTACGAACTTGGAGAAGGACTAAAGTCCTTACTACGAACTTGGAGAAGGACTAAAGTCCTTACTACGAACTTGGAGAAGGACTAAAGTCCTTACTACGAACTTGGAGAAGGACTAAAGTCCTAAATTGATATAATCCAAACCCAATAACTCCTCTATCTTATGAATCGTAACATCACGGAGAGCTTCTTTCACTCCCGCAACCCTGCGAGCCCGCAAGGAAAACAAAATCCCAGAATATGGCAAATGCTTCACAGCCAAGGCAAAATCTTTCTGCACTTCGATAAATTCGTGCTGTCGGTAAACCTCCTCGATTTCTTGAACTAACAATTCATATTTACTCTTAACTTTTTGATACAAGTCAATCCACTCGGGAAAATAAGTTAAAAACTCTTCTCCTTCATTCGTCAAAACAATTTCGATCATCCGGCGCGTAGAAAACCCTTCGCGCAGATGCGAAATCGCTACATATTGAGGAGACTTGACTTTAACTCGGTTGAAATTAGCATCGCAAATAATATACCCTTCCGAATCCATCGGATCTAAATGCTGAGCCGCTTCAATAACTTCTTTCCAGCTAGTTAAAGGATAAGATGCTACCAATTCCCAGCCGTATTTGTCGGCCGAAATACTGGGGTCGCTTTCTACCAGCGTTTGAGTGTTGCGAACGCCGTGGAGGACGATTTGATTGTTGGTTTGCTGGACAACTATTCGATTGTAAGGAGTCATCAACTCAAAGATAAAACAATTATCGGTTTCTTCGGGCAATTTATATCCCAATTCTTGCCATACTTTCCAAAAAAGTTCGGCAAAGCTAAATCCAAAACCGTTAACTTCACCCGCTGCATCGGGAGTGCCGCTAGATTGCACTCTCCATTCTCCCTGATAAAAATACAGTACAGTCAGCGAACCGTCTAGTTTTTCGTAAACCTTGGCGCTACTCCAATCAATTGCTGCGGCGTGGCCTTCCCCGTAGTTAAAAAATTTGTCGTAGGGATAAGAAACAATCTGCCAATCTTGAGACGCATCTAAAATAATGCCCCGGCATTGCTGGACTATTTTTTCGCCCAGCGGGGATTCTATCTGCGAGTATTTGAGACAGACTAAATCGGGATATTGGCGGTGGCGGGTAACTTTGATATGATAAGTTTCGCACAAAGTTTCTAATCCGTGCTGGCGTAAATACTCTTGCAGTTCCACGTTCGACTCCTAAATTACTCGCCTTCTCTATTTTATCTGTTACTTCATATTTCCGTGCATTTGTAAAGAAAATTTAAACTTGCTTTTTTCCTGAATGCCTGTTGTGGCTTTTGTATTTGGGAGTTGTGTTGTAAATTAAATGAACGCGGTTCAGTGCAAAACTAGACTGTTTCGACATTGAGGACAAAAATAGTGAACAATAAATTATTACTTTTGGCGACTTCTGCGTGCGTATTGACTGCTTTAGTGCCTGTATCGCAAGTTTTCGGTGCGGCCAAATTGCCGCAGATGCTGGCGGAAACAAAGCCTGTTGCTAAAGCTGATGCTGCTGTGCCTGTAAGTGAAATTTTGCCAAAGTTAAAAGGCAAAACGCAAGTACCTATTTTTATCCCCAGCTTGGTTCCGGTTTCGCAGAAACTTTACTATCAAACCCAAAGTAAACCCGACAGCTATATTGTTTCTATGGAGTTTACAGCAGATTGCAAAGGTACGGGTGCTTGCACTTTAGGGGAAATTAGAGGTCAAAAAGGTGGTGAGTTTTCTACTAAAATTGAAGGGGTAACTAAGACGTTAAAAACTGTTCAACTTGCGGGCGGAGTGAAAGGAAATTTCCACAATGGTTGCGGGGCTTACTGCACGGCTAATCTTGAGTGGAAAACTCAGGGTTTTATGTATACTGTAGCGATTAGAAATGGAGCGGAAGCAGATTTAATTAAGATTGCCAATTCTGCTATTCAAGCTGGTAAACGCTAGGATAATTTGCGATTTTGTAGAGAAACGAAGCAATTTTAGTCTTGGCGATTGCTTCGTTCCTCGCAATGACAGAGAATATTATAGCCTTTCTCAAAAAGATCAGGTATGGCTGACAGCTTACATAACCGCTGAAATCAAGAGGGCCCAAGCCCAACAACGTCCGCGAATCTTTGTGAAAACCGCTATATATATTTTGGGAGCCTTGAAACCAGTTAAGCTGGGGAAGCAAGAGAGAATGGTTGTGATGTCTACAGGGAAATCAGGATGAGGGGAAAAGGACTATTTTGGGCGATTTTTGCTGGTGTGGTGAGTGCTTTGACGATCGCACTTTTGACGCCCAACTCCGCGCTAGCACGTCCAGAAGTGTCTGTGACAGAAATTCGCTGGTTTAATTATACCTCCAAAGATGGCTGGCAATCCATCCAATTCATTGTGCCCGATCGCAATACTGCACAATCTACCAGCAGCCGCAAGCTGCGCCCCTACGACGTTCATCTTGCCAAGATGTTTGAAATTTCGCGTTTTTTGTGCGATCGCGATCGCACTTCTGAAGGTTACAATTGGTCTTACCAAGCCGAAAATGGCAACATTGACATGGGAATCTTCAAAATTAGCTGCGA
Organism: Microcoleus sp. bin48.metabat.b7b8b9.023; assembly: GCF_013299185.1. Taxonomy (GTDB): domain Bacteria; phylum Cyanobacteriota; class Cyanobacteriia; order Cyanobacteriales; family Microcoleaceae; genus Microcoleus. The sequence continues at coordinate 51,472 of NZ_JAAFKG010000007.1, read as the reverse complement.
GATAGCCCGTTCCACCGCCACAACTTACGGATTGGGCAAACCCGAAAATACAGTCATTCGCCGCAACTTTAATCAAAAAGACGGCCGCCCTTCTCTTGCCGTTGTAAAATATTCAATTCCCACTCTGAACGTTGCTAAAAATAGAGTTTTACAGTGGAGAGATTTTGTCCAAAAGTTTCCCCCAATCCCCAACAATTCAGGTGCAAATCAAGCTAGAACTCGTTTTCCTGTAAGTAACATCTTTGGGCAAATCAAAGGCAAGACGCGAGTACCAGTTTTTCTGCCGAGTATGCTTCCTCTATCGGATACTCAGCAACTTGATTTTGATATCAAAGCTGGCTCCCACGGCTACATTATTGAAATGTATTTCGGCAAAGGATGTCGCGGGGGAGCCTGTACTTTCGGCACAATAGAAGCGAAAAGAGATGAACCGATTTCGCCTCCTTCGCAATTGCCGAGAGATACTTACAGAAGTATTGAATTAGCAGGCGGAATGAAGGGAACTTATTTCAATAGTTGTGGCAATTATTGCATTGCTTCTGTTGAGTGGCAAAGGTTGGGGGTGCTGTACCGAGTAAGTATCAAAAATGGACGACAATCAGATGTTGTTGCGATTGTAAATTCTGCAATTCAAGCAGGACAACGTTAATAGGTACGTTGTTGCGCTTTAGCGCTCTTCTCTTGTCTATGGGAAAGAGCGCTAAAGCGCAACAACGTACCTTAATAATCTACATTTGTTTCGCGATCGACTCGACATAAAAAGTAACGGGCTACATCAAGAGCATTTTTCATGGTTTTATGACTTTAGTAATTTGATAAATTAACTTTTGATGGTACTCTATTAGCCCGGTTCAGAAGTTCGATCGCAATTACCAGAAAAAATTGGTTGAAAGCCTCTCCCTTTGAGGGAGAAATTAAAATCAGACTATTCATTACTTCAATCCTCTTCCTTCTAGGTAGAGGTAGCTCTCAAACTGTCAACTGTCAACTGTCAACTGTCAACTGTTCAAATCGCCCTTTTCCACTCCTGTCTATATTTCTCTCTCCAAATCCCGCCACCTTTGAGCTAACTCTGCCGCCGACTTCTACCGCGTTCATCCGCATTAACTCTAGGAAAATCATACATCCTCGGCTGCCTTTGGCTCGAAATGCCGATCGGCTCAAGCCACCCAAGCCAACGCAAAATTGGAAACACCCTCAAAGCTCGCTGCTGCTGCCGGTCAATATCTGGTATTACTATTTTATCGCCCGAATTGTCCCAACCAGCAATTAAAGTCCCCACCTGCGGTACGCTAGATCAGGTGAATATACTGGCTCATTTCAAGCTATCCTGCGATCGATCTTATGTCCCCAACCACATCTGCCCCTTCCCGAACCGTCCGCATCGGTTCCCGCAAAAGCCAACTCGCCCTCGTTCAAACCCATTGGGTGCAAGCAGAATTACAGAAACGCTTCCCGCAACACACTTTTGAAGTCCACACCATGTCCACCCAAGGGGACATAATTCTTGATGTCGCCCTCGCTAAAATTGGCGACAAAGGACTTTTCACCAAAGAATTAGAAACGGGAATGCTGAACAACGAAACGGACTTTGCCGTGCATTCCCTCAAAGATTTACCGACCAACTTACCCGAAGGTTTAATATTAGGATGTGTCACCGAACGGGAAAATCCCGCTGACGCCCTGGTAGTTCACTCCAAGCACAAAGACAAGCAACTTGACACCCTCCCCGAAGGTGCAGTAATCGGCACTTCTTCCCTCCGCAGGCTGGCTCAACTGCGGCACCATTTCCCTCATTTTGTATTCAAAGACATTCGCGGCAATCTCAATACTCGACTCGCAAAATTAGATGATGGCGGTTACGACGCGATTATTTTAGCAGTTGCCGGACTCGAAAGATTGGGAATGGGCGATCGCATCCACCAAGTTATCGATCCTGAAATCTCCCTCCACGCCGTCGGACAAGGTGCTTTGGGCATCGAATGCCGCGCCGGAGATCCAGAAATCCTGGAAGTTATTAAAGCTCTCGAACACTCCGAAACCGCCCAAAGATGTTATGCTGAACGCGCATTTCTGCGGGAATTAGAAGGCGGCTGTCAAGTACCCATTGGCGTCAATACCAATATAGAAAACGGTCAATTAACCTTAACCGGAATGGTATCCAGTCTCGACGGCCAGCGATTCGTCAAAGATACTGTATCCGGCGCAGCCGAGACTGCGGAAATGCTGGGAATAGACCTCGCCCACCGCCTCCGCGCCCAGGGAGCGAGTGCTATTTTAGAGGAAATCTTTGTCGAAGTTCAACGCGGTTCATAAATGCGATCGGCATCTGTTTTTCACGGCTTTGAGACGCGATTTATCGCAGTTGGTAAAATAAAAATAACTGGCGGTTCGCTTTTGTTTTGACAGGTACAATAGCAGTCTGATTGTAGATTTTAGATGGTGATTTTAAATAAAATTGCCAAATTCACAAATATCTGACTAATTTAGGATGCTCCGCAGGATGTTGAGAAACCAGGTTTATGGATAGATACCTTGCTGTAAAGCCCAAGATTTTTCGTGGAAACCGGGTTTCTTTGCATCAGCCCTATAATTGTCAATATACCAATCCAAAATCTCCAATCAAACATCGACAATAAATCAGCAACTTCAGGGAAATGCAAAATATGAGCGCTCAGGAAACTCAATTAAAACTAGAATTGGCAAAAGTTCAGCAACTTTATCGCAAAATGCAGGCAGATCGGAAAGCTTTGCAGCAGCAATTGAAAGAGTTGAAAACTCAGGTGGCAAACTCTTCCGATGTCGTCGAGCAAGTTTTGCCCTCCGTAGTTTCAGTTTACGTGATGGATTGGGATACAGGAGAAGAAATTTCTTCCGGGAGCGGTTTTTTTGTATCTCCTGACATAATTGTCACTAACTATCACGTTATCGAAGATATTGCCGATGAAGATTACTTCTACGAAGAAGATGAAGTCGAACAAGTTTTAGTGGAAACTTACGACGGAAAGTTGAGAATGGCAGAGGTGGTATTTACAGGTAATGCGGAAGAGGATTTAGCATTGCTGTTGATTACTGGTTTTATCATCGATCCGGCAACAGGGGAACAAGTGGAGTCTCCCGAAGAATATCCTCCCCTAGAATTGTGTTTTGATGTCAAAGTGGGCGATCGGGTAATTGCTGTGGGCAATCCTATGGGACAGTTTGCTGCAACTGTAACTCAAGGTATTATTACTGAAATTCGCGAACCGGAAGAGTATGAGGTGGGCGAGGATGATGAAGATGAGGTTGCCGAGGTGAAGGTGTTGCAAACGGATGCGGCGATTAATCCGGCAAATTCGGGCGGCCCGTTGATTAATATGGCCGGTCAAGTGGTTGGGGTGAACACGTGGGGATTGGAAGATGCTGATACTATTAATTTGGCGATCGCCTCCGTTGCATTGGATGACTTTTTGGCTGGATTTGAAGAAACTTTTGAGGGTGAACCTGATGAGGAATAGTCAGTTATAGCGCAATACGGTTTACTTAACGCTTTTGATAAATTTCATCTGACGATTTTTGGATTATAAAGAGGTGAAATAGATCTTAAGAAGATTTTACCGCAGAGAACGCAGAGAACACAGAGAGGGGAGGGACAAAAGGTTTTTTTACGACATCCAAAACCCTCGCAATACTCTTCCCTCTGCGCCCTCTGCGCCCTCTGTGGTTCAAAACTCTTCTCTTGATGGAGTGGATTATAATTTAATACGGTTTACTTAACGCTTTTGATGAATTTCATCTGACGATTTTCTGGCAATACAGCCATTTTGGGCAAGTCAGATTTTTCTTAAGTAAACTGTATTGAGTTATAGCGTTCTTTTTCTTGACAAGCTTTTAGGAGGGGCGATCGCCTGTTTTTTATCTATTCACAAAGCAAAGCGATCGCCCTTCCACACAAAAAAGCCGTCCTTCTAGCAATGAGTATTGGATATTATTTATTATGCGGCCTCAGTCAAGGTTCTGACACTCAAAACTTCATTACACATTAACGGTTCAATTTGCGACTCAGCTAAAGTAATTACAGCTATAGTTTCACCTAAAGCATTAAAAACTTCGAGACTGTAACCATCCTCATCGGGGTGGGGATGATGCTCAACAATAGTAGCAATATCTCCCCGACAGAGTTTGTACTTGGGTACATCTACTCGTAATGCTACTCTTTTAAACAAGGGAAATTTCATTTTATACCTCCTTATTGGGATATAGGGTAATAAACTTGGTTTTTTGGGATGGAAACTCAGTCATCCAAATAGTTACTAGCGAGTAAAGTAAATTTTACGCTTGACAATAGCGATCGCACTTCCCCCAAAAAAGCGATGAGCTTGACAAAAGCGTAAAACAGGTGGTAATCTGAATAAGATGAATATAAAAAATGGAAATTTTAATTATGCCAATTGCACAATTATTTCCTCTGCTTAGTAATTTATCCCGTGTGGATAAATTAAGAGTAATAGAATTTTGGTTTCTGAGTTAGCAAAAGAAGAAAATTTTGCTAACTTAGAGTCTAAAGATAATTATTTTGAGATGTTGCATAATTCCGATGAAGGAGCACGTCAATTGGCACAGTTTTTAGAGGAACAAAAGCAACTGCAAAATGCTTAATGGTGAAAAATACTCTTTTGCCTCTAAATTCGATCGCTTTGGCGAGGTATCTTATGCGCCTTATTTACCGATAATATTAAGCTATCGAAACCAGTCAATTGAAGTGATGGGGTTGCTGGATACAGGGGCAAGCATGAATGTTTTGCCTTATGAAATTGGTTTACAATTAGGGGCTGTTTGGGACGAACAAACCTTTGTTATTTCTTGATCTGGAAATCTGGCAAATATCGAGGCTAGGGCTTTGTTGTTGTCAGGGACAGTCAGCAGGTTTGCACCAGTTAACTTGGCTTTTGCTTGGACTAGACAAAGAAATATGCCGCTCATTTTAGGAAGGTTAAATTTTTTGGTAGAGTTTGATGTTTGTTTTTATGTATCTGAACTAGAATTTGAAATTGCACCTATAGCGGTTCTCACAAAGATTCGCGGACGTTGTTGGGCTTGGGCCCTTTTAGTTTAAGCGGTTATCGAGCTGTCAGTTATACCTCATCTTTTTGAGAAAGGCTATAAGCAATCTCACTAATAGGTGGTTATAAGGCAATACGGTTTACTTAACACTTTTTATGCCCCGGAGATCCCCCTCGCATCCCCCTGGTTGTAGGGGGACTTAAGAGCTTTCTTGTCCCTCCCTTTTTAAGGGGGGTTAGGGGGGATCCGCCTTAAGTAAACCGTATTGGGTTATAAGGGGTCGCCCTTCCACACAAAAGAGCGATCGCCTCATAATATCTTTAGGGGCGATCGCACTTTTTGTGAAAATAGGTGAAAAGGGCGATCGGCTCGTTGGGCTTTCATCAGACCATTGAATCACAATTATATAAAGTAATTTCATAATTCAGATTACTCTTCTTCAATTGCTTTCAATATTCCCAGCTTTTGGTTAACTTCTTTCTCTAAATACAGTTTCCCATCATCGCCATCATTTCCAGCAATGGTAATTGGTTCATTGGGTGATGCACACATGGGGCCGCGCTGTCATCCCAACGCCCTCTCATCCCAAAAAACGATAGGTCTCTTTTTGACCGCAGATAGACGCGACGCAGATCCGAGAATGGCGATCGAAAATTATTGGTTTGCCACGGCCGCGTTAATATTGTGCCGATCGCCATTTAAACTTAATCTAGACTAACTATCCCAAGGAACACAAAAAAATAATGCGTATTTTATTTGTATCCGCCGAAGCAGCACCCCTAGCCAAAGTGGGCGGTATGGGCGATGTCGTCGGCGCTTTGCCTAAATTTCTGCGCCGCATGGGTCACGATGTCCGCATCTTCATGCCCTACTACGGCTTCATCCCCGACAAAATGGACGTTCCCAAAAAACCCGTTTGGAATGGGGAGGCCATGTTCCAAAGCTTCTCTGTCTTTGAAAGTGTTTTGCCGGGAACCGATGTACCTTTATACTTAATGCAACATCCATCTTTCTTACCCCGCCGCGTTTACGGCGGTGTCGATGAAGATTGGAGGTTCACTTTCTTTGCTAATACTGCTGCTGAATTTGCCTGGAATCACTGGAAACCCCAAATTATGCACTGTCATGATTGGCATACGGGAATGATACCTGTTTGGATGAGCCAAGACCCCGATATCAGCACGGTTTTTACTATTCACAATCTAGCTTATCAAGGGCCGTGGCGCTGGCGTTTGGAGCAGATGACTTGGTGCCCTTGGTATATGCAAGGTCACAATACAATGGCTGCCGCAGTGCAGTTTGCCGATCGTGTAAATACAGTTTCGCCTACCTACGCCGAACAAATCAAAACCCCAGCTTATGGGGAAACCTTAGAAGGTTTGCTGTCTTACGTCGGCGGCAAGATGTCGGGGATTTTGAACGGAATTGATACAGAATCTTACAACCCAGAAACTGACAAGTACCTCCACCAACAATTCAGTGTTGATACTATTGACAAGCGCCCAGTTAACAAAATTGCGCTGCAAGAAGAAGTCGGCTTGGAAGTGAATAAAAATGCCCTGTTAATCGGCATGGTGACGCGGCTAGTAGAACAGAAGGGATTGGATTTGATCATTCAAATGCTCGATCGCTTCATGGCCTATACCGACGCTCAGTTTATTGTACTCGGAACGGGCGATCGCTACTACGAAACCCAACTCTGGCAAATGACCGCCCGCTATCCCGGCCGGATGTCCACCCAATTACTCTACAACGACGCCCTCTCCCGGCGCATTTACGCAGGCTGCGACACCTTCTTGATGCCCAGCCGTTTCGAGCCCTGCGGCATCAGCCAAATGCTTGCCCTCCGCTACGGTTGCGTCCCAATGGTGCGCCGCACCGGCGGTTTAGTCGATACCGTATCTCACAACGACCCGATTAATAATACCGGCACAGGTTACTGTTTCGATCGCTACGAACCCCTAGACTTGTTCACCTGCATGATCCGAACTTGGGAAGGTTTCCGCTACAAAGATAAGTGGAAAGAACTGCAACAGCGCGGCATGAAAGAAGATTTTGGCTGGGATATTTCTGCCAAAAAATATGTCAACTTGTACAGCGAAATTTTGGGAATCTCACCAGAAGAAATCGCACCGGAAGCCGAACCAGAACCAGAATTGATCGTTGGTAAAGGTTAATTGACAGTTGACAGTTGACAGTTGACAGTTGACTGTTGACTGTTGACTGTTGACTGTTAACTGTTAACTCTTGTTAGTTTTTGGTTCCAATGCCCAATGCCCTGTTTGGCCAATGCCCTGTTTGGCCAATGCCCTGTTTGGCCTTCTTCCCAATTCCCAATTCCCAATTCCCAATGCCCCATTCCCAATGCCCAATGCCCAATGCCCTGTTTGCCCAATGCCCAATGCCCCATTCCCAATTCCCAATGCCCAATTCCCAATTCCCAATTAATCAACAAATAAATCGAGAGGTAAATGACCGTAAGTCCCGCTAACTCCATCTTCCGATGAAAATTGGCACGATACTAACACGCCTCGATAAGTTCCAGGATAGCCATCAACATAATAGGAACCCTTCAAAGTATTGAATTTAATATAAACCGAACCAGTAAATGCAGCAAAAGCACTGGGATCTAAAACAGCATCATATCCCAAAGCCTTCAAATAAGTTGCTAAAGCTGCAAAACCCTCATCCGTCGAAGTCGCGCAAACTCCAAGCATTTGGTAATCCGACAAACTTGCTACCAGCAAAATCGCTTCGCGCAGCGCCTGTTTTTCCAGCAGCGATGCTACAGATTGCATATCCAGACAAGTAAAATCCTTGAGAATTTGCTGTGCTGCTTCTACAGTTAGGGTAGTCGGGTTGTGAGTAGACATCAATTGCTCTGATATTTCCAAAAAGTACGATCGACACTCAGGTACTCGTCAACGGATTTCTGCCATTGCAACCCTCGATCGACAGCCGTAACACTCGCGCCAGCCCCGATTATAGCGCATTGTGGGTTCTCGGAAGCATTTTGGGCGATCGGCTTACGGCATTCACACTCTACCTAGATTCCAAAGAAATACCAAAAAAAATGTCAAGTTAGCTGAATTTGCCTCTATTAATGGTAGAGGTAAAAAGCACACAACTTGGTAAAGAAAGTATGAGCTTCGAGCAATTGTTAGAAAACATAAAATTCCTGGAAAATTTTCTTTTTAGACTGCTACACAAAGTCAAACTGATTTACTTATTGGTGATATTTGCCATCAGTATAGGTATTTCTGGCTGGACAGTAGAATCTAACTTCACCAGAATCCCTATAATCGGTTTTCACAACATTGTAGACACTCGCAATCCCGCCGACTTACCACCTCGGAGGCTCGCTTTTCCCACTAACTACACCAAACAAGACTTGTCAGTATTTTTAGAATATCTAATTAAAGAAAACTATTGGTTTTTATCATCTCAAGACTTGTACGTATACTTTATTGACAAGTCGCAGCCAATACCAGCTAAAAATCTCGGTCAAAAACCAATCATGATAACCTTTGACGACGGCTACAAAGGCGTTCATGAAAATGCACTTCCAATATTAGAAAAATTGTCTGTAACCAACAAAGAAAAGGGTAAATTTGTGTTATTTGTCAACCCTCACTTTTTAGGTATTGATATGGGCAAAGATTTTTTAGCACACACTACTTGCAACGATTTAAGAGATGGATATCAAAAAGGTTTTTATGACATTCAGTCACACGGCTTTACTCACAAAGACTTAACTAAGGTGAGCGGAAAAGAATTAGAATTTGAAATTGCAAAATCTAAGTTAGAGTTGAGAAAATGTCTGGGGGATTTAGACAAAAATAAAGTTATCGGCGCTCACATCGCCTATCCCTACGGCGCATCAGACTCGGAAGTGGAAGATATTTTGCCTAAATATCATTTAAGTGGCTTTTTGTACAATGACCATTTATTTAGAGTAAACCGACTGGAAAATAACTACCGCATCTCTCGCATCACTGTCGATAAAAATACGTCGCCTACAGATTTAATTAGGATAGCCAAAAGAGCTTCTACTTTGAGAAAGAAAGAGTGGCTTTAGGCAGCATTTCGGTTTTGTATAGCGGTTCTCATAAAGATGAGGTACTCATGGGGATAGGGCATAGGCCAAACCGGGCATAGGCCAAACCGGGCATAGGGCATACCTCACTTTTCTGAGAAGCGCTATAGCGGTTCTCATAAAGATTCGCGGACGTTGTTGGGCTTCAGCCCTCTTGATTTAATTGGTTATATAAGCTGTCAATTATACCTAATCTTTTTGAGAAAGGCTATATATCTCCTTGATTGAGCGAGTTAATTTATCCCCAGAGTGACACAGACGCGCGCCTATTGTGTCATCGGGCAAATAAGCTATAGCCTTTCTCAAGCGTGGTGAGGTATGCCCCATGCCCGATGCCCCATGCCCATGAGTACCTCATCTTTCTGAGAAAGGCTATAGTAGTTTTTACTGGTGTTTTCACGTTTAGATCAGTCCGCGTTTTTTCAGCTTTGCTAGCGCATCTTCAGCCGCATTTTTCTCAGCATCTTTCTTGCTTTTACCTTTACCTTCTCCATAGGATTTGTCTCCAACATAAACTTTAGCAAGAAATTCTGGCTGATGGGGCGTTCCTCCTGCTTGGACTGTCACGTATTTGGGCGGAGTGGTGTCACCGCTGGCTTGTACCCATTCTTGAAAGCGGTTTTTTGAGTCTACAGTCGATCGCGTTTCCACCACATTGTCGGGAACAGAATCAAACATTTGCCACACAAACTCGCGAACTTTGTCCATATCTTCGGTGTCGAGATAGTAAGCGCCAATGAATGCTTCAAAGGTGCTGCTGAGCAAATTTGGATTAGTAATTCCACCTTCTCGATAAGCTCCTTTGCCGAGCCGCATTTTTAAGTCTAAGCTGATTTCAGTAGCAAATCTGGCTAATTGTTTTTCATCTACCAATGCAGAACGGCGGCGAGTCATTTGATCTTCTCCCATTTCTGGGTGACGCTGATAGAGATATTCGCCGCTGAGAAATGTCAGCAAAGCATCGCCGAGAAATTCTAAGCGTTCGTTGTCTGCTTCGCGGAATGTGGGGTTTTCGTTGACGTAGGAACGGTGGGTTAGTGCTTGGCGCAGCAGTTTTTCATTGTTGAATTGGGGAATCGTTATTTGGAGTTCTTGTGTATGGTTAGTTAATGGCATGAAAATTTAGTAATGGTTGGTGTTGTTATTATTATGCGAACATGAAAGAGCCGCAGATGGCGGTTGGTTTGGAGAATCTAGTTTATCAAATAAACTGGATTTTTGCTATCTGCGGTTACGTGAATTTCAGGGAAATTTATGCTGCTAGTTTTTTAGCTTTCAAGCAACTTCGGTAATTCATCAACAAAGTAGAATCCATCTGCAAGCCTTTTCAGAGTTTTATTTTCATTACCTGGTCGAGCAAAGATTATCACCTTTTTACCCTTGTCTTGCAGCTTAGGAATCAAGATTTCGCCATTGCCGTCTCCAGACACAATAATAAATGTGTGTGGATATAGACTAATTGCTGCTTCACCAGAACAGTCAAAAAACAAACTAAAATCAACAGCATTCTCGATTTGTTGCGATACATTAACACACTCATAACCAAGATTAACGAAAATTTGTTGTCTTTTTTTAGAACCCTTATTTTCCTGCTGCCAATTTTTGTCGTACACCTTTCTGGTAACTACATATCCCAATGAAGCAGCAAAAAGCAATAAGTTGTTGGCTTGCTTTACATCTGGGATATTCTGATAATCCCAATAAGCCGAAACTAAAGACTGTTGCTGGCTGATTTCTTTGCCAATGATTGAATGATTGTCCTTCATTTTTGTGTGCCCTAAAACTAGGTTTGGAGGACAGCATCGATAAATTACGCATCTAGTCAAGGAAAGATTGTCTGTGGCTTCGCTCAAAATTGAGGTTTTCCATTTAACAAAAATTTTGACCTACACACTATTAATTGAGTGTGTACTTGCTTGGTTAGCGTCTCAGCGATAGGATGTGCAGATTTCGGACAGGCGTCGTAAAAACCCGTTGATATAGAAATTCCTACAAATGTCGTGCTAACTGACCTCTTTATTCCAGTTGAAACGACATTAATTTGAATGTCTATATCAACGGGACTTTAGGACGCTTACCCGAAATCTGCACATCCTACCGCTGAGACGACTTAACCGACACTTTTGCTTTTGAATGCGGGTGTCTATCTGAGCTGTATTTTTCAGTCATAGCATTTGTAAGTATCAGATGTCAAGGGCTAGTGGTCTATTTACCTGATTTTGTTCGGACATGGTATTACGCATCACAAACAAAGAAACCGGGTTTTTTACCGAATCTGTGGATTGTAACGAAGTCTTGTCGCAAAAACCCGGTTTCTGGGGCTCCCGTCAACCAAAGAAAGTGGGTTTTTTGCAGAATCTGTGGGCTGTAACCTTTGTATTGTCGCAAAAACCCGGTTTCTGAGCCCCCGCCTTCAAAAATAAATGTAAAAATATGTTGCAAAGTTTGTACTGCTGTGTTAAGTTTAGTTACATAAGGTTGAAATACAACGAGGTTTATGGTCATGGAAAACAAAGACGCAAAAGTAGGCTTCACCGAGTTCGCTGAAACCTGGAACGGTCGTTTGGCAATGCTAGGCTTTGCGATCGGCTTAGCTACCGAATTCCTCACCGGTCAAGGCATTCTTTCTCAAATCGGTTTGATGTAATCAGCTTAACTCCATACAAGAGCTGTAATTTGTGGGGGCGATCGACCCCCTTACAAGTGCGATCGCCCGCACGCAAATAAGTCCCTTCACTCACAGTGAAGGGACTTTTGCATTTTTTATTAAAAATTCAAACCAATGGCACAATCAAAAAACTTTTTCGTCTCAATATTTATCGTCAGTCAAACTCGATCTTTCCTAAGCAATTCCTACTGAATCCAAAATTCTCGCTTTAGGAGTCAAACCAGTAAGCTTCACCAAACCTTCTTGTTTGTGAGTCCGCAGGCTGTTACCTAAAATCATCTCCGACAGATCCGGCATTTCCTGCCAGCAGCGCGAGCAGAACCAATAAACGCGATTGTGGCGAGCGTGGCGTAACAATTGAGAGGAGCAACAAGGGCAACTATTCATGATATTTTAAACCTTCTTTAAGATATGGATCGATAAACCAATTGATTACAGAGATTGATGAATGCCGCTGTATCTCTACTCCAGGCACAACAATAAAAAAGCTCTTTTCACTCCAAACTTTGAGCGTCTGACAAGTAGCACTTTTGGATGCCCAACAGCAACACCACAATTAGAAGCTGAACGCCCCAAGGAGCCCAAGAGAAACCCCAAATAAAACAACCCAGTCCGGCCAAAGCCACAAGAACAAAAATATCTTGAGAGGTTTGCCAGTAAATCCAGACGGCTGCCAGAGAAACTATCAGTAGCAAAATGTAAGCTGAGGGCATAGTCGTCTTCTCCCAAGGTTTCGGCAAACAGTCAGGAGCGATCCCTGACGATGTGCTTAAATTAAAACTTAAACCTGAAGAACTTATGAAGATAAGCAAGTTGTTACAAAAAAAAATATAATTCTGCCCGATTATATTCAGCATAAAAACCGAGCAGAAATAATTTGTTTTTTTGGTTAGAGATTTCACAGATTTCCAGGCGCAAAATCCTCTTCGAGGGCTGCGCTAACGACCTATGCTTCCTGCCAGCCCAGAGCTTCAGCCACCTGAGCAGCCAAAGACATCGGTTCAAAAGGCTTAGCAATCACACTCACCACCCCCAAATCTGCGAACATCCGCCTGTCGCTAGCGAGAGCCTTAGCCGTCAATAAAATTACCGGAATGTGCTGGGTAGCATGATTAGCTTGTAACTGTTTAAAAGTAGTAGGCCCGTCTTGGTCGGGCATCATCACGTCCAGGAGAATAGCATCAGGCTGTTCGGCAAGAGCCTTAGCCATACCCTCGCGACCAGAACTTGCGGTGAGGACTTCCCAGCCCCCCACCACCTCAAGACTGACTTGAGCCACTTCCCGAATATCTTCGGCATCGTCAATAACCAAGATGCGTTTGGCAGTCAAAATTAACATCTTTTTTAAGAATCAGAACTGATCACAGACTAAGGGCGAAATGTGAATGTTTTGTAAAGCAAACTTTTTTACCGATCGGACTTTACTGTAAAGCTGCAACACTGTACAGAAGGAAGAAGTTCGGCAACGGATTGTGTAACGGATGTAATGGATGTAACGGATGGAAGAGAAATGGAAGTCGGAAAAAGGAAAGCTTTTCTTCTTCCTCGCGAGAGAAGCAATCGGCCGCAAGGGTTTCAGCAATTAAGAACGTCCTAACCGCTTTGGTCGTTGCTACACAACGGAGTCGCCAAAAATCCGCTGTTCGATCGAAAATCGCGATTTTGCCCGTCCCTGCGTGTATAGTCCCTCTTTGCCAAAATTGACAGTCCCAGAAGCACTTCAGATGCCTCGAAACCTGGTTTTTTAGCGTTTGTGCTGCTGCAACCCAGTCTTTTGCTAAAAAAGCCTGGTTTCTGCATCCAGGATGGATTGAAAATTTTTGCATTAATATTTTTCCATGAGTCATCAGAAATTTGGGTAGAAACCCCGTCCTTTTAGGACGGCTTTACATCAATATTTTTGGTATAATTAAAATGGTTACGACCCACCCGCGACGATGGAGACATAAACCCTAACACCAAAGTTTGCGAACAATCGCAACGGGGCAGAAAAATCGGTAGACCGGGAAAAGAGGACGGGGCAATGGCAAACATCCCTAGAATCACGCACAGTAGACAGAATTCCTTTGAGGTTTTCGACACATAAAACCGCTGGGCTAGCGGGGTTAGTCTGTGGAGCGAATGTAAGGCCATAAAACTCCTTGTGGGTAGAGGCAGTTGCTATGAAACAGAAACTCAAATCGTGAGGTTTGGGAATCACCGTGCCTTCAGCTCGGTGAGGATGTCAAGGCGAATGCAATCTACCTAATGGGGAATATCATCTGCGGAATACATTAACTACCTTTCGTCAACCTTCTCTCTCGCACATAACTGGCAGACGTAAGAAAAAAGTGCTGCCCTCGCCCAAAACGCTCTCCACCCAAATCCGGCCCCCGTGCTGCTGCACGATACTGCGACAAATAGCCAGCCCCAAACCAGTACCTCCCTTTTGGCGACAATCAGAAGCATCAACCTGTTGAAAGCGCTCAAAGACCATCTCTAGCTTGTCCGCCGGAATGCCACGTCCTTGGTCTTTAACCGCAATCAGGATTTCCGAACTCACGGGTAAGTGCGGATTGGTGGCAGTCTCGGGAGACAACAAACAAGGAGACGACACTGACTTCAACTCAGCTTTTTCTGCCAAATCCGGATGCTCGATCGACTCACCGCTCAGCCAAATCGTAGCACCTGCGGGCGAAAATTTTATAGCATTGCTGAGTAAATTTGTCAATGCCTGAATTAGCCGATCGGGAACAGCGAGCAATTGCGCCCTCACAGGCCTCACAGACAGAGTAACTCCAGCCTGCTGGGCCATTCCCTGCATCTCGTCAGCCGCCTGCAACATCAGATCCGCGACATTGCAAGTTTGTTTGATGGCAGTGCTGTAATTAGAATCCATGCGCTCTAAATCCAGGATGTCGTTGATCAAGCGCACCAACCGGTCAGTGTTAGCTATCGCAATCTCCAGCATCCGCTTGGCTTTCTGGGGGTGAGCCTCAAGCAGGCCGCTGTTGAGGAGACCGAGTGCCCCGTGAATCGAAGTCATGGGCGTCCGCAGTTCGTGGCTGATAACAGATATGAATTCATCTTTCATGTGCTCGATCGCAAGCTGATCGGTGATATCTTTAAAAGTCACCACAGCGCCAATAATTTCGCCTTGTTCTCGCATCGGAGCGACAACGTACTCAACTGGAAAACTGCTGCCGTCTTGCCGACAAAAAACCTCATCCGTGACACGCCGAACCTCTCCGTCTCTCAAGGTGTCTAAAATTTGAGAACATACTGGGTTCGAGAGTTTTCCCGTGGTTGGTGTGGCGCAGTCTGGGGCAAGTTGAGAGCCGGAATTGATATCTGTTGCAGGTGACATTTGCTCGTTAGCGCAGCCCTCGAAGAGGATCGCCTTCGAGCATTCTGCCGGAGAACGGTGTAAGCTTTCATACAGCGGTCGATCGAGCAAATGCTTCAATTCGCAACCAGCCATTCTCACCGCCGCCGGATTGACAAAAGTTACTTTTCCCTGTTTGTCCAACCCGCAAATTCCTTCTGCTGCGGAGAACAAAATCATTTCTGTTTGGTGGCGGAGTTGTTCGAGAGCTTTTTGAACTCGCTTGCTATCGGTGATGTCGCGAGCGATAGTTGAAATGCCCGTTACTGCTCCTGTGGCGTCTTTAATCGGAGAAATTGTCAGAGACACATCTATCTGTTCGCCGTCTTTACGCAAGTGTACGGTTTCGTAATGGTCGATGGTAGTTCCAGCCCGAATATTTTCCAGAATTTGGGGGATTTCCTTGGGGCGTTCGGGAATTGCTAAAATCTCGATCGACTGCCCCTTGACTTCCTGCGCGCAGTAGCCGTAAATCTTCTCGGCTCCTGCATTCCAGCTCTGAATAGTCCCAGCGAGGGTTTTGCCCACGATGCCGTCGTCGGAAGACTCGACAATCGACGCCAAGCGCACGAGTTCATCTCTAGCTTGCTTGTATTCAGTAATGTCGCGGCCCAAAATCACGATACTTTTACGTCTGCCGTCGGCATGAAATACGGGTACTTTAATTACATCGTAGATTTTTACAGTACCGTTCGATCGGGGAACCACTTCTTCTCCCCTACAAAGAGTACCTTTTTCCCACGCTGCTCGATCGCTCACCTCGCAAGCCTGTAGAGCCTCCCCGTAAAAACTGCTGAGTTTTCCTAACTGAGTATCTGTGAGGCTCCGGTAGTTATCTGCTGATAGCTCAAACAATTCCAATATTGCTTGATTTGCCTCCTGCCACCTGCCCTCGCCATCTTTAAAGCAGACAATATC
Organism: Microcoleus sp. bin48.metabat.b7b8b9.023; assembly: GCF_013299185.1. GTDB lineage: Bacteria > Cyanobacteriota > Cyanobacteriia > Cyanobacteriales > Microcoleaceae > Microcoleus. The sequence goes on along the minus strand of NZ_JAAFKG010000007.1, from coordinate 35,383 downwards.
TGGCATGGCATTCATCAGCGATTCGAGATAGGAGTTTTCTTGGAGTGCAGCTTCTACCTCTCCCCGCTTGGCGATTTCCCGTTGCAAATTTTCGTTTGCCGTTTGCAGCGAGTCGATCAACAAACTTTCTGTAAAAGTGCGTTCTTTAATTACTTGTTGAAGTCTGTGGAGTTCTAACGATAGCTGCCTGCGAGCTAACAAATTTTCTACGCGCAAGTGCAGTTGGCTGGCATCTATGGGACTTACTATCAAATCATCAATTCTGCCTTCGAGTTGTTTGGAACTCAGAAAAAACTGCTGCTCGGAAAGAGTCGGAGTTTGGGATTTTATCAATAGCAAAAACGGTAAAAAACTAGGCTCCGCCGCAGTTTTCAATGTTTCAATCATGTGCCCGATACGATCGAAGTTTGCCTCGTCGAGAATGCACAAGTCAAAAGCTATTTTTGGAATAATAAATTCTGAGTTTGGTTCGGAAGTCCAATCGAGTAGCATCACCTCATGCTCAGTGTTGAGGTGTGCGATCGGCAAGGGTTGTTGGTAGCGATCGATCGAGAGCAAAATGCGGCTCATTAGTTTGATTATTTCCCAATGACTAATGATTTGATGTCCGGTAAATTCACCCATTATCAGGTTTGTAGTCAGGACTTCAGTCCTCATAAAACAGAGGAATAAATTCCTCACTACGAACCAATTTTCTAGCGCAGGTTTGTAGTGAGGACTTCAGTCCTCATAAAACAGAGGAATGAATTCCTCACTACGAACCAATTTTCTAGCAGGTTTGTAGTCAGGAGTTGTGTCCCGATCAAACAGAGGACTAAAGTCCTCACTACGAACCAATTTTCTAGCAGGATCGACCGGAGGCGATCCGACCGATCGAGGTAAAAGGCAGCCGGATCTGAAGGCTGAAATCAAGAAAAACTGATAATTCTTGAATTTTAATTGTTTGCTAGGTGAAACAATCACTGATATCAAATACGGCAACATCGGAATTATACCCTGCAAGCCGTCCCAGCAGATCTCTGTCGATCGCTTGCAGGGGGACGGCAATACGGGAGCAGGGAAAAATATGATGCCGATGTAAACGGAATTATATGCTGCAAGCGATCGCCCTGCGAGTTCGGTATCGATCGCCCGCAGGACGCAAGCAGGCGAAAATTTTAGGCTGATGCAAATGGAAACCCTATGATGACTAATGATAAGGTTCGCGAGCGGGGACAGCACTACTTACTACTGACTACTGATAAGGTTCGCGAGCGGGGACAGCACTACTAACTACTGACTACTGACTACTGACTAATCACTAATCACTTTTTACGGCATTCCAATTCCAATCAAAGAATCGAACGGCATACAGCTAGAGTAGCGCTCGCCTTCCGATAAAACCGCAATCAGCCTCATTTGCCAGTCTGGCATAATGTGCAAATCCGCCCAGGGTACTGCTACCTCCAAACATTTATCCAGTCCGACTTGAGCGCGGCTGATGCGGGGCTGCCACTCATCGCGCTCTCCTGCTTCCTGAAACCAAATCGATTTGGTGAGCAAATTAATCTCTAACTGATGGTGGAAGCGATAGTTTATGGGTGCTTCATCGGGTACACCTGACAGCGGAATCAGACTGTTGTGCATGGTGCGATCGGGATAAAACCAGAACAAGTTTAACTCCGGCGGGCAATCAATGCCCGGCCGCACCCCAGCATTGAAGTCGGCGCGAAGGTAAAAATTCAAGTGATCTACCCCGTACCAAAGCCGCTGAATTGCCGAACTCCGGTGCATGGTACCCCTTGCTCCCCCAACTTCAATCCGGCCGGCTTTGTCCCAATCCTGTTCGTTGCCGATACCGTCGATAATCGGGTGAATAAAGCTCAGCGGTTGGTGGTCGCCTTGAACCTCGTGTGCCTCTACTTGTTGCAGCACGGACGGGGGTACAGGCTCGCCGAGAGCTTCGTAGATTGCTGCTACGTGTTCGCGGAACAGCCGATCGAACATAGCATCTTGATTGGACGTGTGGCCTTCGCCAAACCACCAAAACCAATCGGAACCTTCGGCCGCATATAGCGCTTCCCAAGCTTCGGGATTGCTCTCTTCTGTGGCTTCTGGATGGTTTGCCAGCATTTGTCTGGCTGGGCCTAACAAATCCCAAGCGCGATTTTTGGCAGGATCGCCGATCCAAGTTGTCAGGGAACCGTCTACCCAGGAACCGGTATGCAGTTGGGCGGCGGGTATTGTTTCGGTGGCGGGGAATTTTTCGAGAAATTCCGACACTGTGACTAATTGGATATCGGGATTGTCGCTGAGAGTTTGATAGAGTGATTCTAAGAACGGTTTGCCATCTTGAGGATAGAATTCCCAGCAATTTTCGCCGTCTAGGGCGATCGTCACCAACCACGGATTTTCTAAAGATGTGTGGCCGTCGGGTTGTCGGTGTTTGAGAGTTCTGCCGATCGCCTCCAAGTGTCCCACCAAATCCGACGCTGCCTTATTCGGTTCCATCGAACCGTAGGTAAAACCAATCAAATCAGACAACCTGTGGTCTCTAAATACGATCGCCAAATCGCCATCAGGAGTTTCTAAACGATAAGGGCGATATAACAATTCTGGTTCGCAAACATTCCCCGCCCCATCGCGGTGAAAAAAGTGTTTAATTGTCCACCCCAATACCGCCTCATCCGAGACAATCCATTTAAACCCTTGTTTAGCAATGTAGGGCAAAATTTCCGGGCTAACTGCCTGTTCCGACGGCCACAAACCCCGCGGTTTACAATCAAATCTGTCTTGATACATATCCCAGGATTTTCTCAAATGTCTCGGAATATCTTCAGCCCACTGGAACCTGTGTTCTGGCAGAGTCATGTTAGGAATCGCTATGCGGCCGCCATTTGTGTCAGCAAGCAGCGGCAAAATCGGGTGAGTGTAGGGGGTTGTGGACACTTCCAACTGTCCCTCAGCTTGCATTTTACGGTGCTGGGGAATGATTCTGGCGAGAATTTCTTTTTGTTTTGAATAGATCTTTTTGCGATCGGCCAGATTGAAATTTTGTCCTTGTTTCAGCCACCCTGCAATCTCGGGGTCATCCCAAAACAGCGGATCGATCCAAGCTAAATTGTGCCACGCCAGCAAGTCACCAAAATCCTGCACTTTCCAGTTTTCCAAGCACCACTGAATGCCTTTTTCCTGCCGCTGAGTGTAGAGTTGAGCGTACCGGGGATGCGGCTGAATCAGGGTGTGGTAGTTGGCATCAAAGAAGTGTTCTAAAATGAACTCTTGTTCTGCGATGTTTAAAGTTTCTGCTGCCTTGAGAGTTACCGCCAAGTAAGGGTCTAATGCTTTGTCGGCGATGCAGTCTTCTATCTGCAAAATTAAGGACGGAACCAGGTTTACAGTTTGATGCAGCTTGGGATATTTTGCCAGAATCAGCACTAAATCCAAGTAGTCTTTGACTCCGTGCAATCGCACCCAAGGCAGTCGATACTCGGATGCTCCGGCGCTAGTGAGCGATCTGGATTTGTAGAGGGGTTGGTGTTGGTGCCAAATGAAGGCTACGTAAAGTGGATGAGACATAAAATTTTGGTAATGGGTAATGGGCAATGGGTCATTATAATTGGAAATTGTAATTGGTAATTGGTAATTGTAATTGGTATTTTGTAATTTTGTCTGGGAGGCATAACTTCTATCTTTAGGGTGATGCACAGCGCACCTTGTCCCTATTAAATAGCGCTTCCAACCTCTCAATTGCAGGTTGATGCTGCACGCATTACCACCAGCGAGTAGCACATGAAACTACTTTTTGTATCTAGGGCTTTCATTCAATTGATAGTTAACCGCTTGAGGGCGACCTCTAACTGGAAGGAAGAGGATTGGAGTAATGAATAGTCTGATTTTAATTTTTCCTTACAAGGGAGAGGCTTTCAACCAATTCTTTCTGGCAATTGATAAATAGTAAGTAAAAGTCAATAGCCAACATTCAATAGTCAAGATTAAACTAACTAATGACTAATGACTGCTGACTATTGACTAATTACATTACCTGTTCAACTTCGGAGATTTCTGGGATTGCTTCGCGCAGGCGGCGTTCAATGCCCATTCTCAGAGTCATTGTGGAACTGGGGCAAGAACCGCAAGCTCCTTGCAGTCTCAGGTGTACGACTGGGCCGTCGATTTCTACCAGTTCGACGTTGCCGCCGTCGGATATCAGGTAAGGGCGCATTTCATCGAGAACTGTTTCGACGTTATCTCTGGTTAGTGCTAGTGTCGTCATATTTTTGCCTCAAAAATTATTCGTACAATTGACTTAGTTCGATCGTACCGTTACTTGCCGGTGAACTACCAGACGCTGACCGATACGGCGGTACAGTGCTGGCTTCCTGATTCAACGGGGATAGCGTCCAACAAAACCGAAGTTTTGCCTCTTCGACTTACATCCCCTCCACAGGCAGAAGCGCTAGTTCCTAACGCCAAAATCCGCAAGGCTTCATTTCTAATATTGATTGCTGCATTTACATCACGGTCATGGTGAGTACCACAATACTTGCAAGTCCATGCTCTGACATCAAGGCTGAGATTATCAACTCGATTCAGGCAAACATGGCAAGTCTTTGAGCTAGGGAACCATCGATCAATTTCGATATATTGTTTTCCTTCACTTTCAGCTTTGTATTTCAGCATTGTGCAGAACATACCCCAGCCAACATCACTAATCGATGAAGCTAGATTAGGATTTTTAACCATGCCTTTGATGTTGAGATTTTCTACTGCAATAACTTGGTTTTCGTTGACTATCTTGCGGGATAGTTTGTGCAGAAAATTTTCGCGACATCTCGCAATTTTGGAGTGAACTTTTGCCACTGCCAATCTTGCCTTTTTACGGTTCTGACTACCTTTATTTTTACGAGAAAGTCTTTGCTGTTTGCGCTTTAAGTTCTGCTGATGCTTGACAAAGAATTTAGGATTATCAAACTTAGAGCCATCACTGGTAATCGCAAAATGAGTTAGTCCAACATCAATACCAATAGATTTATCCACTGGTACTAATTCAGGATTAGCTTTGCCATCATCAACCAAGACAGATACGAAGTATTTACCGTCAGGATTGCGAGATACTGTGACCGTTTTGATATCGCCATCAAAATCACGATGGCGCTGACAATGAACTAATCCAATCTTAGGCAGATTAATCTTGTCACCATCAAACTTGACGTTTTGGGGATAGCTAATCGACTGCCTACCATGCTTTGATTTAAATTTAGGCAACATTGCCCTCTTATCAAAGAAGTTTTTGTAAGCAGTGGACAAGTTCAAAGCTACAACTTGCAAACATTGAGAATATGGATATTTCAACCATTCATACTCTTTCTTGAGAGCAGGAAGTAAACCTTGTATGTATCCTCTAGTCAATCCCTTACCAGTATTTTTATAGGTTTCTTGACACAGGTTTAGCGCATAGTTCCAAAACCATCTCGCACAGCCAAATGACTTTGCAAGCAAGCTTTCTTGCTCACTTGTGGGATAGATTCTGTATTTATACGCTTTATACATTTATCAATAATGTAGAATACTGATAATATTATAGCAGATAGAATTGATATTGATTCGCTGTCGCTCAATTTGTTTTCTGGCTCGCTTTCATCCCGTCACTCATCCTTGTAAACGGATAGAGTGCGGGACTTCCCGTTCGCGTTAGTTAAATCAAGTTGCGTCCGAGACACTAATCGCAAAACCCGCTTTCTCCAACAAAACGGATTTTGCAATTAATACCCGTTGCCAGAATTAATTCAACTTTAGGAGAGATTCTCACTCCAGTTGTCATCCGTGATTATCAACTCTGGAATCTTCAACGCGCAAATCGAAAAGGGTATAACCCTAGACTACTGCTGGTTCTAGCAGTTTGACGTTGGAGTAGTTAAACTCGGTTGTCGTTTGTTGACCTTTTTCTTTCGATCGCACTACTTGCTTGGTCATGACATAATAGTCGCCTACTTTGTCAAAGGTATCTTCAAATTCCAGTTCTCTGATGATTTCGTTGGTTTCGGGGTTGCGGAAAACGGCGTCGTAGTGGCTCGCCAAAGAACCTTCGGGTGTCTCTAAGCTTTTGTGCGTGTCAATGACGAAAGCCATACGGCCCATCACCCGGCTGACTTGACAAATTGACAGACCTCGGATTTTATAATTCGAGCCCATCGAGTCGCCTTGCACTAAAATATCCACAGCGTCGGTACTGTCCTTCTCGCCGAGGGTGAAGCTGTTTTTGCCGTGGGATTTTTCAAATGTCGATCGCTTGCGGTGGGTAACAATGTCGCGCATTTGGGTGTAAACGCTCTGCTTTACTTCCTCATCCGCAATGCCACTGACTTCCACTGTCATGTCTGGTTTAATGGAAACATGACCCGTATATACTTCGTCGCCTTGTTTGAGTTCAATATCGGCGCTGTAACCGGGAAAGTTGGCATCCCAGGTGTAACGGTGTTCGTAAGCAGCGCGAAACAAATCGCGAGCGTTGGCTGGCTCTGTCATAAATCTCTCTTTCTATTTACACCCATCTAGTTTAGCGTAACCGCTCCAAGCCCCGCACGGCATGGGCGGGTTGCCGACTCTCGCAGGTTCCCGAATGGGCTGCTGACGCTAGGCTATTAACTTTACCGCCACAAAAATTCACTTTCGGTCTCAGTTGCTATGATGTCAAAATAAAGTCACGCAGTCACTAACCCCGGCCTAAAAGGGACGGGGCTTGTAGGGAAGCCAAGCCATAGGTGAAACACAAGCGCAAGTAGGACTAGACACAGGTTGAGAAGCCTAATTAGGTAACTGGGAATGGCATCCCGAACAACGTAGTAGACGCCTCCCTAATCCACTACCTCTTGGTTACTGAATGTCGAAGGGATTTACACAACTAGGCTTACCGCCAAATACTATGCGATCGCGGGCTGCAAGTCTTGAAACGGCAATTGTCCCGTCGAAAGTATATTACAAGAGTACACCGAGTCAAGCAGTCCCAAGGCGGTAGTAAAACTGTAAAGCCGTCCTAAAAGGACGGGGTTTAAACGCATTTTTCTGATGGCGGGTGATTAAGATCGCGATCGATCGCCATACATCACTCTTAGTTATGGGTTATCTTAAAAAAAACTTCTGTCCGCTTTTTAGAGTTTTCACCTGTGGCAACTATTAGATTCCCTAATTAATAAAATGCTAGAAACAATTTACAAATACCTAGAAACGTTGCAGGAACAAGTTAAGCATTTACCACCTCCCCAACAGGCAATTTTAATAAAAACTGTGGAAACTCTGTCAACTTCTTTGCAGGAAATGGCAACCAGCCGCCAGTTTGAAAGTGCGACAAATAACGCGGCAAAGTTAGTTGAGGCGGAAAATTTAAATCGTCTTTTGGAACGCACTGTCGCCCAGCAAGCGGCGCAACTCAGAAAGCTACAGGAGCAGTTGAACGAAGAAATCAACCAGCACCGCCGGGATAATAAAGCATTAACTAAAAGCGAAGCCAAACTTCAGGCTGCGCTCCGTAATTCTCCAGATATAATTACTATTGTTGGCTCCGACGGGCGAGTCCGATATCACAGCGCAGCGCTAGAGAGAGTTTTGGGTTACAAGCCAGAAGAGAGAATTGGCAAGTTTCATGGCGAGTTGATCCATCCAGACGATTTGCTGAGTTGGAAGGCATATTTTGGCAAGTTGCTAGAATTTCCTGGAGTTGGGGCGACAATTGAATATCGCACACGCCACGCTGACGGTTCTTGGATCTACTTGGAGTCGATCGGCAATAGTTTGCTTCACGATTCTAGCGTACAGGGAATTCTGATTGCTTCCCGGGAAATTGAGGGACGCAAGCAAGCAGAAAGCGCAGTCTTGGAGTCGCAACAGCACTACAAAATTATGTCACAAATTACTTCGGATTTTGCCTATTCTTTCAAGGCACTTCCCAACGGTAACTTTGTTTGTGAGTGGGTAACGGAAGCTTTGGCGCGCGTGAGCGGTCATCTTCCTGAAGAATTAACTGCCTCGGGCTGGTGGAGTTCAGATATCGTTCACCCTGATGACAGGGAAATGTTAATTAAACAATTAGAAGGCTGTACTTCTAGAGGTATGGGGGTCAATGAGTATCGAATTGTTAACAAAAATGGTGGTGTGCGCTGGGTGCGAGACTGCTGGCAAGCGGTGTGGGACAAAACTGAAGGGCGGGTTGTTCGTTTGTGGGGCGCTTGTCAGGAAATTACCGATCGCAAACAAGTAGAATTGAAACTGCAACTCGTTAACAAAGTTTGGCAAGCCCAGATTGCATCGGCGCCGCTGGCGATTAACTGTACCGGCAATGACGGCCGCACCCTTGTCTGGAACCGCGCCGCCGAAGAACTTTTTGGCTGGACTGCTGCTGAGGTTTTGGGCCAACCATTGCCGAATATTCCTGAAGGACAAAAGCAAGATTTTTACGCGCTGCTGAAATCTGCGGGTAATGGCAAGCCGGAAAACGGTTTGGAAGTGTCTTTGCCCAAAAAAGACGGTAGTTCGATCGACCTTTGGCTGTTTGCCGCACCCGTACAAGATGCAGGCGGCGAGACAGTCGGCAGTATCAACATATTTTCTGACCTTTCAGAACGCAAGCGCATAGAGGATGAGCGCCAAAAACTAGCATCCCTGAAAAATATGGAAGAACCTTTTTGGGCCCGCTATGTCAGCCCTGCAAAAACCAAGAAAAAAAATGGGGATAACTAATTCTATCAAGCACAAGTAAAAAATATTAAAATTGCGAAGCTGCAATCTTCTGCTGGCGATATCATCTCCGTTCAACAGTTGACAGTTGACCGCTTGACAGTTTGAGAGCGACCTCTACCTAGAAGGAAGAGGATTGGAGTAATGAATAGTCTGATTTTAATTTCTCCCTCAAAGGGTTCCGGCATTCAACCAATTTTTTCTGGTAAAATATCCGTTGCAGATTTGTAGTCACGAAGTCCGTATTCTGAGTTTTTTGAGGACGGACTTCCTCACTACAAAGCTATGCGATCGGTCTATCTATCCCACATAATATCATAATAAATACACCCTGATTCTACCTTTATTATTTGCTATGCTGTGTTAGACACAACCCTAATGACCTAAAAATAATTTAGTAACCAGCTATCGAAGTTCTTGAAAAAATCTATAGCAATCAGAGCGGATTGGCACAAGATAAAAACCTTTTTGTCTGGCTAGACTCCTTGTTGAACAAGGATTTAAATTTTTCTAGAACTAGCAAATAAATTAGTATTGCTATATTGCTATATAGATGCAAGTGTCACATTTTCCAGGCAGAAGACTTGTGTGCCCGATCAATACTCTAGTTTTTGAATGCGGGAATTGCATCTTTACTTGTTTAGAGATTTTTTTTGACTCCTCAAAGCGTCTAACTCTATGTGAGCCTGACAAGCTTTACTTGACTGAATGGAATCTAATACATTACCAATTACCTTGGAAAGATGGAGAGCCGAACGGTGAGCTTCTTGGATAAAAGCTCTTTCCTCTATTGGATCGTCGGCCATATCATCTACAGTTAGTTGTAGATAGCCGATGATGTGATTTAGTGGAGTTCGCAGCTCGTGGGATGCGGTTGACAAAAACTCTTTTTTAAACTGGGACAGCTCTTTTGTTCGCTGGCTGCGCTCTTGGTAGAGGGTGGCTAGGGCGATCGCACTTCCGACTTGATCCGCAACTTCTTCTGCGAATTCGATCTGGGCTTGAGTCCAAGATCGATCGGCATTACCATCATTCTCCGACAAGTTGCCCTGGCACCGGTGCAACTTAATTATGCCATTAGGTTGCTGTTGATAAGCGGTAGCGACCACTAGCACCGAATGTCGCTCAAAAGGGTCATCGGCTGCGAAGGGCTCCACGACCACCGGTTTTAGGGTCTCTAGAGCTTGAGTGATATGAGGTGCTGACGTGAGCGAGATTTCCACTCCCAGCATAGGTATAAATGGTTCTTGGCAGTATTCAGCAGCCACTTTGACTTGCTGGCTAGAACTTTGATAGGGACAAATGACGCAACGGCTGACACCTAATGTTTGTCCGAGAGAGTTAACTGTTTGTTGCCAAATGGTATCGAGATCCAAAGTTCGACGAATCTTTCTGCCAATTTGGAGCAAAAGTTTTTGCGATTGAGCTGATACTTGCTGATTCATAGCAACCCTTGTTCTACTACTAAACTGGCAAAAGTCTACCACTCCACTAACACAGCAGAAATTTACTTAATTTACCAGACGCAAACTGTCCAAACAGAGGCTTGCGTAATTACACTTAAATGTTCCCACAGTTAGTCAAAAAATAGTATATCTTTTTAGTATCTTTACAATCTCTTTATGATTCTCACATAAAACTAGAAGCGTCAAGTCTTCTTAACAAAACTTTACAATAGGGCTGCGGAAGTTAAATCAGTCCTATGGGTGGGCATTCAGTTCTGGTAAGGTTAGGGATTTTTGCGGGGGTTTATTCGCAGGTGTGAGCCGCGAAGAGACAGAGCGAGACGATCTGTTGTCCTACCCCCCCCAATGCCATTGATGCGAATTCTGCGTGGGTTCGGTAGCGGTGGGGCGATCGGTCTGAGTGGAAAACACCGAAGGAGGGAGATTGGTGGCGGACAAGGTAAAATTTGATACTGCGGCGGGCAATATAACTGTGTTTTTAGGGAAATAGCCAATTATCAATGATTTTTATGCGCTAATTTGTAATTAGGGATACACCGATCCCGATATTATGAAGTGAGTGATATATAGCCTTTCTAGCTCCCATATGAGGTACTCACGGCCATTGGTTTGTAGCATTAGGCGAAGCGAAACGGAGGGATGGGCCAAACGGGAGCATCTCAGTTTTGCTTTTTACAATGCTCGCACTGTAAAAAGAAATGTTTGTTGCAAAAATGAGATGCTCCCGGCCAAACAGGGCATGGGGCATACCTCACTTTTTAGTGAATCATACCTAAATTCAGCAACGCCACAGCCGGGAAGTCCAGCGCCCTACCTGTAAAATCCGTGAGCGTCGGGATCAAAGGCGAGCGAGTTGACGATTACAGCCGAGCCGCATAACGCGCAGCGTTTGAGGTTTGAGGCTGGATGAGAAAACGAGCCAACTTATTGACAACCGCAAAATCCTTGTGTTAGTCTTTTATCAGAAACACCGATAGCCGATAAATGCCGAAAGCTTACAAGTTCCGAATCTATCCCAGCGCCCACCAGCAACAGTATTTTGCTGGTGATGAGAGGCTGTTGTCGATGGTTTTGGAACTATAGTTTGAATAAGAGCCAAGTAACCTACAAGGAAACTGGTAAGGGATTGAGCAGATTGGCTATTCAAGGTATGCTACCAGCGCTCAAGAAGGAATACCCTTGGTTGAAAGATGGGGCATACTCACAAAGCTTGCAAGTAGTAGCACTGAATCTATCAACTGCTTACAAAAACTTCTTTGAGAAACGTGCTGGGTTTCCTAGCTTCAAATCCAAGCACAACAGGCAATCTGTCAGCTATCCCCAGAATGTGAAAATTCTGGAGAGCACTATAAAATTTCCGATTATTGGTGAAGTCAAAGCCAAGATTCATCGCCAGTATGATGGCACGATCAAAACTGTAACGGTATCCCAAAACCGAGATGGTTCGTATTTTGCATCGGTACTTGTTGATGATAAAATTGGCACTCCAGATGCTAATATCGAAGGAAAAGCAATTGGCTTAGATGTTGGGCTAACTGATTTCTTGGTAACGTCTGATGGCTCTAAGTATAAGCATCCTAGAGCAACCGCTAAACATCGTAAAAATCTGAAGCGCAAGCAACAGAAGCTAAACCGAAAAGTCAAAGGCAGTAACCGACGGAATAAAGCCCGGAAGTTAGTAGCCAAGGTGAATTCTAAAATCAAAAGAGTGCGTGAGGATTTTCTGCACAAGCTATCCCGCAAGATAGTCAACGAAAACCAAGTAATTGTAGTAGAAGATCTAAATATCAAAGGAATGGTAAGAAACCATTGCCTAGCCAAAGCTATCTCTGATGCTGGCTGGTCCATGTTTGGAACAATGCTTAAGTATAAAGCCGAGGCAGAAGGCAAGGTCTATTTAGAGATTGACCGATTCTTTCCTAGCTCCAAAACTTGTAACCATTGCTTGTTCAAAGTTTCTGAAATGAATTTGAAAATACGCCAATGGAAATGTCCTAAGTGTGATGCTGTGAATGATAGAGATATCAACGCAGCGCTAAACATTAGAGACGAAGGCTTGCGGTTTTTGGCGTTGGGAATCAGCGCTACTGCCAGTGGACGCAATGTAAGTCAACCCGGAAGAATCTCGGTTCTCTCGGATGCTGTTGCGGTTGAAGCTGGAAGCCCACTCTCTACCGCAAGGTGAGAGTTGGGTAATTCACAGAGCGGTTCTTGATAAAGCGGCACAGTAAAAGTAACTGTCGATCCGAGTCCTTCCCCCATACTGTAAAAATTTACTGTACCACCCATGGCTTCTACCAGTTTTTGAGAAATAGCCAATCCCAAACCAGTGCCGCCGTATTGCCTGGTACGAGCGCCGTCCACCTGAAAAAATGACTCAAATAATTTATATTGCTTGTCTAGAGAAACCCCAATGCCAGTATCCGCAACTCGGATTTTGACAATTCCGGGTAACTCCTGGTTGTTAACAGTTACTTTTTTCTTAATAACTTCGGCACTGATGCGAATTCCGCCTTCCTTGGTAAATTTAATCGCATTGCCGGTGAGGTTCAAAATTACCTGAAGCAGGCGTTGGTAGTTGGCATACAAAATAATCTCATCTTCGGCGGCTGGTGTTTGGATTTGAAATTTCAATCGCTTTTCCTGCACTTGAAACCGTGTAAAATTCTCCACTTGCTGCAAAAGTTCGCCGAGTTTGACTGGAGTGAGGTCTAACTCCATTTTGCCAGCTTCGATTTTAGCGATATCTAAAATATCGTTAATTACATTGAACAAGTGTAATGCCGATTGATAAGCTTCTTCGATAAATTGGCCCGCTTCTTCGGGGTCATCTGCCATGCCATCCATCACCAGTTTCAGGAAGCCGAGGATGCCGTTGAGGGGGGTGCGGAGTTCGTGGGAAGTATTGGCAAGAAATTGACTTTTAAGTTGGGAAAGAGCGACGGCTTCGGCACGGGCTTGTTCTAATTCTTGGTAAAGTGTAGCGTGGGCGATCGCGCTGCCGACTTGAGCGACTAACTCGCGGGCAAATTCGAGTTCGACAGGACTCCATTTCGGGGAATTGCCGCAGCGGTGCAAACATATCAGGGCATTGGGTTGGTCTTCATAGAAGGTAGCTGCTACGAGTACGGAATGGCGATCGAAGCGATCGACAATGGGGGAGGCGTAATCGACTGCTACGGGTTTTAACGTGGCTAAAGTTTGAATCCAGCCCGGCTGTTCGGCTGCGCGCAGTTGTAATCCCAGCATCGAAGAGTAAGGTTCTTGGCGGTACTCAGCTACTACTTTAAAAGTTTTAGATTGGAGATTTTCGATTTGATCGGCAGACAGCGGGGGCGATCCATCGCTGGCAATTGAGTGTTGCAATTCTGCTGCTAGATCTGGATAGTTTTGCTGATTTTCTGAGATCGGGAAGGGGGAAATTTCGAGGTTTTCGCTGTCTTTTTTGGAGGAACAGATGATACAGCGGCTCGCGTTCAAAACTTCACCCAAACTGTTAACTGTTTGCTGCCAAATTGTCTGTAAATCGAGGGTTCTGTGCAGGTTTTGAGCGATTTGGGAGATGATTTTGCGATCGATTTCCGAGTAGGTAGTGAGCGGTCTACCGATGAGGCTGGCTGGATACAGCATTTGTTGGCTGGCGTCGGAGGAAGATGGCAAAGCTGGATATGCCATGAATTCTGGGGAATCTGCCGACAATTGTACGGGTTTGTCCGACAGCAGCCTGCCCATAACTAAGACTTTTGTAGCTTTACCGTTGGAGTCGATCGCCGGAGTGACTGTCAAATCGAAGAGAAAATATTGTTCTGCGTGGCAAAATGGATAGCTAAACCTTTGGGGGACAAGGGTTTCGAGCGCCCGCCGCAGGCGTTCGAGATAAGGTGCAGGGGCAATGGGTTGCAGGGTTTCGCTGAGGGGGCGATCGACAATTTCTTCTGCCGTGAGGTTGTACTCCTCGGCTTTTTGCCAGTAAAAAGACAGATATCGACCCCTTGCATCTTGGGTAAATACTAATTCTGCCCCTAACTCTTGAAAAAATGCTGTAGAGGCGAGGCTCGATCGCCGGAAATCTGTGTTAGAGTCCATCAGATTAGGGGGATAAAAGTAATTCTGATTTTGAGTATTGAGTTTTTGATTTAAAATTTAAAACTCAAAATTGTTTTGGGTTGCGATAATTAAGATGTCAGCTATGGTAGAAGCAATAAGGAAGAGTTGAGAGTGGACATTTGATGGTTGGCAGAAGAGCCCGAAAAGCCGGTCGTTAGGTTGACAGAAGAGCCCGATCGCGCAAGACAAGGGTTAACAGAAGGAAGAAGGAAGAAGGAATAATCCCTTTCGGTTTTTTTCAGCTAAGCCGTATAAGTCGCTCAAGCTAAAAAGATGGAAGATCCAAGATTGAACAAGCAAGATGCAATCGAGCGCATTAGTTTTAGCAATTAATAAATTCCCCACCATCGGATACGGTGGCTATATTAATTGACTGCAAAGTAGTTGGCTTTTTATTGAATGATTCACAGGTCGAGACTCGAAACTCAGAACTCTTTTAGACTTCTACCACAGCATTTTTAGTTATCAATAATTTCCCCAAAAATTATTTTATAACTCAAAACTCAAAACTATTTGTTGTCAGCAGTTTTCGGTAATTTAAAAATACAACTTAAGATGTAGGAATTAGTAGTCTGCACATATTAACGATCGAGTTTAAAAATTCCGCCAAAAGTTGAGGCTGCCAAAAACTCAAGTCGGGGACTGGCGATCGCATTTTTGCCGTCACAATAGAAAAGCTGCTTCTACTTAACCAATATTGCTCCGAACCACCTGTATTTCGCCCGGAAATCTGCCGGAGTTATCTCGCCGGAGCTCGGACGATCTAAATTTCACACCCAGAAATTTTATGCCCAGCAGATTTGCGCGCGCCGTAGGAGGGCGAGACAGGAGACAACCTCAGTCGTTCCACTCGCCGCGGGGCGGGACTGGGGGGGTGCGACGCAAACTCATAGCCTGATCGTCTTCGCGACGCTCGCCTCTGAGCCACTGCTTGATTGCGGTTTCAATGACTTTGCTGGGGTCATTTGTCAAGTGCTTAATTTGGTCTAGCAGTTCAGAATCGATATGGATAGACAGTTCCACTTTTTCTGACGAACTGTGGGAGTGTATACTTGACTCGCTCATACTTAAAAAATCCTAGTTTTAATTCTTAAGTTTCAATTCCTTCTAGGAATTTACGCCTTTTTGTTTTGAAGGAAGTGTTGTAAACTACCCCCACCATACCGCGTATAGCGGTATGGTGGGGGCTTTCAATAGCCCGCTCGACATCACTGCTCAAAGAACAGCAAAGCCCCGAACCTTTAGGCTGGTTTACAACAGCCCCAAGAGCCGAAATATTTTTCGCCCCGTTATAGTCAGCATCACCAACATAGCCACAGTGTCCACAAGCAAACTTCTTGCCTTTCCGATAAGATTCACCTCGAACAGGGTGGATATGGTTGCAATTGTGGCAAGTTTGCGAGGTGTGTCTCGGATCGATAAACAAGATTTTTACGCCATACTTTATCGCTTTGTAGATCAAAAATTGCCGTAACTGGAAAAACGCCCAACTATTGCTAAGTCTCCGCTCTTTTTTGCTGCGATTAAGGCTATTAGTTCGTTCTCTGATTCCGGTCAAGTCTTCCAACGCAATAGCTTGGCTACTCGATGTAGCTCTAGATATCAATCGGTGGCTGATGGTGTGATTTACCAATTCTTGGAAGCGTTTTTCCTTTCCCGATAACCGTTTCAACAATGCCCGACATCTGCGTCGAGAACTGCGCGTGCCTCTCGTAGCTTTTTGTTGGATATCCGCTCTAAGTTTGGCGTAATGATTCCTAATTCTAGTAATTTCTTTACCGCTAAATTTACCCCCTTCAGAGGTAACAACAATGTCAGTTCGACCCAAATCACACCCCAAAACCTTGTCGGTTTCGATTGGTTCTGGGGGGACAGATTCAAGCTGAATATTCAGATAGTAAGTACCATCTTTGCGTTTTACCAACGTGGCTGTTTTAGGAACTTGTCCTTTCAACAATCCAAGCTGATAGTTGCCGATCGCCAGCTTAAACCGCTCTCTACCGTCAATAGTGGTCAAGCTTACAGTCCAATCTTTCTCCCTAAAAGAGAAAGTACGGGGGTCGTAAGTTGCACTGGTTGGGGCAAAGTTTTTAACTGGCTTGCCATCTTTTTTAGCTGTCTTCCTATTACCAGAAACTCGTCTAATTGCATGAATAGCCAACTGAGCAGACAAGCCGAATCTAGCTCTGACATCGTGATAAACCAAGGACTGCATCGCCAACTCGTTTGTCAAAGTTGGAGGGACAGTCTGGTTCACGTATTCGCAAGCAGCAGCAAACGCCAAGAGTGTAGAATCGATTTTTGTCGATTGCTCTGGTGCTACTTCGAGCTTGCAAGATACTGTCAGGACTTGTTTCATGATTCCATTATATTTCAATGCGTGAAATTTTGGCAAGAACAAGGGATTTGTTCGCTTTCTCATGCACCGCCTAGGAGTGTCGAGAGCTGCCAAGAGTCGAAACAGTCGGCGGTGCAATCGTCTTCTGACACGAATTCCTCCCAGCGCTCACTCCCGGTACAGGTAGATCGGGGGACTCTTTCTGTTCGAGTTGAAGGAAGTGATGCCTTATCCCTAGTAGAGATGCACAGCGGCTCAAAACCTGTATTTTTTACACCCTTGCCGCCCCGCTTCCGTCATTTGACCAAATTATCTGCTTCTTGTCAAGCGCTAGCAACTTCTCACCAATATTTTTCAGTTTGCTATCCGCCTCTGTAGAGTAACTTGACGCCAAAAATGGGTACAAGCGCCGGACAATCGTGGTGCTCGGCCCAAAATTTTAGACCCCTGCTCCAGATCCCAGATTTATCGGTTGCGGAGTAAGTTGAAAATCGTTCTCCTTTTTCGAGCTCGAAGTTCGCGCTCGCTCAAGTCTCACGCCACAGTCTCAAATCTCACATCTAAATCTGTTGTGCACCCCGAAGTCTAAAATCTCTAATCTCAAATGGACTGGGCTGGAAGTTTGATGCGGGATGCTGCCGATCGCCTTTTTCTCAACTGTTCCAGAGTTTTCTGTCAAACAACAGAGACAAAACTTTTTCTAAGGAGGGCTGCTAGGCTGGAGGAGGCGATACAAAATAGCATAAATACAAGGTATTTGTCAACCCACAACCGAGAAAAATTTAAATTCTATAGCGCGTCGCGTGAGAACCCCGGTCTTTCAAGCCGGTATGAAACGCAGTTGCAGCCTTTAGACTGCGAGTAATCTATGTTATCAGGAAATTGGGTTTTAAACCCCGTCCTTTTAGGACGGCTTTAGTTGTAAACCTTTGTTACAATACCAGCCCATCTTGTGCTGAAAGATCTAGCATAAGGTAGGGGGCCAAGCCATGCTAGTTTTTGAGTTCAAAGCTTACGGAAAATCCAGTCAGATTGCAGCAGTAGATGAAGCGATTCGTACAGCACAATTTGTCCGCAATAGCTGTTTGCGCTATTGGATGGACAATAGAAAAATAGATAAGTACGACTTAAACAAATATTGTGCCGTGCTGGCTAAAAATTTCCCATTTGCCGACGAACTTAACTCTCAAGCTAGACAAGCTAGTGCTGAAAGAGCCTGGTCTGCTATCTCCCGATTCTATGACAACTGTAAAAAAGGTCTTGTCGGGAAAAAAGGGTATCCCAAATTTCAGAAAAACTGTCGCTCAGTTGACTATAAATCAACTGGATGGAAACTTGCGGATGACAGGAAGTCAATCAAATTCACCGACAAAAAAGGGATTGGTAAACTCAAATTAAAGGGAACACGGGATTTGCATTTCTATCAAATCACCCAAATCAAACGGGTAAGATTGGTAAAACGTGCAGACGGCGTGTATGTCCAATTCTGTGTCGATGTCGATCGAAAGGAAAACACAGAGCCTTCTGGAAATACCATCGGATTAGACGTTGGTTTGAAGGAATATTACACCGATTCAAACGGTGTAATGGTTGAAAATCCTAAATTCCTCCGAAAAAGTGAGAAAGTTCTCAAACGTTCTAGTCGTCGTGTTTATAGAAAAGTTAAGGGTTCAAAAAATAGAGGAAAAGCTAGACAGATTTTAGGGAAACGCCACCTCAAAATAAGTAGGCAACGCAGAGACCATGCAATCAAACTTGCAAGGTGCGTAGTTCAGTCTAACGACTTGATAGCTTACGAAGACTTGAGGATTAAAAATATGGTAAAAAATCATTGTCTGGCTAAGTCTATTAATGACGCATCTTGGTATCAGTTCCGTATTTGGATTGAATACTTTGCTAAAGTATTTGAGAAAGTAACGGTGGCGGTAAATCCGCAGTATACTAGCCAAGAATGCTCTAGTTGCGGTGCAATTGTCAAGAAGACACTATCCACGAGAACCCATGTTTGTAAGTGCGGTTGTGTAATGGATAGAGATTTTAACGCAGCTAGAAATATCCTGAGTCGAGGATTGGGTACGGTAGGGCATACCGGAACCTTTGCGCTTGACGCAAGCAACGCTTTGGGAGAATCGACCTCTACTTTGGCTGGAGAAATCCTGTCTAAGCAAGTTGGCTCGTAGATTAAAGAATCCCCACGCCTTTAGGCCCGGGAGTGTCAAAATACAACAAAAGTCAATCTTTTGCCGATAGGTTTTATGACAAACGTTCCTGTATCTCGCATTCGTAATTTTTCGATTATTGCTCACATCGACCACGGAAAATCGACTTTGGCCGATCGACTGTTGCAGGCGACTGGGACGGTGAAGGCACGGGAAATGAAGGAGCAGTTTTTAGACAATATGGATCTCGAACGCGAACGTGGCATTACGATCAAGCTGCAAGCGGCTCGGATGAATTACACTGCCAAGGACGGTCAGGAGTACGTGCTAAATCTGATCGACACTCCCGGACACGTAGACTTTTCCTATGAGGTTTCGCGATCGCTCGCTGCTTGTGAAGGGGCGCTGCTGGTGGTAGACGCATCTCAAGGCGTGGAAGCACAAACCCTGGCAAATGTCTACCTTGCCTTGGGAAATAATTTAGAAATTATTCCAGTTCTAAATAAAATTGACCTACCGGGGGCGGAACCGGAACGGGTTAAAGGGGAAATTGAAGAAATTATCGGTCTGGACTGTAGCGGGGCAATTGAGGCTTCTGCTAAGGAAGGAATTGGTATTGATGATATTTTGGAGGCGATCGTGGAATTGGTGCCGCCGCCGCAGGATACTGTTGATAAACCGCTGCGGGCGCTAATTTTTGATAGTTATTACGATGCTTATCGCGGGGTTATTGTGTATTTCCGGGTGATGGACGGAAGTGTCAAAAAGGGCGATCGAGTGTTGTTGATGGTTTCGGGGAAGGAATATGTCATCGATGAATTGGGCATCTTGTCACCGACGCAAGTACAAGTAGACGAACTGCACGCGGGGGAAGTGGGTTATCTGGGCGCGGCAATTAAGGCGGTAGCTGATGCTCGCGTTGGGGATACGATTACTTTGGTCAAAAAGCCTGCACCGGAGCCTTGGCCGGGTTATACGGAGGCTAAGCCGATGGTTTTTTGTGGCTTGTTCCCGATCGATGCCGACCAATTTCCTGACTTGCGGGAAGCTTTGGAAAAACTGGAACTCAACGATGCGGCGCTTTCCTATGAACCGGAAACTTCTAGTGCGATGGGATTTGGTTTCCGCTGCGGTTTCTTGGGTTTGCTGCACATGGAAATTGTGCAGGAAAGATTGGAGAGAGAGTACAATTTGGATTTGATTGTTACGGCTCCTTCTGTGGTTTATCAAGTCACAACAATTAAAGGAGAAGTGTTAACAATTGACAATCCGAGTCACTTGCCAGATCCTCAATATCGGGAGAAGATTGAGGAACCTTACGTGCGGGTAGAAATGCTGTCGCCGGAAACCTATGTGGGCGCGCTGATGGAGTTGTCTCAAAGTCGGCGGGGCATTTTTATGGATATGAAGTATCTGAGTCAGGGGCGGACTACGTTGGTTTATGAGTTGCCTTTGGCGGAGGTGGTGACGGACTTTTTCGATCAGATGAAATCGCGATCGCGCGGTTATGCGAGTATGGAGTATCACATCATCGGTTATCGCGAAAATCCGTTGGTGAAATTGGACATTTTAATTAACGGCGATCCGGTAGATGCTTTGGCGATGATCGTGCACCGGGATAAGGCTTACAATGTGGGCCGCGGCTTGACGGAAAAACTGAAGGAGTTGATTCCCCGCCACCAGTTTAAGGTGCCGATTCAAGCGACTATTGGCGCGAAGGTGATTGCTTCCGAGCACATTCCGGCTTTGCGGAAGGATGTGTTGGCGAAGTGTTACGGCGGCGATATTTCGCGGAAGAAGAAGCTGCTGCAAAAGCAGGCGAAGGGTAAGAAGCGGATGAAGTCTGTGGGTACTGTGGATGTGCCGCAGGAAGCGTTTATGGCTGTGCTGAAGCTCGATCGCGATTCGTAATTTGTCTGTAGGTGCGATCGTCTTTAAGGGCGATCGCACTTTTGTACAAGTCACCCGGCGGTTGAAACCGCGGCTATACAAACGAAGTCCGCCTCCGCGGACTAAGAGATTAACGGAGTCTTTAAGCCTGGTTTAGTATCGGTTATAATTAAGAATATAATTGTTCCTTGGATTTACTATTATGACTGCCAAAATATTACTGAAGCCGTCGGACAAATTAACAGATATTTTCTTAACAGCCGTCATCGAACAGAAAACAGAGGGAAAATATCAAGCGATGGTATTGGGTTTACCTGAATGTCAAGCTGAGGGAAATACTCGCGAAGAGGCGATCGCAAATCTCAATCAGATTGTCACAAATCGCTTAGAAAAAGCCGAACTAATTTCGCTAGCAATCCAAGAGCAAAAACCCGATCGCCAAGCTTTGACAGTCCTGATCGAACAGGAAACAGAGGGAAAATATCAAGCGATGGTTTTGGGTTGGGCTGGATGCAAGGCTGAGGGTAATAGCCGAGAAGAAGTTATTACCAATATTAACTTAGTTGTGGGCGATCGGCTCGAAAAAGCTGAACTCATTTCTCTGAAAATAAAACCACCAAAACCAGAGCATCCTTGGATGAAGTTTGCTGGAATGTTTAAAGACGATCCAGAATTCGATGAGATGCTGGAGGATATACAGCAGCTTCGGCGCGATCGAGATGTGGAAATGGAAGAGTATTATCGGAAAATGGATGCGGAGGAAGCAGTCAAGTGAGTTTTTGGGTACTAGATACAGATCATGTGTCACTTTTTCAACAAAATCATCCTGTTTTAACTCAACGAATTAATGCAGCTAATCCCGAAAAGATTGGTGTCACCGTCATTACATTGGAGGAACAGTTTTATGGCAGACTCAATGTGATTAGACGGGCTAACTCACCAGAGAAACTGATATCAGCTTATGCAAAGCTGAGTGCTACATGGAACTATTTCGCAACTGTCAATTTGCTGGATTTTGGTCTGGATGCTTCTAATTGTTACGCTGAGTTGTTGCGTCAAAAAATTCGCATCGGCACTCAGGATTTAAGAATTGCTGCGATCGCGCTTTCTAAAAATGCTATTCTGGTGACGCGGAACCGGCGGGATTTTGAGCGTGTGCCCGGTTTGAAGTTTGAAGATTGGACAATTTGAGGAGTCGGGTGAGGGATAAAGGACGATCGCACTTTCGCACTTTTGGACATCAAGGGCGATCGCACTTTTGCAAATAAACTCTCAAAGATTACTCATCATCATCGCGATCGTCTTGAACTACCTTACTACCTAAAATTCCGAAAATCGCACCTACGCCCATATTCCAAGTGCGATTGCAATTCTCGAAAATGCGCTCTCGTTGGGGAGATAGCTGAACTTCTGTGCTAATCCAGAAAGACATCCCTCCAGAAAAAAAGGTAATACAAACAACAGTTGCGAAGACGTACTCGAAAGGAGAGAGAGGTTGAGGAGGAGTGTTTTTAGGAGTCATTTTAGTAGATTTGGGTTGAGCTTTCATAATTGCTACCTTTTGATTGGTGATGTTTTAATCATAAAGGGCAAAAGCTTGAAAGCTAAGGTGTGTATGGGTTTGATTGGTATGAGTTTGGTTGAGTTTGGGATGTGTTTGGTTGGCGAGCGTTTGCTACAATAGTTAAAAGTTTTGTAATTCAGCTATGCCACCGCAATCTATCAAAGCATCGAAGGCAGGAATCGAAAAAGCAGAAATGGTTCGCATAGATAAAGGCTGGAGTCGCCAAGACATAGCTGATCGTGTTGTGACGGGGGAAGGCAAAAGTGAACTCAAAGGCATCAGTCTTCAAACAGTTAAGACTTTTTTCAGATGCAACGGTGTCACCACCCAAAATTTTGTTGGAATTTGCAAGGCTTTAGGATTAGATTGGCAAGAAATTAAAGAATCCAATACAACTACGCATGGGGGCCCAGAAACCGGGTTTTTTTCACGAAAAGACGCGTTGCAGCCCGTAGATTCGGTAAAAAACCCGGTTTCTTCGATCGCAGTGGATGATTCCGATCGCAATAATCCGTTTATTCCCCAGCATGGCAAAATAGACGATCCGCGATTTTTCTTTGGGAGAGAACGAGAGATCCGGCGGGTTTTCGAGACGCTGAACAGTGGTAGTAGTGTAGCAATTATTGGCGAAAGGGCGATCGGCAAAAGTTCTCTCCTACAAGCCATTTCCAGAGAAGCACCAAATCAACTCCGTTATCCGCGCCAACCCATATACCTCGATTTAAAAAATGTTTGTGATGAAGATGACTTTTACGATGCTTTGTGCCACAAAGCGGGTATCGAAACAGCCAAGGGATTTAAACTACAACGGGCTTTAGAATCCCATCGATTACTATTGATTTTAGATGAAGTCGAGAAAATGACCTGGGATGGATTTACTAACCAAGTACGCGGCCAGTTGCGGGGTTTAGCGGAGGGAACCCACGCACCATTGCGTCTAGTTGTCGCCGCCTGCACCTCTCTCGACAGCCTGTTTCCTGACAGTCAAGACCAAAATATGACATCTCCTTTCAAAGGGATTTGCATTGAGGAAAATTTGAAGCAATGGGATGAAAAAATCAGTCGCGAATTTATTGCTAGTCGTCTCCAGGCTGACTGGTTAACACCTATTCCCCAACCCGTGAGTTTTACTGAGTCAGAAATTGCAGAGTTAATTGCAGAAAGTGGTGGCTATCCTCAGAAATTGATGCAATTGTGCTATCAAACTTACGATCGTTATATCAACTAGGATTTACACATGATGGCCCAGAAACCGGGTTTTTTACGAAAATATTTCGTTGTAACCAGCAGATTCGATAAAAACCCGGTTTCTTTGGTTGTGACGATAAGTTATGTGAGTCGAGATTTACGCGCTACGACGCAAGAAACCGGGTTTTTAGCAAATTTCGCGTTGTAACGAAGTATTTTCGCAAAAAACCCGGTTTCTGAGCCCCCAGGAATTGTGCACTCCGCCAAAGAAACCGGGTTTTTACCGAATCTATGAGTGAGTGCGAAGTATTTTCGCAAAAACCCGGTTTCTGAACCCCCGCGCGTAAGTCTTATATAACCAATCCTAAATTTTATTCATCCCCACCTATTTATGAATCAAAACCATCCCCCTATTCCTCGCTTAGATTTAGCTCCCAAACTGAAACGTCCTCTTTCTTTGTGGAATCCTTTAGACTACCTGCGATTATTATATTGGGTGTTTTACTTTCCTCAAGCTTTGCGGTGGTATGAGTCTACCTTTGGCGGTGAATCTAGCTTAGAAGATGCCAAAACCTGGCGAGAAAAGTGGGAATGGTTGCGTCAAAATCTCCTCCACCGTCAGTTAATTTTACAAGCCTTGGTATTAATCATTGTTATTCCTATAGGTTTTAATTTACTTTTTGAACAGATAGGCGTTCCTATCAATTGGCTAGGCGTGGCGTTGAGTGTGATGTCGGGCGTGGCGTTGAGTGTGATGTCGGGCGTGGCGGTGGGCGTGATTTTGGGCGTGATGTCGGGCGTGGCGTCGGGCGTGATGTTGGGCGTGGCGTCGGGCGTGATGTTGGGCGTGGCGTCGGGCGTGATGTTGAGTGTGGCGCCGGTCGTGGCGGTGGGCGTGGCGTTGAGTGTGATGTCGGGCGTGGCGTCGGGCGTGGCGTTCAGTGTGATGTTGGGCGTGGCGTCGGGCGTGGCGTCGGGCGTGATGTGGGGCGTGATGTCGGGCGTGACGTCGGGCGTGACGTCGGGCGTGGCGTTGAGCGTAGCGTCCGGCGTGACGATCGCACGTCCTGAAAATTGGCTTTTGGCAGTACCGTTTACCTTACTCCAACGTCAACACCAAAATAGACAATTTCCTCACATTACCCCACTTCCCATTCCCTACCTGTCTTCTCAAATAGCTCATTGGCTGAGGCGAGATTGGGAAACAGGATTACACAACATTAACCAATTACTACGATTTACCCTTCAGTTTATCCCTGTTGTTCAAGCTGTAAATCGCGTGCTAGCAGAGACACCAAAAGACCAACTCATCTATCGCGTCGCTCAGTTATCAGAAGATCCTTATGATTGGAAATTAGTGCGATTTGCTTCAGCTTCTCTCAGCGAAGTAATGAAATCAGAAGCAGTAGCAGGTTTTTTTATCATCGCACCTTGGAAACAACAAATTCAAGCTCGTTTTCAAACGGCAATTCGTTTAAATACTCCTGCCCGTGCCTCTGCCGCTGGTTTCTGGTATCTCCACACACTACAACCAGACAAAGCTACAGCAGCTTTCGCTGTAGTCCGAGATTTGCTTTATGGAGAGGAGATGTTTACCTTAGCGAAAATTATCACAGGTTTTCACCAAACAGCAGAACTAGCCGAAATTGCTTCTCTGAAACTACCACTTTCCCCAAATCTACCTCTGCTACGCGAAAATACTTGGCAAGCAATTGCCTCTCTACGGCGGGTAATTGCGGATGTGCAACTCGTCCAGAATAGCGTATCTCGTTCTGCCCGTTCCTTTGCCCTCAACCGAGCATTAGGTGAACTTAAAACTATCCTTGATACTCCAGATGTTATACCAGAAGCGGAACGAAATTTAATAATTGAAACTGCTAAAAAATGGCAAGAATCTTTACTGCAAATCGCGGGTAAAATCGGAGATATTTCAATTACTCAACCTGTGAGTATCCCCTATGTAATTGGCGATCCAGTCCAAGGCAATCTGTTTGTCGGCCGCGAAGTCATCATCGGACGACTAGAGGAGTTGTGGGTACAGGGAAAGAACCTGCACTCTGTGGCTCTCTACGGTCATCGGCGCATGGGGAAAACTTCGATTTTGTTGAATGCTACCAACTGCTTAGGAGCAAAGGTACAGGTGGCCTATGTCAACTTGCTGCGAGTAGGAGATTGCTCTCAGGGAGTCGGCGAACTGCTAATATTCATCACCGATGCGATCGCCAAAACGGTCAAGATTGTACCTCCAGCAGATAAAGATTTACTCGATTTACCCTATCTCACCTTTGGACGCTACATCGAACAAGTAGTAGCAAATATCGAAGGTGGATTAATCGTTGCTTTAGACGAGTTTGAAAAAATTGAAGAATTGATTCATGCTGGGAAAATCAATCGAGACTTTATCGGCTTTTTGCGAGGAATACTGCAAATGAGTTCTAAAGTTGCCTTAGCTTTTGCCGGCTTGCACACTTTGGATGAAATGACCGAGGATTATTTCAATCCTCTTTTTGCTAGCATTATCCCGATCAAAGTCGGTTTCCTGAGTCAAGGTGCAACTCGCCAAGTTTTAGCGAATCCCGATGATGATTTTCTCCTAGACTATAAACCAGAAGCACTCGATCGCATTTATGAACTAACTCACGGCCAACCCTACCTCACGCAACTGGTAGGATTCCTGTTAGTACGCCTCTACAACGATCGAGTATTTGAAATGGGACGCCCCCGCGATCCAATATTTACCATCGAAGATGTAGCAACTGTCATCGATGACCCAGATTTATTCAACAAAGCTCGCTACTATTTTACAGGAGTTTGGGGTCAAGCAGCCGAAGGTGCACCGGGACAACAGGAGATTTTAACAGCATTAGCACCTCATTTAGCAGGATTGAATCTTGACAGCTTGAGTCAAGTAACAGGGATGGATGAGACAAGTTTAGAGGAAGCATTAAAAACTCTGGAACGCCACGATGTTGTTAAAGAAATTAATGGTTGCTACTGTATAGCTGTAGAACTATTTCGCCACTGGGTTCAGATATCTTTGGAAAAAAACGGGTAGTTAACATTAGTGTGAACTAGAATTAAAAGCTCGAAACAGGTTCAATAAGCTCACCCTCACCCACTGAATGAATATGCAACTTACTTTCCTTCATCACCATAAAAAATTGCTTCTAAATCTTGATAGCCACTCAACACCCGCACAATTTCAACTCCCTCACCAACAGCCCGATAAAATATCAAGTAATTTTCTACCGGAAAACTCTGCAATCCCGACTCAAAATCATCCTGATTTCGCCCCATGTTTGGAAAATTAGCCAACAATTTGCACTGCTGCTTAATCGCTTGTGTGAGTCTCCTAGCAGAATCGGGGTTAAACTGGGCAATATAGCCTGCAATCTCCTTCATATCACGCTTTGCTGAAGGTGCTAAAATATACCCAGCCATTATCTAACTTCCTCTATTGCTTGCATTTGAGCTTCTATTCGACAGATATCTACCTCGATTTCATCAAATACTTCTTCGCCATCAATCCCTTCACCGCGATTTAATTCTTCTATTCCTACCTGAATTTTTTGTCTCAACTCAGCAACACGTTTCTCTCGAATGCGATCGCGCTCCCACAACAACCGTAAAGATTCCCCTACCATCTCACTCACTGAGGAATATCTACCTTTTTTTACCTGTTCTTGGATTAACCGTTCGAGTTCTGGAGTCAAAGATATATTCATCACAATTTGCTCAGCTATCGATAATTTTATGATACCGCTTTTCATATCAGTTGCACAGTTTAATCCTTACTTTTTAGCAGGCTTAGCTAAAATGAAGTGCGATCGCCCTTACTGCCAAAAGTGCGATCGCCCAACCCACCCGCTGCAACTCCCCAGACTACTCCACCAAATCTTCGATCGAGAATTTCAGCAAATCACACAGCGCCTTCATCTGTACTGGGTAAAGCTTGGGTACGTGTCTGTCAGTCTCCCAGTTGATTACCGTGGATTCCACAACATTGCACGCCCTAGCCACTTGTATCCGAGTTAAACCTAGACTTTCACGTCTTTCTCTTAGCTTTTGCCCCAGCGTCATTATCTGTCCCGTACTTAATTCAGTTAACTATATGTATTCAGTTGACTATATGTAGTCGATGCCTTAATCTAGATACAGACACAAAGTCTGAAAAAAAGTCAAAAGCCAGTCCGCGCCCTCGACAAGCATTGAACTGGCTTTGGCGACCATTTCCGTGCAGACAAATCCAACACTAAATGGAGACCATGTTAATTATGCCCTATAAAGACCGCCTCAACAGGTGGCTGATAGTTCGTTTGCTGCCCAATATGCAGCGAATAACTGTAGCCCAGTTTTTCAGGCATTCTGATGCTGACGGCCATCTGCGGATTATCCGACAGTTAATCCCCAATGCTCACTTTGTCATTGTGTTTAATGCTGATGCCAATCTAGAGGCTGTTCCTAGGAGTACCGAAAGCCACTAGAGGTCGATCGGGCGATCGCACTTCAGGCATTAGATCGATCGCCCTTTCTGTCTTAGCCTAAACCAAATCAGATATGCGATCGCACGCACTTTTTGCACAATACTGACCCAACTGGTACAGGTGGCAAAAACTCAGCAACTCTATTTCTAGCATTTCCTACAGGCAATCCCCCGTCGTTGCCCCCGATGTTTCATCTCCAGCCCATGACTAGGGTAGGAAAACCCTTTATTCTTGTCGGTGGTTCAATTTATTCCCCGCAAGCGCCCTGGCAATATTTTCAAGGCATTTGCCCAACTAGCTCGACCTCAAGTACACTTAGCTTTGGTCGGAGATGGCATAATTTTGGAGGAAATGCGAGAACTAGCATCAGAATTAGGAATTCAAAAGCAAGTACATTTTTTGGGCTTGCGACAAGATATCCCCATTTTGATTCGTGCCTCAGTAGCTACTCTGATTGCTTCTTCTCAAGAAGGGCTTTCTAATTGCGTCATGGAATCTTTCTGCATCGAAGTTCCCGTCATCGGTATAGAAATTCGAGGCACTCGTGATTTATTAGAAAATGGCAATGGTTTGCTGGTAAAGTTGTGAGATATCAACGGAATAGCACAGCAATGGCATAGATTTTAGACCATCCAGAGGAAGCTCAACATATGAGCAAGCGCGGACGAGAAAATATGTATGGTTAATTATGACCTGCCACATATCCTGAAAGCAATACGAGGCTTTATATGCTGAAGTCAACAATCAACAATCAACAATCAACCCATGAGTAATATTGTTACAGGCGCGGCAGGTTTTATCGGCTCTAACTTAGTCGAAACTCTTTTAAACCAAGGTGAACAAGTAATCGGTGTGGATGAAGTCAACGATTACTACAATCCCGAATTGAAGAGAAAAAATCTTGCTCATTTTGAAAAACATCCGAATTTTCAACTAATTGAGGGCAATATCTTATCTTTGGATTGGAAACCGCTCTTAGCCAATACCGAAGTCATTTACCACCAAGCAGCCCAAGCAGGAGTTCGTGCTAGTTGGGGAGACGGTTTTCGCAGCTATACGGAACGCAATATTAATGCAACTCAGGTACTCTTAGAAGCCGCAAAAGATGCACCGCAACTGAAAAAGTTTGTATTGGCTTCGTCTTCTTCTGTGTACGGCAATGCTGAAACTTTTCCTACTTCCGAAACTGCCTGCCCTCAACCAGTTTCTCCCTACGGAATTACCAAATTAGCCGCTGAACGTTTGTGTTCGCTTTATCATCACAATTTTGGCGTTCCCGCAACCATGCTACGCTATTTCACTGTTTACGGGCCTCGCCAGCGTCCCGATATGGCATTTCACATATTTTTTAAGTCAATTTTGCGCGGTGAAGCGATTTCAATTTACGGAGACGGACTGCAAACGCGAGATTTTACATTTATCAGCGATTGCGTTGCCGCTAATTTAACTGCCGCTAAAGTGCCGGAATCTGTCGGGGAAATATTTAATATTGGAGGGGGAAGTCGAGTTGCTTTGGCAGAAGTTATTCAGACGATGGAAAGCATTGTCGATCGCCCGATTCGCATCAATTACCTAGAATCGAGCAAAGGAGATGCGCGAGATACTAGCGCTGACGCATCGAAAGCTCAGAAAATCTTGGGATACCAGCCCCAGGTTTCTTTGAAGGAAGGGTTGAAGCAAGAATGGGAATGGGTACAGTCTTTGTACGGTTAGAGTGTGCTTAACTTACTCATATAGCAATCCTAAATAATTAAGATAAATTTGTAGGGTAGTGCCTTTCTTTGCCTACCCTATCTATCGGGCAACCGAACGTGGTTCGAGCCCTACAACAATTGTGCAAATGATTTAGGATTGCTATATCAAATCCAATGAGGGATGAAACTACTGGATATGATCGCACCGAGAAACCCGGTTTCTCGGTGTGATGTTTTTTTGGTGGAGTTATACCAATTTTCATAATTGTTGCAAAATTATTCGTAGGGTGTGGATAATAAATAAACAATCCCTCAATAAAAACCAACAATCTCACAGATCCGCACCTTATACCAAGTCACCGTTGGCAGCAAAGCATAAAATAATTTAGATAATATGACTAAACAAATCCTCTTTTCAACTCTGCACATGGGTGAACTCGAACAAAAGTTTGCCCAAGAAGCCTTTGACACCAACTGGATCGCCCCCGTCGGCCCCCATGTCGATGCTTTCGAGCGGGAATTCTGCCATATTGTCGGTTCTAGTCACGCGGCTGCTCTGAGTTCGGGCACTGCGGCTTTACATTTAGCTCTACAATTAATTGGTGTCAGTCCAGGCGATGAAGTTTTTTGCTCGACTCTGACGTTTATTGCGACGGCTAGTCCCATTACTTATTTAGGCGCAAAACCTGTTTTCATTGATAGCGATCGCACTACATGGAACATGAATCCAGATTTATTGCGAGAAGCCCTGGACAAACGAGCAAAATTAGGAAAGTTACCGAAAGCTGTGGCGATCGTAAACCTCTAGGGCCAAAGTGCCGATATTGACCCTAGCGGATAGAGAACAAGTTCGCCTCGCACTTGCCAAACAAAAAATAGAAGCACGTCCGGTTTGGAAACCTTTGCATTTGCAGCCAGTATTTGCTGATTGTGAATGTATCGGAGGCGAAGTTGCTGAAGAGTTATTTGAGTACGGTCTTTGCTTGCCTTCCGGCTCAAATTTAACTGAAGAAGATTTAGAACGAGTCACCAGCGCGATATTAGGTTTGTAGTCAGGACTTTAGTCCTTATTAAGTTTATAGTAAGCACTTGATCTTTCGTTTTCTAACTAAAAATTAAGATACAATTATACTATCACTTTGCAGATAATGTCAACAGTATTTTTTCGGAATTATAGAAGTGTAAGTAAAATTAACTAGGTTAGCTCCAGTCTAGATCGCAATCTGTTGCATATATTCTGACAATGCTAAGTTAATTAAAGATTTGATCCAGGTTGCGGATAAGTCTTTACATTGTCGATCGATATTTTGTTATTGTATTAACAAGTTTGATTCGATCGACTGAATTGTTGTACCACAGTCTTACCCTCTAAACAGAACGGCAGTTTCCCCCATGAGAATTTTAGTCACAGGCGGTGCGGGTTTTATCGGTTCCCATCTGATCGATCGCTTAATGGCCCAAGGACACGAGGTAGTCTGCCTGGATAACTTTTACACCGGGACTAAGCGCAATATCCTCAAATGGATGGACAACCCCTATTTTGAGCTGATCCGCCACGACATCACGGAACCCATTCGGTTAGAGGTAGATCAGATTTACCATCTGGCCTGTCCAGCTTCCCCCATACACTATCAGTACAATCCTGTCAAGACAATTAAAACAAACGTCATCGGCACGATGAATATGTTGGGATTGGCGAAACGGGTGAAGGCCAGATTTTTTCTGGCTTCCACATCAGAAGTTTACGGCGATCCTGACGTACACCCCCAAACAGAAGACTATCGCGGCAACGTTAATTGTATAGGTATTCGCAGTTGTTACGATGAAGGAAAGCGAGTAGCTGAAACGCTATCTTTTGATTATCACAGACAGAATGGGGTAGACATTCGAGTAGTACGAATTTTCAACACCTACGGCCCGAGAATGTTGGAAAATGACGGCCGAGTTGTGAGCAATTTTATTGTGCAAGCTTTGCGAAATCAACCTCTGACTGTGTACGGCGACGGTTCTCAAACGCGGAGTTTTTGCTACGTTTCTGATTTGGTAGAAGGATTTATTCGGTTGATGAATAGCAACGAAATCGGGCCGATGAATTTGGGGAATCCCGGCGAATACACTATCTTGGAGTTAGCACAGAAAATTCAAAATATGATTAATCCAGGGGCGGAAATCATCTTCAAACCCCTGCCACAAGACGATCCAAAACAGCGACAACCGGATATTACTCTTGCTAAAAACTGGTTGGGTTGGGAGCCAACTGTGCCGCTGGATAAAGGTTTAGAGTTAACTGTGAAAGATTTTCGCGATCGCATCGAGGGAAACCAAAAGTAGAGAAGGGGGGAGAGAGGAGAGAGGGGGAGTATTTTTCCTTCTTAATTCTTCATTCTTCATTCTTCCCTATTCCCTATTCCCTATTCCCTATTCCCTTTTGCTTCCTCAATCTGCCATCTGACTAATAAGAACTATCAAGTATCAAGTATCAACTGTCAACTGTCAACTGTCAACTGTCAACTATTAACTAACTTTGAGGAGATTTCTATGCGTGTTTGCGTCATCGGTACAGGATACGTTGGCTTAGTTACCGGCACTTGCTTGGCCCACATCGGACATCATGTCATTTGTGTAGACAACAACGAAGAAAAAGTTAAATTAATGAAGTCGGGACAGTCACCTATTTTTGAACCGGGACTGTCAGAATTAATGTCCTCTGCTTCTCAATCGGGAAATTTAGAATTTACTTCAGATTTAGCAGCAGGAGTGGCTCATGGGCAGATTTTATTCATTGCGGTGGGGACGCCTCCTTTGCCCACTGGGGAAAGCGATACTCGCTACGTGGAAGCGGTGGCGCGCGGCATTGGCGCTCACCTCGACGGCGATTACAAAGTGATCGTAAACAAATCAACTGTACCCATCGGTTCGGGAGATTGGGTGCGGAGGATTGTATTAGACGGTTTGGCTGAACGTCAAAAAGCTCAAAGCGGTGAGGGCGCTACGGGTGAGGAAGTAGCAGCAAAAATTGGTGCTGATTTTGATGTGGTTAGCAATCCAGAGTTTTTGCGCGAGGGTTGTGCTGTTTTCGATACGTTTAATCCCGATCGCATTGTTCTGGGCAGCAACTCTCAGCGGGCGATGGATCTGATGCTACAATTATACACACCAATTGTCGATCGCAAGTTTGCAGAAAATCCGTCTTTGCCTGTGGTACCTGTGGTGATGACTGACATCAGTTCCGCAGAAATGATTAAGTACGCAGCTAATGCTTTTTTGGCTACCAAGATTAGCTTTATTAATGAAGTTGCTAATATTTGCGATCGAGTCGGTGCAGATGTTACCCAAGTAGCGAAAGGTATCGGTTTAGATTCGCGAATTGGTAGTAAGTTTTTGCAGGCTGGCATTGGTTGGGGCGGTTCTTGTTTCCCTAAAGATGTCTCGGCTTTAGTTCACACTGCTGACGATTACGGATATGAAGCGCATTTGCTGAAAGCGGCGGTGGAAGTGAACGAACGCCAGCGCTCGATTGCGATTGAAAAGTTGCAGCAAGTTTTGAAGATTCTTAAAGGTAAAACAATCGGACTTTTGGGTTTGACTTTCAAGCCGGATACTGATGATTTGCGGGATGCTCCTTCCCTGAATTTAATCGAGAATTTAAACAGATTGGGAGCGAAAGTTAAAGCTTACGATCCGATTGTTTCTCAAACTGGGATGCGTCACGGTTTGTCGGGAGTTTTGGTGGAAACCGATGCGGAAAGATTGGCTGACGGTTGCGATGCTTTGGTGTTGGTGACTGACTGGGAACAGTTTCGTAATTTAGATTACGATAAAATGGGCAAATTGATGGCTCATGCGGTGATGATTGACGGCCGCAATTTCTTAGATAAGAAGGCTTTAGAAGCGGCTGGTTTCCAATATGTCGGGATTGGAAGATAAGAAAGAGTTTGGAGGATAACCTCTATCCTGTAAGGTGCGCAATGCGCACCTAGAGCGTCGGTACAGTAGAATATTTTGACAAAAAGAACAAAATATGTATTATGTAGGGGCGATCGCATGAGGGCGACAGTAGATCGCGATCGCCAACCATTTTTTTGTCCTCATGCAACTCCGGGCCAAGGTCTACATCAACATACATACTATGTCGAGGAGTGTCAACTCCTGATACTGAACCGGCGCCCTAGCCCTGTCAAGGTGACAGCCGATCCTGGTCTAAAAGCCTTGCTGTAGAAAGATGACGGTGATTTGAGTCAACGATCAAAAGTGGTTTATTCCTTTTGGGGGAGCGTGGCTGCTTGAGGAAATACTTTAAATTCACTCGCCCGGCCAAATCCAATAGAAATTGGGCCAATTGAGACAATGACCAAGCCTGAATATACGCCCAATTATCAGGTTCAGTAGCGATCGTCATACCCCGATAAGTCCCCTGAATTTCATCAACTTTCGTAGAATTTCGGAAGACTCGACTCAATTTTACCGACACCATGTACACTGCCGATAGCTCTTCGGACAACGGCTAAAATATTGTAAGAAACCTTCTTCGAGGCAAAAATAAAATAAAGCAGCTTTCGGATAATCCAAGGTTTGTATTTCGCCCTCAAAGTTCTTATTTACGATTTGAAAGAGAGTTTCAACACTCCAACATCCTCGGTATAAATCAGTAATATCGATCGCACTGGGAACAGCTTGAGGTAGGCTAGTAAGTATGGCAATTTCCCGCTCACCATTACAAGTAACTTTCTTCAAACGCAATACCACCCGTCGTACTTTTAAACAGATACCCTCATAAGTTAGAGCAACTGTTTGTTCAAAAACAGAGCCTGTTTCTACATCGCCTTTGCATTCCAATTCACTGATGGCTTCCTGTGGCACAGATTTATATTCTCGGAGCAAAAAATCAGCAGAGGCGTTACAGATACCAAATAGAAACCCTTGAGTACACATATTGCGGCAATCCATAATTCACCAGGTTTTACCCGCTGCAATACCGACTCAAATAAAGAACGTTCGCCTTGCGTGACCATCCTCACAAGGAAACACATCAATCGCCATTTTCAAGTCTGGGTCAAGCACCACCAAAGACTTGCCGGCAAAGCTTTAGCTGCATAGGGCGTCAGGACTTCTAAACGATGATCTGTAGCAGCCAAACAATTGCCATCAATGATTATGATTTGATAAGGAGCTAGTAACTTTGGTGAACTATAGCGGATCTAGCTCTCATATTCGCGGACGTTGTTGGGAAGAGAACCCTCTTAATTTAAGGGTTATATAAGCTGTCAATCATACCTCATCTTTTTGAGAAAGGCTATATCTCCCAGAAATTGCATCACATCAGTCATAGAGGCAGCCGTTTCTCTTAATAGTGCAGCACTCACATCTAGTTCGATGCCATTAAGTTTGTTATAAACAGCAGTTCGACTCACATTAAGCTCCGATGCTTTGGCTCGATATGCAGCATTGACTGAAGGATAGATGCCACAAACTACCAGGCTCATTAAATCTACGACGCTGGAGAATAGTAGTTCTCTCGTGTACTGGCTCCTGGCGTGATTCTCAAATATTGCATCAAGTTGTTCTGCGTTCAATACTCGTTCCATTAAACTTCGTACCATGACGCTGACAGGACTGATCTTGACAAATCTCTCAAAAATGGCATCTAACATTTACGGCGTTGCTGAGTTAGAGTATGAATAGGAGGAATAATTTATGCAATGCCCTGAATGTAAATCAACCCATATCCGTAAAAACGGCAAGAAGAAAGGAAAACAAAATCACATTTGTGTCCAATGCAGT